>CALKXY010000032.1 GCA_938003545.1 uncultured Caulobacterales bacterium
AATTGACCAACGCCATATGGCCATCAATTCGAATGACATAGACGGGCGTGTCACCTGTACTCGCATCTATCCAATCTTTATGAGGGAGTTCACCGCCCCATTGGGTATGGTCCCAATTTCCATTGAGAACCCAACGTTCCGTAGGGCGGTTGGAGGCATAGTCTACAATGCGCTTTGTAAACTCTTCTGGTGTTTTAGCATCACGTAAGTCGACACTGGCAAGAGCGGCTCCCCCCTCCATGAAGTGCACATGATTATCCATAAAACCTGACATGACAAACTGCCCCGCCAGATCAATATTCTTGTCGCTTTGCATATGTTTTGGCAATTCTGCGCCAACGAACTGAATTTCCCCATTCTTAATTGCAAAAACTTTAGCTTCAGATGCTCCCTCAACTCCTGTCCAAATAGTGCCATTTGTATAAATGGCGTCCATAGTGGATTTGGCAGGTTGGCACCCAAGAAGGAAAAGGGATGAAATCAAAAAAGGCATATAACGCATCCTAGCATTCTACGATGCAGCGGTGCTTTGTCCATGCCTACTTGCCGAACTAGAAATATTTGGGATGTCCATTTTCGGGGGGTAACTAAAGTTATTGAGCGTCCTTCTTTAGGCGCTTTCAACCTCTGATCATACGCTCTGCTTCTACCGTTGAAATATAGGTATTACAGAAACCGAGGCTCCCGAAACCGAAGCCTCGGGAAGCTGCGTAATTTATTCTGCCAAGCTATCCCGCAACGGGCCTTCTTGCGGCATGCCTATGGCGTGGAACCCGCCATCGACGTGATGCGTTTCGCCCGTACAGGACAGGCCGAGGTCGGACAGGAGGTATAAGGCTGCGCCGGCGACGCCTTTGGGGTCTGTATGGTCCTGCATCGCGCTGGCGGCTTTATTAAAGCGGAACATGTGGCGGCCTGATCCGATGCCTGCTGCGGCCAGTGTTTTGATTGGGCCTGCAGAGATTGCGTTGACGCGAATACCGCGCGGGCCGAGGTCTGCCGCGATATAGCGTGTGCAGGCTTCGAGGGCGGCTTTGGCGACGCCCATGACATTGTAATTTGGAACAACGCGCTCAGAGCCGAGATAGGTCAGCGTGACCATTGCGCCGCCGTCATTCATAATGTCGCTGGCGCGCTTGGCGGCGTCGACAAAGCTATAGGCTGAAATATCGAGGGCGGATTTAAATCCTTCGCGCGTTGTCTGGTCAATGAAGGACCCAGCAAGCTGGTCTTTGCCCGCAAAGGCAATGGCGTGGACGAGGAAGTCAATCTTGCCCCATTTGGACTCTAATGCCGCGAATGTTGCATCCATATGGTCATCATTCGTGACATCGCAGTCGAGCAACGTGTCAGACCCAACGCTTTCCGCGAGAGGTTTCACGCGGCGGAGTAATTTGTCGCCCTGATAGGTAAAGGCAAGTTCTGCGCCTTGGGCCGCGAGTTGTTGCGCGATGGCCCAAGCGATGGAGTTTTTATTTGCGACGCCCATGATCAGGCCGCGTTTGCCTGCCATCAGGTTTCCAGTTGGGAAATTTTGGTCTGCCATGCTGTGGCCGCCTTTTGCTGTCTGGTTTATATTCGGAGCAAAGATAAGCCCTCGCGGGCGCTAAGGCCAGCGCAGATATGGCTGCGCGTGATATTCTCTTGGCTCTCTGGTTTTAGAATGTGCGCGCGATCGCAACCGCCGCCGTTATGCCATCGTTTTTGGGCGCTAAGGGGGAGTCATTTGCATCGCCGATGAGGCGGGAATAATTCACAATACCGATCAGTTGAAAATCATCATTTAAATCGTAATAGGCGGCCACATGCGCGCCGAGCGTTGAAATCTCTGAGTCGAATTGCGTTTCCACGAGGTTTGGGTTTTCCGGAACGGTTACACTTGCGATTTGTTCGCTGGAAATGCCGTAGAGCGAGTCGAGAAAGGCATCCGAATGATAGGTTGCACGCACGCCGGGCGTAATACGCAGCGCGTTATTAAAGGCGTAAAACTGTGTTGTGATGAGGCTGTCAACGCGGAAGCCGTCTAGGTCACCCGAGAGCGGCGCACTTGCGACGATATCAACCGCGGCGAGGGGCGTGTAAATGCGAGAGGACAAGTTCGCGGAAAACCCACCATCAACGTCAAAGGCTTCATCGGCAAAGGGCGTGTCTTCGCCGTCGCGGCCGAGGCTGTAGTGAACAGACCCTGCGAGGCGAAAGGATTCATTTCGGATGGCATATGCGCCTGCGCCTAATCCAGGATTGATAAAGTAGCGGCCCTTATATTGTGCATTGACAAAGGGCAGCACGCTGACGTCACTATTCCCCGATCCGACATAGGTTTCGCGCGAGACTGCGGCGATGCCTACATCGGCAAAGGTGAGTTGCTCCGCTTCGGGGATGTCGAAGAGGGTGTCTTGCGCCGTGGCGGCACAAGGCAGGCTGATGAGGGCGGCGGCGAGGTAGAAATGGCGCATAAGTGTTCCTAAAATTAGCGCAGCCCCCTACACCCTAAGCTCTTAAAAGTAGCCTCACTTAATCGGGAGGACGGTTAAACTTTCGCAAAAATTACACTGCCATTCGTCCCGCCAAAGCCAAAGCTGTTGGACATGGCCGTTTTGACCTCTGTCTCAATCGCTTCATAAGCAATATTAATCGCAGGGATTTCAGGATCGCGTGTTTCGATATTGATCGACGGTGCGACAAAATTTCGATCCATCATCAGTAACGTATAGATCGCTTCTTGCACACCGGCCGCGCCGAGGCTGTGACCCGTCAGGCATTTTGTGGCAGAGACATATGGTCCGTCGAGGCCAAAGACACGTTCGATGGCATTGGTCTCTGCGATGTCGCCAACGGGCGTGCTGGTGGCATGCGGGTTGATGTAATCGACCATGTCTAAATTTGCGCTTTTCAATGCAAGACGCATGGCACGTTCAGCGCCTTCGCCAGATGGAGCAACCATATCATAGCCGTCCGATGTCGCGGCATAACCTATAACTTCGGCGTAGATTTTTGCGCCGCGGGCTTTGGCGTGCTCATATTCCTCAAGAACGATCATGCCAGCGCCGCCCGCAATGATGAAGCCGTCACGGTTTTCGTCAAAAGCGCGGCTGGCTTGTTTGGGCGTATCGTTATATTTACTGCTCATCGCGCCCATGGCGTCGAATAGGGATGACATAGACCATTCCAGCTCTTCGCCGCCACCTGCAAACATGATGTCCTGCTTGCCCCATTGGATTTGCTCCACGGAAGCCCCGATACAATGCAGCGATGTTGTGCACGCCGAGGTGATCGAGTAGTTCACACCCTTAATTTTGAAATGCGTCGCGAGGGTTGCCGAGACGGTAGAAGACATCGCCTTTGGCACAGCGAACGGCCCGATGCGTTTCGGGCTATTATTTTTACGTGTGATGTCTGCGGCGCGTACGATTTCCAGAGAGGACGGACCGCCTGACCCTGCGATAATGCCTGTGCGTTCATCGGAGACCTGATCTTCGCTGAGGCCAGCATCTGCAATCGCATTTTGCATGGCAACAGCAGCCCAACCAGCAGCATCGCCCATAAAGCGGTAGGAGCGTTTGGAGATAATCTCTTTATAATCGCAATTAGGACGTCCAGAGATTTGACTACGGAAGCCAAGTTCCGTCATCTTCTCATCGCGCTCAATGCCTGAGTTCCCAGCTTTCAAATTCGCTGCAACAGTGTCCGCATCATTGCCGATGCAAGATACAATACCCAATCCAGTAACAACAACTCTGCGCATGATTAGGCGTCCTTCTCTGGCGTTTCTGCGGGGGGAACAAATAGACCTACACGGAGGTCTTTGGCTTGGTAAATTAATTCATCATCGGCATACATGCGGCCATCCGCAATGCCGAGCACCAGTTTGCGGCGAATGACGCGTTTGAGGTCGATTTCGTAACGGACTTTTTTGATGTCCGGTGTGACTTGTCCCGTAAATTTGACTTCGCCCACACCCAATGCGCGGCCACGGCCTTGGCCGCCTGTCCAGCCGAGCCAGAACCCGACGAGCTGCCACATGGCGTCCAAGCCAAGACAGCCTGGCATAACAGGGTCGCCTTTGAAATGGCATTCAAAGAACCAAAGATCGGGATTAATATCCAACTCTGCGAGAACTTGGCCTTTGCCATATTCGCCGCCGTCTTCGTCCATTTTTGAAACACGGTCGAGCATCAGCATGGGCGGCAAAGGCAGCTTTGCATTGCCAGGCCCAAAGAGGGATTTTTCACCACTGACGATCAGATCGTCATAGTCATAGGAAGGTTGTATTTTAATCATGAATCGAAGGTCTCGCGTAGTGTCGCGCGCTCATACAACCTCGGACCCGTGAAGGCAAAGTGAAATGGGTTTATCCTGAAGGACGAACTTCATAGCGGGAAATAAGCTTTAAAGCCGGCTTCCAGTCTGGGCGCAGCGTAAGGGCTTCTTTCAAATCGCGATATGCGCCTCTGTAGTCATCTTTATGATCCAAAATAACAGCGCGGTTATAAAGGGCTTCTGGACGTGTTTTACTCTTTTTATCGTCCAACGCCTTGGTCACCATTACCAAAGACTCATCGAATTTTTTCTGCATGATCAAGGAGGCTGCGTAATTAATATAGGCCTCGGTCAGCTCTGGCCTCATTTCGATTGCGGCCTCATAATCCTGCGTGGCTTTGGTTTGGTCGCCGCGCCGCATGTAAAGAACACCTCGATTTACAAATGTCGCGGCTTCATCTTTTTCGGACAAAAACTGCGTGAGCGCCTCTGTGCAGGTCTTAATTGCGGATTGCGATCCTTTGTTGCCAGATACACTTTGTTGGTAGCAAATTGCGGCGTCGCCTTGGCCGTGAACGACAAGCTGGGCCTGAGCCGTCTGCGCAAACGCCGTGGCCGCGAGTATGAGGGGAAGGGCGAGGAGCAGGTTTTTCGTATAGGTCATGCATTTCTCATAACATAATTTTGCTAAATTCCCTAATCACAGTTTATGTGGCCAATCCCAATGTTCGTAATGTTGGCAGGACCCCGACGCTGCGATTTACCTGATGTGTTGTGATTTCGGCAGATCGTGCGGCCTTAACGTTGGCTGTTGTATCTTCGAAAAACCAAACATCCGCCGGGGCAACGCCCATTCTCTCCAGCGGAAGCCTATAGCTGGCGGCGTCGGGTTTTGCCTCGCGAATTTGATGTGATGCGAAGGCGTGATGGAAAGTTCCTGATGTACTGAACATTGTGTTCAGATGTGTCCAATGCAGGTCATTTGTATTCGACAGACAGGCAATCGTGAACCGTGTTTTCAGCTCGGCCAAAGCCGCCATAACACCCGGGAAAGGGGGCTTTACCCAACTGTTCCAGAGGGCTGGAATGTCGGTGTCGGGCAGATCAAACAGGCGAGCCAATTCTGCCGTGAATTCATCATGGCTGGCATGCCCGCGTTCAAAGGCGCGGAAAACATCACTGTTGTCAAACCGATCAGATACTTCGGCGCGGCTGATACCATTAGAGACCGCCAGCGCCTCCATTCCGACCCAAGGCACAATCACCCCGCCAAGATCGAAGAGCAGGACTTTGGGTTTGTTAGTCATTTTGTGGAATCCGCGCCATTATGTCTGCCGCCTCGATAGTTTCAACCGAACTGAAGGGCGTATCGAAATTTGCAATACGGTCTTTAGCGATTTTGGCAACATTTATAGGCAATGATACAAACCCAATCCGTTTTTGAGGAATGAGAAGGAAGCTAGATGTATAGAGGTATCCCTAATTGGACTTCACCGAACCTGCGGAAGCAGTAATTAACTGAATGTCTTACTTTGGGAAATATTGTTGAAAAACTCCATTTTCATTCTCGACCCAAAAATTTCCGCCTCGTAGATGCGTAATTAGAATTTTCATCAGAGGGGCAGTCAATTTTTAAAGATGCAAATCTTGACGCATCTGTGAGTTCAGATAACCAAGTTTAATCTTGGTTATCTGAATTTTACTCTGGCGCCGAAAATTTCGCCATCTCCCATTTTGGAGTTTTTCAACAGTATTAGCGATGATAAAACACTGGAAATCTGTCATCGGGCAGAAAGTTCGGTCAACCTATTTTTCGTGTGTTAAAATTTTCGAATATATCCAAGGGAGAGAGTCTCGGCATTCGTGCCATCCAGGTAAGTATAGTCTGCGCGGATTGCGTTTTTCTTATCAAAATTGAATTGTGCGCCTGCGCCAATAGCAAACCCTGTTTCAGTATCAGTTACACGTGTAGTGGTGCCGTCGTCGATAGCATCGATATCAACTTGTGTGTTATGAATGCCTCCGCGCGCGAAAATTTCAAATTTCTCGCTAACGGGCAGGCGCGCCACAGCAAAGCCTCCTAGGCTGTAATCAACTTTTCTTTTAACGGTAAATGTGGGCCCCAATTGAATAGAGTCCGTATTTAAACCCACCGAACCTTGCGCTTCCACGCCGAAATATTTATTAAAATTATATCCCAGCTTTGCCTCAGTTGCAAAAAGTTCAGCTCCATTTGCACTATCTGGGTTAGTCACATAGGCACTCACGCCAAGTCCCACATACGCACCGCTATCTTGGGCTTGTGCGTAACCAACTGAAGATGTTGCTACGAGCGCAGCGAGAGTTGTTTTAAAAAATGTCATGTTATCCCTTTTTTTATTCAGGATGTGTCTATGAGTATGACGACATTGCATGAAAGTGACGTAGCACTTAAAATTGAGTAATTTTATATTTGCTCACCAGACGTAAGTCATTTGATCACGTCTCAGATGTCCATAATTAGGCAAATTACAGAGGCTAATCAAAAACATTACCCGCGTCCTTCTTTGGGCAATACTGTTGAAAACTCTATTTTCATTCTCGACCCCAAAATTTCCGCCTCATAGGGACGTGTTTAGATTTTTTATCCGAGGGGGCAGTCAATTTTCAAAGATGTAAACTCTCATGCATCTGTGAGTCTATATGATCATGTTGAAACTTGGTTTTCGATATTTTTCTCTAATAGCTAAAATTCGATTATCTTCGATTATGGAGTTTTTCAACAGTATTGGGCGGTTTAAGCCTCTGGTTCACGGCCACTTACAAACGGGTGGCATGCTGCTTAAAATTGTTTTCACGTTCCCGCCTGTCTTCAACCCAAATGTTGTGCCGCGGTCCCAGAGGAGGTTGAATTCGACATAGCGACCGCGCGTGATGAGTTGTTCTTCGCGCTCATCTTCTGTCCAGGGTTCGTGCATGCGGCCGCGCACGATGTCGGCGTAAGTTTTGATGAAATGCCGTCCGACATCTTGGGTGAAGGCAAAATCTGCATTCCAATCGCCGCTGTTTAGGCGGTCATAGAAAATGCCGCCCACGCCGCGCGGTTCATCGCGATGTTTCAGATGGAAATATTCATCGCACCAGTCTTTGTAACGCTCGTAATCCGCAACATCATGTGCGTCGCAGGCGGCCTTCATACCTGCGTGAAAGGCTTTCGCGTCAGGGCTGTCTTGTGTGCGGTCTATCGCCTGTGTTGGTGTCAGGTCCCCGCCGCCGCCGAACCAATCTTTCGTCGTCACAATATATCGCGTGTTCATATGCACGGCAGGTACGCGCGGGTTTGCTAAATGCGCGATGAGCGAAATACCTGCTGCCCAAAAACGTGGGTCTTTATCGGCCCCGGGTACCCGTTCGGCCATTTCGGGGGTAAATTCGCCTTTGACGACGCTGATATGGACACCGCATTTTTCGAACAGGCGTCCGCGCATCATGCCGCCTGTGCCGCCGCCGCCATTTTCCACTTTGCGCTGCCAATCTTCATAGATAAATGTCCCAGCTTCGCCGGGGTATACATCGCTGGACGCCTCGCGTTCTAAGGCTTCAAATTCGGCGCAGATCGTATCGCGTAGGCTTTTAAACCATGTCGCGGCGGTTTGCTTTTTATCGGCAAATACGTCTGTCATGTGATTTCTATCTTCTTATTTTGTGGTTTTTCTCGTGCCCAATACATGCAGCCCAACACAATCGGAATGGCGATAAACATATCGAAAACTGAATTATACCAGATCCATTGATCCGTCGTCAGAATAAAGGCGAGAGGCGTATCAATTGCCATGAGGATGAGCGTGGAAAACGCCAGCGCAAGGGATGCGCGTTTCGGATTCAACTTGCCCATTCCCTCCATATACATGGCCATACGTTTACCCAAATATCCGCCGCCGAGGACGATGGCGTCAAAGAGGGAAAAGCTCGCCGCAATAATCGCCATGAATGTGCCACGTAATTTAACGGCGAGGTCATCTTGAAAGCCCCAAGCGATACTCGCGCTGATCAATGACATGACAACGCCGAAGACCGCAAAACCACCCAACAGATTCCATTTCACAAAAGGCTGAATGGCAAAGAGTGCCAGCGTTGCTCCTGCGCCCGTCAGCGCCGCCGTGACGAGGCCAAACTCCCGCGCGACAAAAAAGAATAAGACACCGAATGCAATATCAACAAGGATGGACGGATAGAGTTTTTTTTGCCGCGCCAACATGGCGTGCTTTTCGTCACTTCGCGCGTTGGCATCGGGGGTGTCGGTCACTTGGATACGCTCTATATTACGGCGCGATATTACGGGGCGCCTCTGTCGGTCATTAGATATGTAGCGAAACTCGCTAGCCAATGACTGCCTGAATAATGCTCGTCAGACACCGCGGCCACGCCAGCGTCCATATGAATTTTCGCTGCCGCGTAAAGACTACCTTGGCGTGGGTCATATTCTGGCAAGGCGCGGGCGACATTATAAAGGTTCCACGCGCGCGAAGAATTGACGCCGTCCAGATGCACGAGTTTGCCATCGCTCGCATCTTTGACGATTGCAGGCGCGAGCCAGTCACCAGAATTATCTGTAGGGATGGTTGGCAAGAAACCGTCGAGCCAAGTTGAAAATTCATCTGGGCTCAGGAAGCGCCGCATTAGGTCAGCCTCCATCAGGCAAGGCGAGAGAAAATCTTCACCTGAAGGTTCATAGGCCAAAGGACAATTTTTATCATTGATATGGAAATCACGCGCGCGCGATTCGATCAGAGCCGCAAACTCGGTATCTTCTGCGATCACAGCCCAATCCTGCATGAGGCCCAAGGCAAAGGCGCTTTGGTTATGTGTGCCGAGACGGATCGGGTAGGCGAGTTTCGGGAGCCACGCTTTTGTGGCGACGACAATATCGGCTTCGAGAGGTTCCAGCGCAGCCAGCCATTTGGCTGCGTGAGGGTCCTCTGTTTCTTTTACCATCTCGCGTAACTCCGCCGTCAGTTGCAGCACCCACGCCCATCCATAAGGCCGTTCCCAGGAGCCACGCGCGTCGCGGCGGAAATTCGCGAGTTCGCCCGCTACGTTTTCCGGCGTGATATTGGCATCTAATTTCGCAATGGCCTCTTCTCGCCACGCCGCGTCTTGCGGTCCGACATGTAGCAAGCGCACAAGCAACCAATGTCCGTGAACCGCGCTGTGCCAATCGAAACAGCCATAGAAAACGGGGAACAAATCTTTGGGACGTCCAATTTCCTCTGCTGTGTCCGTGGTGCGCGCGATTTTATTGGGAAATTCTTTTTGCACGCAATCCAGTGCCAAGCGCGAAAAGCGATCTGCAAGTTGCGGCGAAATTTCGATTGGAGCGGATGTGACGCTTGGCGCTGTAACCGCTTGGGTTTCAGCTTTTGGTGCGTCGGCTTGCGTGCAGCCTGCGAAGACCAGAGCTGATAGAGCGAGAGTGGAGAGGTAAATATGTTTCATGGAATAGGCCTAGGGCAAGTTTTGGGTCTGCCGCAAGGCTTCGAAGAGAGTTACGGCGACGGAATTTGATAAATTTAACGAACGGGCATCGGCCATCATGGGAATCACGACGCGGGCATCGGCCGTTTCGTGAACCACGTCTGGTACGCCAGAGCCTTCTGCGCCAAAGATGAGGGTGTCTCCGGGCTCGAATATAAACTCGGGTAGGGGTGTGGCTCCTTTAGTTGTCAGCAAAACGCGTCGTCCAGACTGTGGTTGCGCGAGATATTCATCCCAACCTTGCGCAGTCTGTAAACCGCCTGCGACTTTGTAATCCATCGCGGCACGGCGCATGCGTTTATCACCCAAGGGAAACCCGCAAGGTTCAATCAAGGTCAGGCCCGCCCCGAAACAAGCGCAAGACCGCATAACGGCTCCGACATTTCCTGCAATTTCGGGCTGATATAAAACGACATTGAGTGTTTGGGTCATGACGCCGCGCATAGCGATAGAAAAGGGGGATTGCAAAATAGCAGTGTCTTCTGAGTGATATATGTTGGCAGAGGGCCATTTTAGAGGGAAATTTGTGCGTTAAATCTATGCGGCGATACAGCGAAAATTTACTCGAGGTGTGACTTCCTCGCGTAGTTCAGCATATCAAACTGTAATCCATCCCCAAATTGCGTCGCATTGCCGCGAAAACCTACTGGCAATAGCTGTTATATGAGTCTAAACACCGCCGCAATTATGAACGCCCGCCTTATCTCAGGCTAACAAGGAGTGGACGACCACATGTCCGACACCTCAGTACACACGACAGACGCCGATCTAGAAGACGGATCTAAGCGTGATTTTATATTCTTGGCCACGGGCGCTACGGCTGCCGCTGGTGCAGCCGCTGTTGGGTGGCCGCTTGTCGCGCAAATGGGCAAAGCTGCAGATACATTGGCCGCTGGATCGATTGAAATTGATTTGTCCAAGATTGGCGAAGGTCAACAGCTGAAAATGCTCTGGCGCGGTAAACCTGTGTTCGTGCGTCACCGCACAGCCGCAGAGATCGCAGAAGCGAATGCTGTTGAGCTTTCTGTCTTGAAAGACCCTGAGGTTGATACAGATCGTTTGATCGCGGGCCCAAGTGGTGCCGTAAACCAGAAATACCTCGTTATGGTGGGTGTCTGTACGCATTTCGGTTGTGTTCCAGTGGGTGAAGCTGGCGATTTCGACGGCTGGTACTGCCCATGTCACGGATCGCATTACGACACCTCAGGACGGATCCGCAAAGGTCCAGCTCCGAAGAATATGGTTATCCCGCCATATAGCTTCATCAGTGAAAACGTTATTAAGGTAGGATAAGAGACATGTCTGGACCTTCGACTTACGAACCAAAATATGCCGCCGCTAAATGGATGGATCAGCGTTTGCCGATCATCCGCATGGGCGCAGATTTCATGACATTTCCGTCACCGCGTAACCTAAACTATTGGTACACATTTGGCGGCATCTTGGCGCTTTGCCTCGTTGTTCAAATCTTGTCTGGCGTGATCTTGGCTATGCATTATGTGGCCGACGTCGATAAAGCCTTTGCCTCCGTACAGCGTATTCGCCGCGACGTTCCATTTGGGTGGTTGCTGCAATCCATGCATGCTGTCGGGGCGTCGATGTTCTTCCTCGCCGTCTATATGCATATGTTTAGAGGGCTATATTACGGTTCTTATAAAGCGCCGCGTGAAGTGATCTGGATTTTAGGGTGTGCCATCTATCTTGCCATGATGGCGACAGCATTCTTGGGCTATACATTGCCTTGGGGTCAGATGTCCTTCTGGGGTGCGACCGTGATTACGGGCTTCTTTGGCGCGGTTCCTGTCGTGGGTGAAAGCCTTCAAGAATGGCTTTTAGGCGGTTATTCCGTCGATAATGCGACATTGAACCGTTTCTTTGCGCTGCATTACTTGCTGCCATTCGTCATTGCCGCGCTTGTCGGTTTGCATGTTTGGGCCTTGCATCACGTAGGGCAGAACAACCCGATTGGTATTTCGGCAAAGACGGAATCAGACACATTGTCATTCCATCCTTTTTACACGGTAAAAGATGCCTTCGCGATTGCCGTCTTCTTGGTGATCTTTGCGATCTTCCTCTTCTATCTCCCCGATGCCCTCGGTCATGCGGATAACTACATCGAAGCGGATGCATTGAAGACGCCGCCGCACATCGTGCCTGAATGGTATTTCCTGCCGTTCTACGCCATCTTGCGCGCTGTGCCGTCCAAGCTCTTTGGTATTCTCCTGATGCTTGGCGCGATTGTTGTGCTATTTGTCTTGCCGTGGCTTGATACGCATAAGGTTCGCTCCATGCGCTTTCGTCCGATTGCGAAATGGTTCTTCCTGATCTTCATCGTCATGTGCTTCCTTCTCGGCTGGTGCGGTGCGGAAACGCCTGACAATGTTGTGCCTGTCATTGGTCTGGGTAAAATGACGTTCTACACATTGTCACAAATCGCGACGTTGTATTATTTTGCCTATTTCCTCATTATTTTGCCAGTTCTCGGCTTGGTGGAAAAACCCATTAAACGACCTGATTCAATCACGAAGGCTGTCTTAGGTGACAGTCATCGCGACGCAGGCCTTGCCCCGGCTGAATAGCCGGGTCTCACTCTTTATTTCCCTTCTCCTTAGGAAGCGCGTAGACATGGCGTTCAAGACATCGAAATCACTCATCATCGGCGCAATTGTCGCTGTTGCGTCTGTTACCGGAATTGCCTTTGCGGCAGGCGGCGGTTCCAGCGACTATAAGCAGGACCATGTTGATTGGTCCTTTAACGGCGCATTCGGTAAATATGATCGTGCAGCGGCGCAGCGCGGCTATAAGGTTTACCGCGAAGTGTGCTCGTCTTGTCATCAGCTCAAGCATCTCGCTTTCCGTCATCTCGGCGATAAAGGTGCGCCGTTCTATTTGGAAGATTTCCCAAATCCGAATGATAATCCTTATGTGAAAAACTTCGCTGCGGATTGGCAGATCGAAGATATTGATGGTGATACAGGCGATGTTGTCGAGCGCCCTGGATTCCCTTCGGATTACTTCCCAGAGATTTATCCAAATGCAGCAGCAGCACGTGCGAGCAATGGCGGCGCAGTTCCGCCAGATTTGTCTGTCATGGTGAAGGCTCGCAATAATGGCGCAGATTACGTTTATAATCTTATGCTTGCGTATGATGCGCCAAAACCTGCCGACGTGGAATTGACACCGGGTCTCTATTATAACCCTGTTATGGACGGCGGGAAAATTGGTATGCCTCCACAATTGGAAGATGGTCTTGTTGATTACGACCCCGTAGAAATCATGGACCACGGTAAGGTAAAACTTATCCCTGCGCCGGAAAATACGGCCAAACAAATGGCCTATGACGTGACGCAATTCTTGGCATGGTCTGCTGATCCAAAACTGGAACAGCGTAAGCGCACAGGTTTGATGACGATTCTATATCTCTTGATTCTTTCGATCCTACTCTTCTTCTCCTACAAACGTGTTTGGCGGAATGTTGAGCATTAGGTTCGAGTCTAATTGATTTCAAAGCCCGGCCCTTGTGGTCGGGTTTTTTGTTTCTGGTGTGTTTTGTTTAATGTGCCGCCTGTCTTTGTGACCTCAATAGGCTCAACGATAACAGTCGTGGCCTTTGCCTGGGAGCCTTGAGGCGCTAAGCATTTTCCATGACTGTTAAAAACGACACGCAATGGACTCTCGGTATTCTCGGTGGGTCTGGCCTCTATGATTTACCTGGGCTGAAAAATCCAGAATGGGTGTCGATTGACACACCTTGGGGTACGCCGTCGGATGATATTTTATTCGCCGAAATCGGGAATGTGCGTTTGCGATTTTTACCGCGCCATGGCCGTGGGCATGCGCTTTCTCCGTCCGATGTAAATTACCGTGCAAATATTGATGCGTTGAAACGCGCAGGCTGCACCGATATTTTGTCCATCTCTGCGGTGGGGAGCTTGCAAGAGGCTTATGCCCCTGGTGATTTCGTCATGGTTGACCAATTTGTCGACCGTACATTCAAACGTGAAAAGAGCTTTTTTGGCACAGGCTGCGTTGCGCATGTCAGTGTCGCAGATCCAATCTGCGCGCGTCTGTCAGGACTAGCCGCAGACGCAGCTGAACGTGCAGGTGCAAAGGTTCATCGCGCGACAGATGGGCAATCACGGACTTATCTTGCGATGGAAGGTCCACAGTTCTCAACAAAAGCCGAGAGTCATATTTATCGTCAATGGGGATGTGATGTGATTGGCATGACGAATATGCCAGAAGCTAAACTTGCCCGCGAAGCCGAACTTCCATATGCGACAATGGCAATGGTGACAGATTATGATTGTTGGCATGTTGGCCATGGCAGCGTTGACGTCGCCAGTGTGATTGCCGTGATGCAGAAAAACTCAGTCAAGGCGCAACAGGCCGTGTTGAATTTGATTGAAACGCTGGATGCCACGCCGCGCACGAACAGCCCGTTAGCGATTGAAACCAATTTGGATGTTGCGATTATTACAGCGCCCAACGCCCGCGATCCGAAACGTATGGCGATGTTGGATGCTGTCGCTGGGCGGTATTTGGCGCAATAGTGAAATTAGAGGGATGCGGCAGGTCTCACTCAAACAGCTTAGCTGTTTGACGCCGTACCGTGATCCACTTTCTGCATATAGCTTACGGGCGTTTTGCGCCCCATAGCACCTCTTCGCGTGCCCAGCCTTTCAGACCGTTTTCGGCCTTCACTTCACACCATCCATCGCGGCAGCTTTCAAGGCGCATTAAAGCCTGTGCGTCCGTTCGCGCCACTTCACGCGCCCGCGCATCAGGTTTGGAGCGGAGGGTCGCTTGCCGTGTTGCGATTACGGTACGTGACCCTGACAAGGTCGGTTTATGGACCCACGCCTCATCACCCGAAATGTCACGCACTTTTCGCCACATTTCTGTTTCTGCAACAACCAAGAGCGGCAGACCGCGCCGTTGATATTGCCACGCAATCGGATGATCACGGCTAGGCCCTGTCCGTCCGTTTACTTTGGAAAATTTCAGGCTGACGAATCGCGGCACGATAAAGCCCGACGGAGTGCGATCCGCGCTGACGCGGTACAAATTATCTGTGCTGGCCGCGGTTATTGGCTCGACGACACGATTCACCCGATCTTGGGCTAAAACAGGTGTGCTGAGTAAAAGACTGGAAATCAGGGGGAGGAATATCTTTCGCATAAGCCTAGATGTGCCGTTGATTTGGTTAACCAATGCCTAATTCGTGACACAGCCCGCATTGCAATTTCGACAGGTCCAGTCCAAACTTAGTTTATGAGATTAAAGCCCAAAGTCGTTGTCACTCGCCGCCTCCCTGAAGAGGTCGAGGCTCGGATGGCAGATATGTTCGAAACCGTCCTACGTCCGGATGATACGCCGATGACACAGACCGAATTGGCGGCTGCGATTGCCGATTGCGATGTTTTTGTTCCAACCGTTACGGACCGTATCGATGCGGATGTGATCGCAAAGGCTTCGCCTCGCTTACGCCTCATCGCGAATTTCGGGGCAGGCACCGACCATATCGATGTTGCTAACGCTTATTCCAAAGGTATCACAGTTTCTAATACGCCTGGCGTTTTGACTGAAGATACAGCCGACCTTGCAATGGCGTTGATCTTGGCTGTGCCGCGCCGCCTTGTCGAAGGGGACCGCCGTTTGCGTGCGGGCGAATATAAAGGCTGGGGCCCGACACATATGTTGGGTCATCGTGTGCGTGGCGGGAAGTTAGGTATCATTGGTATGGGCCGTATCGGACAGGCGCTGGCCCGACGCGCACATGCCTTTGGCTTGGATGTCCATTATCACAACCGCCGACGGGTGCCGAAAGGTATCGAAGATGTGCTCGGCGCAACATGGCATGAAGATTTGGATGAAATGCTAGGTCAAATGAACTTTGTTTCCATTCATTGCCCATCGACACCTGATACGCATCACCTCATCAATGCTGAACGTTTGGCAAAAATGCGCCCAGACAGCTATATTGTGAATACTTCGCGCGGTGAAATCATTGACGAAGCCGCATTGGCCGCTGCCGTCAGGAATCAAACGATTTCAGGCGCAGGTCTTGATGTTTATGAGCAAGAGCCGACGCCGCACTCAGATTTACTTGACTTGCCAAATGTCATTCTTACGCCGCATATTGGGTCGGCAACATTTGAAAGCCGTCTTGAAATGGGCGAGCTTGTCTTGATTAATATTCGGGCAATTATGGATCACCATGCTTGCCCTAATCGTGTGCTCCCCCCGGGCGCGAGTTTCCAAATCGCGTCTTAAACGCGGCCCCTCCATAAGGACTATGTTATGAAAAAACTTCTCCTCGCCTCCACAATTTTATTAGTTGCTTGTTCACAAGCTAAAAGTCCTGCGGATGCTGCCGAACCTCAACCACAAGCGAGTGAGACGGCTGAAGCGCCAGCGAAGCCAAATATCACAAGCCAAGATTTAGGCGGCGGCTTTTACATGCTGTTGGGACCTGGTGGGAACATTGGCGTCAGTACAGGCGACGACGGCGTTTATATGATTGACGACAAGTTCGCGCGCTTTGGGCAAGAGATCATCGATGTGGTTGCGACGCTCTCGGACAAGCCGATTACCTATGTTTTGAACACGCATCATCATGGAGATCATTCAGGCGCGAATGTTGAAATGAAGGCTGTCGGCGCGACAATTATTGCTCATGATAATGTACGAAGCCGTATGGGTATCTCGTATATGAATGAGGCCTTTGGACAAAAACAAGAAGCCCGCGCGGCGGGGCTGTGGCCAACCTTGACCTTCTCAGAAGACCTAACACTTTGGTTTAATGGGGATGAGGTTCGTGCGATTCACACGCCTGCCGGGCATACAGATGGCGATTCCATTGTGCATTTTGTGGGCGCTAATATTGTCCATTTGGGAGATAATTATTTTAACGGCTCTCTACCTTTTGTTGACGTTGATAGCGGCGGAACGATTCAAGGCATGATCGGCGCGCAACAGACGGCCTATGATCTGTCTAACGACGCAACCCAAATTATTCCTGGCCATGGCGCGTTGTCCAATAAGGCTGAATTAGGCGAGTCGATTAAACGTCTTCAAGCCATTCATGACCGCGTCAAAGCCCGCAAAGATGCAGGCGAGAGTTTGGCTGCCATCACGGCCGCCGACCCATTGGCAGATATGACAGACTTAGAAAGTTTCATGAAAAAATCTGATGTGATCAAAGCCACATGGCGATCGCTCGGGGGCAGTAAATAAAGTTAGACTCATGAGTTTTGGCACACATGCCTATCTTGCAGATGATCGGAATGCATCGGTTCTATTTAATTTAAATGGTCGTTTGGTGCCTCGGGACAAAGCCGTCGTCAACGTCTTTGATTCTGGCTTTATGTTGGGGGATGGTGTCTGGGAAGGGCTTCGTGTTCATCAAGGAAAAATCGCATTCTTGGCGGATCACTTGGACCGTCTCTGGGAAGGCGCTGCCGCGCTAGATATTGATATTGGCTTAAGCCAAGAGGCGCTGACAAAGCGCCTTTATGAAACGCTCGACGCGAATGGCATGACAGAGGGCGTGCATATTCGCTTGATGCTCACACGCGGTTTGCGTTCGACGCCATATCAAGACCCACGTGTCGTGATTTCTGAATCAACGATTGTTATTGCGCCAGAATATAAAAACCCTGATCCAGCCACCGCCACGCGTGCACAAAGTCTCTATACAGTATCCGTCAGGCGTGGCCGCGCGGATGTGCAGGACCCGGGCCTGAACAGTCATTCTAAAATCAACTGCGTGACGGCCTGTATTCAAGCTATCAAGGCGGGTGCGGATGAAGGTCTTATGCTGGACCCGCAAGGTTTTGTGGCGACGTGTAATTCCACACATTTCTTTATTGTGCGCAAAGGCGAAGTTTGGACGTCGTCAGGCGATTATTGCCTTGGCGGGATTACACGGGGTAAAATTATCGACCTTTGCCGTGCGAATGACATTCCTGTTTTTGAACGTAACTTTCCGCTCGCTAAATGCTATTCTGCGGATGAAGCCTTTACCACGGGTACTTTCGCAGGGCTTGCGCCCGTTGGGGACATTGATGGCCGCAAGATCGGTACAGGGGAATGTGGGCCCATGGTGGCGCGTTTGCAGAAACTCTATCTCGCATTGATCCATGCCGATACGGCTGCATGAGTGGTCCGTATCTTAGAATAATAGGGCTGTAAGGAGTCTATTGTGATCATAGCCATGTGGTCAGGGCCGCGGAATCTGTCCACGGCGATGATGCGTAGTTTTGGCGCACGAGCAGATTGCGCAGTGATGGATGAGCCTTTCTTTGCGCCTTATCTAAAGGTTAGTGGCAAAGACCACCCTGGCCGCGAAGCGACGCTCGCGGAGCATGAAACAAACCCTGAGGCGGTCGCAGCCTTATGCGCAGCATCTGTTCCGCAACGTTATTTTTTTCAGAAACATATGCCGCACCATATGTTATCAGAGTTTCCGATGAGATGGGCGAATGAGGCAAAGTCCTTTTTTCTAATACGCCATCCGCAACGCGTTATTGCTAGTTATGCAAAGGGTCGCGCCGTATTTGATTTGGATGATCTGGGATTTTCTCCGCAACGCCATTTATGGGAAACATTAGGTCGTCCGGCTATTATTCATAGCGAAACAATCCTTAGGCACCCCGAGGCCGCCTTGCGCGGGCTTTGCACGGCACTCGACATTCCATTCGATGCAGCGATGTTGTCTTGGGCGGCAGGCCCGCGGGATGAAGATGGGGCATGGGCACCGTGGTGGTACACGAATGTGCAGGCCTCAACAGGGTTCGGGCCGCCGCCAGAAAAGATGCCAGACATTGCCCCCACTTATACAGCCATGTTGGAAGCCTGTCTGGCTGACTATGATGTGATGTCGCGTGAGAGCCTCAAGGTGTAACGAGGCGTCCAAATTCGCGCTGGACGCGCAAGCGATTGCGAAAATAAGAAGGTTAATGAAAGGTTACCAGAAATAGGAGTAACCTTTATGTCCCGTACTGCAATTTTCATCTCCAGCTTAACTCTGGCTCTCGCATTCCCAGCTATCGCTTCTGCCCATTGCGGCACAACGCAGGGCAGCTTTGCTGTGACCTGTGAGCAAGGCGTCAAAGTTTATCGCCACAATGCGCTCTCCTCTATCCCGCGCGGGATTACGCAGCAGCAAGCTCAAGCTAATGCGGAAAAAACGCGTCAAAAAACAGAACGTCTTCGCATTGCAGCCTCAGAACGCTCGCAAGCCCGCACGAATGCACTACGTCAACGTGAACTCGATATTAAAGAGTTTCGTGCGCGCGTGAACGACCGGAATAGGGTGCGCCGCTCTTTCGGGGGGTATAGCCGCGGTTATACGATTGCACGTCCCCTACGCGTCCGCACAAAACACTAATTAAATATTTATTGGCAGGTGATGCAATTTGGATCGCGAGAGAGACGGATTGTCCGTCCCTCACTGCGTAGTGCGTCAAAGACATAGAGCTTCCCATCCAGCACATCGCCAGCACCAGTGATGTGTTTGATGGCTTCCATCGCCATCATTGATCCACCCATGCCCGCCATAGCGCCCAGCACGCCATGGGTTGAGCAATCTTGCTCAATGTCTGGCGCCTCATGGACGAAACAGCGATAACAAGGCGAGGTCTCGCTGATATTAAAGACACCCAATTGTAGATCAAAGCGGCCCAAGGCCCCCGAGACAAGCGGGATGCCCAAGCGCCGTGAGGCGTCATTAATGGCAAAACGGGCTTTGAAACTATCCGTGCCATCCAAAATCACATCGTGACCGCGCAAGAGGGCTTCGGCATTCTCAGACGTCAGGCGAATGGGTTGGCGCGTGACGTGGCAATCAGGATTTAAATCTTCCAAAGTGTCGCCCATGATTTGGGCTTTCCCCATACCTATGTCGGTATGAATGAATTGAACTTGCCGTTGCAGGTTCGAGGCCTCGACCACATCATCGTCTATAATTGTCACGCGGCCAACGCCCGCCGCGGCAAGATATAATCCCGCAGGACCGCCTAATCCGCCCGCCCCAATAATCGCGACATTGGAGGAAAGCAGAGCGTTCTGCCCCGGCCCGCCAACTTCTTTCAGTGTGAGGTGCCGCGCATAGCGCGAGATTTGCGATTGGCTGAGGGACATTGCGCTTCGCCGCTATGGCGCAGTCTTGCCTCGAACCTCGGGTACATGGTCTTGATCGAATAAAGGCGTACTGAGATAACGCTCTGCGAAGCTTGGAATGATCGCGACGATACGCTTGCCCTGCATGTCTGGTCTTGAGCCGACCATGATAGCCGCTGCCACGGCTGCGCCGGAAGAAATACCGATCGGTACGCCATCTTCTGCAGCAACATGTTTGGCGGTTCCAAAAGCTGTGTCATTATCAATTAGAACGACATCGTCGATCAGTTCTTTATCCAAATTTTCAGGGATAAAGCCTGCGCCAATACCTTGGATTTTATGTGGGCCTTTTTCGCCCTTGGAAATCATCGGGCTGCCAACAGGTTCGACGGCGATGATTTGGCAATCGGGGTTTTTCTCTTTCAAGAACCGTCCAGCTCCCGACAGCGTTCCGCCCGTACCGACACCTGCGATAAAGGCGTCCACTTGGCCGTCGCAATCCGCCCAAATTTCTGGGCCTGTTGTATCATAATGGATTTGCGGGTTAGCAGGATTATCAAATTGGCCCGGCATCACGGCCCCCGGCGTTTCCGCAACGATGTCTGCCGCGACTTGCATCGCCAATGGAATGCCGCCTGAGGCTTCTGTCAGGATGAGTTCTGCGCCTAGCAACCGCATCATTTTGCGGCGTTCAATGCTCATTTGTTCTGGCATGACAAGGATGGCTTTATAGCCTTTAGCGGCTGCGGCGAAGGCGATACCAATACCTGTGTTGCCCGATGTCGGTTCAACAATAATCCCGCCAGGCTTCAATGTGCCTGCACGTTCCATCGCCTCCAACATCGCAATCCCGATGCGGTCTTTGACAGACGCAATCGGATTAAAAAACTCGAGCTTGAAGCAAAGGTCAGCGGGAATACCTGCTGTTATGCGGGGGAAACGGACCAGCGGTGTACCGCCCATTGTGTCCAGAATAGTGTCATAGATACGACCACGGGGTTGAGCAGGCATAGGAGGCTCCAAGCTAAGGTGTTTGCATTATGTTACGTCAGGGAGCGGATCAGGAAAAGGTGATATGTCGCGAGGCCGCAGTTCTTGATTAAGCTGTTCCCGTCGACCCGAATCCGCCTGCGCCGCGCGCTGTGTCGTCTAAGGATTCAACCAAGACAAAGTCTGGCTGGGTGATGGGGGCGATGATCATTTGCGCGATACGTTCGCCGCGCGTGATGGTGAAGGCATCTGTTCCGTGATTGATGAGGAGCACTTTGACCTCACCTCGATAATCGGCGTCAATCGTCCCTGGGGTATTTAGGCAGGTAATGCCGTGTTTATAGGCCAATCCTGAACGCGGGCGAATTTGCGCTTCATAACCAGCGGGCAGCGCCATAGCGAAACCCGTTGGGACCAATGCACGCGCGCCGGGGGCGAGGACTATCTGTTCAGTTTCTGGCAAAGCGGCCCGAAGATCAGCCCCAGCTGCAAGCGCAGTTTCAAACTTCGGGAGAGGTAAATCCCCAAAATGATCGAGGGATTTAATTTTTACAGTTAGTGTCATTTCTCGATCTCAGCCTTAGGTTCAGTGTCTATGTCAGACATATTGTCAGTCAGTGTTTCAGATGTGTCTTCACTGTTTTTTTCAACGTCTGCCTCGGTTTCGACTTTGGTTTCGACTTCGGTTTCAGGCGACGTTTCAATATTGGTTTCATCTCGAATGTCTGCGTCTATTTCTGCATCGGTTGGGCCATGTGACTTCTCCTCAGCTTTGATGTCCGCCTCATCATGTTGTTCAACGTCTAAATCAATTTCAGTCTCAGTCTCTGTTGAGTTTTCTGCGGACTCATCCGTTTCAGATAGGTCTTCTAATTCGGTTGAATCAGCGTCGATGGCTTCTTGTGTCTCATTACCGTCTTCTGGTTCTGAGGTTTCATCCTCTGGGTTCAAATTTAACCCACGTTCAGAGAAATCAGCTAGTCGATCTTCCAATTTTGATTGGACTTCATCAGAGAGGGAGCGGCCTTTATATACATATTTAAAGGCGTCCTCTTTCCAGTAAATCGTGAGGCTGTCCGTTTCCGAACTGTCAAAATCTTGAGACAGGATAAAGGGAATACCCGTCGCCATGAGGGCGTAATCTGTTTTTGTTGGGAGGACATCATTTCGACTACACATCAGCGCGCGTATGGGCTGCCCCGCCACCTCTGTAATATGGCCATCTTCGTCATCATAGACGGACGAAATATATTGAATGGCTGGACCATAGGTCGCGACCTGCGCTTCGCCATTCATGTCTTTATCTGCGATCACCTGCATGAAGAGGACTTCGCAATTTGCGACATTCCCCGCTGCGGCAGGAAAGGCGAAACTTGCCGCGAGGAGCGGCGCCGCTATTCGTGATATAATTCCTTTACGCATCTTTAAACGCCTCTCCAATTCGGGCCGCGAGTTGCCGTGCAATTGCGCGTTTATCTGCGCGTGGCCAGCTTTCTTCGCCTGTTTCCGTGACGAGTGTGACAGCATTATGTTGGCCGCCCATCACATCGCCCGAAACATCATTCGCCACGATCCAATCACAACCTTTGCGGATGCGTTTGGATTTGGCGAGGGCGATCACATCATGTGTCTGTGCGGCAAAGCCAATGCAGAGCGCCGGGCGCGATTCCGAGGTGCAGAGTGTCGCCAAAATATCTGGGTTCTCGACCATTTCCAGCGGGGGAACGTCGTCTTTTGGCTTGGGCGCTTTCTGGTCGTGTGTTTTAGCAGGTCGCCAATCGGCGACGGCGGCTACAGAGATAAATATATCAGCAGGGAGAGCCGCTTGGGTCGCAGCTAGCATCTCGCGGGCGCTCTCGATTTGAACTCTTTTCAAGCCAAGGGGGGCAGGCAGAGATGTAGGTCCAGAAACCAATGTGACCTCTGCGCCTTGGTCCGCCAAAGCTTGCGCAATCGCATAGCCTTGACGACCCGAAGAGTGATTGGAGATATAACGGACGGGGTCTATGGCTTCGCGCGTTGGGCCGGCTGTGACGACGGCTCTACGGCCCTTTAGGGGCTTCTCGCTACGTAATCCATCCAACGTCATGTCGCCCATTAAGGCGCCTTGTACCGCATCCGCAATCGCATCGGGCTCTGCCATGCGGCCCGGTCCATATTCACCGCAAGCCATATCGCCCACATCAGGCCCTATAAAAAACGCGCCGTCTTCGCGCAAGGTCTGCACATTACGCTGGGTCGCCGCGGCTTCCCACATGCGCACATTCATAGCGGGGGCATAAAGCACGCGTTTATCCGTCGCGACCAGCGTTGTTGTCGCCAAATCATCGGCCACGCCATGCGCTGCGCGGCTCATCAGGTTTGCGGTGGCGGGTGCAACAATGATCATATCAGCAGAGCGGGACAACTCGATGTGGCCCATCTCCGCTTCGCCTTCTACCGTTGGGGTCATATCCCAAAGGTTTGTGAAAACTGTTTTCCCCGACAGCGCCCCCGCCGACAGCGCCGTCACAAATTCTGCGCCGCCTTTGGTCAAAATCACCTGTGTTTCAATATCGCGCCGCGCTAACTCTCGGATCAAGAGTAGAGATTTATAAGCGGCAATACCGCCGCCAATAATGAGGAGGACTTTATTATGGGTCATAAAAGACTTTTATGGTCCATAGGTCGCGATAGCAAAGCCTAATGGTAGTCATCAGAACTAGGCATCGGCCAATTGTAATAAATCTTATCGTTAGCGCCCTGACTAAATGACAATTTGCATCTAACTGAGGGGTCTACATAAAGAACATCAGGGTCGCCCCCGTGTAGAATGTAATATGGAGGAGTTTCAGTGAGACAAGCGGTTCTGCTATTGGCTACAACTATGATGCTTGCGTCTGGCTTCGTGACGGGATGTATCAATGTCAAAGTTGACGAAGCTCGCGTTTTTCAACCTCAACCCGTAGCGAATAAGGCGAATACGGTTGAAGAGATGCGTATCGAGTGGGAGGACGTTTTTGAGCGCGCGTCTCATTACACATTTACGAATAATATAAAAAACGATCACGCGACGATTCAGATTACAGAAGACGACTTTATTCCAGCTGAGCTCCGCCACGGATTTTGGGCAGACGGAACAATTGCTGTGACGGAATTTACTGCCACGACGCTTTCGGATACTTCACGCGCGCGGCCGCTTGTTGTGCATTGCGGTGGTAATTCATCAGATCGATATAATTCAGGGACGTTTTTTGGCCTAAAAGTACTCCCTTATGCGGATCTCGTTATTTTTGATTATCCTGGCTATGGCGACAGTCCAGGCCGTCCAAGCGCGCCAGCTTTTGACATGATGATTGAAACCCTTGGTGAGGAGATAAATAAAAGAAATACACAAATGGACCGACCCCTCATTTTATGGGGCTATTCGCTTGGCGGATTTGTCTGTGCGGAACTACTCGGCACTGTAAATCAAGTAGATGCGATTATCATTGAATCAAGTGCGAATGATGCTGCCAATGCGGCCCAGCATCTGGTGCCTGCGGCTTTGCGGCCTTTCACGCGCGTTCAATTATCACCAACACTTGCTGCATATGACACTGTCGATGCCTTAAAGGCGTATCAAGGTGAAGTTTTGGTGCTGGCGGGTGCAAAGGACGGTATTTTACCGGCAAACCTAAGCCGTGAGTTAGTTGAAGGGCTTAAAGTGGCCAATGTTTCTGTCACCTATCACGAATTTTCAGACGGAAATCACGCCAATCTCCCGACTCTGAATTCATATCATGAGGCACTTCGCCTATTTTTTCAGGACATTGAAACGGAAGCTAGAGCTAGGTAAAATAGATGTGCGCTGGGCGTGATCTGTCTGCACTGTGATAATTAGGCGTCGTACCCTAACATGGCTCTAGCAGTTCGGGTCATATTAACCGCATTTAGCCGCGCCCAACATCGGCCCCACATCCTTTGACAGTGATTGCACCAAGATTGCGCAGGTTTCGCCCGCGCCGATAGACGGGATTTCAAACTGAGTTTGGACATTCGCTGTTTTGCCGAGGATGTCGGCATCCAAGACGATGTTCTTCCCATGAAGTTTACGGCCTTTGTTTTCGCCGCCCTTCACATTGGTTTCATGCTGTTTCAATAACCGAACGAACAAGACTTCAACTTCGGTATCGTTGGCACCAATAATGACGGCATTGTTTTCGATCTCGACAGATAGCGGGAGGGCTCTCGCGTTATCGACAAGTGCGGAGACTTTACTGCGGCTATTGCCAACACCTTCGACGTGACCGTTGACAATGGCTTGAGGTGTATAGACGCCGCGTGTGCCGCGCAGGTTGGCATTATAAGACCGTTGACGCTCGGTGAAGACTTTGTCGGAATACCGATCTTTCCATTTTGATCCCCCGTGAACCAATTCGTCCCAATAATCCACGTGCCATTCTAACGTTAGCAGACCCTCACGATCAGAAAGCTCCGCAAATAAAGCTTCGGCTGGTGGGCAGGACGAGCAACTTTGTGAGGTAAATAATTCAGCGACAACTAAGGGCGCGGGAGCTTGGGAAGAGGAGGCTTCAGCCTTGGCGTTCGGCGTTGTTAGGGATAGGCCTGTGATTACAGCTATGGTGACCGCGAGAGCGGAGTAAATGGAGACGAATTTCATGACAGTTCCTGTGTTGTCTTGTCACTTCATTTTCACTCCGATTGGTAACGCACAAATATAATTGTCGTGATGTGGGACGTGATAAGGCTTTGATCAAAGGTGACAGTCAGGAAGTTGTCGACATGTGGCGCGCCAATGGGATGGCGTGTTCGTAGTTGAGGGTGATTAGGTTCGATAAACTGCTCAAAAAGACGCAGATTTCAAATTTTGTATTTTGCCATTAAATATTTTTTTCACAGAATCTCAGAAATGATCTGACGGCAGAGTTAAAATATTAAGTTTCACCTCGCCGTCATAATAGCTCTGTGTAACTACCCTAATTGCGCAGCGGCCCAACTTGCCCCTAACGCAATCGCTGCCCCGATCCCTGCATATGCGATCGGTCTTAGGGCGTCTCGTTTTCTAGGGTGGGGGGCGATGAAGCGATTTGGCGAGAGGTCGACGTCGCCGTCGGCCCAGGCTTGCGCGAGTTTTGCGATATTATCTGTGGCTTCGGGTAGGATGCTGAGGGTGCGGCGGGTTTTGCCCAAGCCGTCGAGGAAATCATTTAAATAACGTTCAGGTCCAACTTCGCGGCGCACGGCTTTTTCGACGATAGGACGTGAGGCTTCCCACATGTCAAACTCATTGTCCAAACGCCGCGCAACGCCTTCGGCTTGCATCATGGTTTTTTGCAAGAGAATGAGTTGCGGTTGTAGTTCCATGTCGAAAATTTCGGTGATTTCGAGCAGTTGCATCAAGACCTTCGCCATGGAAACATCTTCGGCGCGCTTGCCAAAAATCGGTTCACCCACAGCGCGAAGGGCGCTGGCAAATTCTTCGACACTATGATGCGGCGGAACATATCCTATATCGAAATGCACTTGCGCAATTTTGTAATAATCGCGTTGCAAGAACCCAAAGAGCGTGTCGATTTCAAAGCGAATTTCATCTTCGCCCAAACGGCCCAAAATTCCAAAATCGAGCAGAACGAGCTGTCCGTCCGCGTCCATGATCAGATTGCCTTCGTGCATATCTGCGTGGAAAACGCCATATTCAAAAGTGGAGGCGAGGAAGGATTGGATGACTTTGGTCGCAAGGGCTTGGCGGTCTGCGATGGGTAAGTCTAAAATTGTTTCAGACGACAGCGCCGTCCCGTCGATCCATTCACTCACCAAGACATCTTTCCCGACCAAATCCCAATAGAGACCCGGGACACGGAACAAGCCTGTGTCCTCAGCGATTTCTGCCAACTCGCTTTGCGAGGCAGCTTCGAGGCGTAGATCAAGTTCCAACATCACGGCGCGGCGGGCTTCGGCGACGAAATCTTTGGGACGTAAACGGCGCAGTTTAGGCACCGCGCCATGTGCCAAATTGGCGACGAGGGCGATAGTGTTCATGTCATTCGTCATGCGTTTCAGGATGTTTGGACGCAGGACCTTGACGGCAACGATTTCGCCCGTGTGCAAGACGCCTTTATGGACCTGCGCAACAGAGGCCGCCGCGACGGGTTCAGACAGCGATGCTAAATGTTTAGACCACGGCGCGCCCCATTCGGCCGCCATCATTTTTTCAGCAGTTTCCATCGGGAAAGGCGGAACTTTGTCTTTTAGGACCGAAAGCCCGCGTGCAAATTCAGCGTCAAACATATCGCCCCGCGTCGCGAGGACTTGGCCGAATTTAATATAGGCAGGGCCGAGATCCTGTAGCGCACGCGCAAAACGTTCACCTGCGTTGCCCTTGCGGTTTCCGACCGAAAATATGCGGCTGATCGCGCCAATAAATCGCACGGGCCACGGCACAAGCGTGGCATATTCTGACGGCACAAGGGCGTCATGCCGGATCAGGACCCAAGCCGTGCGGAATAACCGAAAAAGTGTCGCCAAGCGTTTCAACATGAGGCGCTTATAGGTAGCCATGCCGCGCGGGTATAGCGGCGATTTCGCATATTAGGTCGCAGGTTTCAGTCGGGGGTTAAGGTTTCAGTGTATTGTGATTGCGGTCCATGAAGTCCCTGAACGCGGCGAGGCCAGCGTCCATATTGTTGCGGCCAAATCCGATACGGAAATGGTCAGGTGGTGTTTGCATGAGTTCGGACGTATAGATTGAAGCTGGAAGTAAAAGTACGCCGTTTTCTTCTACCAATCTTTCACAAAAGGCTTCAACGCCGCCGCGCCCTGTGAATTTTGGGTATCCAATGCAACTCCCATCTGGATGTTGCCAGTCGAATATATCCGAATAATCGGCAAAGAAAGCATCTAGCTTTTCCACATTTTCACGCATCAACGCACGGTTTTTCTCGAGGAGTTTTTCTCTAACGCTCAGGGCGATCACGGCCAATCTTTCGCTTGGCGCGGAATTACATATAGAGAGATAATGTTTGTAACGTTCCAAACGTTGCAACACATCTTTATCCTGCGATGCAATCCACCCGATACGTAATCCGGGTAATCCATAGGCTTTGGACATCACATTTAAAGAGAGACCTTTTTCATAGACATCTGCGGCTTGGTCCAACCGTTTGCGCGGGTCGAGTTCGACGCCCCGATAGACTTCATCGCTAAAGAGAAAGAGCCCATGTTTGCGGCAAATTTCAATGAGAGATTTATAGTCATCTTGGGGCAATAGATGACCTGTCGGATTATTCGGGAAGCAGACGGAAATGAGCTTCGTAGTGGGCCGAATGGCTTTACGAATATCATCTAAATCCAAATGCCAGTGGTTGTCAGGGTCCAAAGCGACGCCTGTAACGTCACAAATTTCCATCGGAATAGTTTCTGCTGCTTGGTAATTTGGGACGACAACAATGGCGTGATCCTCTGCGTTTAATAAGACTCGCATGGCGGCGTAAACGCCTTCTTCGGCCCCCGCAAAACAGAGGATATTATCTGCGGACATGTGATCATAAGTTTCAGAAATGGCTTGCCGTAAATCCGGCGCGCCCCAAGTTTCCGTATAACCGAGATGAAGGTCAGACAGACTATCTTGAGGCAGCTTGGCCAGTGTAAGCAATTCACCAACGGAAATGCTCTGCGCATCTGATGCTGTCATATGGTGGGTTGCACGAAATTCCCATTTTGAAAAATAGGTTTCGAGGGCAAAATTACGCATGCAGGCTCCGTGAGGGGGTGATTTGCAAATCTCTATGCAGATTTATTCTATTACCTTCTTCGTTCTTTGTCGTCATCACAAGGTTTGTTCTTATGATGGGGCGCGCGGGCATGGATTGGAAATTTTAATCCTTGTTTTCGAAAAATAATAATCGTTCCGCTTCAATGACTTAAAATAAAATACAAGAGAATGATCATTGGTCCCAAAACCTATGATACGGTACAGAAGTTCTTTCGGACATGGGACAGGCGAGGCCTCGCTTGCTGGTACCGAGAGACGGTGGGGTTGAGCGGTTTGGTGTGAGAGCCAGACCTGTGCCGGACCTTTTGCGGTGAGTGTTGACTGCCTGATCTTGAACCGGGTTCTCGAAAATCTTTGGATTTCCGAGTTACTGTCGGAAGGTTTGACTGCAGGACCCCCAACCCCTTCGCTGTTATGTCTCCCCCAGACACATAACTAACGCTACGACATCAACAACCACTGCCGCGTGGTATGCACATGTTGGGCTGACATCCCAGCGCGTGCGGTATTTGCGTAAAACAATTTTTCTATTCTGGTATTCCATCGTGAATATCGACCACGCGGACTGTCCCTCCTTATCGGGGCTCTGCCCCCTATTTGCGGTTCGCCGCCGACCAACCCGAACCGCATTGTGGGGCGCAAGTTGGTATCGCAGTCATCCATGTTGAAACTCTAGTTTCAACGGAGGCTGTGAGCGTTCCCGCTTGCCTATTCGATAATGCCGTAGCTTAGGTTTACCCTTACGCTCATGGTTTGATCACCTGCACTGATAGGGGTGACGGCGTCGGATGACATTTCCATACGGGCGGCCCGCATCATAACGGGTTGAGGATTTATACCGCCGCCGCTTTCATTTATGGATAAGAGGGGGCCGAGCTTCACATCTGCTGCTGCGGCCATGCTTTGTGCTTTTTCGCGGGCTTCGCGAATAGCATCTGCACGCGCTTTGGTGAGTGCGGATTTCGGGTCTTTGACCGTGAATTTCACTTGGTTGATATTATTTACACCCGCGCGCACCAAGGCGTCCAACATCGGGCCAACTTGGTCAATATCATCGGATTTCACGGTGACGGTATTGCGGGCTTCATATCCTGTAATGACAGGTTTGCGGCGATCCCGATAATCATATTGCGGTTGCAGGGACAGCTGGCTGGTCGTGATATTAGATTTCGGAATCTTAGCCGTTTCCAGCTCGTCATATACGGCCGTCATCAAGGTCGCATTGGCCATCATGGCTTCGCGCGCGGTCTTGCCTTGTTGCACGACGCCTGCGCTAACTGTCGCGCGGTCAGGAGCGACATTTGCATAACCCGTCGCGGATACATCCAGCCGCGCCTGAGGGGCATCGCCCGCAGAAATATAGGTCGGTCCACCAGGATTGCAGGCCGATAGCAGCAGTCCAGATGAGAGAGCAGAGACGAGGAGAAAATGACGGAACATGACGCGGCCTTTTGAAAATTGCAGGGGCATTCAATTTTAGATATTCATGCTATTCGGATGAACCTTGCGTGACAAGCCGTGACAGGCAAGTGTGAAATTATGGATATTTCTGAAACATGAGTTGGCAAAAAGAGCTAGATGAGTTGGCACGCCGCAAAGAGATGGCGCTGCAAATGGGCGGCACGGAGAAACTCGCCCGACAGAAAGCACGCGGCAAATTAAATGCACGCGAGCGGCTGGAAGGTTTGCTTGATTTTGATGGGTTTGATGAAATCGGTGGATTGGCGGGGGCAGGGCAATATACGCCTGAGGGCGAATTTATTCAGTCCGCCGCCTCAAACTTTATTTTTGGACGTGGGCGCATAAATGGCCGTACAATTGTCGCAACCGCGGATGATTTCACCGTGCGCGGCGGCGCGTCCGATGCTGCGATCTACCGCAAATTTATCGTCGCCGAACAAATGGCGCATGAACTGCGTTTACCGATTATCCGCATGATTGACGGCACAGGCGGCGGCGGGTCGGTCAAATCACTGGAATCGATGGGGCATAGCTATGTGCCGATGGTGCCAGGGTGGGACCATGTTGTGAAAAATTTGGAGACTGTGCCTGTTGTCGCATTGGCGTTGGGCCCTACGGCAGGCCTTGGCGCGGCGCGGGCGGTGGCCTCACATTATTCCGTTATGGTGAAAGGCCTATCGCAGATATTTACGGCAGGCCCCGCCATTGTCGCGGCCTTGGGAGAACGCCAAGATAAAGAAAGTTTGGGCGGCTCTGCGATCCATACACGAAACGGCGTTATTGATGATGAGGCGGTGGACGAAGCAGACGCCTCTGCACGGGCGCGGGCGTTTCTCTCTTATTTGCCGGATTATGTGGGTGCGCCGCTTGTTCGAGTTAAATCAAAGGACCCCATTGACCGACGGGATGAAAACCTGCTTTCGATTGTCCCGCGCGATAAAACCAAAGCCTATAATATGCGCAAAATCCTTGAGACTGTTTTTGATAAAGACAGCGTTTTTGAAATGGGCCGTCAATGGGGCCGCGCCGCAATTACGGGGTTTGCACGTTTGGATGGATGGCCCGTCGCGGTTCTGGCGAATGATCCGATGTTCCTTGGCGGCAGTTGGACAGCGGATACGGCAGAGAAAGCGAAACGTTTCGTTGAAACCGCAGAGTTATTTGGCCTGCCCATAATAAACCTTGTCGATAATCCAGGTTTTATGATTGGGTTGGAGGCAGAAAAAACGGCAACCATTCGGCGCGGGGTTGAAGCGATGAACGCCGTTTACCGGACTAAAGTGCCGTGGGCCTCTGTTATCATTCGCAAGGCTTATGGCGTTGCAGGCGCAGCGATGAGTAATGCCGAGCGGTTCCCTTACCGCGTTGCATGGCCCAGCGGGGATTGGGGCAGTTTGCCCATCGATGGCGGCGTAGAAGTGGCCTATCGCGCAGAGTTAGAAGCGGCAGAAGATCCAAAAGCCGAGTTGATGAAGATCAAAGCGCGTCTCGCTCATGTCAGCTCACCGTTCCGAACAGCAGAGGCCTTTGGCGTAGAAAACATCATCGACCCGCGCGATACACGGCGTTGGCTTTGCGATTTTATACGATTGGTGATGCGGCCCTAAACCAAGCCTTTATCCGTCCCGCAAACCTTATCCCAAAATCGAAAATATAGGCCGTAATTACCTTTGAATTTCGTGTGGTGAAGATTGTGATGGCTGGCCGTGATAATATGGCGACCCCACCACCCTTTGACCCAACTCTCGGGATAAACTTCCCATCCCGCGTGATTGAAAACGGCGTTTACAGTCATCAACATCAGAACAAATAAGGCGACGCCGACATGAAGCGGAAGGACGAGCGCGAGGACGGGCAGCAACCATGCAGAACTTATCGCTTCAATGGGGTCAAAGGAAAAACTGGCCCAAGGCGTCGGTTGAACACTGCGATGATGGCCTTCGTGAGTATATTTAAATAATGTGCGGTGGTGCATGACGCGGTGGGTGAAATAAAACCACGTGTCCTGCACAAAGAGGTAAATCAGCGCAGACAGAGGTATATAAAGCCATCCGCTAAGCGTTGTTGGCAAGGCAGAATAAAGCGCAGATCCGTCAGATTTCCATATCTCAATGACGACTGCGGCGGGCAGGGCATAAATAAAGGCGCTGATCGTTGAGAGCTGAATCTCGTTGCGGATCGTGGCTGGTGTGGGTTCACGGCGGGAAAGGCGGCGCGCTTTCTTTGGCTCACGTTTCCAAAGGGCCCAGTGTATCGGCCAGACAATTGCAAAATACCGCGCAATAATGATCGCGGTAAACCCAAGATATGTGAAAACCGTTCCCCAAAACGGGATCGGCGCAAGATTAAAGATATTTCCGAGGTCCATGCCTAACGCATAGTCGCGTCGAACCACTCGGTGAAGGCGTTTTGTTCAGTTTGCGACAGATGGACGCCTAATTTTGTACGGCGCCACATTATATCTTCGGCGCGCGTTGCATATTCGTGATTCACGAGATAGCGGGCTTCGGCTTCATAGAGGCCTTGTCCGAAATGTTGACCTAAATCTGGCGTTGTTGTGCCGTCGCCTAATACGAGTGTGACGCGCGTGCCATACGCGCGGCACAGACGATGTAATAAAGCCTGATCTAATGCGCGGTAACGTTTGCGCATACCGTCGAAGAATGTCTCGAAATCTGCATCTGGAATATCACCGCCAGGTAGGAGCGCCGTTTGTGTCCAGCCTTTCTCTTTAACACCCAGAGCGCCTGCGAGCTTTTCCATCGCATGTTCTGCAAGTTTGCGTGATGTCGTAATCTTGCCGCCATATACTGAGAGGAAAGGGGCGCCTTCTACGAAATCTTCAATGTCCAAAACATAATCACGGGTCACGGCAGAGGCATTTTCTGATTTATCATCATAGAGTGGCCGAACGCCAGAATACGTCCAAGTCACGTCCTCTGGTGTGATATCTTTTGCCAGATATTCTGAGGCTGCATCACAGAGATAGGTAATTTCTTCAGGACTGATTTTCACAGGGCCTTCCGCGGGGTCGTAAGGCTGATCCGTTGTTCCGATCAGCGTGTAATCGCGCTCATAGGGGATCGCGAAAATGATACGATTGTCGGCGTTTTGAAAAATGAAAGCGAAGTCGCCCTCGAATAATTTCTTGGTGACAATATGTGATCCCTTGATGAGGCGTACAGATTGTTCATTGGTTGTGCGTTTGATTTTTTTGAGAACTTCATCAACCCAAGGACCAGCAGAATTGACGACGGCTCGGGCTGTGACGGTTTGTTCTTTGTCCTTATGACGGATTTGTGCGGTGTAACCGTCATCCGTCGTTTCTATGGACAGAACTTCTGTTCGTGTTCGAATATCTGCGCCTCGATGAGACGCATCCAGAGCGTTTAAGACGACTAAGCGGGCATCTTCGACCCAGCAATCTGAATATTCGAATCCTTTTTTCAAGCGGTCTTCTAAAATGCCTTTGAATGGATTTTTATGCAAATTGACGGTCTCTGTTCCAGGGAGCTTTTCGCGTCCGCCGAGGCTGTCATAGAGAAACAACCCTGCACGCAACATCCACGCCGGACGCAGGCCTTTGTCATATGGTAGGACAAATCGCATCGGCCAAATGATGTGCGGCGCCGCCCGCAGTAAAACCTCACGTTCGATCAAGGCTTCGCGCACGAGGCGGAATTCGTAATACTCAAGATAGCGCAAGCCGCCGTGAATCAATTTCGTTGAAGATGAGGAGGTGTGATTGGCCAAATCATCCCGTTCGCAGAGCAAGACAGAGAGTCCTCGTCCTGCCGCGTCGCGTGCAATTGCGGTCCCGTTAATACCGCCGCCAATTATCAAAAGATCATAGTTCATATCGGCTCCTTAGACGTAAAATTCGTTCATCGCTACGAATATTCGTTTCCGAACATTGCGATGATGCAATTTTCGTTGCATTAGGGCGCATGAACACTGTTATTTTCGCCATTGATCAAGGCACGACCTCGTCTCGGACGCTCATTTTCTCTACGGAGGGCGTGATTCTTTTTTCCGCGCAGGAGGAATTTCCCCAAATATACCCGCAAGATGGGTGGGTCGAACATGACCCAGAAGGCATCTGGGCGACCGTTTTGTCAACGCTGAAACAGGCGCAAGACTATGCAGCCAAAAACGACCTGAATGTTGCGGCCATCGGGATTACGAATCAGCGCGAGACGACATTGGTGTGGGACCGCGAGACTGGGACGCCGCTTTATAATGCTATTGTCTGGCAAGACCGCCGGACGGCAGAGCATTGCCGCATGCTCGCCGAAAAAATGTCTGTAGATGATTTACAGGCGAAAACAGGTCTTCTGCATGATCCTTATTTTTCTGGTTCGAAAATGGCGTGGATTTTAGATCATGTTGATGGCGCGCGCGAAAAAGCGCAGGCGGGTAAACTTTGTTTCGGGACTGTCGATAGTTTTTTGATTTGGCGTCTGACCGAAGGTAAACGCCATGTAACGGATGCAACAAATGCGAGCCGCACAAACCTGTTCGATATTCATGCGCAGGATTGGGATGATGACCTGTTGGGTTTATTCGACGTGCCCCGCGCAGGTTTACCAGATGTACTCGATTGCTCGGGTGATTTCGGAACATGTACGATTCTCGATCAAGATATTCCGATTACAGGTGTGGCGGGTGATCAACAAGCCGCCGCAATAGGCCAAGCCTGTTTCGCGTCAGGCGACATTAAGTCCACATATGGTACAGGGTGTTTTGTTATTCTAAATACGGGTGCCAAAGCTATCACATCGAAAAACCGCCTGCTTACGACTGTGGGTTATCGTTTGAATGGCGAAACAACCTATGCGCTGGAAGGGTCTATCTTTATGGCTGGGGCTTCTGTGCAATGGTTGCGTGATGAAATGAAGCTCGTTGATGATGCCGCCGAAACCGAAGCGATATGTGAATCTTTGCAGAGTACCGATGATGTTTACCTTGTTCCTGCCTTTACAGGCCTTGGCGCCCCGCATTGGGCACCAGATGCCCGCGGAGCCGTTTTTGGTATGACCCGAAATACGGGCCGTGATCAATTAATACGGGCGACAGTCGAGTCTGTGGTTTACCAGACACATGACTTATTCGCAGCCATGGCAAAAGATGGCGTTACCCCCAAAGCCCTGAGGGTTGATGGCGGCATGGCGGCAAATAGTTGGATGTGTGGATATCTCTCTGATATCTTGGACATGCCGGTTCTACGACCAAAAGTGCTCGAAACAACGGCTCTAGGTGCAGCATATCTGGCAGGACTCGGGGTGGGCCTTTATTCAAGTTTGGATGATGTCGCGGGGCAGTGGGCTGCAGAACGGACATTTACCCCTAACTTAGATGTAAAGACACGTGAAACCCGTCTTGCAGATTGGTCAAAATATGTGCAGAAGCTGCTTTCCTAAATGATGGACTACGCAGCTTGCGTGATTTGTCTTCGGGGGGTTAGCTCAATTGGTTAGAGCCGTCCGCTCATAACGGATTGGTTGGGGGTTCGAGTCCCTCACCCCCTACCACGCAAGTTTTGTCACGTTAATTACGCAAGGGTGTGAAGCTCTATTGGTGAAGACTTTTGGGCAAACTGGTGCGGTCGCAATATTTCACTCGGTTTGAGCTTGTTGCCTAAATTTACGCAGTGTGTTTCTTGGGATGAGATAACGTCGATGATTAAAGAGGTTGTAGAGTTGACTGTGAGCTGAGAGCCGTTTTTGAGCCTTCTAAACGAATCTAAACTTCCGCGCTTTTCGTTCTCTTCGCCGGATGGGGACGTGTGAGCACTCCGCTCTGTTATTTTTTCTACCGCCGACGTCTTGTAATCGTTTCATGCCCAGTTCCTTTAGTGCTGCGCTATATGATCCGAGTTTATCGGTAACGATGCGCTCTGGTTTGACTTCCTGGTTTCTAAGGAGTTTCCGCAGCAAACGTGTGGCTGCTTTTGCATTTCTCCGTCGTTGAACAACAACATCCAGAACCGTTCCCTCGTCATCGACTGCTCGCCAGAGGTAGACCTTCTTGCCATCAATCTTTGTATAGACCTCGTCTAAATGCCAAACAGGAGAAGGGCCTACGGATCGACACTTTATGCGCTTTGCATAAGTTGACCCAAACTTATCGACCCATCTTCGTATCGTTTCGTAAGATAACTCGAATCCGCGTTCGGCCATGAGGTCTTCCACGTCCCGGAAGCCGAGATTGAACCGGAAGTACATCCAAATAGCACGTCGAATAATGTCCGGGTGGAAGCGGTGCCGAGCGTAAATTGATGTTTTCATCGCTATGTCTTAGCGTAATGTCTGAAAATCGGCATTACGCTAAGACATTCAGAGTTTAATATCCATAAATAATTAATCTATTAGAGGTTCAATCACTTTTATATCCAAGCCTTCATAACGGGCTTTAATTTGTAACCCTAGAGTCAAAGAATTTGCGCGGACTTGGGCGAGATTTCCGCCTTGAAACCATAGTCCCTCTTGGGCTGTTGGCTTCCACATATTGCGGAGCTCTCCTTCCCAAGGTCCCGGGTCACCTTTAAAGCCAGAACCATACCCCCAGCAGCGTCCGACGCGCTCCGCCGTCTCTTCATCAATGAGGCGCGCAATCCATTGTTCCATGGATCCAAATCCGGTCGCAAAGATAATGACATCCGCTTCAATGTCTGTACCGTCAGAAAAAATAAGTCCGGTTTCAGTGATACGGTCTATTTCGGCGCCTGATTTAACACCAATACGTCCGTCTGCGACCATAGCAGAAGCGCCGACATCAATATAATAACCTGACGCCGCCCGCATATATTTTGCGGACATACCCGCGCCATCTTCTGCAAAGTCAATATT
>CALKXY010000033.1 GCA_938003545.1 uncultured Caulobacterales bacterium
CCGAGAGACGGTGGGGTTGAGCATTCTTGGGTGAGAGCCAGACCTGTGCCGGACCTTTTGCGGTGAGTGTTGAATGCCTGATCTTGAACCGGGGTCTCGAAAATCTTTGGATTTCCGAGTTACTGTCGGAAGGTTTGACTGCAGGACCCCCAACCCCTTTGCTGTTATGTGTCCCCCAGACACATAACTAACGCTACGACATCAAAAACCGCTGCCGCAGTGTTATCACTTGCGAGAAACAAAACTTTTATATTCGGTATTCCGTTGCGGGTGCCGGCACTGCGGGCTGTCCCTTTTTCGAGGGCTTACGCCCTCTGGTGCGGGTTACCGCCCGCCCATGCAGAAATTGATGATATATCAATTTCGCAAGACCTAACCCGCGCGTTGGGATTCAATGGAGCCGCAGACCCCCTAGATGGGCTGCGAGCGTTCTTGCCTGCGCATAGAACGGATTAACACTTGGAACAGGTTAAAAAGAGCGAGCGCCTGCGCGGACGCGGATGGCTTGGGGTGCGGGCGGGATGAGGGTTTCGAACGCGTCTTTGGCTTGGAGGAAGGCCGTGACATTGCCGTAAGGGCTGTCGGGGTGAAAGAATTTGGCTTTCTTACGCCACGCCGTACGGACGTCGCCTTCGCGCGCGCTCATAGACAAACCGAGTGTGAGGAGTGCGTGTTGGCGTGTCATGCGGCAAATTCCCTAAACTTAAGGCATGATTGAAGTTCATGCTTAATTTTCTCTAATCAAACAGCTAGGCCTTAACGACCTGCAAACAGGCATGGTTAATTTTAGGTTATTTGCACATTTATGACAGATTCTTTCATTCCTCCCACGCCCAGCCGGGCAGACTACCTCGATAACGGTCCGCGCAAGATGGGGTGGTTAAATGCGGATGAGCCGATCTCGCTGTTTCAGAAATGGCTGGCGAAGGCGGGCGAGACCGAGCCGAATGATCCCAATGCGATGAGCCTCGCGACGGTTGACGGTGCTGGCCTGCCAGATGTGCGCATTGTCTTGCTGAAGGGCCTCAATGAAGACGGCTTCGTGTTTTATACAAATGGCGAGAGCGCAAAGGGGCGGCAACTCGCCGAAACAGGGCAGGCGGCGCTGTGCTTTCATTGGAAAAGTTGGAAACGCCAAGTGCGTATTCGCGGGGCGGTCGCGCCTGTGTCTGTCGCGCAATCTGATGCTTATTTCGCGCAACGTGCGCGCGGGTCACGTATTGGTGCCTGGGCCTCGGATCAATCGCGCCCCGTCGCTACGCGCGAAGCCATGGTGGATAATGTCGAAGCTGTGGAAGCTCGCTTTGCTGATGTGGATGTTCCGCGTCCCGCGCATTGGCATGGGTGGTGCGTTTCGCCCGACGCAATTGAGTTCTGGCAAGATGGGGCTTTCCGTTTGCATGATCGTATTCTATTCACGAGAGACAATGAGGGCGAGTGGGCGAAAACGCGCCTCTTCCCCTAAGGAAAAGCATTATGGCTAAGTTGAAACCCGCGAATGATATTGAAACTTTGCCCAAAGTCAGCGGGGATAAACGCCGCGCGCTGCGCCGATGGATCAACCGCCTGACATGGGCCTTTATCATTCTCGCGCCGCTGGTCTTTGCGGTGGCAGCCATTGGGTATAAATTAGGTCTGTTTGATCTTAGCTTTGCCTTTGGCGCGCTGAATCAGAAAATTGGCCCGCTCATGCTCTTGCTATGCGGCGTATTTGGACTGACGAGCTTAGTTTTGGCCTTTATCGTCAAGCCGCGCAGAGGGGTGGTCGCGGGCGTTTTAGGCTTGGTTATCATGGCGGGCGCTTTGGTGAAATTAACGGGAACGAAAAAAGCTGTCTATGTCGACCTGCCATTTATCCATGACGTGACGACGGACACGCAAGATCCACCTGTCTTTGGTTCGATTGTCATGAGCGAACGCGCCAAGATCGCAGGTGTGAATACGACGGATTACATCGGCAAAATGGCGCCGATTTTTAAGGATAAAAAACCATCTGGTGAAACGCTTGTGTCTGTTCTGCAAACCAAAGCCTTCCCTGCAATTCGCCCTTTGGTCCTGAGCGATACAAAAGACGTGGTCTTTGGCGAAGCTCTCGCGACGGCCAAAGCCATGGGATGGGAAATCAAAGAAGACGATTCCGCCTCGGGGCGTATCGATGCCACAGATACGACATTCTGGTATGGCTTTGATGATGATATCACAATTCGCCTGCGCGATGGCAAAGGCGGCGGCACGATTGTTGACGTGCGGTCGATCTCTCGGGTTGGGGGATCAGATATGGGTAAAAATGCCGACCGCGTGACGGAGTTCTTGGACCGCTTGTCTAAATAACGATTAGGCGGCGCGGTAGCTCTGGCGCAGGCCGTCAGGGCCGTCTGCCTGCACGCGGCCCGTCTCTCGCAAATGGATCATGTGCGAGAGGACGGAATGCGCGGCGGCGGGATACAGGCGCTTGTCGACATGCTGGTAGAGGGCTTCGACAATATCCATGATTTGGTCGAGGCCAGACTCCAGCGCGCCCAAAATCTGCGCCTCGCGGGTGAGGCGGTGATCTATATAGGCTTGGACGAATGTATTCACGTCGCGGATTTCTGTCCCATGCGTCGGGCGGATCACATCGAAATTCCGCTCCAGCACACGGTTCAAGCTGTTGAGGTAATCGCCCATATGTCCGTCGGGCGGGGACACAACGGACGTAGACCAGCCCATAATATGATCGCCAGAGAACAGCGTGTTCTCCTCCAACAGGGCGAAGCAGAGGTGATTGGAGGTGTGACCCGGCGTATGGATTGTTTCCAATGTCCAGCCCTCGCCATTTACGACATAACCGTCGCGAATTTCGACATCGGGTTGAAAGGATAAATCGTCGCCTGCATCTAATTGCGGGGCCTCGCCTTGGGGGGCTTTTGGTTGAACGCTATAGCCATAAACCTTGCAACCATGTTTCGCGGCCAAAGGCTTGGCGAGCGGGCTGTGGTCGGCATGATGATGCGTGACGAGGACGTGGCTCACATGACGACCGTCCAATGCGTGGTCGAGCGCGGCAATATGGGCGTCTGTCGTCGGGCCAGGATCAATGACGCAGACGTGGCTGCCGGGCGCTTTCGATCCGATGATGTAAACGCCTGTGCCAGTAAAAGTGAACGGGCCGGGGTTATCCGCAATGACGCGCTGCACCAATGGCGTGATCTGGGCGAGGGCGCCATATTCAAAGTCGAAGGTTCTGACGAAAGGTATGCTCATGAGAGGGCCTTCAAGAGTGAACGCCGTAATATACGGGCCTGCTATATGGCTTCATATAATAAAGGCGGGACACTGTCCCGCCTCAAATTAGTATAGGTGTCTATATTAGAGTGACCTAGCGCACCTCTGGAATGTCTGCTGTCATTTCCTGACCAAAGCGAACGGTGTTGCGGGCGCGGATGGCGGCTTGGACTTCTGGCATGGCAGAGATTTCGCGTAGGACTTGGACATCCTGTGCGACTTGCGCCGATCCTGTGAGAAGGTCGTTGAATTGCTCTTCAATCGATTTCTGGCGCGGGAAGATTTTGATGCGAACATCCTCATCTTCGTCAATTTCAGCGAGACGCTTGGCTGCATTAATCGCTGTCAGAATGCCGCCAAGTTCATCGACGAGGCCGATCTCTTTGGCTTGCGCACCTGTCCAAACGCGGCCTTTGGCAATTTCTTGCACACGTTCTATCGGTAGATCACGACCTTTGGCGACGCGCTGCGTGAAGTCATCATAGATGTCCTGCAACTGTCCGCGATAGGCTTCGGATTGCGTCGGGGTAAATGGCGCATCGGGCGAATAGGCACCTGCGAACTCACCGCCGACTGTAATGCCTTCAATATTATAGCCGACTTTGGCAAATGTACCTTCCAAGGCAACCTTACCGCCGTAAACGCCGATGGAGCCTGTGATGGTCTGCGGCAGGGCAACGATATGGTCCGCATGTGCAGAGACATAATATCCGCCCGATGCTGCATATTGCCCCATAGAGATGACGACAGGTTTGCCGGCTTCTCGTGCGCGGTCTGCTGCGGCGAGGATTTGATCCGAGGCTGCAGGGCTACCGCCCGGAGAGGAAACGCGGAAGACGATGGCTTTGACTTTTTTGTCCTTCAACGCGGCGTCAAATCCATCGGCGACTGTATCGCCGCCCATTGTGATGCCTTGCGAAAAGAGTGACCCGCCAGAAGATTGACCCGGTAGGACCGCGCCTTGACCGCCGATAAAGGCGATTGTGTTATCGCCCTTTGTTGTGCCGGGGCCGTAATCATTGATGTTCATAAAGACGATTTTGTCATTACTTGTTTTCTTGCGGATATATTCACGCGCTTCTTCAAGCTGGCCTAGTTTGTCGACCATGCCAGCGGCAAGTGCGTCCTCTGCACTATGCGGTGCAGTTTTTAGGACGTCCGTCACGGCGGGAACTGTCATCTCGCGGTCTTGCGCAATTTGCTCGACAGCATTGTCAAAGATAGAGGTGAGATAGCTGGTCGTCGCCTCGCGGTGATATTTTGTGAATCCTTTTTCTGTGTAGGTGTTCACAGCATTCTTATATTCGTGAAACTGGAAAAATTCAGGATCAGCGTCGAGCTTTTCCATAACGCCGCCATAAAACTCTGTTTCAGAGCGAAGGCCCGAGACTGCGAAGCCTGTTGTGTCTTGCATCCAGATTTCGTCTGCCGCGGAGACAGCTTGGTAAGGCATGAGGGATGTGCCCTCGAAACCCTGTGCATGCGCGATAATGAATTTGCCAGAGTCTTTAAAGTCGAGAAGGGCGAGGCGAATCTCTTCTGCGCTAGCTGGGGCCATGCTGAAGTTTTCAGCGCGAATAAAAACGCCTTTTACCGAATCATCATCTTTGGCGCGGTGTAGGGCGTAAACGGTATCAACAACTGAATTCGGACTTTGACCAAATAAACTGTCTCCAACGGAATGATCGATCAAACCTTGACGCATATCTAAGAGAAGTACCCGGTCTGGCGTTTTTTCACTCGCAGAACCCAAAGCTCCCAAGAGGCCGAAAAACATGAAGAGGACAAAGAGTAGGATGAAAAAGCCGAATATTCCGGCGATGGTTCCGACCATAGTGATGAAAAACTGACGCATACGAATCGATCCGTTTCTAGGGCATTGCGATGAGAGACTGTATATTTGTTGTTAAACGATAAGAAATTACTCACAAGAGGCAGAATTCTATTTTTGCCAGTTGATTGCGTGGCGGGTGAGGTGTCGAAACTGCGATGAATTTTACAAGTCTGACATTTTTTGAACTAAACCTATTGCGTTGAAGGTTTCCGCCTATTAGAGAGCCGCTCTCGCCTGAGTGGACATGTTAGTTTGGGGCGTAGCCAAGTGGTAAGGCATCAGGTTTTGATCCTGTGATCGTTGGTTCGACCCCAGCCGCCCCAACCATGTCCTCACGCAAAATCATGACTTAAGTCATTGATTTAGATGCCTCCCTTAAATTTCCCTTCCTTCCTGCCTCCTTATTTGTTTCTGCGATTCGTCCAAGGCTGTGGACAACTTTCGCATAATGTGTTACTTTATCACAAAATAAAGTGTTTTAGTGTGCTAAATCAACGGAAATTCCCCTTGCGCTAGCGGCATTGTAATGATTGATTAATAAAAAATGCCTGTGTAAGCGGGCTTTCGAATACGCGCCGCTAAGTGCGCGAACGAATTTGGAGGACATGAGTGGTGAAGATTACAAACGCCCGTATTGCACTTTGCGTTACCTTATTGGCGACGGCCCAGATGGGTATGGCAGGTTTGGCGCATGCCCAAGACGCCGATCCGAAGGCTCTAGAGTTCGCAGCTGTTCTGGACCAAATTCAAAATGTGAAAGTTGCAACCGCTCAACGTGAAGTCATGTTGGCCAGCCAGAATTCCACAATTGAGAATTTGAAGCAGCAGATTGTAACGGTTCCCGAGACAAAAGAGTCTGTTCGTGGGATTGTCACGCGCATGACGGCCGAAATCGAAAAGATTATCGAGTCCGATTTGCCGTTCCGTAAAGAAGAGCGTTTCGCGCGCCTTGATACGTTGCGTACAAAACTTGCTGATCCGGCGTCGAGCGATGCAGATCTCTTTCGCCGCGCTCTGACAATTTACGATGTTGAGGCAAATTACGGCTATTCGATTTCTGCCTACACAGGTGATCATCCATTGAAGCCGGGGCGTCGCTTGGCGGCTTGTCAAGAAAATGTCGAATCTTCGACGTGTAACTTGTCGAATGATCAGAAGAAGCTGCTCGAAGGCAACGTGAATTCGGTCGATGATATTTCAGATACTATTAAAGACGGAAACTACGTTCATTTTGGCCGTATGTCTTTTATCTATCTTGATCTGGATAGCCGCGAAGGCTTCCGGTGGAGCAAAGAGACGAACGCATGGGAGCCTCTTCCATCCGGTGATATTATTAATGCTCGTAAAGCTGTGCGTATTGCGCGCGGCGAGAGTGCCCCCGGTGTCGTAACGGCGCCAATCAAAATGCAAGCGGCGCAATAATAAGCGTCCTGTATACCAATCGATTGTGGTGCGTGATCTGTATGACCAACTGGTCAGCCGCACGTGCCGCCAAATATAAGCAGCCTGGAAGGAAACCATGTTAAAATCTTCAATCGCCAAGCGCCTGATGCTGGCCGGTGTTGCAGTTGGACTGCTTGCCGCACCAGCTCACGCCCAGCTCGATACCGCATTGAGTATTGCGAAGTCTTCAACGGCTGCCGCCGCTGCCTCACAGCAGCGCGTAGAGCAAGCTGATGATCAGGCTGATAACGCAATTCGTGAATATCGTGCTGTTTTGCAGCAAAAAGATAATATCGAATTATTTGTGGCGCAGCAGGAAATTTTCCGCGCGTCACAGCAAAGCGAAATTACGTCCCTAAGGCGTCAGCTTGGAACCGTTGAGCAGATCAAACAGGGCATGAGCCCAATGATGTTGAAAATGGCTGCGGCTTTGGAAGATAGCATTAAATCAGATTTGCCATTCAATAAAAATGAGCGTCTTGCGCGTATTGAAAATGTGAAATCCGTTTTGGGTGATCCGAATGTTTCGCCAGCTGAGCAATATCGCCGGGTTTTGAATGCTTATAAAATCGAAGTCACTTATGGCCTTGGTATCGACTCCTATGAAGGTGCGCATCCAACTCAGCCTGGTAACGTCGTTAACTTCATCCGCTTTGGTCGGACGTCTTTGGTCTATATCTCCAAAGATGAGTCAGACATTGCGATTTATGAATTAGCCGCAGATGGCACAGGAAGCTGGAAAACGTTGGATGGTGCCGATGGCATTCAAATGCGTCAAGCTATCCGTATCGCCAAGGGCGAAGCTGCTCCGGGCTTGGTCTACGCACCTGTCCTAGTTGGCAAATAGAATAGAGGAATGATAAACATGAGCGTCAAAATGAAATTCATCTCAAAAGTGACGGCGACCGTTTTCGGTTCCGCTCTTCTGCTGTCAGCGGTTCCCGCGTCAGCTCAAATCAACTCTGTTGATGCCCTTCTGAACGATATTCGTCAGAACGCATCCAAAGTTGAAGCTGAAAACCGGACACGCGAAGCGGAATTCCGTCAGCGCGCCTCCGAGCAAACATCCCTTCTAGATGGTGCAAAGCGCGAGCTGCGTACATTGGAAGCCCGTGCGGCAAACGTCGAGCGGTCTTTCGCGGCGAACCGGTCACAAATCGATACACTCGAAGAAGAATTGCGCGCTGCGCAAGGCGACTTTGGTGAAGTTTTCGGTCTAGCGCGGTCAAAAGCGGGCGAATTTAAGGCTCTCCTAGATAGCTCCTTGATCACAGCGCAGTATCCAACGCGGACAGCCGTTTTGGGCACTGTTGCAGAATCTAAGGCGCTGCCATCCGCAGACGATCTGAACAATATTTGGCAGACAATGCTCGGCGAAATCAAAGCGCAGCGTCAGGTTTCGACATTTAGTGCACCTGTTGCCAACGTAAATGATGGCCAAGAACAAGAAGTGACACGTGTCGGTCCTTTCTCTGTCTTTACAAAAAGCGGAGCTGAGTTCCTCGACTATAGCGCGACATCTTCAGAATCTGGTGAAAATGCACCACTTCTAACGCGTTTGCCACGTCAACCAGGTGGTCAAATCTCCAGTGCAGCGAATAAGGTTGCGAGCGCATCTGCTGGTGCGTTGGTCTATGCTCCGCTCGATCCTACACGTGGTCAGCTTCTAAAGTCTTTCGAACGCGTGCCGTCCTTCTATGAGCGTCACTGGGTTCAAGGTGGCAACATTGGTAAATTCATCATCATCATGGCCTTGTTGGGTGTGTTGTTCGGTATCTTTAACATCATCCGTCTGTTCCTCGCGAAAATGGCAATCAATGGTCAGAAGCGTAAAGCGCAGCCGTCCAAGTCGAATGCGCTTGGTCGTGTTATGATGGCCTATGAAGGTGCACAGAACAAAGATGCTGATACGGTTGAGCTTAAACTCGACGAAGCGATCTTACGTGAATCACCTAAGTTTGAATTTGGTTTGAATATCTTGAAGCTGTTGGCTGGTGTTGCACCGCTCCTCGGTCTCTTGGGTACCGTTACAGGTATGATCCAGACCTTCCAAGCTATGATGATTTACGGAACAGGCGATCCACAGCTTATGGCTGGCGGTATCTCTGTCGCGCTCGTGACAACAATGCTTGGTCTTTATGCGGCTATTCCGCTCCTCGTCCTTCACAGCTTCTGTGCATCTATGGCACGGTCGATCCAAGGTACGCTGGAAGAGCAGTCTGCTGGTATCGTTGCCCGCCACGTTGAAACACGCGGTCTCGGCACCGGTTCAAGCATCGCTTAAGGTCCTTCAACGCAAAAGACGAAAGGCTTAAGTTATGCAAAATGTCTTTAACGGTCTCCAGGAATTTCTGGGGACCGGCGGAAGCATCCTCACACTGATAATGATCCTGGCATTCTTTATGTTCAGTTTCATCGTTGAGAGGTTCGCCTATTATCTCTTCGCCCATAAGCCTCTCAAAGCCCGACTTCAGTCGGAATGGGATGCGCGGGCTGACAAAACATCTTGGCGCGCAGACGCGATTAAAGATGAGCTTGTTAGCCAGGTTAAAGAGCGCACAGGTGCAAATATCGGGATCATTAAAACTCTCGTTGCACTTGCGCCTCTCATGGGTCTCCTCGGTACGGTGACTGGCATGATCGAAGTTTTCGATGTCATGGCCCTCTCCGGATCTTCCAATGCACGTCTTATGGCGGGCGGGGTCTTCAAGGCGACCATCCCGACAATGGCGGGTATGATGGTGGCATTGTCAGGATTGATCTTTGCGACAATCCTACCCCGTATGAGTGCACGTGAAACTGCACGCTTTGCCAATGACCTCGACGAGTCGACAGCTCGCATTGCGGCCTAATCGGCTCTAGAAAGGACACACTATGAGACGCTCACGCCGAACACAGGGTGGAGATGAGGGCGAAGTCGACATGACTCCAATGTTGGATATTGTCTTCATCATGCTGATCTTCTTTATCGTGACAGCGACGTTTCTGGACGAAACTGGGATTGACCTGACACAACCTCCGCCGCCGCCGGATGATATCAATACGCCGCCTTCCAACGCGCCTGCGATTACTGTCTATGTTGACAGTCGTAACGCCTGCGCCGTCGATGGCCGCTCAACCGGCTGTGACCGCGTTTTGCTCGCGGTTGAACGCTTACTGGCCGAAAAGCCAAATGCAGCGGTTATCCTTCGTATGGATGAGAAGGCCTCGCATAATAATCTGATCAATCTGAAAGATGGTTTAGATCAGGCGGGTCTGGGGACTAAAATTGAGATCATTCGGAACGCCGGATAACATCTCTATCTCGCGCTTCTACGGCGCGAGGACTCTGCTGGATGATAAAACTCCAGCGAAATGTAATAATATCGCATAAGCGCTTGCATTTGCGCTCAACTTGTAATAAGGTAACATCATGGCAAGACGCGGTCGCACAGTAATTCCCGAAGAGGATACAGAGTTAAACATGACGCCCATGTTGGACGTTGTCTTTATTCTTCTCATCTTCTTCATCGTGACATCAGTGTTTGTTAAAACACCCGGTATTGACCCTAGCCAACCAGACGCTGTTCTGGACCTAGAGGTGAAGCCAACAATTCTTGTCGCTGTGAATGCGCAAAATGAAGTTTGGATTGATAAACGTCCTTACGACATTAGTGAAATTCGCCCGATCATTCAGTCGATCCTTGCGGAAAGCCCAAAGGCCGAAGCGATTATCAAAGCTGACCGTAACGCCGAAGTAGGTGTTGTCATGTCGGTTCAGGAATTGATGCAGGATCTACAAATCAATACCCGTGTCGGTACAGAGTAAGAGGAGACGATTATGAAGAACGTTATTCGTTGGTTGGTTTTTACCCCTCTCGCCGCTATTTTTACGGTTTTGTTGTTCCTCGCTATGCGGGCCTTGATCTCGAAAGAGTTCCAGCCGCAGGATAAAGGCGAAACCGCTAGCTTTGAAATCAACCCAAAGGTTGAAGACATTAAAGTTATCGAGCGCGAGACGAAGATCGACAAAATCAAACAGGTGATTACACCGCCACCGCCGCCACAAATCGAGCGTGCGAAGGCCGATAAGCCAACTGAGAAAATTGCATCTATCGAAGGGGCCGTTCCTGAATTCGAAGCGCCAAAAATTGACGCGTCTAACTTCAAGATTACAGTGTCTGACCGTGATGCGCAGCCACTTGTTCGCATCCCGCCTATTTTCCCACCGCGGTTTTTGCAAGGCGACAATTCAGGTCTCTGCAAAGTTCGCTTTGACGTGAGCCCAGAAGGCCAACCTTTTAACGTAGAGGCCTATCGCTGCTCATCCAGTCAGTTGAAGAACGCGACTGTGAAATCCGTTCAAAAATGGAAGTATAATCCAAAAATCGTTGACGGACGCTCTGTGTCTCGAAGCGGCGTTGAGTCCACTATCCGATTTGACCTGCAAGACGAGCGCGGACGTAAACTCCCTCTACCGTCTGGATTTTAAACTTTGAAGCGGGTGAATGTTTCAGTTCACCCGCCTCTTAAAACAGATGGACCGCCCCGACGCTTCGTCGCGGTCCATTATACGGAAGACCAGCTTACGATGGCGTTTGCTATCGGTTAGAAACGGAAATCTTCGACTTTGTTGGTGTAAGGTGAATTTCACCGTGCTCTGGCCTCGAACAGCAAGGATGAAATGATCATGACCTGCCAAACATTTACAAAATCCCTCCGCACACGCACCGCGTCTTTGTTGGGTGCCAGCTTATTGGCTTTCGCTGCCATCGGCGTTTCCAGTGCAGGTCTATCCGGCACAGCTTTCGCGCAGGACGAAGGTCGCCAATTTAGCGCCAAAGCTGGTGAGAAGGTCAATGAGGCCCTGACGCTTGCAAATGGCGGTCAGAACCAAGCCGCTTTGACCATTCTTCAGGAGGCAATTGCTAATCCAGATTTGAACCCATATGAGCGATCCACGATCTATCAAATGATGGGCCAATATAGCTATGAGCTTGACCGCGCCGTTGAAGCGCAACAGAATTTCGAAAATGCGATTAGCGCAGGCGGCTTGCTGCCAGATGAAGTCGGTAACATCAAAGTCGTTATTGCTCAGCTGATGATTGGTAACGGTCAATATCGTGAAGGCGCACAACGCCTTGAGGCCTATCTAAATTCTGGTGGTCAGCAAAAGCCGCAATATATTGATCTCTTGGTCAATGCTTGGGTGCAGGCTGAAGATTATCGCCGCGCTCTGCCTTGGGCCGAAAAATGGTTCAATGCCGCGAGCCCGAAAGAGCGTAAGCATTTCGATCTGTTGAACTTCCTGTTCAATAATTTGGGCATGCAAGGGCGTCAGGCCGATATCGTTAAGCAAATGATTCAACGCTGGCCTGAAGATAAAACGCTTTGGGATGCGTGGGCATCTATGCTGGCCAATGGCGGACGTGAGCAAGAAGCCTTTGAAGTCACAAAAATGCTCTATCTCGGGGGTGCATTGAATACGGAACAGGACCTTTTGAAGGTTGTTCAGTATTACTCTTTCTACGACATGCCATATCAGGCGGCTGAAATCCTCGAGCGTGAAATGAATGCGAACCGTATTGCGCGCTCTCCTGATAAGCTAAAGCAATTATCTGGGCTTTTCCGTCAGGCGCGTGAATATAAGCGTGCGATTCCAATTTTGGAAGCGGCTGCCACTCAGTCGGGTGACGCGAAACTCTTCGCGGATTGGGGCGAAGCTCTTTACAATGAAGGCGATTGCCAAAAGTCTGAGAAAGCGTTCACCGAAGCGATTAATCGCGGATATGACGCGGGTAAATCTTGGATGCTCATTGCCAACTGTCGCTATGATCAAACCAATAAGTTGGACCGCTTGAATTGCGAAATGACAGATGCCCAAATGGCTGCGGCTCCGATTACAAAAGCGCGCGAAGCTGCCGTTTCTGCGTTTGAAAAAGTACCTGGCAGCTCTCGCGAACGCGGGAATGCACGCAAATGGGTGCAGTTCATCACGGCTGAGAAGCAAGCTGTTGACCGTCGTTGCGAATTTGAACGTACAGTTGAACAAGAGCTTTGCTATCAGAAGATCAAGCAAGCCTATGATGCGGAAGTTTTCGTCGGTGAGTTTAAGCTCGATGATGCGGAAATCTGCCTTCAGTATAAAGAAGGCTATGACGCTAAATTCCGGATCAAAATCTCCGAATAGGTCTCTGAACATATTAGAATTTAACCCGGCCTTTGAGCCGGGTTTTTTTATGGCACTTTTAAGGTCGAGCTTTGTCTGCACTTAAAATTCTCTTGCTTACAGTTAAGTTATAATATAACGTTATATTATAACTTAAGGAGGAATGTTTATGTTTAAGCTAGGAGCTGAAAAACGAGGTGAATTGACGTCAAGGGCACTATTTTCAAGAGCCGAAGAGACGCGTCAAAAACAAAACGCGAGTCAAAAAATAGATCAAAACAATTTGAAAATGTCTGCGACGGGTAACGGCGCTTTCCCTTTACGCATTGGCCTCGCTATGCCTGTTGCGGCGGGCGCGACATTGTTGTTGCTGTTTTCCATGGCGCGCCTCATCGCGACGGAATTTACGCCGCAGGATAAATTGCCTACGGCGTCTTTCGATATTAATCCCGTGCCCGATGACATTTTACCGCCCGATGACATTTCGAAACCTGATCCATTGAAAAAAGTGGATGTCCCGTCGCCGCCGCCAAGTCTTGATGTAGTAAAGGTCGCGGAGGTTGCACTTCCTGTGATTGAAGTTGGTGGAAAAGAGCTGGAATGGGACCCGACCCTCATCGATATTGGGATCAATACAGGCGAGATCATTGTGGCCGATGCGGACGAACAGCCGACTGTCCGTATTCCTCCTGTTTTCCCGCCTCGCTTTTCGCAGGGTAATCATTCTGGCTATTGCAATGTCCGCTTTGACGTCAGTGCGCAGGGCGCGCCGTTTAATGTCGAGGCCATAAGTTGTACGAACCGTCAACTCACATCGGCAACCGTCAAATCCGTTCAAAAATGGAAATATAAAGCCGCCATTGAAAACGGCCAAGGCGTCTCGCGCAGAGGGTTAAAATCTACGATCAGGTTTGATTTGCGGGATGAACGCGGTGATGTTCTGCCATTGCCTAATGGATATTAAAATAAGTGCGATGGGGGATATGTTTGCTCGCAATGATAGTTTCTGTCTCTGCTTTTGGGCAAGAGAAAGAGCAGGCGAGTGGTAGGGCAGCTGACGTCTCGGCGTCGTATGTAGAGGCAGAAACGGGACGGCGATATTCTCTCCCCGCCGTCCCGCGAGAGGCTTATATATTACCGCCGCGCCCCCCGCGCTATGAGCCACGCCGTGGAACGCCGAGCATTAAACACCCGCATTTAAATCAAATCAACATCCGCCCGTCGCCTTTACTTGAGGTTTATAGGAGAGAGGAATTAGATGTACTTTATCAGAGGTCTGAGACTACGCCGAAAACCTACCGCATGATACTGGGGCCTAACTCAGCCCCACGCAATCCAGTGCAAAGGCATATTCCAGCGCCGTCTCTTTCAGACTGTCATACCGCCCGCTCTCGCCCTGATGTCCCGCATCCATGTTGATTTTGAGCAAGATAGGCGCGTCGCCCGTTTGGTGTTCACGTAATTTCGCGGCCCATTTCGCAGGTTCCCAATATGTTACGCGCGGATCGGTCAGGCCGCCCGTAATCAATGCGGGCGGATAATGTCTCGCCGCCACATTATCATAGGGAGAATAGCTGCGGAGACGATGGAATGCGGCTTCATCTGTAATCGGATTACCCCATTCGGGCCATTCTGGCGGCGTTAGCGGTAATTCCGTATCGCTCATCGTGTTTAAGACATCGACGAAAGGCACCGCGGCGATCACGCCTGCAAATAAATCTGGATCTTGGTTCAACGCCGCCCCGACGAGCAAGCCGCCCGCCGAACCGCCATGGGCAACAACGCGGCCCGGAGCGGTCCAGCCTAGCGCAGCCAGCGCCCGTCCAGAATCGACAAAGTCATTAAAAGTATTGACCTTTTTCTCCAGCTTGCCGTCTAAATACCATTGGTACCCTTTGGACTGTCCGCCGCGAATATGGGCAATCGCATAGACCATGCCGCGATCAACCAGCGACAGAATATTCGTGCGAAATGCGGCCGGAATGGTGATCCCATAAGAGCCATAGCCATAAAGCAAGAGCGGGTTTGACCCATCTGTTTTCACGTCCTTGCGCGCCAGCAACGTAATGGGAATGGTTTCGCCGTCGCGGGCTGTGATGGAAATGCGTTCGACGCGGTAATCATCGGGATTATGCCCGCTTGGGACGACTTGAACACGCACGGTTTCGCGTGTGCGCGACGTCATATCATAGCGGTAAACCGTGCCGGGACGGGAGGGGGAGGAATAGGAGAAAAACAACGTGTCCGTTGCATATTCATAGCCTGACTTAATGCCGAGACCATAGGCGGCTTCGGGCATATCAATCGCGTGTTCGTCTTGCGTTTTCATGTTACGGATAACGATGCGGGGGAGGGCGTCTTCGCGCTCCAACCGTACAATCCAATGCGCGAAACTCTCCATGCCAAGGATCAATCGTCCTGCTTTATGCGGGAGGAAATCCTGCCATTGATCTGGCGTCTGGCCCGATGTTCCCGTCTTGATACAAAAATCAACGGCCTCTCCAGCATTTGTGAGAATATAGGTCGTGCCGCCTTGGTCATGAAGGCTATATTCAATACCGTCTTGACGCGGGGAGAAACACACGGGCGATGTCTGCGGCGCGGATGATGGAACGCGATGAATTTCGCCCGTAGTGTGATTATGGGCGCTGATTTCGATATAGGCGTCATCGTCGGAACTGCCGACACTGACGAAAAAGCCTGGATCTTGTTCCTCATAGGCTGTGCGTGTTTTGCCTTTGGCGTCAAATACATCGCGGAACCTCACGGCATAGGGGCGTTGATTTTCGTCGCGTTCGACCCAGAAAAGCGTGCGATTATCCGCCGCCCAGACGAGTGCACCCGCAGAACGATCAATGTCCGTAGGTGAGACATCGCCCGTTTTTAGATCACGCAAAAAGACCTGATAATTTTCGCTGCCTTTTTCATCGACGGAATAGGCCAGCCATTTGTGATTTGGACTGTGGGAAACATCGCCGAGATCGAAAAATTTTGTTCCTTTGGCCAGCGCGTCGCAGTCCAAAATCGTCTCATCTTCTGGGGTCTTATCTGCCACCGCATGACGCGCATAAACGCCGTGTTGGTCGCCTTTGCGGTAATAATGAAAATAGGCATAGGGTCCGTCGGGCATGGGCACGTCGCGCGCGGTAGGTTCTAGGCGGCCTTTCATTTCTGCGAAAACATCGTCTTTGAGGGCTGTCAGCGGAGCGAGGGCATCTTCGGTATAGCGGTTCTCGGCTTCCAGATGTGTACGGATGGCGGCGTCCAATGCGCTAGGTTCGCGCATGACGGTCTGCCAGTTATCATCACGCATCCACGCATAATCATCTGTCCATTCAACGCCAAAGCGCGTTTGGGTGTGCGGGCGTTTCTCGGCTTTTGGAAGCGGATGTGCGGGGCTGGTTTTCATCAAAAATCTCCTGTCGAATGACGGAGATAGGTATACTTATGGAACATGGATAGGGGTCACCTCCCATTAACCCTCTCCGTTTAGGGTTAGCGTAGGATTATCACCTGTTTAAAGAAGCGAGCCACATGGCCGGATTATCGATAGATCAAAAAAGTGATTTGCCAGAACTGGCACCGATCATGTTGGAAACGCCGCTCAGCGACGTGGAAGGCAATACTGTGCGACGTCAACTCGCCAAGCGTTTGGCCGATGTAATTTGTATTCCCGCGAGTCAACTCACGCCGCAAGAACGCCATATGGCGGGCGATGTTTTGGTGGAGCTGCTGCGCTCAGCGGATGCAGATGTTCGCGAATCCGTCGCGAAACGCCTTGTCATGTTGAACGAGGCGCCGCGGACGATTCTGGTGATCCTTGCGAAAGACGATATTCGAATTGCGCGTTATATTTTGGAAGAGAGCCGTTCACTGACTGACTCTGACCTTATCCAAATCGCCCGTAAAGTTTCTGGCGAGCATCGCGCCGTGATCGCGAAACGCCGGAAAATCTCTGATGCGGTTGTAGATGCGCTTGTGGAATTTTTGGAAGAAGATGTTGTCGAAACCCTGTTGAAAAATAAAGAGGCGCAATTTTCAGAGACCGCCATTCAACGTATTCTAACCGTATCGCGTCAACACCAGCCTTATGTTGGCTTGCTTGTGAAACGCGATGAATTACGTCCATCACATGGATTGACGATGTTTTGGTGGGCCAACACGGCCAACCGTAAAAAAATTCTCCACCGCTTTGCTGTCACGCGAAGTGTTTTGCAGGAAAGCTGCAGTGATTTATTCCCGAAAGCGGCCGCCGATGGCTGGAATGATGCGGGCGTACGTAAAGCGTTGCAATTCATTGAACGCCGACAGCGTAACCGCGCGGCGATTGCACGCTCTGAATATGAAGGTTTGGAAGCCGCGATTGATGCAGCAGAAACTGGGGGTTTGACACGTAAACTTACGGAAGAAATTTCCTATATGGCGGGCGTAAAGCCAGCGACAGGCGCGCAAATCCTCACAGATAAAGGCGGGCAGGGGATTGCGATTTTATGCAAGGCGCCGGGCCTGAAACGTGAATATATTGAAAAACTTTGGCGCGCGCTGAAACGCCCATTGCATGAAGCGGATGGATCAATGCACCCCAGCTTGGCGCGTGTGATGGAGACATATGACGTCATTTCCACGGATAAAGCGCAAACTGTTCTGCGGTATTGGAATTGGTCGCTGACAGCGTCTTTGAATGCGGATGTACTGCGCTATATTAAAAATGGTGTGATTCCGCGCGAGGAAGAATTTGGAGCGGCGGCCATTACGGCGGCTCTCGTATTCTCTCATCGCGACTAGGCGCGACAATTCTGCGCATGATTAGCGTTTAAGACCCACAGTTTTCCACCCTTAATAGGCTTTTAACGCCTTGATTCGCCCGCTATGACCGCATGAGTTTCTCTGGGAGAGAGTTCTGCTGCGTTATACTTTGATACTTGTGATGGCTTTGGCCGCAACTTGGCTGACATTGTCGGGCTATTTCAAGCCTATGCTCTTGTCACTTGGGGTGATTTCGATCGTTTTTGTGGTTTGGATGTCCAAACGCATGCGGATTTTGGATCAGGAAACGGCGCCTTATTTTACCATTCCTCAAACGTTGGCCTATTTCGCATGGCTATTTGTTGAGATCATCAAAGCAAATGTAGCGGTTGTCCGCGCGGTGATGTCTCCAAATATGGAAATATCACCAACATTGACGCGCATTCCAACGCCGCAAAAAACGGACATTGGCAAAGTTATGTTTGCGAATTCCATTACGTTGACGCCGGGCACAGTCAGTCTTGATATTCAAGACGACCATATTTTGGTCCATGCGTTGCTGTCCGAAATGTCTGATCCCGCTGATTTTGCCGAAATGGCAGAGCGGTCCGCTTGGGCCATTGGCGAGAATATTGATGTACCCCGAAAAACGCCCGCTGAAGGAGATGCATCATGACTCCATTTATGGGTTATTTCATGTTGGGCAGCGCCTTTTTGCTGATCGTATCTATGGGGTTGATGTTGGGACGACTTTTGGGCGGACCGACTTTATATGACCGTCTTTTGGCCGTGAATAGTTTTGGCACGAAGACAGTCTTATTTCTGTGCGTCTTTTGCTTCATCATTGACCGTCCCGACGGCGTGGATATTGCGCTGCTTTATGCGTTGATGAATTTCATCGCGACTATCGCGGTTCTGAAGTTTTTCAATTATCGGGCGCTTGATGTTACGCTTTCGGGCGCTGATGCGGAGGACGCGCGATGAGCTTGATTTTCGCAGCCGCCACTGAGACCGCACATGCGGCAGAACACGCTATTCATGTCGATTGGATCGGGGTTATCCGCACGATTGGGACGGTTGTTTCCATGGCGGCGGGACTATTGTTTGTCTTGGCTGGAACCATTGGGGTTTTGCGCCTTCCTGATTTTTACACACGCCTGCATGCGGCAGGTATGACCGATACATTGGGCGCAGAACTGATTTTGCTGGCGTTGATTTTCCAAAGTGACAGTTTGCAAATGGTCTTGAAGCTCTTGCTTGTGGCCTTTTTCCTCTTGGTGACCAGCCCAACCGCGACACATGCCGTCGCGCATGCCGCCTATCGTGCGGGTTTGAAGCCGTTATTGGGCGACTATCGCGCGCCAGATCTTGAGGAGGACGGGACATGAGCCTTTTCGCCGCCGCAGCCGAGCCAGCCTTCGTTGTGCCTACGCTCTTGCTCGATATTTCTTTCCTCGCGCTTCTTGTTGTCGTGGCTTTTGCGATTGTGCGTATGCGCTCTCTTTTCGGCATTGTCATGTTGCAGGGCGTTTACTCGCTCGTGTCTGCGGCGTGGTTCGTCTCGCTTGATGCCGTAGATGTGGCCTTCACCGAAGCCGCAGTTGGCGCAGGCGTGTCGACGGTTTTGATGCTTTCGGCCATGTTGCTCGCGGACCGTAAATCAACGCCTGTCCCAATGAGCCGCCAATTCGGGGCATTGGCCGTGGTGGTTTTGGCGGGTGCAGCCATGCTTTACGCGGTCGGTGATATGTCGGCTTATGGGGATGTGAACTCCCCCGCCAACGCCTATGTCGGTATGGATTATATCGCCAAGACAGCCGAAGACATCAAAATTCCAAACGTCGTGACAGCGGTTTTGGCCAGCTATCGCGGGTATGATACATTTGGCGAAACGGTTGTGATTTTCTCTGCGGGTCTGGGCGTGCTTTTGCTGCTGGGCTTGAACGGCAATTCTGGCCGTTGGGTCGCACGTCCAAATGGTCAAGTTATTAATGACCGTTCCGCGCCTTCGGCTGGATTGGCGCAAGACCTTCGGTCCGACGAACAACGCGCGGAGGCCGAGACATGAGCGATCCGTCTCACACATCCTCTGAAACATCAGAGCCAATTTTGGGCCGTGATCCGCATGTTCTTTTGCGCGTCATTGCGAAATTCCTAATTCCTTTGATCGCGCTCTTCGGGCTTTACGTGCAATTTCACGGAGATTACGGTCCGGGCGGTGGTTTCCAAGCGGGGGTTATTCTCGCCGCATCTGTCATTCTTTATGCGCTTGTCTTTGGTTTGAAAGCCGCGAAGGCAGCCTTCCCACCGCGCCTCATCCGCTATGGTATGGTACTGGGTGTTCTGCTTTATGGCGGCACGGGCGTACTGAGCTGGATTTTAGGCGGCGAGTTTCTGAATTATTCCGTGCTCGCACATGATGCGTCACATGGGCAGCATTACGGTATTTTGGCCGTTGAGTTGGGCGTTTTGGTCACTGTGACAACGGTGATGATTGCGATTTTTTATGCCTTCGGCTCCCGCCAGCCCGAAACGTCGGATGAGGATTGGTAGATGTCCGAACTTTTCTCGCAATATAATTATGTCGTCGTCATCATCCTTATGATGACGGGCCTTTATACGGTCTTTGCCTCGCGCAATTTAATTAAAAAACTCGCAGGCCTGTCCGTCTTTCAGACATCAGTTTTCCTACTCTATATCACCATTGGCAAAGTCTCTGGTGGCCAGCCGCCGATCCTTATTGAAGACAAAGGCTATGGTGCGGATAAAGACGGTCACGCTTTGCTCGACGGTCCTATTCAACTCGCTGCGGGCGACGGAAGCTATATTCTCCCCGGACCTGGAACAGATGTTCTTTATTCCAATCCGCTACCGCATGTTTTGATCCTAACGGCGATTGTGGTGGGCGTTGCGACGCTCTCCATTGGTCTCGCACTGACGGTCCGTATTCGCGAAGTTTATCACACGATTGAAGAAGACGAGATTCAAAATATGGATTTCGTGTATAATCTGGAAGGCACGGCTGACTGATGCCCTCAATGTTCTCTGCACTTGAATATGTGCCTGATTGGCTGCTGACTCACGGTCCGGCTTTTCTCATGGCTTTGCCGCTCATCATGGCTGCGATCACATCTATCTTGCCCAATAAACGCGTCGCATGGGCCAGTACATTTATCGTTACGGCGATCCTGACGCTGACAGCCTTTGCTTTGGCTTTATATAATGCCGAAGTCGGTACGACGATCTACAAAATGGGTGGATGGGCGCCGCCGCATGGGATTTCCCTTGTCGTCGATGCGCTGAATGCTCCCGTTCTGGTCTTGATTGCGCTGATGAGTTTCATCACAATCATCTATGCGCTTCCGGCGACAGTTGCCGAGATTAAACCCAATAAACGCGCGCCTTTCTACGCGGCGTTTTTGCTCTGCGTCGCGGGGCTTTTGGGCATGGTTATTACAGGCGATGCATTTAACGTTTTTGTCTTTCTCGAAGTCTCTTCGATTTCGACATATGTGCTTGTTGCAATGGGTGCCGCGCGGGATCGCCGCGCACTGTCAGCGGCTTATAATTATCTGATTCTAGGTTCCATCGGCGCGACGTTCTTTGTGATCGGTATTGGCTTTCTCTATATGGAGACAGGCACGCTAAATATGGCCGATATGGCACGTATTTTGGCTGACCTCGACGGCGGTTCGCGCGTTGCGAAAGTTGCCTTTGGTTTCATCATTATTGGCCTTGGCCTGAAGCTCGCGATGTTCCCGCTGCATACATGGTTGCCGGGCGCATATGCATATGCACCGACGCCTGTGACGGTATTTTTGGCCTCTACGGCGACGAAAGCCGCGCTTTATCTTTTACTCCGTTTCACGTTTTTTGTCTTCGATCCAAGCTATGCCTATGTCGCGGATGAGCTGCTTTATATCCTCGTCGGAATGGGCGTCATCGGAATGGTCTTTGCGTCGCTGCAAGCGATTTTCCAGACCGATGCGCGCCGCATGTTGGCGTTCTCCTCTGTGGCGCAAGTCGGATATATGTTGCTCGGTATCGGTATCGCCACAACAGCGTCCGTAGCTGCGGGCTATCTGCATTTGATCAATCATGCCGTCATTAAGGGCGGCTTGTTCTTGGCGCTGGGCGCGATGTGGTACCGATTTGGTATTACGCGCACAGAAGATTTCAAAGGCCTTGGCAAAACTATGCCATTGACGATGGGGGCTTTTACGGTGCTCGGTCTGTCCTTGATCGGCGTGCCGTTTACGGCTGGATTTGTGTCTAAGATTAACCTTGCAGGGGCTGCGGCCGATGCAGGCTGGTGGTGGGCCGTTGGCGTGATCATGCTGACTTCGATCCTTGCCTTGGTGTATATTGGGCGCGTGTTATTGCTCGCTTATTTCCAATCACCACCTGTTGTGAATGGCGAGGTTGTTGTGCGCAATGAAGCGCCGTTGATGATGCTTATTCCGATGTGGATATTGGCACTGACATCTATCTTCATTGGCGTTGAATCCGATGCCGTTGTCGGCGCGGCGACTCGCGCGGCTGAACTCTTGCTCGGTGCGGGGTAGGGGATATGGACTTGTTTATGACACCCCAACTTGCGCTTGCGCTGCTGCTGATTATTCCGCTGGTCGCAGCAGGTTTAATCCCTGTTTTCGGCAAAAATCAAAACATCCGCGAAGGCGTCACATTCATCGCGGGATTGGCATTGCTCGCCACGGTTATTTATCTCTGCATTGATGTCGCCCAAGGCGGACGTCCGGAATTGCGGTTGGGCAGCTTCGCGGGCAAGTTTGATTTCACCCTGAAACTTGAACCGCTTGGTGCAACCTTTGCTGCCATTGCGTCCTCGCTTTGGATTATCAATTCTATGTTCACGCTGGGCTATATGCGCGGCAATAAAGAGAAAAACCAAACGCGGTTCTTTGCCTTTGTCGCCATTGCGATTGCGGCCTGTATGGGTATTGCGGCCTCTGCAAACCTGATCACGCTTTTCATTTTCTACGAAGCTCTGACGCTTTCGACCTTCCCTTTGGTCACGCATAAAGGCGACGCCAAAGCCAAACGCGGCGGTACGATTTATGCCTTGATCCTAATGGGTACATCATTGGCGTTATTCCTGCCCGCGATTATCGGCACCTATGTGATTGCTGGTACAACAGACTTCATGGTCGGCGGCGTTTTCCCGCCGGGCACATCTTTGCTTGCGACATCAATTCTGTTGTTCCTCTTTGCCTTTGGTATCGGCAAGGCGGCCTTGATGCCGACCCATCCGTGGCTGCCAAATGCGATGGTCGCGCCGACGCCTGTCTCAGCATTGCTTCATGCCGTGGCGGTGGTGAAAGCGGGTGTGTTTACGATGCTCAAAGTCGTGACCTACACCTTTGGACCCAGCCTCGCCGCGGCAACGCCCGCCTCAACATGGCTGGCGTGGATTGCGGCGATTTCTATCGTTCTGGCGTCTGTGATTGCGCTGCGTCAGGATAACCTCAAAGCGCGTCTGGCTTATTCCACAGTTTCCCAACTCTCCTATGTCACGCTTGGCGCGATGTTGGCGGTGAGCATGGGTATTCTTGGCGGCGGTCTGCAAATTGTGATGCATGCATGGGGTAAAATTACGCTCTTTATGTGTGCAGGCGCGATTTACACGATTGCCCATCGCACAAATGTTTCGCAGCTTGATGGTCTTGGCCGCACGATGCCCTTTGTTTTTGGCGCGTTTCTCGTCGGCTCTTTGTCGATTATCGGCATTCCGCCGATGGGCGGCAGTTGGCCGAAATTCTTCTTGATGATGGGCGCCGTGGATAGTGGTAAGTCTATTTTGATCGCGGCGCTTATCGCATCATCAATTCTCAATATTATCTATCTCGTACCTGTCGCGGTACGTGGATTTATGAAGTCTCCACGTGATCCTGCTGATGACGCAAAGATTGCTGAGGTTCGCAAAAAACATCGCTGGGTCATTATTCCGCCTGTCATCACGGCCATCGGATCGCTCGTGTTGTTCTTTTTCGCAGGCGGTATCGTGGACTTCCTGCAACCGATTTTACCGGGAGGCGGCTTAGGATGAGTGTTGAAACCGACATCCCTTTAGAGACCGAAATCAAAACCAAGCCGGTGGATGATATTCATCCGCTTAGCCGGAAACTCTTGTTTTTGGGTGATCCCAAGGTGAAGCGAAACTTCATTTGGTTGCCGTTGGTTGGCATGATCATCTGCATCATTCTCGGCATCTTTCACCCGCAAAAACATCCCCTGCCAGGTGAGCAATATATCCCAGGCAGCTGGGCAATTTACGGCTTTGTCGCCTATAGTTTGATCGTATTATCCGCCTCGACATTGTTCAAAATTTTGGGTCGAGATGAAGACTATTACGGGGAGGGTGGCTTGCCTGATCCGGACTATTCGACCGATCCAATGATTACCGGGGAAGCGCATCATGATTGATCAACTTCCTATTTTGGCTGAGATTAACCCCGGCTTTTGGGTCATCCTTGCGGGCCTCATCTGCACGTTGTTGCCTGTTGGGCATGCGCGTAAAGCCTTTGTCATAGCGGCCCCGATTTTTGCGGGTCTGCTGATTTTCCAACTCCACGATGTGACGACGCCAGAAGTTTTGGGTGGCGTGCTGCAATTTGGTCCAGTTGAGTTAACAACACTTCGCATTGATAAGCTCTCCGTCGTCTGGGGCTATTTGTTCTGCCTCGCGGGCGTCATCAACGGTATTTATGCGCTGCATGAAAAATGCCGCATTACCGATAGTTCTGCGCTGATCTATACAGGCGCAGCGATCGCAGGCGTATTGGCCGGCGATATGATTACGCTGTTCATCATGTGGGAATTGACGGCGATTTCGTCGGTGTTCTTGATCTGGAAAGGCGGCGACCATGCCTATGCTGCGGGGGTTCGTTATCTTGCGATCCACGTGCTTTCGGGTGTTATGTTGCTGGCAGGCGCGATTTTACATGCGCAGGCCAATGGCGGTGATTTCATGTTCAATGAGATTGGCCTCACAAGTCCTGGCGGCTGGTTGATGCTCTTGGCAATGGGCATCAAGGTCGGTTTCCCCGGTCTTCATATGTGGATGCAGGACGCTTATCCCAAAGCCTCCATCACAGGCACGGTTATTCTCGCGAGTTTCACAACGAAATTCGCAATTTACGCACTCGCGCGTGGATTTGAGGGTGAGCCTATCTTGATTTGGATCGGCGCGATTATGACCTGTTTCCCAGTTTTCTTTGCTGTTGTCGAAAACGATTTGCGCCGCGTCTTGTCTTATTCGCTGAATAACCAACTTGGTTTTATGGTGTGTGGTATTGGTATCGGCGGCGCGTTGGCGATGAACGGCGTTGTTGGACAAGTCTTTGTTCACGTGATCTTTAAAGGGTTACTCTTTATGTCCATCGGCGCGGTGATGTACCGGACGGGGACAGCGAAAGCGTCCGAGCTCGGCGGCCTTTTCCGCTCTATGCCTTACACCGCGATCTTCTGCCTGATTGGCGCAGGATCCATTGCGGCGGTTCCGCTCTTTGCGGCCTTTGTGACGAAAGCCATGATCCTTGCGGCCGCTGTGGAGGAGCATCACTATATTGCCTTCCTGATGATGTTGTTTGCCTCTGCGGGTGTGATGGAACATTCAGGTATCAAGGTTCCGCATTTCACTTTCTTCGCTCATGATAGCGGACGCCGCGTGAAAGAAGCGCCATGGAACATGTTGGCCGCAATGAGTATTGCGGGCTTCCTCTGCTTTTATTTGGCGTGGCCATTTGGCGGCTATCAGCAACTTTACGCGCTTATGCCATTCGAATTGGACAAGCCGTATCAGCCTTACACATGGGATCATGTGGTGTTCCAGATGCAGCTTTTATTCGCAGCGATCTTCGCCTTCACATTGCTCAAGCGGTTCAAGCTCTATCCAGCAGAACGCCGCGCGGAAATCTTGGACGTGGATTGGACCTATCGGAAGATGGGCTTGAACGTCGCGAAATGGGGCTCGGCCATGTGGGATCGCCTGGCTGTGAATACCAAACGCGTACGCACGCGATTTATCTCTAGCGCGGGTCGGCGGCTCTATCAGACGTTCTCACCCGCTGGGGCCGCGTCAGAGGCGACTCCGTCTGGTTTGGCAGCGATAATGACGGCGGGGCTTTTGTTTGTCGTGCTGCTTCTGGCTTACATTGCCAAGTAGTGAGGTAAATAACGAACCCGAGCTAACGGGTCGTTTGCTCGCGCTGACGACGCAAATCGTCAGCGCCCATGTCGGCGCGCATAAAACGTCGCCTGATGAGATTTCGACGTTGATCGCAACCGTCCATGCGGCGCTGAGACAGGCGCAATTTGGCGTGGATGCGGCCAAGACCGACCTTACGCCCGCCGTTCCGATCGAAGACTCCCTACGAGATGATGCGCTGGTCTGCCTTGAGGATGGTTTGGAATTCCAAAGCCTGAAACGTCATCTACGCGTGAAATATAATCTTACGCCAGACGCCTATCGTGAAAAATGGGGTTTGCCGCGCGATTACCCGATGGTCGCGCCCGAATATGCACGGCGGCGATCCGCTTTGGCCAAACGGTCAGGGCTTGGAAAATCGGATCTGGGAAAATCGGATCTGGGGAAATCGGCAACCTGACCAGGTTCAATCCGCCTTTAGGCCGAACAAAATCCGCATCTTAGACGCCCTATATCCGCGCAATTTATGACGTGAATTATAGTTGAATCGGACCCGATTCGGAAATTAACCCTTTTTTACCGTTTTGCAGCTTAATATGGTTAACAAAGTCTTGATGATCTGACTCCCGCGCCTCCATACCCGATCCAAGGGGAACGTTCTGGGGGACAGGTCGTTCGTTGTGCTGGGACACCATTCGGCGGAGATAGAGGTTACATGTTATCGGGGAACGCTTTGCGGCATCAGATTATCCTGCCGCAACAACAAGAATTCTATGATTATTGGCGCAGTAAATGTCGGGCGGGCAGTTTTCCTGCGCGCACGGATATTCTGCCTGAAGAAATCCGCGAACACCTGCCCATGACAACGATTATGGAGCGTGTCGAAGGCCCCAAAACAGCGGATGGACAAAGCCGTAACCGTTTCCGTCACCGCTTGGCGGGGACTGGATATTGGAACCTCTATGACATGGAAATTCAGGGCAAACATGTCGATGAGTTGCCTATCGGATGCCGCGTCGATTATTGGCAACGTGTGCTGGATCAGGTCATTGAAACGCGCAAACCCTATGTGGGTGTAACGCGGCCAAATACGCCGAATGGCTCACATATGGCGCAGTTTTGGGTGCGTCTTCCGCTGTCGGATAATGGCACGGATATCAATATGATCCTTGGCTTTGACCACCTCGTTAAAATGAGCGATGTGCCCGCGATGAAACCGGTCCAAGAGAAAGTGTACGCTTAAGGTTTTGGGCCTCACGTAGTTTATTCAACATGAAGGCGGTTGATGGTGGAAAAGACAAAGCAACCTACGCCTCTCGTTATTCTGGACGTTCAAGAGGCAATCGATCAGCCTGTTTGGGATGGAAAAAACAATCCTGACTATTTGAATTCGATCTTGCGTCTTCAAAGCCATTGGCGTGACAGAAAATGGCCCATTATTTATATCAAGCATGACGAGGCTAATCCCGCGTCCACCTATCATAACTTCGGTCCGTGGAATGGGATCAAAACAGAAATCGCGCCCGCTGCCGATGATATTGTCATATCAAAAACGCAAAATTGCGCTTTCATTGGGACGGGTTTTGATCGCGCTTTAAAGGATTTTAAGGCGGATGGTTTTGTCTTGGTCGGTGTCGTTATTCACAACAGTATGGATGCAACAGTGCGTGCAGGCAAAGCTCTGGGGTATAAAATATGTTTGCCAATGGACGCGACTACTGCCGTCCCTGTCACGGGCATAAGCGGGCGGGCATGGGCCGCTGCAGATGCTTTTGATCTGACCTTGGGGATATTGGACGGCGAATATGCGCAGGTCATGACATCCGATGCTGTAATGGCCCGTTTCACCTGACGCGTATAGATGTTTGAAAGTTTAAAACCTTGCGTTTCCGCCCTGCATTAAAGTCGTAGACACAAACTTAATCCTTGGTTTTGAGGCTTTTTTCGAAACATTCGTAAATTTTATTTTTCAATAGGTCTTTGAAAAATTTGTCCCTGATTCAATCCTTTAACCAGCGTGAGAACGTAAGGTGAACATAAATCATTGACTCATTTAAAGGTTAATATAGGAATATAATCCTTGTATTGGGACGGGCGCATATATTGATCGTCCACACCAGGAGGATCTTATGACCACACGCAATGCTCACCCCGATGATTTCGCTTTTGCGAGGCTGACTGTCACGGCGGCAGCTTTAGAATTCGGCCAGCCCGATTTATCTTTAGACATTGAAAAGCGCGGCAAAGGCGCAAAAGATTCAATCTTTGTTCGGCAAGTCGCCATGTACTTGCTTCAAACCGTTTTTGACCTGAGCCTCGCGCGGACCGCCGAGGTTTTTGGTCGTCATTATTCCACGATTTCTCACGCTTTGCGCGTTGTCGAGGAAAGCCGCGATGACGCCGTTTTTAATCGTAAATTGATGAAGACCGAAGACTTTCTCTCCGAGAGCCTGACGACATTCCGGGCCGCCGCATGACCCAGACGTCGCAAGAGATGGAAATGACCCGCATTGTGCGGGATATTCACGCGGTGGACGGATTAATCGCGGCACAGGCGCATGGCGCGGACCGCCCTGTCTTCCCCCGTCGAGACAAACGTAAACGCCCCGTCATTTGGCTAGAGCCAGCAGGTTTTAACTGGCTCTCACGTCAAAAAATGCTTCAAGCCTTTGCGAGCGGTTTTGTGCTGAAAGAGGCCGTAGTTGACCGTCTATCGCGGGGCGAGAGCGCATTGTGCGACATCCGCAACATGTATACGCCAGGACAGCATAAGGGAGCGAGCAACGTGCGTTCCACGCCATTGGATCGTTTGGCGCGTCTTCGCGGGTGCGAAAAATACGGCCGTTTGCTTAGTGCAGCCGAAGTCGAAGCGGGACACGCCCTTGCGCGGGATTACCACCGTGCAGGGGAGGGACAAATCGCGACGCAAGATTTCACATGTAGCGGCGTGCAAGGCGGCGACAGGCACGGCGCGGCGGAACGTGCCATGCTCTCTCGGATTACGGCCTCAACGCGTTTGCGGGCCGCACGGGAAATTCTGGGAGCGGATTTGGCACCTGGGGTTATTGCGCTGTGTTGCCGTGATGAATCCCTAGAGCGGGTTGAGCGCGCGCAGCGTTGGGCGCGTGGCTCGGGCAAACAGATTGTGAAACTCGGACTCGCGCGATTAGTCACCCTATACGGCACTGAAGCCGGCGTGCGTCCGCGTATGAAACAGGATTAATCCGCGTCTTTCGGCACTACGATCCTTGGTTTTTAAAAACATGATCCTTGGGTCTCTGTCATGGGGGTAAATTACCTTCATGACAGATATACTCAAAACCAAACTCGCCAATCTTGATCGTGCAGATACTGCGCTTCAGGATAAATTAAATCACCTTTCGGGTGGCTCCAAAGACATCGATGATGCACCAGAAAAATGGGCGCGGGCCATCTCCACCCTGATGAAGGCAATGGATGACATCGCGGCGCGGCGCGAAAAAATAAACGCCAAGATCGCCGCCCAAACCCATACCCGTTACGAAGACATGCCGCCCCCAACCCCCGAAGATGAAGCCCGTTTCAATGACCGATTTAGAAAACTTATCCGTTCGCTCGAGAACTAAAAGTGAAATGGAAGAGCTTTGGAAAAAGCTGAAAGGCTGGGACCGCGAGCGGTTCTTGAGCCTTTGGTCTTTCTGGGCGTCAGAGACGCAACAAATGCCACTAGGCAATTGGCTGATCTGGTTGATCCTCGGCGGGCGCGGCGCAGGTAAAACGCGGACAGGCGCAGAATGGATCGCGCAGCAAGTCCGCGATGGCGCGCGTAACATCGCGCTGGTCGGGCCAACATTCTCCGAAGCCTGCGAAGTTATGCTCTATGGCGAAAGTGGATTGCTGAACATTGGTCACCCTGCAGAGCGCCCGAAATATATCGCGTCGCGCCGACGGCTCGAATGGCCCAATGGGGCGGTTGGACATGTCTATTCTGCGCATGATCCAGACGGCTTACGCGGCGGACAATTTGATGCGGCGTGGGCCGATGAATTTTGCGCCTGGGCCTATCCCGATGACACATTATCCAATTTGCGACTGGCGCTGCGTTTGGGGGATGCGCCGCGATTGGTTGTCACAACAACGCCGCGTCCCTCCACTGCGCTGCTGACGTTAAAATCCGCGCCCGGTGTGGTCACGCACCAGATGCGGACTCGCGATAATGCGCATCATCTTGCGCCGGGATATATGGACGCAATGGAGGCGCGCTATGGTGGCTCGCCGTTGGGACAACAGGAATTGGAAGGCGAAATCCTCACCGAACTCCCCGGCGCGCTGTGGTCGCTGGCCACGATTGCGAAACAACGGCAGGCGGAAACGCCAGAGCTGGACCGCATTGTCATCGCGATTGATCCGCCTGCGACCTCTGGCCCAAAAGCCGATGCTTGCGGATTAATCGTGGCGGGTGTGGCGGGCGATGCGGCCTATGTACTGGAAGACGCGACCCTGCGACACGCGCCGCCCGAAATGTGGGCCGAACGCGCGGTGAAACTCTTCCGCGACTATGCCGCTGATTGCGTCATTGCGGAAGGGAACCAAGGCGGCGAAATGGTCGAAGCCGTGCTGCGCCAAGTCGACCCGAACCTGCCCATCCGCCGCGTCCACGCCCGCCGCAGCAAACAAACGCGTGCCGAACCCATCGCGCATCTCTATACGCGCGGACGGGTTTTCCACGTTGGACGGTTTGATCTACTGGAATCGCAAATGTGCCAAATGGGCGCGCAAGGCAGGCTAGGGTCTAGCACATCGCCAGACCGCGTAGATGCCCTAGTCTGGGCCGTGCATGCCCTGTTGATGAAGGAAGGGAACGTACCGAGGGTGAGGTGCGTTTAGGGCGGTGAATTGGTGGCTTAGCGAATGGCAAATAGTCTCTGATGGCGGACGTTGGTTCAGTGTCTTACGTTAGGCTGCGATTTTAAGCCGCTCTATTTTAGGCTGCTTAGGTCAAAAAGCGGACATTATGTTTAACAGATTGGTTATTGAATTGCAGAGATACCTTTAAATGCTTCTGCCAAATCGTATCTATATAAAACCATAAAACTGGGTTCGGAAAACCGCTCACTCGTATCGATTGTCCAAATCTTACGTGTTCCTTGAAATTTTATTTCAAGATAAATAGCACCTCTATCATCACAATCTGGACACCCAAACCTTTGGCTCTCTAACTCGTGAAGTTCATCAGGAAAATTATTCAAGACCTTCTCGGCTATATCGTAATACTCTTGTGGTAATGCAGTCTGATTAAAGGTGATTTCCACCGGGTTTGGCTTGCCACGACTATTAACGCCCCGTGGATATTCAATAGTATCGATATATAGTTTTTCGCCCTCAACCTTGAATAGTGTCGCGCAATCCCCCACGCATTCACCTGCGTAAGATCCAAAGATTAAGTAATCCAGTGATGCTGGATCCTTGGTTTGCCCATTAGAACAAGCTTGTATTAGGAACGATGTGCACAGCATTAGAATTGATAGTTTAACGGCTTTCATGTCGATCTCTAATGTAACTTAACTTTAGAGCTATAGCGTTTTATCAGAAAATTCCATTATCTTTAATATGCACTTTTGGAGATTTTCAGTAATCAGCGAGTGGCTTACTTTGAGCTGCGGTTTCAATTGGTCGTCGCAACACATTAGTCAGTGTTTTAAAATAGCCTCAAGCTGATGGCTCACTCTTATTGATGTGCCTTAGCATTGAGCGAAAGTTTTGCGCAGGCTAATGCACATCATGGAAATCCTCTTGCTCCTCATTCTCGCCTTTATTTTCGCGGTTGTTTATTTCGCGCGCGGGAGCGGGGCTTTCAAAACGCCTGCCGTTTCGCCCATTTCAAAACAAACGCTATCCGCATTTGAGGTTGCGCCGTCGCTTTGGGTGACTGCGTCGGAGGCGGCTTTTTTCGGGGTTTTGGTTCGGCACATGCCACGCGGATTTCATGTGCATGGCAAGGTTCGATTAGAGGATATCATTCGCGTGCGCCGCGATGTTACGGGCGAGGCGCGGTGGAAACTTCGGGGGCGTGTGAAATCGCGCCATGTCGATTATTTAATTACGGACCGGGCAGGGCGGCCTGTCCTCGCGATAGAGCTTGACGGCTCTGCGCATGATCCAAAAAAACCACCAGAATCGGACCGTGTGAAGACGGCGTTGTGTCAAGCTGTTGACCTAAGGTTGTTACGCATACGCGTTGGCGAAGATTTCGATCATATTGCGGCCACAATCGGCTCTCAGTTAAGACCGTCTTAACCACGATAGACTTGTGTAAGGTTGCACTTTGTAGGGATGATGACGTGCTCAATTGGTTAAAGCGTAAAAAGCAAGTGAAGCTGGAACACCAGCTTGAGATGACCGATGCGCGGCTTGCGCTTATGAATGCGCAATTGGCGGCACAAATGGTGCGCTTGGCGGGACAGACCAATGATTTGGGGCCGTTGAAGCAGGCCGAAGAGGCGATCCTCGCGGCGCGCCAATATTACACCTTTGAAACCACACCTGTCGAAATTGGCATGGTTCAATCGGCATTGGGCGATATGCTGTTAAAGCTAGGCCGTGCGAAATCTGACAAAGCCGCAGTGCTACGCGCCCGCGAGGCGTTTCGCAGCGCCATTACGTTGGCATCTATGCATGGCGATGATGCAAAGCGGGACGCGTTACGGGATAAAGTTCAGATCGCAGATAGCGTCTTGGGAAACCGTCCGCCAATTCAATCCTTGTTTCGCGTTGCGTAAAAAATAGCGTTTTCAAAGCCTTAAAAGAAAAACAGGGAGAATGATCCGCGCCCTGTGCGGATGGGCCTATACATAGCTCATCGACATCATTGTGTCGTCTCCCTTTTCAAGGCTTTCCCTATGTTCAACCCCTTTCGTCGGTCCGCCGACCCTATTGTCGTGCCTGAACGCAAGGCGGCGTCACGGCCGCTGATCGCGGCACATGTGCATCACGGCGCCGCGTTCGCGTCTCAAGATTATACGGCGCTTTGCCGAGAAGGTTTTGCGCGCAACCCTATCGCCCATCGCTGCGTGCGCCTCATCGCAGAGAGCGCCGCTTCCGTGCGATTGCAGGCCAATGATCCCGATGTCGCCCGCGTGTTAAATCGTGGTCTGCCAGGGTCCAGCGCCGTGGAAACCTTCGAAGCCTTTTACGGATATTTACAAGTTGGCGGGAACGGCTTTCTGGAAACCGTTCTGAGTGGGGATGCGCCGATTGCCTTGGCCGCACATCGTCCCGACACGATGCAGATGGGGCGGAGTTCTCAGGGCAGACATTTGGGTTGGGAGCAAGCCGTTGAGGGCCGTCGCCGTCAATTCCCGCGCGACCTCGCGACGGGGCGATGCACGCTTTATCATATGCGTCTGTTTAACCCTGCGGATGAGTGTCACGGATTATCGCCTTTGGCGGCGGCGGCGCAATCCGTTGATCTACATAATCGCGGCGGCATTTGGGCCAAGGCCTTGCTAGAAAATTCCGCGCGTCCCAGCGGTGCATTGGTCCACGCCCCGCAATCGGGCGAACGCCTGACGGATGCACAATTCGAACGGCTGAAAACCGAGTTGGAAAATAGTTTCACTGGTCCGCATCAGGCTGGACGGCCCATGGTATTGGAAGGCGGTTTAGACTGGAAATCCATGTCGCTCTCGCCCGCTGATATGGATTTCATCCAATTGCGCCGCGAAGCCGCCCGTGAAATTGCACTGGCCTTTGGTGTGCCGCCAATGTTGCTCGGCCTGCCGGGGGATAATACTTACGCGAATTACCACGAGGCCAATCAAGCGTTCTGGCGGCAGACTATCATTCCGCTGGTGGCGAAAACAGCGAGCGGTTTGCAGGGGTGGCTCTCGGCCTTTTTCGGGGATGACCTGCGGATAACACCTGACCTCGACCGTGTGCCGGCCCTCGCCGAAGAACGCGCCGTCCTTTGGAAACGGCTCTCGGAGGCCACGTTCATTACACTTGAGGAGGCCCGCCACATCGCGGGTTTGGATGTGGAGGCCCGCGCATGAATACGTCATCGCCGCAAACGTCTCCTCAGGCCTCGCCATTACGATTGGACCGCACGCTCACATTTGGTCTGCTTGCCACGTTATTTATCCAAACGGCCAGTGGCTTGATCTGGGCCGGTGCAGCGGGCGCACGGCTGACGGCGCTAGAAACGCAAATTGCCCTGACCCCCGGTATTTCGGTGCGGCTCGCCCGCTTGGAAGGCCAAACTGTTCATATTGAGCAAAGCCTGATGCGCATTGAGCGGAGGCTTGGGCATGACGAGTGATCTTTATATTGCAGGTTACGCCAGCCGATTTGCGGAAACGGATTTATCCGGCGATCAAGTCCAATGTGGTGCCTTTAGTGCGAGCCTTCTTGGCCGCAGCGAACCTTATCCTATGCTCTTCGGGCACCAAACGGATCAGCCCATCGGTGTGTGGGACCGCGTAGTGGAAGATGGCATCGGCCTGTTTGTGGCGGGGCGTATCCTTGCGGGAACGGAGCTGTCGGCGTCTACCGCGCGATTAGTTTCGGAACGCGCCGTGAGTGGCCTGTCTATTGGCTATCGCGCGCGGCGGTCCACACCGCGCGGCTCTGGCGCAGGCCGCATCCTTAGTGAAATCGATCTTTGGGAGGTGTCCGTCGTCGCCTTCCCGATGCTGCGCTCTGCGCGGATTACCCAAATTGGCGACACATCTAACACTCAAAGGAGATTTGCGTGACAGCAAATATCGAAACCAAAAATACCGAGGCTGATCAACGGCACGCGCAAAGACAGGCGCATGTTGACTTCGCTTCCACCTTCGCCGCCTTCCGCGATGCCAATGATACGCGGTTGGCACAAATCGAAGCCAAATCCACTGTCGATCCCTTGCTGACCGAAAAAGTCGAACGCCTGAACACGGCGTTGGACGCGCAAACGCGGCGTCTTGAAAATATGACATTATCGGGTTTTGGCAGCGAAGGAAGCGCAGTCAAATCCGCCAATGCCTCAGGTCAAAAATCGGCATGGGAGCGGTTTATCCGAACAGGCGACGCCTCTGCGCTGTCTCATCAAAATGTGGAAGGCAAATCCATTTCCTCCGTCAATAGTGACGGCAGCCTGATTGCGCCTATTGAAACGGAAAGCCGTATCGACAGTGTTTTAGCTGAAACCTCGCCGATGCGTGGTCTCGCGACAATTCGCACCATCGGGGCCAGCATTTTCCGAAAACCCGTCAGTGTTTCTGGCGCGCAATCGGGATGGGCGGGCGAAACGGATGAACGTTTGGAAACCGAAGCGCCAACGCTGGAGCTTGTCGATTTCCCAACGGGCGAGCTTTACGCCATGCCTGCCGCGACGCAGGCTTTGTTGGACGATAGTGTCGCCGATGTAGATGCTTGGTTGGCCGAAGAAGTGCGCGACGTCTTTGCTGCGCAGGAAACGGCAGCTTTCATCAGTGGTGACGGTGTGAATAAACCGCGCGGGTTCCTCACCGATGCGGGGTTGGGCGCATTGGAGCCTGCGACCTTTGACACGGATGCATTGATTGATCTGATTTATGCGCCGCAATCGCGATACCGATCAAATGCTAGTTTTGTCATGAATCGCCGCACGATTAATACGGTGCGAAAGTTCAAAGACGCAGATGGCAATTATATCTGGCAACCCTCGCTCTCCGCTGGCGCGCCGTCATCCTTGCTCGGCTATCCTTTGGTCGAGATGGAAGACATGCCAGATATTGGTGGTGGGAATGCCTGTGTGGCGTTTGGGGACTTTCGCCGCGGCTATCTTATCGCTGATCGACAAGGCGTCCGTGTTTTGCGTGATCCTTATTCAGCCAAACCATACGTGCTGTTCTACACGACCAAACGTGTCGGCGGCGGTGTGCAGGACGCTGATGCGATCAAATTACTGAAGGTGGCTTAACGTCCACGTTAGCCAACAAAAACTCCGAAAGCTCGCCCATTCTGGCGGGCTTTTTTTATGTCCACATATGAGGCCCCCTATGACTTTAACTGACCTCTCTCCGCCGCCTTCTGGTCCTGTATCATTGGCGGCGGCCAAAACATTTCTGCGTGTTGATCATGCGGATGAAGATGATTTGATCCAAAACCTGATCGACGCTGCGGCCCGCCAAATTGAGGCACGCTGCGGCGTTAGCCTGATCACACGCGCGCAACGATTGACTAAACCTGTGTGCGGGGCGGGTGTTTATCTGAACCGATATCCTGTTGTCTCCATCGACGCCGTGGAAAATGACGGCACCTCCATTCCGATAGACGCGAACCTGCGCGCGCGGCCTGTCTTGGTGCGCGTAAAACAATCCGGTGATGTCCAAGTCGATTTCACGGCAGGTTTCGGTATTGCCCCAGACGACATTCCAACCCTGCTTCGCCAAGGCGTGCTGCTGCTTGTCGCGCATCTCTATGAGCATCGCGGGGCTGAACCAGAGTTACCGATGGGGTTCCCCATGATGGTCGATGCCTTGATCCAACCTTATCGCGGAATACGGCTATGATTGGCCGCATGCGCGCCCGTGTCGGGCTCTATTCCCCCAATGTTAAGGCCGATGATCTGGGCGGTACGGTTACGAATTGGGTCTTTCGCCGCGCGCTTTGGGCGGCAATCAAACCCAAGGCCCTTTCAGAACGGCGAGAGAATGGCCGCTTGGCCGTCACGCAGAGTTATCTCGTCGTCATTCGATACACGCCAAACTTCCCCGAACGTGCGCGCCTAATGTGGAATGACCGCATTTTGCGCGTTGTCGCCGCCAGCGACCCTGACACGCGCGGCGAGCGCCTACACCTTATTTGTGAAGAGGAAAGCCAATGACCCCCGAGACCTTAAATGAAACCGTAAATGTGAATATTAGCGAACAGGCCGAACAGCTGGCGAAAGCTGTCCATGCGGCTCTGCGTGATAATATGGATATTCAATATGCGTTGGGCGGGACGGAAGATATTCCACCGCGCCTTTATGATACGGCTCCCGAAGACCCTGTTTATCCCTATCTGACCTATGGGGCGATGCGCTCTACTGATATTGGTGCGGATGAGACGCCGTTGTCCGCGCATCAAATGACCTTGCATGTTTGGTCGCGTTATACGGGCCGTGCGGAAGTCATGGGATTGCTCAGCCGTATCGGCGCGGCGCTAACCGCAGATGTTTTAACGGCGACGGGGCATATCCCTGTGCGTAGCTCTAACTCAATTTATTCGGACGTTTTGCGGGCGGCTGATGGCCGTACGCATCACGGCATCTTGCGTCTGTCAATTACCACGCAAATGGGAGCAGACGCATGAGCGCGCAGCGCGGCAGCGAAATGCTGCTTAAGATTAAGACAGATACGGGTGCGTTCACGACTGTCGCAGGATTACGTACCAAAACGTTGCGCCTGAACGCGCGGCCTGTGGATGTTACCGATACGGCGTCGCAAGGTTGGAAGGAACTGTTGCCCGGCGCAGGGATTCGCACAGCGGAGTTATCTGGGACGGGCGTGTTTCGGGATGCTGCGTCGGATGCGTTGATCCGGACCGCCTTTTTCGATCAATCGGCGCAGGACTGCCAGTTCATCATCCCGGGCTTTGGCCGTATCGAAGGGGCCTTTCTCGTCACAGGACTGAATTACGCAGGCGCCTATAATGGCGAAGCGCAATTCGAATTGAGCCTCGCGAGTGCGGCTGTGCCGGAATTTGTCGCCCTATGAGCCCCTATCGGAAAGGGGACCAGACGGTGAGGGTACGCGGCGGGGTGGTCCGTCTGCGCCTAACTACAGCGGCCTTGGTTGAAATCGCGGAAAAGTTGGAGACGGGCTCGCCATCCGCCTTGGGTGCGCGGCTCCGCAGGGCGACGATACAGGATTGGAATATCGTCTTTGCGGCACTGGCAAACCCTCGGCCTGACACGGCTTTATCGAAAGTCGAATTGACCGATTTAATGCCGTGCATCAGTGCCGTTATTGCAGAGGGATTAACCTCATGAGTTGGCCGTTTGATGTGTGGCTGCGCGTGGCCGTGAAACGCTTTGGACTCACCCCGTCAGAGTTCTGGGCCATGCCCGTGCGCGAGTGGTTGATCCTGTTGAAAGATACCGCGCGTCCCCGTTTTGATCGGGCGCGGTTTGACGATTTAATCAAACTCTATCCCGATGAAGGAGGCCCTGATGGACCTAACCTCTAATGCCGCAGACGCGCTGGATGATTTCGCGAAAGGCGCAGGGTCTGAGGCTGCAAATGCGCTGGCGGATGTATTTGATGTGGCTGGAGTTCGGATCGCAAATTCATTGGAACAAGCCGCAAAAACGGGAGAATTATCTTTCAATAATTTAGCGGAATCTATCCTGAATGATTTTGCAAAATTAGCTGTTTCAGAACTGATCACTGCACCGTTGGAAGGCGCTGTGTCCGCGCTGTCTAATTCTATTTCGGGCCGTCTCGGCGGGTCTAAATCCTCACCTGTTACCGTCAATTTAAACATGTCGTCAGGCACGTCGAAATTAGCAGGGCCACAGCCGTCAGGCGCGCAAATCGCGTCTCAAATTGCGCGTGCCGTTGTCCGCGCCCACCCTCGAAATTAGGAGGTATTGACATGGATGATTTTCATGAAGTCCGCTTCCCATTGCACCTCGCATTCGGGACCAGTGGGGGTCCGCGACGCCCGACCGAAATCCTACAACTCGCCAATGGAACAGAGGTTCGAAATGCGCGCGGAAGGCATTCGCGCAGGCAATATAATGCCGTCGCGGGCTTAAAGTCTAAGTCAGAAGCTATTGAGTTATTGTATTTTTTTGAAGAAAGAAAAGGGCCTTTATACGGGTTTAGATTTCGAGATCCTTTGGATTATGCTAGTGGCGACCCTCTTTCTCTTACGGATCAACTCATTGGAGATGGCGATGGTGTGCGTACTAAATTCCAATTAGTCAAAATGTATGGTGATGGCCCCGACGCCTATATTCGCACTATCTCAAAACCTGTCGAAGGCAGCGTTAGGGTGGCATTGAACGGTGTTCAAACACCTGTCGCCATTGATTACACAACGGGACAGATTCAGTTCACAATACCGCCGCCACAGGGCGCAAGTATTACGGCTGAATTTGAGTTTGATGTGCCTGTGCGCTTTGCATCAGAAAGCCTAGATATTGTCCTTGATGATTTTGGTGCAACCCAAATTCAGGACATTCCTTTGATTGAAATTTTATACCCCTCGGGCATCCAAAGTGAATAGGGTCACAACGCTCTGCACGCTCTGGAAATTGTCTCTGAAAAACGGCGTAATTTACACCCTCACAGATCATGATGATGTTATTCTCCATGCGGGCGAAACCTATCATCCGCAACGTGCTGCCGACGCAGGTGTGACCGAAAACCAAACTGGTTTTGCGATAGACACAGGTGAAATTCGAACGCGTTTCAATCTGCCCGATCTATCAGCGCAAGCGATCCGTGACGGCATTTTGGACGGTGCGGAGATTTCGCACTTTCGCCATGACTGGATGTCAGGTGAGACTGTTTTACTCTCGAAAGGCCGCGTCGGGGAGGTTCGGTTTTCCGGCCAAACCATAGAGGTAGAATGGCTGGGCCAGACGAGTGTGCTGGACCGCAGCACAGGCCGTGTTTTCTCTCGCCAATGCGACGCGAGTTTTGGGGACGAGCGATGTGGTTTGAACGTGGATGACTTTGCCGATGGCACCAGCTGTCCACGTCGTTTTTCTGTCTGCCGAGATCAGTTCGCCAACACAGCTAATTTTCGCGGCTTCCCCTATTTACTCGGCGATGATGTGTTGCAAGCGGGTGTTCGTACAAGTGGTCGCCGCGATGGATCATCGCGTTACCCATGAGTGATGCGCAAACGCGGCAGGCTGTTCTGAGCTGCGCCCATAGCTGGATCGATACGCCATATCGACATCAGGCGAGTGTGCGCGGTGTTGGAACGGATTGCTTAGGCCTCATCCGCGGGGTGTGGCGCGCAATTTATGGGGCAGAACCTGAAACGCCCCCGCATTATACGCCGGATTGGGCAGAGCTTACGGGCGAGGAAACATTGCTGGAGGCGGCCCAACGCTGGCTCGTTCCAATAGAGACGCCGCAAGCTGGCGACGTTCTTGTCTTTCGCATGGCCGAACATGCGCCCTGCAAACATCTTGGTATTTTGTCTGCCAAAGACCGCATTCTCCATGCCTATTGGGGGAAAGCCGTCGTTGAATCTCATTTCGTTCCGTTCTGGCACCGCCGTCATGTCGCCAGTTTCGCCTTTCCACCCCTTCCAAAGGACTAGATTATGGCTAATTTTGCTGCCTCTGCCGTGCAATTCACGGGGCAAACGCTTGTCCGAACCGCAAGTGCCATCGCGCTAAATACCGCGACGAGCTATATCAGCCGCGCCTTTGACACGCGTAATTTTGAAGGTCCGCGTCTGGACGGGTTGCATGTGCAGACCAGTCGAGACGGTGCGCCCATGGCGCGGGTCTTTGGCCGAGCCCGCCTCGCAGGGCAGGTGATCTGGGCGAGTCATGTGCGGGAACATTCCACAGAAACGCCCGTTGGCGGCAAAGGCGGCGGACCGACGCAGACGGAATTCAACTATACGATCAGCTTCGCCATTGGCCTGTGTGAAGGCGAAATTGCTGGCGTCGACCGTATTTGGGCCAATGGCGCGCCGCTCCAAACGGCAGGCCTCGATATGCGTGTCTATAGGGGAGGTGAAGACCAAGCACCTGATCCAATTATCAGTGCGACCGAACGCGGCGGGGTGCCTGCGTTTCGCGGTACGGCCTATATTGTATTCGAAGACTTCCCGCTCGGTGCATTCGGAAACCGCCTGCCGCAGTTGAATGTTGAAATTATTCGAACAGGGAAACGGACGGGCCGACTAGAAAATTTGGTGCAATCCGTGAATCTCCTGCCGGGATCAGGTGAATTTGCCTATGCGACTGAGGTTGTTGAGGAAGGCATTAGGCCCGGCGAAACGCGCCCGCTGAACATGAATAATCTATCTGGTAAAGCCGACATTGATCTGGCGTTGGATCAGTTGCAGGCCCAGCTTCCAAATTGCCAAAATGTTTCGCTTATCTCTAGCTGGTTTGCGTCTTCAATCGACATTAAAACTTGCGAAATTCGGCCTGGTATTGAACGCCGCGTGCGGAACATTCGAAATGCGGCGTGGCAGGTTGGTCGAGATAACCGCGCGAATGCCTATGTCGTCAGTGCGGATGAAGAAGGTCGTCCAAATTTTGGTGGAACGCCTTCGGACGAAAGCCTCATCCAAGCGATCCGTGCAATCAAATCACGCGGTATGACGGTGACGCTTTATCCATTTATTTTGGTCGATATGCCAGGCTTTCCATGGCGCGGGAGGATCACGGGTGCGGTGTCAGATGTGAGCACATTTTTCGGCAATGCAGAGCCGCATGATTATAGTATTGGAGGCGGGGCGGATCATTACCGTACGGCGGATTCAGGCTTTCGAAATTTCATTCTTAGTCATGCGAATTTGGCACGCCGTGCAGGCGGTGTTGACCGCTTTGTTATTGGGTCAGAAATGATTGGATTAACGACCCTTAAAACGGCGCAAAATGACTTCCCCGCCGTGGTAGAATTGGCGCGATTAGCGGGTGATGTAAGAACGCTTCTGGGCCCGAAAACGGATCTGACTTATGCTGCGGATTGGAGTGAGTATTTCGGCTTTCATCCCCAAGATGACAGCGGTGATGTCTTCTTTCATTTGGATGAATTATGGGCGCATCCTGCAATTTCAGCCGTTGGTATCGACGCCTATTTCACGCTCTCCGATTGGCGTGAGGCGGATCATCTGGACGCACAGGTTTCTCCCTCAATTTATGACCCAGATTATCTTGATGCGAATGTTGAAGGCGGAGAGGGATATGATTGGTATTATGCCTCGGAAGTAGATCGCCAAACGCAAAATCGGACGCCAATTTTTGATTGGATATACCGTTACAAGGACTTGCGAAACTGGTGGTCAAATGTGCATCGCAACAGGGTTGACGGTATTGAACAAGCCCCCACAAATTGGGTGCCTGAGAGTAAACCGTTTTGGCTAACTGAAGTCGGGTGTCCCGCCGTTCGGTTTGGTGCGAACCAACCTAACCTGTTTTCTGATGGTAAATCTGTTGAGAGTAATATTCCATATTTTTCAGATGGTTCACGTGATGATCTCATGCAGAGACGTTATCTCGAAGGTTTGATTGACCATTGGTCGAACCCACAAAACAATCCTGTTTCAACGCTTACTTCAAAGTCGATGATTGACACATCCGCGACATCTGTTTGGGCGTGGGACGCGCGGCCATTTCCTGACTTTCCAGCGCGTCGAGATATTTGGTCAGATGGTGTGAATTGGCAAACAGGGCATTGGATAAATGGCCGTGTCGGCGGCGTAGCTCTGCGGGATGCAATAGAAGAAATTTGTACTGACGTGGGCTTAGAGAATCTTGATTTATCTGGCGTGACGGGACTGATTACAGGTTTCGTCATTGACCGTCCGATGCGCGCGCGCGATGCGTTGGCACCCTTGGTTGATATTTATGATCTAACGGTCTCTGAGGATGCTGGGCGAGTCTATTTCGGCCAGCCGAAATTAGCGACGCCGCAAGCTCTGCTTTCTGATCAATTGATCGAGCAAGAGGGCGGATCTATTCGTTTTTCCGTTCAAGATAATATGACCTCGCTCAAAGACGCGCGGTTGACATTTATTGACGCGGGAAGAGACTATCAAACCGCAACTGTTTCTGCGCGAAATCACCAAGCGGAAACGGTACGCGTTTCAGATGTTCAAGCCCCTATTATTATGGATGCAGGGCAGGCGCGGCGCAGTGTTGAACGGCTCCTTGCGCGGTCGGAACCTGCGCGCCGTATTGCCAGTTTAGCTGTGCCGCCCGTTGTCGCTGATTCTCTGCGTGCTGGTGCCGTGATGACACTTCCCGATACGCAAGGGCTTTGGCAAATTGATCGCCTGCGAAAGGGTGTTCACACGGATGTTGATTTGGTTGGTTTACCTGATGGACATATCGCGCCTGCGGTGTCGGGCGTTGACCCCATTATTACTTCAGACCCTATATGGATATCTGAACCTGTCGCCCTCGCTTTCGACATGACGGGCACGGAGGGCTTACAAGTCGGCGCGTTAATCTCGCCGTTTAGAGCAACGCAAATATCTATGGGGACGTTTGAGACATCACTCCAAGCCCCGTTGAATATTGGCGCACTTCTCTCGCCTTTAAATCGCGGCCCTGTAACAGTTTGGGACCGCTCAAATGAGATCGAGATATGGATGCCGACAAGCGCATTTTTTGCGTCGCCTGAGGCGGATGTTTTAGCCGGTGCAAACCGCTTTGCCGTTGAAACTGAAACAGGGTGGGAAATTGTGGGGGCGGCCGACATTACGTTGATTGCCCCGCAGACCTATCGCATGAGAACGCTTTTGCGGGGTTTGCAAAATTCTGATGACTACATGATGGAGAGTGTGGCTGCGGGTGCGCGTGTCGTTGCCTTGGATGCGGGATTAACGAGTTTGGACATTCCCGATGATTTCATAGGTACAAAGATTGTTGTTACAGTGAACACGGCGGGACGTTCGGGTGTGCCCGCGCAGCAAACCTACGAAGCGGTGCATTTACGTCCACTTTCCGTTGTGCATGTGACCGCTGCCGCAGAAGGTGCGGGAACGCGGATCAGCTGGATACCAAGGCGGATAGATGGTTTGAACGAAATCGACCCTGCGGCCTCGTTTGAAATTATGTGGCCAGACGGGACCCTTATAACGTCCGGATCGACTGCATTTGTGCCTGTTGAATATGGTTCAAACACGGGAATATCCATCACGCCCTTGCATCCTTTAACGGCGTCAGGACGACCCGCCAAAATAATGGTCTAAACTATTGAAAAGACGCGGCCTGTGCCTATTTATCAATCATGGCAAAGAACCCCTATACACTTCTCGGCGTACCGAAAACTGCGACCGCAGCAGAGATAAAATCGGCCTATCGCAAATTGGCGAAATCGCTGCATCCTGACGTTAACCCTGATGACAAAGCGTCGGAGGAGAAATTCAAGGAAGTCACGGCGGCGTATAATTTGTTATCTAATGAAGACTTAAAGGCCGCATATGACAGCGGAAAGGTCGACGCGTCAGGCCAGCAACAGAACCCATTTGCAGGCGGGTATCGTCATGCGAACGCTCAAGGCGGCATGGATACGGGTTTTGGCGGCTTTGGGGGTATGGGTCAAGACGACATGTCCGATATGTTCTCGTCTCTCTTTGGGATGAATATGGGCGCAGGCGGACAACGCAGGCGGCAACAACATCGTCCTGCGCCGCCGCAACAAGGCGAAGATTTACGTTATACGTTAAAGATGAGCCTCGTCGACGCGCTGACAGGCGGCGTGAAAGACCTTGGGAAAGGCCTGAAGGTCAAATTCCCGAAAGGGATTAAAAACGGCCAAACCGTACGATTGCGCGGCAAAGGTCAACGCGGCGCAAATGGTGGCCCCGCGGGTGATGCGCGTGTAAAGATAGAGGTACAGGCGCATAAACGTCTCTCTCGCGATGGAAATAATCTCTGGCTCGACGTGCCGATTTCGCTAACCGAGGCGATGAAGGGCACAAAGATTGATCTGGAGTTGCCCACTGGCAAGGTCTCGCTGACTGTCCCGCCCGCTACAAACACGGGCAAACGGTTCCGCGTGAAAGATAAAGGCATACGCGCCAAAGATGGCACAGGCGACCTCATTGTAACCGTTCAAATCGTGTTGACGGATGGAGAGCTTGCAGGTGCTCCTATCCTCTCAAGCTATCTGCCTGACGGGGAGAAACATGATCTGCGCAGAAAATTGATTTAAAGAGCTTAACGACTTGGCTTGATCCTTGCTTAACATATCTTATTAACGGCATTCACAAACGGTTCAGGGGCGGGGCGCTACACCACTCAAATGTTGACAAAACGTCATATCCTTTCTGCGGCTTTTGCGGCGATGCTGTCCTTCACAGCCATTTCTGCCCATGCGCATGTTCTCAGCGAACCTGTTGTCTTGGAAGCTCAACGCTCGATTACGCCTGCTGAAGCGAAATCTATCGCACGTCGACAGGTTCCGGGCGGTGAAGTCGTGGATATCTCCCGCCGTGGGGACACATATCGCGTCCGCGTTATTGCTAAATCAGGCAAGGTTGTAGACGTTTTGATTGACGCGAACACGGGACGCGTCAAAAAGTAGGCTTTGAAAGTCTCGTTCTGACGAAAGGCCCCCCATGCGAGTTCTAATAGTTGAAGACGATGTTGATCTGGCGCGCCAGCTCAAATCTGCATTTAAAGATGCGGGTTACGCCGTCGATGTTGCCAAAGATGGCGAAGAGGGTCACTTCCTCGGTGATACCGAGCCTTATGACGCGGTTGTTCTCGATTTAGGACTGCCCTTGATTGATGGCGTGAGCGTTCTGCAAAAATGGCGTGCGGACGGAAAGAAATTCCCAGTACTGATTCTCACGGCCCGTGATCAATGGTCCGAAAAAGTTGCTGGTTTTGATGCCGGTGCAGATGATTACCTCACCAAGCCCTTTCATGTCGAAGAGCTCATGGCGCGCTTGCGGGCCTTATTACGCCGTGCGGCGGGGCACACGACGGATACAATCGAACTTGGTGATCTGATGGTTGATAATCGCGCCGCGCGCGCGTTTGTTGACGGCATGGCGATCAAACTGACGAGCCATGAGTTTCGTCTCTTGTCTTATATGGCCGCACATAAAGGCCGCGTGATTTCGCGGACGGAGTTGGTTGAACACATCTATGATCAAGATTTTGACCGTGATTCTAACACGATTGAAGTCTTTGTTGGGCGTCTGCGCAAGAAAATTGGCACAGAACGGATCGAAACCGTGCGGGGATTAGGCTATCGCTTGTTAGATCCCGAGACGGAAAAATCTGACTAAGATATGAGTGTCCGGCAGCCGCGATCACTGGTCAGCTCGCTTGTGCGGGCGGCCGCCCTTTGGGCTGTCCCGGGCATGATTTTGACGGCAATTACCCTTACGTGGTTGTCGCAAAACTCAACTTATCGAAGTTTTGATGAACCTCTAGAATCTGCGGTTTTGGGGTTAATTGCGAGCGTTGAATCGTCCGAATCAGGCATTCTTCGTTTGTCTAGGGAACTCCCCGATCCTCGCTATCAGCGTGCGCTTTCTGGCAAATATTGGTTGATCGGGAATGTTGAAGACGGTTCTGAGGGGGCGGACATAGTTCCGATTTTATCGTCGCGCTCGCTTTATGGGGCGTCGCTTCCAATCAAACGGACCGAGATTTCAGAACTTGCAGCGCAGGACCAAGCGCCCGTTAGGTTTACGACAACTGGACCTGATATTGATGCAGGCGAGACTTTGCGCGTCGTAGCCAGGCAAGTGATCCTGCCGCAAATGGATACGCCTGTTATCGTCCTCGCCGCCGCAGATCGCGCGCCTGTTGTGCGGTCCACGCGTAACTTTATTATGACCGCCGTGACGTTATTAGCTGGGTTGACGGTGGGGTTGACGCTGGCGGTATATGCGCAAGTGCGGCTTGGTCTGAAGCCGCTCTTCGAACTAGGCCGCCGTATTGCTGAGGTCAGAGAAGGTCAGGCCGTCGCCGTTGAGGGTGTTTATCCACCTGAAATCGCGCCGCTGGCAAAGGAACTTAACTCTCTGATAAAACATAATAAATCGGTCGTGGAGCGCGCGCAAACACATGTTGGCAACCTTGCCCATGCGTTAAAAACACCTATCGCAGTTTTGCGAAATGAAGCGGCGTCTGCCGATACAACACCGTCCGATATCGTTGCCCGCCAAACTGAAACCATGGCGGAACAAGTGGACCACCATCTTCGACGTGCGCGTGCTGCGGCGCGTGGTCAAGCCATTGGTGTGCGCACAGAAATGGATCCCGTGATTGACGGTTTGGTGCGGACTTTGCCCCGTATTTACCGCGATAAAGATCTAACGATTGATAGAACGGGCGAAACAAAACTCGTTTTTCGGGGACATCCTCGAGACTTTGAAGACATGGTCGGCAACCTCATGGACAACGCCGCAAAATGGACAAAGGATCGGATCGATGTGAATGTCAAAATGCATGATGATGGGTTTTGTACGATTTACATCTCAGATAACGGTCCCGGCTTGACGGATGAAGAGGGTAAAATCGCTATTCAGCGGGGGGCACGTTTGGATGAAGCCACGCCAGGGAGTGGACTCGGCCTCTCTATCGTCGATGATTTGGCCAATGCCTATAAAGGCGTGTTCACCTTATCACGCTCTGATTATGGTGGATTGAAAGCTGAATTACGTTTGCCGATAGTCAAAGAAATATGACCAAATCCACACATACATCTGACCCAATCGCATTGGAAAACCGTGATTTAAAAGACGGACGTTTGTATTCGTCCTCTGCGGGGCGAAACAAAGCTGACATTGCTGATGCCCTAAAAGATATGTTGCCGCGCGATGCACGGGTTCTCGAAATTGGCAGCGGTACGGGGGAACATGGTATCGAAGCCTTGAGCGTTCGTCCTGATGTGCACTGGCAATTCTCTGATCCTGATGCTGATTCTCGGTCTAGTCAGGCGGCTTGGATTACGCATCAGGGCTATGATTTACCTGCACCAATTGACTTGGACGCACGTAATGCAGCATGGCCTGAGATGTTTTCAGAGCCATTTGATGTTCTTTACAGTGCAAATATGATTCATATTGCTCCAATTGAAGCGTTGAAAGGCCTCGCGGCCCAAGCCGATTTGGTTCTTACGGAGACGGGCACAATCATTTTGTATGGGCCGTTTTTATTCGGTTCGGCATCCGAACCCTCAAATCTCAAGTTTGATACCGCTTTAAAAGATAAAAATCCGACCTGGGGTGTCCGAGAGTTAGACCTTGTTAAGCATATATTTGGACAAAACGGCTTTAATCGCGTCGAACGTCGCGCCATGCCCAAAAACAATCATATCATCGGGCTGTCACGCGGCTGACGAACTAAATCTCTAATATGGAGGTTTCGTCATGTTTTGGACAGCATTGGGTCATATACCCTCCTGCAGTCTGCAGACTTAGGAAGGGGACGATGTGTCCAAAATGAAGCTGACATTGCTGGGGTCTGTCATGGCCTTTGGCCTTGCGCCACAAGTCGTCGCGCAAGATGCGACAATCATCTTTGCCGATGCGGACGCCTATGAAGTCATCCTTGATCAGCCTGCGGGAGCTGAATTCAAATCCTTGCGCGATTTGATGCCACAGCAAAGCGCCCCTCAAGATCAAACTGCCCCCGACGCAAGTCCACTGATTCAGCAACAAGCGGGTGTGCCGCTGCCGCAACCTCAGGCTACGCCGCCCTCGCAATTCATGATGCCGAAGAATGTCATGGATCTTCCGATCAGTTCCTTGCCGTCAATTGCGAACCTTGTTGATCGTGTCAGCCCGTCAGTGGTCAACATCGTTGTCACGACTGAGAGCGGAGAAACAACAAGTGAAGGCCAAGGGTCAGGCTTTGTGATTTCTGATAAGCTGGAAGTCGTCACGAATTATCACGTCATTGAAGGCGGGACGAATATAGACATCGAATTCAATGATGGCCGGAAATATGCAGCCAAAATTCTTGGTACGGATGAAGAGACTGATTTAGCCCTGCTTGAGATTGATACAGATGAAAAGATTCCGCATGTAAATTTTCACAAACCAAAAGACCTTCGTATTGGTGATTGGGTTGTGGCGATTGGTAATCCATTTGGAATCGGACAATCAACATCCCTTGGCGTTATCTCTGCGATTGGCCGAGAGAAGGTCGATAGCGGCTCCTATGTCGATTATATTCAAACGGATGCCACGATTAACCGCGGGAATTCGGGCGGACCATTATTCAATCTTGCGGGCGATGTTGTCGGCGTAAACTCTGCGATTTACTCCCCAACGGGCGCCAGTGTTGGGATTGCCTTTGTTATTCCGCATCATACGGCAGACCGCATCATCAATGCGCTCAGAACTGAAGGCCGAGTGCGGCGCGGATATTTGGGTGCAGGTTTGCGGACAGCAGAATATTCAATTGATGGCAAACCTGGCGTTTTCAAAGGTGGCGCGACGGTCAATGACGTCCTTCCTGGGTCTCCAGCAGATATTTACGGCCTTCAGGTCGACGACATTATTTTGAATATTGACGGTAAAGTCGTCAAAAACTCGATCGAAGCGACGCGCGCAATTGCGAAAGTGCCGCCAGGGAATGTCGCGAAGTTTATCTATGAGCGGGATGAAAAAACCTATGCGCTAGATGTTCAAATTGGCGAACGCCCCGAAAAATATGAAATAGAAAAGGCCAGCGCCGAAGTGCAAGGTCTGCCGCCGCCACCGCCGCCTGAAGATAAATCCAAGCCAAAGGTCAATATTGATACGGGCGTTCATGTCCTTGATATTTCTGCCGAATTTCGATCCGCCATTAACATGCGGTCAGATCAAGTCGGAATTTACGTCGAAGGCGTAGATCCCGGAAGTGCAGCGGAACAAGCTGGTTTTAAAACAGGCATGGTTTTGATGGAAGCGGATGGTCAGCCCATCGCAGAAGTCGCCAAATGGAAATCTATCGTGTTGAACGCGAAAGAAGCACAGCAAGACGGTCTCGTGGTTAATGTCCGAGTAAAAGACGGACGCGAGACATATATGGTTTTGCCGTTAATTTAGAAACTTGAAGAATTGGGTGGGGACCTATGGAGAAAAAGATGAGAATACTTGTCGTCGAAGATGACTCAGTCGCCGCCGAATATGTCCGCAAGGGCCTTATGGAAGCGGGTCATGTTGTAGACCTTGCCCCCGATGGTGACCTTGGCCTCGAAATGGCGCGCGCTGCCGATTATGACGCGTTGATTTTGGACCGTATGCTTCCCAAGCGTGACGGGTTGGAAGTCCTGAGTGAGTTGCGTGAAGACGGCGATGCTGTTCCTGTTTTGATTTTATCGGCTTTGGGTGAAGTCGATCAAAAGGTTGAAGGCCTGCGCGCAGGCGGCGATGATTATCTTGCTAAACCGTATAGTTTCACCGAGCTTTTGGCGCGTGTCGAAGCCATTGGGCGGCGGTCTGACCCGACAGCAGCGGTCACAAAGCTAAAAGTCGGTGGTTTGGAAATGGATCTCTTGGCGCGAACTGTTCGTCGTGATGGCCAAAAAATCTTGCTACAACCGCGCGAGTTTCGTCTTCTGGAATGTTTGATGCGGAATGCTGGACGGGTTGTAACGCGTACGATGTTGCTCGAAAAAGTCTGGGACTACCACTTTGACCCCCAAACTAACGTCATTGATGTTCATATCTCGCGCCTTCGGGGTAAGATCGACAAAGAGTTCGAAGAACCGCTTCTGCACACAGTGCGCGGTGCGGGCTATCGTTTGCATGTCTAGTCTCGCCCGATTTTAAAAGGTAAGGCGCGCCATATGGGCGGTGCTATCAAAAAACTATATCGCAACACGCTCTTCCGGCTTTCGCTGTTGAGCGGGTTGCTCTTTGTCCTCTCGCTTTTTGTGGCGTTGGGATATATTTATTATGCGACGATCGAGAGCGAGTTACGCCAAGTTGACCGCTCGAACGAAGCCGAGATCACAGAGCTTCAGACATTATATGACCGCGCGGGAACGCTGGCGGTCGCGAATGCAGGAGAACGTGGGCTTTTATCGCCAGAGCTTGAGCCCACTCAGAAGAACTATAAACTTATTTATCATCAAGCGGGACATGCGTTTTTAAAGAACGCCGTGTTTCAACGTGGTCTGTCGAATAGTGCTGTGCTTGAACGAGTCTATGTTTTGGAAGGCCCGCCAGGCCCTGACCGCGTTACGGGTAACCTGGCAGATAAAGCCGTCAAAACGACGGGCCAAGAAACCAGCCTCATTCCTGAGTTGGAAAATGCAAGTTTCACGCGGCTGGAATTTATCTATTCCGTTCAATCTGATGAGGGAGAGCGTGTGGATCGCCGCGCCCGTGCGATTGCAGGGAATATTTTATTCGGGGATGAACCGACGATCCGTATTTTAGTTGGACGTGATGTCGAGAGTATCTCGCGCACGGGCGAACGCGTCCGTAACGCGATTTTGGTGTCTGCAGGTATCGCGCTTTTCTTAGGCTTATTGTCGTCTTGGTTCGTCTCGCGTCGCTTTGCGCGCCGAGTCGAGAGCTTTAACCGCCTTGCAACAGATGTGCGTGCAGGAAATTTGGAGCGCCGCGCGCCGCGAAACTATTCCGAAGACGAAATGGACCTTCTCGCGGAACATTTGAACGCAATGCTGGATCATATCGGCCGCTTGATGCAAGCGATGCGTTATGCGGGAGATAGTGTCGCGCATGATTTGCGAACGCCCCTGACTCGCCTGCGCACGCGGTTAGAGACGGCAGCGGTTGAATTGGGCGATAAGAAAGAAGCTGAAATTTTATATGACGCGGCCAATGATGCTGACCAGCTCCTGTCTACTTTTGATTCTGTATTGCGTATTGCGAGGCTGGAAGCGGGAGAACGGCGAGAGCTTTTGAAACCTTTGGACCCGAAACCAATTCTTGATGACTTGGCGGAACTTTACGAACCCGCTTGCGAAGATGCCGGTTTGAGTTTTGAGGCGGATATTGCGCCTAAAACACTGATCCTCGCAGACCGAGGTTTGTTATCGCAAGCTGTTTCCAACCTGCTTGAAAACGCCATTAAATACACACCTCGCGATGGTTCTATTCGCTTGGTTTGCCGCAAGAAACGCGGTGGCAATATTGAGGTTGCGATTTGCGATGATGGGCCCGGCATTCCGAGCTGGGACCGTGAACGCGTGAAGGAACGCTTTGTCCGCTTGGATAAATCCCGCTCTCTACCGGGTAGTGGTCTGGGACTGTCGCTTGTCGAGGCCGTAGCTGACCTTCATCAAGCGGATTTTGTTATGAGCGACAATGAATCATTGCTGCCTGTTGACCAAGGTGGTGATCCAGACCGCCCCGGACTTCGGGCTGCGCTAATCTTTCCTCGCGCCAAGGCAAGGCCTTCAGAAACCTAAAGGGCCGACTAAAATATTTATCAGGTAATCCAATTTGCCTGAGGCGCGACCCAAGACATCAATACGCTGAAAAAGTTTATGCCGCTGTATTTCTTTTAAGTGGCATAGGCGGCGGAGCAGGTTGCGCGGGCTGCATCATTTGTGGCTGAGGTGCAGGCGTTTCATCTGGTAATGATCCGCCACTGGCCTGAAGCACATCTGCGATATCTTGAGCCAGTCGAGAAATCTCGCTGCCAACTTCGTTTGATTGCGGCTTGGCGACTTTTTGTTGAACATAACTTGGCAGAGTAAAGGTGACGGTAGTGCCTTCGCCGACAACAGAACTAATATTAAAGTTGCCGCCGTGTAGTTCGACTAATGATTTCGACAAGGCAAGGCCAAGGCCTGTACCTTCATGTTGTCTGGAATGTTGACTATCAATTTGCTCGAAAGGTTGTGCCAAGCGGCTGATGTCTTCACTGGAAATACCAATGCCTGTATCGGACACGCGGACGATGAGGCCTGCTGATTTAGGCTCGACGGACAAGGTTACGACGCCGCCTTCAGGCGTAAACTTGATTGCATTTGTCGTCAGATTCAACAGGATTTGTTTGACGGCGCGTGGGTCCGCGTCAATTTCCGGCGTTTGACTGCCATCATATATCAGCTTCAAACGGTTTTCATCCGCGCGACCACGCACGATGCGAATGACTTGTGCGATCATGTCAGACATGATCATCGGTTCTGTATTCAGTGTCATCTTACCGGCTTCAATCTTAGACATGTCCAGAATGTCGTTGATCAGCGAGAGGAGATGCTGTCCAGAAAAGAGAATGTCATTGACGTATTCTTTATAACGCGGATCCCCCAGCGGCCCGAACATCTCTTTTTTCATGATATCGGAGAAGCCGTTAATCGCATTGAGTGGTGTCCGCAGCTCATGGCTCATATTTGCCAAAAACTCAGACTTAGATTGGTTGGCTTCTTCAGCACGAATTTTTTCTTGTTCGTAGTTTTCAGCAAGTTCAACGATGCGGACTTGTGATTTTCTCAAGACATTGATGGTCTTCTCCAGCGCGTCTTGATTGACCTGCAACTGATGTTCACGTGTACGGATAGCTGTGACTTCTGTGCCGATGGAAACGCGTCCGCCATCAACGGTGTTGGTTTCCAGGTAACGTACCCACCGTCCGTCAGCGAGTTGAATTTCGCTGCCTGTGCCGTCTTCAAGGCGAATAGTTTGCGCGATGGCTTGTGTCGCGTGGTATTCAACCATGGCATATTGCGTACCTTGGCGCAGGACGCCGGGTTGAAAGCCGAAAAAGTCTTCAAACTTACTGTTCCACAGAAGCAAGCGGTCCATTTGATCCCAGATCACAAAACTATCATTCATAGAGCGCAGCGCATCGAATAAACGTACTTCTGCGGCTTGCAGACGGGCTTGTGCGCCGCGGGCTTCTGTAATGTCCAACGCCATGCCGATAACGAGTTTTGTCTGATCATCGCGGAATGTTGGCCGTCCACGACAGGATAAAAAGATCGGCAGATTAGCTGCGCCTAGCTCGATCTCAAACGATCCATTTAACGTGGCCCGTTTAAGTTGGCTGTAAAACTGATCGCGGTGTGAAACAGAAAATAGGGCAAGAAATTGCGGTAAAGGCAAAACGGTTTCATTTTCGCCTAATCCCATTGTTCTGGCTAGGGATTGCGAGAGATAGGCCGTATTCCGCGTTAGGTCGACTTCCCAAATACCGCCATTCGATCCATCGACAGCCGCGCGGTAGCGTTGTTGGGAGATCTCTTCTTCTGCATCTTGTTGTCGGACCGCGTCAATTTGCTTCAAGAGTTGGTTCATCAACATCCAGATGAGCCAAGCTGAACCCAAGAAAAGCAGGCCGAATAAGAGCAGGTTTTGTAAATGGCTGTAATCTTTACCACGCGGACGAACATCCATTACGGACAAGAATGTGTTCGGGATGCGGACAGACCCAAACCAAATTTTTTCGTCATTTCGCTCGCGCGCTATGACTGTTGACGTTGCCGCCCCACGCGTGGTCTCTGATAATGTGTTTGCAGAAATGCGGTAAAATGTTTGCGGACCCTGAGACGCAATGTCTACCGGACCGTCGATAACGCGGCCTGTATCTCGGACAATGGAACGTGTTCCATTCAGATTGCCGATGAGTGTGCCGGGCATCAGAGCGACAACCAAAAACCTGTCCCCTGACCGGCGGGTAATAACGGGTGTGGCTGTGCCTTTTGTATTGATGAGGGAATTCACCGCGAAACCATTAGGTGGAAAATTTCGGCGATCGAGCGCCGCCAATTGCCGTCCTGCACCGGGTGTCTCAGCTTGTATCGTGCCGCTACCGTCAATGAGGGCGGCGCCCGCGACTCTGCCCGAGCGCGCGACGAAGTTTATCATGCTCTGCGGGCCCGCGTTCATAGAGAGAGCCGTGTCAACCCATTCGATTTCAGCCTTGAGTGCGCGATCGATCGAATAGGCTTCCGAAGATAGCGAGGTTTCGAATATCGTGATTTCTTCGGCGCGGCTTTCATTCACGTCATAGATAAACTTGGTCATCGCGATGATCAGGAAAAGCGTGAAGAACAAGAGCGTTGTAATCAGTAGCCGTGTGAATGCTGATCGCCCACCTAAGCGCGCGGATAGGCGCGATACAAAATCGCCTGCGTCGCCGGAGGTTCCAGGAGGTACAGAGAATCCTGATAAAGTCCCTGTCGACGCACTGGGGCGCACTATGTTTCTGGACGGAACAGGTAAGGGGGGCGGGGCTGGCTGCGCATGCATTTGCGGCTGTTGTGGATTGGCCTGAGTCGGGTGAGGCTGTGGAACATAGGGTTGCGGTTGGGCATGAGGCGTTGCTGGCGCAGCTGCGCCACCTCTTGCATTTTCACCCTGTGTGGGCCCGTTTTGGTTGTCACCGTAATTCAAGCGATAATCCCCTTAGCCTGTCGGCAATCCCCAGCGCGATGTTCGATCAAACAGCCGTACGAATCACTCCCTACAGGGTTAACGACCTGCTTCGGTGTAGTCGAACGAAACGTGGTTAACATAAGGTTGAAATTTAACGCCAGGCCAGCTTTCAGCTGCATATTCGTTGCGAAACCGTTATGAAATTCGCGGTTCAGGCTCTGGACGGCCAATCGCATAGCCTTGAGCTGCATCGAACCCTAGTTCTTTTACGAATGTATGTATCTCGTTCGTCTCGACACCTTCCGCAATAAACCGCACATCCAAAGCGTCACGAAGGGACAGTAAAGCTTTCAAAATCGCACGATCTCGGGCCGTATTAAACGCTGCGGCAACAAAACCGCCGTCAATTTTTAACCAGTTACAAGGCAGGGCGCGTAGATACCGAATGGACGCCGCGCCTGCACCGACATCATCCAGACAAACAGGGTGACCTCTAGACTTTAATTCGGTCAACAAAACTTCGGCATGGCTCAATTCCACCATATCCCAGCTTTCCGTTAGTTCGATAATCAATTTGGTGGGGGACGCCTTAAGCGCCGTTAAACACGCCAGTACCGCAGATTTAAAATTAGGTTTATCCACCGATGCGCCCGACAGATTGATGGCAATCCCTGATCCATCGGGATGTTTGTTCAACACCAATATGGCCTGCGCGAGCATGGAGAGATCCAAGTCTTTAATCACGCCTGACACTTCGGCAGGGCGCAATACACCCTCTAAGTGGTCCTCACTATCAAAGCGGACGAGCCACTCATGGTGATGAATTTTACCGTCGGACAGGTTTATGATCGGCTGACGCAGCACTGAGAAGCGTTGCTCAGAGACATGGTCGCGAAACCCTTCGGCAGTGTGTAGAATAGACATGTCTGCCCTCTAACACGGAAGGCAGAACAAAGCGTTTACGCGCAAACCAAATTCTATTTGCCTTTGTTACGCGCCTAATGTTTTTTCTGCGATCTCTAGCACGTTTTTACTCGGCTTCGACGCGATGATACGTGACAGTTCAGCTTGGATTAAATCTTGACGATGATCGTCTAACTTACGCCAGATTTCGAAGGCCCCCAGTAGGCGGGCTGCGATCTGCGGGTTGCGGCTGTCCATATCTAAAACTTGATCCGCGAAGAATGTATAACCCGATCCGTCAATATGGTGGAAGAGTTCAGGGTTGCCCATGGCAAATCCGCCAACCAATGCACGGACGCGGTTCGGGTTGTTGCGTTGATAACGCGGCGATTCCGTCAAAGCCATAATGGCATTAATGCCGCCAGAATGTGACCGCATCGCTTGGACCGAAAACCACTTATCCAGCACAAGAGGATTGGATTCCCATTTCGCGTAAAAGTCTTCCATGGTTGTTTCGACGCGTTGCCCGCCGAGGCGTGTGAGTGTGACGAGCGCCGATAATTCATCCGTCATATTCGTCGCGTCGGAGAGTTGTGTTTGCGCCAATGTCGCGGTCAACGGATCTTGGCGTGCGGCGAGTAAAGCCAAACATCGGTTCCGTAGCGCGCGGCGTCCGGCTGACTCCGCATCGGGACGGAATGCGCCGGTGTCGGCGAGTGCGTGATACCGATCCAAAAGATCGTCACGGAGGCGATCACCAATCGCACGCGAGAGCCATTTGCTGGCCTCGTTTAGAGCAATCGGGTCAATTTGATCTAGGGATTGCATGACTTCAGATGCCGCAGGCGGAGTTAGGGCCAAGGCTTTGAAGTTATTATTGAAACTTGGGTTATCTAATGTACGGCCTAGGGCATCACAATAGCCACGCAGGGCTAAATCAACAGGCGGTGTTTGTCCCCATTCGATCGATTTCGCCATATTTGCGATAAGGTGCCGCGCCAAGGTTTGCCCCGCTTCCCAGCGGTTAAACGCATTGGGGTCGGACCGCATAAGACGCAGCAAATCATTCGTCGAAAAATCTGTCTTCAAATTCACGGGCGCAGAGAAATCTTGCAGAATTGAAAGGGAATGTGGCGTGTCTATTTTTGGATGCGTGACGCTTGTGCCCATACCTGTGAGCAAGGTTAGTTGCGGGTCGGCCAATGGACCATCATCCCCAACAACCTGCCAACGAATTGGAATAACAACGGCCTGTTTTGTCGGCTGGCCTGGCGTAGGTTTTGTCGCTTGCATGAAGTGAATGCGGTGATCGCCATTGGCCAATGTTTCGCGTTGAACTTTCAATGTCGGCGTGCCCGCTTGTTCATACCAACGCATAAATTGAGACAAGTCTTCGCCCGTCGCCTCTTCGAAGCAGGTTATAAATTGTTCAACCGTTGCGGCTGTACCGTCCATGCGGTCAAAATACAGATCGGACCCCGCGCGGAACCGCTCGGGTCCCAAGATGGTTTTTAGCATGCGGATTAACTCCGCACCTTTTTCATAAATCGTCGCCGTATAGAAATTGTCGATTTTCATATAGCTGTTCGGGCGAACGGGATGAGCGAGCGGACCTGCGTCTTCGGCGAATTGCCGCGCGCGCAAAGCTCTCACGTCTTTAATGCGTTGAACGGCTGCACCGCGTTGATCCGCTGAAAATTCCTGATCGCGGAAAACGGTGAAGCCTTCTTTGAGGCAAAGTTGGAACCAATCGCGGCAGGTCACGCGATTACCCGACCAGTTGTGGAAATACTCATGCGCGACAACAGACTCGATACGTTCGAAATTCATATCGGTTGCGGATTCAGCATCAGCCAACAAAAGCGAGGAGTTAAAGATGTTCAGACCTTTGTTCTCCATCGCGCCAAAATTGAAATCGCGCACGGCCACGATCATGAATAGGTCTAGATCATATTCGCGCCCAAAGGCCTCTTCATCCCATTTCATAGAGCGTTTTAGAGCGTCCATCGCATATTCGGCTTTGGCTGCATTGCCGGTGTCGACATAGATTTCCAGCGGGATGTGGCGGCCTGACATAGTCGTGAAACTGTCTTCCAGCACATCAAATTCACCTGCCACAAGCGCAAAGAGGTAAGCAGGTTTCGGGAACGGGTCATGCCAGACGGCAAAATGACGACCATTACCTGCTGCGCCATCTTCGATTTTATTCCCATTCGCGAGCAGGTGCGGATAGGTTGTAATGTCGGCTTCCATACGCACCGTGAAAACGCTCATGACATCTGGGCGGTCGGGATAATATGTGATGCGGCGGAAGCCTTCGGCTTCGCACTGCGTGCAGAACCGTCCACCAGAGACGTAGAGGCCCATTAGGGTAGAGTTTGCGCTCGGATCACAAACTGTTTCGATTTCTAGGGTGAAGGCCTCTGGCGTTTTGGTGAGAACCAGTGTTTCCTGATCCAACTTATAAGCTGTCCGTTTTAAGGCTTTTCCGTCAATTTTCACAGATTTAAGCGTGATGTTCTCGCCGTTGAGGACCAAAGGCTCATCCCGCAAACGCGTCACCTCAATCTTAGACCGCACCGTCGTCGCGGAGGGCTGCAGATCAAAATCCAAATAAACCGAATTCAGCGCATGGCTCGGTGATGTATAATCTTCAAGAAGTGTGGGTGTCGGGGCAGTGTCGGTGCGCATTATATGGTTCCTCTGTTCGAACCCTATGTGGCTAACGCATCGGGCAAGTGCAACGGTCCAGTGCAAATTCAATTGGGCCGCAATGCCTTCTTTGCTGGACTTCCGCCGCTATTCCGCTAAGTCGCGCGCGAAGCCCGTAATTCTCGAAAAATAGCTATTATGTCCAATTCTGTCGAATTCCTACGCAATGTCGCGATCGTCGCTCACGTTGACCACGGTAAAACAACGCTTGTTGATAAACTTCTCCGCCAATCTGGTACGCTGGATGAACGCGGGGACCGCGAAGAACGCGTCATGGATAGCGGCGATATCGAAAAAGAACGCGGCATTACAATTCTCGCCAAGAACACAGCCATTGGCTGGAAAGCGCCGGATGGCCAAGATTGGCGCATTAACATCGTCGACACACCGGGTCATGCGGACTTTGGCGGCGAAGTAGAGCGCGTACTTTCCATGGTCGATTCAGTTGTCTTGCTCGTTGACGCCGTTGAGGGCCCAATGCCGCAGACAAGTTTCGTGACCAAGAAAGCCTTGGCACAAGGTCTTCGCCCGATTGTTGTTGTCAATAAAATTGACCGTGTTGGTGCGCGCCCAGATTGGGTTGTCGACCAAACATTCGATCTGTTTGATCGCCTCGGCGCGACAGATGAGCAGCTCGATTTTCCTGTTGTCTTCGCGTCGGCCTTGAATGGTTGGGCATCGGATGATGCGGCGACAGAAGGCACAGATATGACACCGCTCTTTGAGAGCATTGTTAAAAACGCGCCTGTTCCGAATGTTGATCCTGATGGACCCGTTCAGCTGCAGGTCTCTGCGTTGGATTATAATTCTTACACTGGCGTTATTGGTATTGGCCGGGTTGTGCGCGGTGTGTTGCACCGTAACCAACAAGTTGTTGTTGCGGCTCCTGATGGGAAGCAACGCAAGGCTAAAATTTTAGACTTGTTCGGATTTATGGGACTAGATCGGGTGAAGTCGGAAAGCGTTTCGGCAGGTGATATTTGTTGCTTCACGGGCATTACCGATCTCGGTATTTCCGACATGATCTGTGATCCTGAAAATGTTGATATTTTACCTCCGCTCTCTGTTGATGAGCCAACGATTTCCATGACCTTCCAGGTCAACGACTCGCCATTTGCGGGCCGTGAAGGCAAATTCGTAACGTCGCGGAATATCAAAGACCGTCTCGATAAAGAGCTCATCTCCAACGTCGCCTTGCGCGTAGAGCAATTAGACGATGCGGATAAGTTTCGCGTTTCTGGCCGAGGGGAACTGCATCTTTCGATCCTTATCGAGAATATGCGTCGTGAGGGCTATGAGCTCGCGATTTCCCGCCCTGAAGTGGTGAATAAGGAAGTGGATGGCGTGTTGTGTGAGCCATTCGAGAAGCTGACTGTTGATGTTGAAGCGGATCACCAAGGATCCATCATGGAGAAACTTGGTGAACGGAAGGGTAACTTGCAAGACATGGCGCCTGACGGGAATGGACGTGTGCGTTTGGACTATGAAATTCCAACCCGTGGCCTGATCGGTTTCCGTTCTGAATTTATGACACTGACATCGGGCTCTGGTTTGCTTTATCATACTTTCGATAGCTACAAGCCGCGCACGAAGGCTGGCATTGGTCGTCGCCAAAAAGGCGTCTTGATCTCGAACTCTACGGGTAAAGCCTTGGCATTTGCGCTTTGGAACCTGCAAGCCCGCGGCGAAATGTTCATTGGCCATGCGACAGAAGTTTATGAAGGCATGATCATTGGGCAAAACTCCCGTAATAATGATCTGACCGTCAATCCACTCAAAGGTAAGCAGCTGACCAACGTTCGGGCCTCTGGTACGGATGAAGCGGTTACGCTAACGACGCCGATTACAATGACGCTGGAACTGGCGCTAGAATATATCAATGATGATGAACTCGTCGAAGTCACGCCAGAAAGCATCCGCATCCGTAAGCGTCACTTGATGGAGAATATGCGGAAGAAAGATCAGCGCCGTATGGAAGCCCTTGAAAAAGAGGGCTAATCTTTAAACGTTATGGCGGGTGAGTTAGCCCGCCATCAAGGCCATGTCGTCCATATTGGGCAGGCCGCTATTCCAAACATCAAGGGCGACCTTGATGAAGGCTGTCTCTTCGTCTTGGAATTCATAGTCACAAATGCAAATCGCAAAAATGGCGGCTAATACGATCTGGCGAAGCTCTGGATCGACGATTTTTTCTAGAATTTCAGTTTTGTAACTGTTGTCGTCATCTGCGGCTAAAGCCGCAATGATCTGGTCTTTCTGGGAATCGAACCAGTTCAAAATTGTCTGGCGCGGCAAGATAACTCCAGGGCGTAGGCGTTGGTTGATCGTCATGATAGAATGACAAAACTCGATCATTTCACGATCTTTTTGTCGCTTATCCACTAGGACTGTCACAGCTAAAATACGCGCGACGGCTTGCATCGTTGCGTCGGTATTGGACATTAACGGTCCACCTTGATGGGTGGGCGGGGGAAGCCCCAAATTGCACCGGCTGATTTGATCAATTCACTTTCTGATACGACATATTCTTTATCGCTGACTGAGATCGATACCATCGCATCATAGATGGCTTCTACGTCACGTTCTTCTTTGAACCGAGAGAGCGCCCGTAGAACCAAGGTGTTTCGCCGAGGGCCTTTTAATTTGGTTTCTAGGTCTTTTGTATGACTTTTAAACCAGCTTCGAATTTTGGCTTCATCCATTTGTTCCAACTCGAATAGATCGAACAAGCCTTTGGCTTGCACAATAAAACTCTGCATTTCTGGAGATCGGACCTTTCGGTCGATAATCACCGTAATGGCGAGCGGTAGAAGAATGTCGTCATGGGTAAAGTCCATATCCGTCTCCATAGTCATATCCTGCGCGTGCGACAAGCCGTAGCTAGACGAAGCGTACGGTAATTCGTTCGAGGCTTTCAACACCGCCGGAAAGCTCGTCGCCCACACGAACGGGGCCGACGCCTGCGGGCGTGCCCGTGTAGATCAAATCTCCGGCCTGCAAATCCATATCTTCGCGGAGGCGCTCTATGATTTCTTCTACATTCCAGATCATATTGGCCAAGGGGCTCGCCTGAACAAGGTCGCCATTTTTACGCAATACTATCCGCGCACCGTCTAAGTTTACATTTTCGGCGGGCGTAACAGCAGAGCAGGGCGCGGAACGGTGAAAACTTTTCGCGCGATCCCAAGGGCCGCCTTTGGATTTCGCCACGCTTTGTAAGTCCCGCCGCGTCAGGTCGATGCCGACGCCATATCCAAAGATACCGCCATTGATGTCGTCCGGACCTATCGCAACGACCAGTTCGACTTCGTAATGCAAATCGGATGTATTTGGCGGAAATGGAATATCTGCGCCGCTCTGGACGATGGTTTCAGCGGCCTTTGTAAAAAATATAGGTTCAGACCGTGTCGCGTCGCCGCCCATTTCTACGACATGGTCGGCGTAATTCTTACCGATGCAGTAAATGCGGCGTACGGGAAAACGTTCATCCGTCCCCGCAATCGGTAAACTAACAGGATCGTGTGGTTTAAATGCGTATTTGGTCATATCATCTCGATTGCAATGAGCAGCCTCTCCTGCCTATGTGATAGCACGAAAGACGGAGTTTCATATGCGCATTGTCGATATACCGATCGATAAAATTTACGTTCCCGCCGCCAAGCAGAAAACGCTTGATGCGGATAAGGTTCTCGAACTGGCTGAAGACATCTTGGAGAACGGCCTGCAAAAGCCGATCTATGCTCGTGTGGGCAAGGACCGCTATGTGTTGCAGGAAGGCTTGCACCGTGTCGAAGCGGTGAAACTGCTCGGCGAGACGCTGATTGAAGCCCATATCGTTGCGGCGCAGCGCAAGTAAGGCACCTGCATTTTGAAAGCTGAAGTATGAAAACCTTACGCACGCCTGATTCTCGATTTGAAGATTTACCAGATTATGATTTCGCGCCGACATATTGCAAAGTCGGCAATGGTCTGCGTTTGCATTATGTCGATGTAGGTCCGCGCGAAGGCCGCACGATCATTCTCATGCATGGCGAGCCGAGTTGGTCTTATCTGTACCGCTTCATGATTCGCCAACTCAGTGCGGCAGGCTTTCGGGTTTTGGCGCCTGATCTGATTGGGTTTGGCCGATCTGATAAACCCGCAGAGATGAGCGATTATAGCTATACGGCGCATGTTGCGTGGATGCAGGGGTGGTTGGATCATGTTGATGTGTCCGACGCTGTGCTGTTCTGCCAGGATTGGGGCGGTTTAATTGGCCTGCGTTTGGTTGCCGATAACCCAGAGCGTTTTGCGGCTGTAATGGCGGGGAATACGGGGCTTCCTATTGGCAAGGGCACGCCGTCCGAAGCGTTTTTGAAATGGCAAAAATTCTCCCAAGTCGTGCCAGAGTTTCCAACGGGTATGATTTTGCAAGGCGCAACCGTGCGGGAGTTATCGATTGCCGAAATCGCGGCTTATGACGCGCCATATCCCGATGAGAGTTACAAAGCAGGCGCACGTATTTTTCCAGCTTTAGTCCCCATGACGTCAGATATGGAAGGCGTCGCGGAGAATATTGCCTCGTGGAACGTCCTCAAGACATGGGATAAGCCGTTCGTCACGGCGTTCTCGGATCAAGACCCTGTCAGCAAGGGCGGCGAGGCCATCTTCCAAAAACTGATTCCCGGCGCAGCCGGTCAACCGCATCAAATCCTGAAGGGCGGCGGGCATTTCCTACAAGAGGATGTCCATGCGGAACTCAGCGACATGCTGATTACCCTATGTGCGGGTTTGTAATCGTTTGAGAGATTTTCTGTCTTTCCCCGAGCGTTTTTCAATGCGCCCGAGGGAAGAGAATAATTACCTTACTTAGGCTTGCGGGTGCTTTTTCTAGCGCCTTTTTTGACGCCGCCCTTGCTGCCAAAGCTATTCGGCGCGCCGCCTTTTTCTTTGAGTGCGGCTGCGCGAGCGAGCTTTTTCTTATGCGGTTTTTTCCCACCATTCGCGCCGCTCTTTGGCTTGTCATAAGACGGCATGTCAGAGCCTGTCGCCTTGCGGGACTTGCGTTTGAACGTGCCTTCTTCGAAGTTTGAATCCCGCTTAGGCTTATCGTCATTGGATTTTTTTTGATCGCCAGACGGTTTATCGTCGTAAGATGTCTTCTTGTCAGCCCAAGGTTTCTTATCACCGCGAGGTTTCTTTTTGTCGTCCCATGGTTTTTTGTCGCCATATGATTTTTTCTTATCGCCGTAAGGTTTGCCCTTGCTGCGACCGGAATTATTGTCGCGATCTCGTCCGCGATAATTTTCTGTGGGCTGTGCGAGGTTTGGTTTTCCGTCGACGCGCGCCGCCGTAATCGCCGCTTCGATTTTCATGTCAGGGCCGATGTTTTCAAGGAAACGTTCGACGCCTTTCGGAGCCATTTCAACAAAAGTCTTATTGTCGATAATTTTGATCGCGCCGATTTCACCCTTTTTGAGGCCACCAGATTTCATGAGCATTGGCAAAATCCATTTCGGTTCTGCCTTCTGCTTACGGCCCACATTAAGAGAGAACCAGACGCCGTCGTCGAAGTTTTCGCGTGGGCCAGAGCTGCGGGCATCTGGATGACGCGCACCGCGTTCGTCTTTGCTTGGCTTATAATTAGCAGGCAGGAGCTCTTCTGGTGCGGATTGGCCTTCACGATATTGGCGAATGAAGGCCGTCGCGATGTGTTCAGCGGAATGTGCTTTCAATAGACGCGCAACCATTGTGCTTTCTTCGTCCGTCACCTCGCCATTAAGGGTCATATTTTCAAGCAGGCGCTCATTATCTTTGGCGATGATCGACTCTGCGCTTGGCGCTTCGCCCCATTCTGCGGATTTAATACCGGCGTCGCGTAGTAAGCGTTCGGCATTACGGCGGCGGCTCGGCGCGACGATCAAGGCAGATACGCCTTTGCGGCCTGCACGGCCTGTTCGGCCAGACCGATGGAGCAGAGCTTCGCGGTTACGCGGCACATCCGCATGAATCACAAGCTCCAGATCAGGCAAATCCAAGCCGCGCGCCGCGACATCTGTCGCAACGCAAACCTGGGCGCGGCCATCTCTTAGAGCTTGAAGGGCATTGCTGCGTTCGGCTTGGGACAATTCACCCGACAGCGCGACAACAGAGAAACCGCGATTGTTAAAGCGTTGCGTCATGCGGTTCACGGCAACGCGCGTATCGCCGAAAACGATGGCGTTTTTCGCATTATAATAGCGCAACACGTTGATGATCGCATTTTCCCGATCTGCATTGGAAACGGTCATCACGCGATATTCGATGTCCAAATGTTGTTTGGCTTCGGCCGCAGTGTTTACGCGCACAGCATTTTTTTGATATTTCTTGGTCATGCCCAAAATCGTTTTTGGCACGGTGGCAGAGAACATTAATGTACGGCGTTCCTCTGGGGCTGCGCCAAGAATAGTCTCCAACTCTTCACGGAAACCCATTTTCAGCATTTCATCGGCTTCATCTAGGGCGATACATTTCAACTCGCTCATGTCGAGAGAGCCGCGTTTGATGTGATCACACAAACGACCCGGCGTACCGACAACGATATGTGCGCCGCGTGATAGGGCACCACGTTCCGTGCGCATATCCATGCCGCCGACGCAGCTGGCCGTTTTTGCGCCCGCATCTTTAAAGAGCCAATCCAGCTCGCGTTTGACCTGCATGGCAAGCTCGCGAGTTGGTGCGATACAGAGCGCCAAGGGCGCGTCGGCCCGAAGAAATGCGCTGGCATCGCCCAGTAATGTCGTTGCCATTGTCAGGCCAAAGGCAACGGTTTTACCTGATCCTGTTTGGGCGGAGACAAGAAGGTCTTTGTCTTGTAATTCTGGTGCAAGAACGGAGTCTTGAACAGGTGTGAGGGTTTCATAGCCCTTTTTTTCCAAAGCGATTGCGAGTGCTGGATGCACGTTTTCAATATTGGACATGGCTGTCGTCTTTCATTGGATTGGTAAAACCAATCTGACAAATATTTTGTCTGGCTGATCGATCACGTCGATCTCGTTGGCCAACTCAAAATTAACAGGCCGTGGGCGCTCCCTATGTTGTTTTGTCAGCGGTGCATAGCCTAACGCGCAGGGGGAGGCCGTAACCGCCCATCAAGGGAACGGCAGAGGATAAGCAGGACAGCCCGCGTGGTCGATATTCGCGATGGAATACCAAAATAGAAAAATGTTTTACGCAAATACCGCACGCATTGGGATGTCAGTCCAACATGTGCATACCACGCGGCAGCGGTTTTTGGTGCGACGGTTGGGGGTCCCGCAGTTGGACGTACCGGTCAGACTCTCAGGGTGTAAATCCCAAGACCCCGGTTGACGCCCAGCAGTCAACGCTCATCGCAAAAGGTCCGGCACACGTCTGGCTCTCACACCAAACCGCTCAACCCCACCGTCTCTCGGTACCAGCAAGCGAGGCCTCACCTGTCCCGTGTCCGAAAGAACCTGTGTACCGTATCATAGGTTTTGGGACCAAGGATCATTCTCTTGGTTTTTGACGTAAGAAATTGAAACTGAACGATAGTTATTTTTCAAAAACAAGAATTATTCTCAAATCGTAGTGCGAGTTTAAGACATATGTCATCATTGAAGACACTGGTGGTCGGACGGATGTATAGGGGCTATGGTTTTGACGAGTCTGCTGGTTTCAGGGGCAATATGAATATCTCGGTGTTGAATGCCGGAAAGGGTCCTTGTGTCTACACTGAAAAATTACTCTGAAGCGTCCGAAACGGACCCGACAGTTGATCATATTTTGGAACAACTTCGCTCTGACGACCGCTCCCCCATTCTCGTCACGGGCGAGGCGGGGACAGGGAAGTCTACGCTTGTCAATTATATCAAACGACTGGGCGATTTGGGGAATACGGTTGTCTTGGCCCCAACAGGCGTCGCGGCCTTGAATGTAGGGGGGCAAACGCTGCATTCGTTTTTCAGGCTTCCCTTTCAGGTGATTGATGAAGGCGCTTTGAGTGATCAACGTGCCAATCGCCTTTGGAAAAAGGTCGAGCTTGTTGTCATTGATGAAATCTCAATGGTGCGTGCGGATATTTTAGATGGGATCGATATTATATTGCGGCGCGCGCAAGCGTCGGATCTTCCCTTTGGGGGATGTCGTCTCTTGCTCGTCGGGGATTTCCACCAACTTCCGCCCGTAATTCCACAGCGTGAAACCGCTGTTTTGACGCAAATGGGCTATGCGGGGCCCTACGCATATGATGCGAAGGTTTTGCAAAATTACCCGCCTGTGCATTTCGAGCTCACCACTGTGTATCGCCAAAAAGACCCGCATTTCGTCAGTCTTTTGTCCGATATCCGCGTGGCGCGAAATGTTGCCTCTGCCGTAGCCAAGATTAATGACATTTGTGTGCGGCCGCATCGGGCGGAACATACGCCTGTCTTGCTGACGGCGACGAATGCGGTTGCGGATAAATATAACAGGCAAGGGCTTGCCGATCTCGCCAACCAGCAGATCGAATATGATTGCGTGACGAAGGGGAAGTTTAATGAAAAACGCGCCCCCGCCCCGCCGCATCTGAAGCTCAAAAAAGGCGCGCGGGTCATGGCGGTCAAAAACGATCCGCAAAAACGATGGGTTAATGGCTCTTTGGGGACGATCACTGACCTCACTCAGGAAGAGGTCTATGTGAAGTTTGACAGCGGCGGCGGCGTTCGGAAAATAGAGCGACAAAAATGGGATGCGATTACTTATAAATGGAGCGAAGCCGATCAGAAGATGATTGAGGCTACAACGGCGAGTTTCGAACAAATTCCATTGATCTTGGCTTGGGCCGTGACGATCCATAAGGCGCAAGGCTTGACGTTGGACGATGTTCGTATTGACCTCGGGCGAGGCGCCTTTGCATCAGGGCAAACCTATGTCGCCTTATCACGCGCCCGTACGCTTTCGGGGCTTTCGTTAACGGCGCCTCTGCGTGTTGGAGACATTCCTCCAAGCCAGCACAGCGCAACCATGTCGCGCTGGTAAACACGGATGAAGTATTCTTTCGCGTGAAAAGCTGGTAAGCTCGCGGCTCGCTACAGGAGCTTTACCATGTCAGATACTTTCAACCTCAATCGCCGCGCCCTTATGCTCGGGGCGTCTATGACGGCTGCGGCTTATGTGGCGGCATGTTCGAAAGCGCCTGAAGCGACGGCTGAAGAGGCGATCGATCTGACGGGTATATCCATTCTCATCACGGGATGTTCCTCTGGTTTTGGCCGTTTGGGTGCGGAACATTTCGCGCGTCTTGGCGCGAAAGTGTTCGCGACCATGCGCAATCTTCCGCGGCCTGAGGCGGCAGAACTGGAAGTTCTTGCGGCGTCTGATGCGCTCGACATTACTGTTTTAGAGATCGATGTAACCAAAGACGATCAAGTCGAAAGCGGCGTTGCAGCGGCGATAAAAGCGGCAGGTGGCACGCTGGACGTATTGATCAATAATGCGGGTATGTCGATTGCGGGGCCAATCGAAGCGCAAGATATGGCGGCGACGCAGCTGATTTTTGATACAAATGTTTATGGCGCGCAGCGTATGATACGCGCGGCATTGCCGTCGATGCGGGCCAATGGAAACGGCCATATTTTCAATGTCACGTCACAGCTGGGCCGCATTATCATTCCAGGTTTTGGGCAATATTCACCGACAAAATTTGCGCTCGAAGCCTTGAGCGAACAACTGGCATATGAAGTGGCGTCGCACGGTATTGAGGTCACTATTATTCAACCGGGCGGGTATCCGACCAAAATTTGGTCAAACCAAAACCCGCCATCTGCGGCCCTCAAAGCGCGCCTGAGCGAAGATGTTATCTCGGCCTATCCACAATTCACGGCAGGTATGGGGAAACGCGAAGCGGGCGGGGGCGAGTCTGATCCGATGGATATTCCGCGCGCCATCGCAGGGGCCATCGCCCTTCCAAAAGGCACGCGTCCACTGCGCATCGCATTGCATCCAACTGCGCGTCCGCAAGAGGCGGTGAACAAAGTCTCGGCGCAAATGCAACTCGCCGTATTGGGGGATTCACCCTTTGGTCCGAGTGTGAAGGGCGTCTTGGATTAGGGGATTAAAGGGACCGCCGAATAAGCATCACAATCACTAAAGCCGCCTGTATGACGGCGATGGAATACAGCCAGAATTTAAAGGGCTGTTTTTGCGTTTTATGCCGAAATTGATGTTGCGCCGTAATCGCACCAAGGCTTCCGCCGAGACATGCCATGAGTAGCAGCTTGGATTCTGATATCCTGCGGTGTCGTTTTTGTGCGCGCCTTTTATCGATGAAAAACGCGCCATATGCGATTAGATTGAGGGTCAGACTATAAAGCGTGACGCCTAGAATGAGGCTGTGACTTTCCATAAGCGAAATTTTCCAAAAGCGAAATTTTGAAGCCTCTAGAAGTGCAGCGCCTAAAACGGGTGAGGGCTGTTTCCATAAAAAAACCGCCGCCTAATAGGCCGCGGTCATTTATTCAAAATCTATTGAAGAAAACTACTTCTTCTTTACGCGTCCGCCAGCCATGCCGCGGCCTGTTGTGCGTTCTGTGATACGTGCGGATTTACCACGGCGATCACGTAGATAGTAAAGTTTGGCGCGACGGACTTTACCGCGACGTTTGACTTCGATTTCCTCAACAAGTGGGGAGTAAAGTGGGAATACGCGTTCGACGCCTTCACCATAAGAGATTTTGCGAACTGTGAAGCTCTCTTTGATGCCAGCACCAGAGCGGGCGATACATACGCCTTCAAAAGCCTGCAAACGTGTCCGCGTGCCTTCTGTAATACGGACTTGGACGACGAGTGTGTCACCAGCCGAGAAATCAGGGATAACTTTGTCACCGGAGAGCAGACGCTCTTGTTCGGCTTTTTCGATCTTTTCAATGACGTTCATGATCCGTCTCCTGTTTGCATTTTGGCCCACATATCTGGCCGCCGTGCCTTCGTTGTCTCTTCGCTCTGGGTGTGTCGCCACTGCGCGATCTTTTTGTGATCGCCGCTTAATAACACGTCCGGAATGTTCCGGTTTTCCCACTCTCTCGGTTTAGTATAGAGAGGGTACTCCAACAAACCGTCTTCAAAACTCTCTTCCGAGGCGCTGTCTGCTGCGCCCAAAACACCGGGCAACAGGCGTACGCACGCCTCGATCATTACTTGTGCCGCAACCTCGCCCCCTGCGAGAACGAAGTCGCCGATGGAAATCTCTTCCATCTCGCGGGCTTCGATCACCCTTTGGTCAAGGCCTTCGAACCGTCCGCAAAACACAATAAGACCCGGTCCCGTGGCTAACGCTCTAACGCGTTTCTGCGTGAGAGGTTTGCCCCGAGGGGTCATATAGATAAGCGGTCTGTCGTCAGACACACTGTCGATGGCCCTTGCTGCCACGTCAGGTTTTAAAACCATGCCGGGACCGCCACCCGAAGGCGGACTATCAACGCTGCGGTGCCTATTAGTCGAAAAATCACGAATGTCTACCGTGTCGAGCTGCCAAATACCGCTTTTTTCAGCCCCGCCAATGATGGATGTGCCCAAAACACCCGGAAAGGCGTCAGGGAAGAGTGTCAAGGCGGTCGCGCGCCATGGCGTAGGTGGAGATTTTGGGCGCGTTGACATATCTTGGGCTACCTAATGCGGGGGGCGAATGAAAGCTAGCGTGCAATGCGATATCGACATCGTTAGGCGCTAACAACGCCATTTGTTGATCTGATTTTGTACGCTGGCAGTGCTTTGGGCCTAGGTCAGTGAGTAAATCGACAGCTCGATTTCAACACTATGGTTAACGCGGTCTAAACGCTTTGGGCTCAATTTGGGGCTATGATTCGCTCTTTTGCATTTTTCGCTGCGCTTAGCTTGCTTTCGGCTTGCACATTTGGCGGGCCCGTTAGCACCTATCCTGAATACCGCCCAACACCAGGGCAGGGACAATATGTGCGCCCACAATATCTAAATCCGCAACCGACGCCGCGCATTCAAAACATCGATGCCTGTGAGTCCCGTCTCTATGCAGGTCTTGTTGGCCAGCATGAGGGGGCGATTTTCATTGCGGGACTTCCGGGACGAAAGCGCGTCATCAAACCTGCGGAATTGGAAGGGTTTGGTTATTCTCGAGATGATGTTTTTTATACCGAAACGCCTTATGTCGAAGTCCGCGAGTTCCTTGCGGGGCAATCGCTTTATGCATCGGCGATCTCCAATATGACTGACCGTTTGAATCTTGGGCCTGAAATTGGCGATCGCCTGACGATTGAACTTGATGAAGAAGGCTATGTGCAACAGGTTGACTGCCGTTAGGCTCGCATAGCTGTCGTTTGCATCTGATGGGGCGCGCGCCGTGCGCGAGGTTCCGCTAGCATCTGCAAGACGGCTAAATCTTCTGCATGACTATCTACCTGCTTGCAGGCTTGATGTACCTTGCGGCGGAAGGTTTTGGGCATGCGTGTGCCATAGGTCGCGATGATTTGCTCTGCAGATTGCCGCCGAATGCGCAGCCCAAGGCAGGTCGCGAAACAAAGTGAATTTTGAACGATTCGTTGCGGGACAGAGCGAAGGTCGCTTTGGGATGTCATGAACTTTGAAACGTCATGCGGGAGGTTGGCAAGGGTGAAGCCTTGACGACAATATGCAGCCGAGACCAGCGTCACCATACGTTTCATGAGCGGCGAAAGGCCATGCTCGCTTTGGAAGTCGGCGCACCGAAACTCGGCGAGTTGCAAGACGGCATGCGCCGTAAAATATCCTGGCTCCACGCAATCGCGGGGGTCGTAATAAATCTCCGCACGGCCTTGCGTAACATATGGGTTGCGACCCGCAGCCAACGCGTCCAACCGCAGGCTGGCGGCGACTTGCGTTTGGTCCAAACCGTCTCCTGCTGGTATTAAATCAATCGGCCAATCTTGCATATGGCATTCGGATTTGATCGTGTTGAAGTTATCTTCTGCCCAATCAAAAATAGAGCGTGTGTCGAGGTCCTCCCACGCGAGACTTTCAATCCCTGGCGTTTTGTGAAGCGGTGAGGGTACGGGCGGACGCGGTGGCGAGCCATAGGTTTGGATCAACCAAGCCATGACTTCGAAGTGTAGTTTCGCATCTTGGTCGCGAATTAGTCGTGTTTTTAACATGGCAAAAACCATCCCCTGATGCTGCGGCCCAGCCATGAATTCCGCAGCGGTTACTTTACACCCCCGTCAATCTAACCCCTCACGTTCGCGGGCTTGCTCATATAATTCGAGCGCCGCGAACCAGTCCAACTCAAGTGATTCGATCAACGCCTCTGTCTTCGCACGGCTTTGTCCCAGGGTGACAGCTTCATCGGGGTTTATGGTAAACAAATCCTCAGTAGCGAGCCGAGCATCAATCTTTGCCAAAGCGGTCTGCGCTTGCGTGATTTTCTTTTCGAGGGTCTCGGTTTTACGCTTTAATGGCGCGATTTCCTGTATGGCTCGGGCGCGGTCTTGTCTATTTCGTTTACGCGAGTTTTCTTCCGTAGGTTTTTGTTTTTTATCAGCTTTAGTTTTCTCTAATTGGAGTTTACGGTAATCATCTAGAGAGCCTTCGTAGGGTTCGACGCGGCCAGAGTCGACCAACCATAAGCGATCTACGACGGCTTCCAGCAGGTTTCTATCATGAGAAATTACGATAACGGCGCCTTCGTAATCATTGAGGCTACGAATTAATTCGGCACGACTATCAATGTCCAAATGATTGGCTGGCTCGTCCAGCACGAGTAGATGCGGCTTGTGAAATCCGATCAGTGAAAACATCAGGCGGGCTTTCTCTCCGCCTGATAAATCTCCAGCGGGTGTCTCCGCATTTTTGAGGCCTAAGCCAAAACTTGCGAGGCGCGCGCGGCGTTGGGCTTCTGTCGCCTCTGGCATTAATTCGACAATATGGTCATAGGCGCTGGCGCGCGGGTTCAACCCGTCAATTTGGTGTTGCGCGAAATACCCAATCCGCAGTTTTTTGTTTCGCTTTATGAAGCCTGGCTTTGCGGGGTTGAGAAGCAGCGGCGACAGCTCTCCCATGATGGCTTTGGCAAATGTCGATTTACCCTGACCATTTTTACCCAAAATCCCAATGCGGTCATCGGGGTCAATGCGTTGATTGACATTGCGCAGAACGATGAGGGGATCCTCTGTTTTATTGGCATAGCCAAGCGCGACGTCGTCAAATCGAACGATGGGCGGAGAGAGCGCACGTTCAGGCCCCGGCAAGCTGATGGCGGCAATTGGGTCGCTGATGATCGTCGCAACGGGTTGCATTTTTTCTAGGCGTTTGACGCGGCTTTGTGCTTGTTTCGCTTTGGAGGCTTTGGCTTTGAAGCGGTTGACGAAGGCTTCCAGCTTGCGGCGCTCGTCCTCTTGTTTGCCCATAAGGGCCATGTCCATACGATTACGTTCGGCCAGTTGGCGTTCGAACGTGTCATAATTTCCCGTATATCCAACTAGCTTTCCGCCGCGCAAATGCGCGATATGGGTGACGGCCGTGTTTAGGAAATCGCGGTCATGGGAAATAACAAAGACTGTGCCAGAATATTTGCGGATATGCGCTTCCAACCAAACCGCGCCTTCCACGTCCAAATAGTTTGTTGGCTCATCAAGAAGTAAGATGTCGGGTTTCGCGAATAGCATCGCGGCGAGGGCGACCCGCATTCGCCATCCGCCCGAAAAATCAGAACAGGGTTTGAGCTGATCTTGTGCTGTAAATCCCAAACCCGACAAAATAGATGCGCCGCGGGCTTCTGCGGAATAGGCGTCAATATCGGACAAACGAGTATGAATTGCGGCAATCCGCATGGGATCTGTAGCTGTGTCAGCTTCAGCCAGAAGGGATTTCCGTTCCGTGTCTGCGTCCAAAACGGTTTGAATCAGGCTTTGTGGTCCGCTGGGAACTTCTTGGTCGACCACGCCCAGTTTCATGTTCTTGCGTAAATTGATCTCGCCGTCATCAGGGCTGATTTCGCCTTTAATCAGACGAAAGAGTGTGGATTTTCCAGTACCATTTCGTCCCACAAGGCCAACTTTATGGCCTTCATTGATGGCTAATGTGGCCTGCTCGAACAGGGGGCGGCCTTCGATACGATATGTCAGATCATTAATATGTAACACGACAGTGCAGCTAACACGGCTTTACACCGATGCAACCCCGCATTAAGGGCGCGCGAAACTGAAATTTAGCCTTCATGGAGTTACCAATGGCCGTTCAACGTACTTTTTCCATCATCAAACCTGACGCGACGAAGCGTAACATCACAGGTAAAGTTAATGCCAAGATCGAAGAAGCCGGTCTGCGCATCATCGCGCAAAAGCGTTTGCAGCTGACTGAAGCGCAAGCTGGCGGGTTCTACGCTGTGCATAAAGAGCGTCCATTCTACGCTGACCTCGTGAAATTCATGATGTCTGGTCCGGTCGTTGTTCAGGTGCTCGAAGGCGAAAATGCTATCGCTGAATACCGCAAAGTCATGGGCGCGACGAACCCAAGTGAAGCTGATGCAGGCACAATCCGCGCTGAATTCGCAGAATCAATCGATGCGAACACCGTTCATGGATCTGATGCGCCAGAAACAGCTGCAGAAGAAATCGTCTTCTTCTTCTCTGAAGACGAAATTGTTGGCTAAGCTGTTTCAGCTTAATTTTGAACATAAAAAAGGCCGGGGTGACCCGGCCTTTTTCTATGCGTGAATGTAAATCGTATTTTACGACTTAATGCGGATTAGCTCTTTAACGATCGCGTTTTGAATTTGGTCAAATGCGCCTTCGAGTTCCGTGCCGCTTCCAGCTTCAATGAAGTTTTCAGGCTTTGATGCACAAGACGAGAGAAGTGCATAGGCCGTAGCCTGCGTTCTTTCGCTAACTGGCTGCGGTTCATCCGGGTTTAGCGGATCATAATAGTGACCGACTTCGAGGCCATAACCGATTGTGAAGATTTCTGTGCCTTCAGCCTGCATGGCGCGGCAGCTTTCGACAGTTACACGATCAGAGTTGAGTTCCAGATTGCCTTCCAAGAAATCAGAGTCGAAGGGCCTGTTTCTGGAGACCCACCATTGTGCTGGTCGTCCGAAGAGGGGTTTGAAAGCATAAAAACGGTTTGTTGTATCGTTTGCGACAAATTCCAAGTCACCACTCGTATTCTGTCCATCCGTCATAAAGACAACGAATTTAAGCGGTTGGCGATATTCTTCACTGACGCGATTGGCCTCTTTGCGATGTTCTTCATCTTCTTGTCCTAACCAGACTCTAGCCTTGGCCATAGGCGGGTTAGAGTTTGTTGAGCCTTGCGCTTGCATCGGATTGATGAAGGCGTCACCGATCCCTAGGAAGCCCCATTTCATTTTGCGGCTGCCTTCCGTCGCGGCTTGAGCCGATGTCAGAGCGACGATTTCAGAGTTATAAGGCAAGATACCTGTCCGAAGAACAACTTGTCCTTCACTCGTGGTTTGGTTGCCAATGCGGCTTTGTAATTCTGACCTGAAGGTTCTGATCGATGTTTTAAGCACATCAATTCGAGCCCGCGGCGATGATGGACGTTGCCCTGAAGGGCTAATTCTTTGGTCATCCCAACGCATGGAACCAGAGTTATCTAAGACCATAACGATTGAAGCGGGATGCGTTTCGTCCACTTGCAGATAAGACACAACGGATTCAGCTGTGAAGTCGAGCGATTGCTTGCCGAAAATCTGCATGAAGGTTGGAACAGTTTTACCCGTAACCGTAACACGCGCTTCTTTGGCATTATCATCATATACGACATTAACGCCAACATTTTGCGCGCCGCCGTCGACCCAGCCTTTATATTCATACCCCATTTCGTCAGCTGTATATTGACCCGGGGCGTAACCATCATCACCTTCTGCGGGTGGACGATCGTAGTTTTTCATGAAGATCGCGGCGCTCAGTGCGGTTTGATCCGCGATGGACTGACTTCGGGCTTCAGCGTTACTCAGTGTTGAAAAGTCCATTGCCGCGCCCATACTGCCAATGATGGCTACGGTACTCACGGCGAATGTTAGCGCAATATTGCCGCCTTCATCATCACGGTAACGCTTAAGGAGCGATAATCCTCTATTAAAATTCAACATAACCTTAGTATCCCACTTGGTCCCACAGTCATCCCTAGCAGGGAGAACCTTTGGGACTTCAGTAGAGAAGAAGGTTTAGTCAGAGTTTACGTAAAAGGGTTACCAGAGTCTTAATCACAAACAGGGTTAATGAGACGTTAGGGCCTGCCGTAATGCGTTGGGATATAGGCCGTGTTCCAAGGTTTGAACGCGGCGCGCTAAACTCTCTGGTGTATCATTTGGACTTATGTTGAGGGTCGATTGTGCAATAACTTCGCCTTCATCTACGCCTTCAGTGACCCAATGAACTGTACAGCCATGTTCAATGTCACCAGCTTCTATCGCCCGTTTATGTGTGTGCAGTCCTTTATATTTCGGTAACAGAGATGGGTGGATATTGATGAGTTTTCGGGTCCAGCCTCTTACGAAGTCTGATCCCAATACGCGCATGAAACCCGCGCAAACGACAAATTCGATCTCGTGAATACGAAGCGCGGCGTCTAAGATGGCTTCAAAATCTGCGCGCGTCTCATAGTCTTTGTGATCAATCGCAATAGCTGTCACGCCGAGGGCTTCCGCTTTATCCAAACCTTTTGCTCTTGGGCGGTTAGAGATAACGAGCTGAACATCCGCCGGATAGTCCCGATCCTGTGCCGCCTCAATCAAGGCAACCATGTTGGAACCTGTTCCGGAGATCAGGATCGCAGTCCTCACACGTTTCGCCGCTGGAGGCGTTGTTTTAGGCACAAGTCGCAACGCGTTTAAGCTGTCCTATGACATGGGCATGTTCGCCAGCCGCTTCCAATCGGGCCAATACATCCGGCATGGCTGCGGGTTTCACACATAAGACCATGCCGATACCGCAGTTAAAGGCGCGGCGCATTTCATCTTCCGCGACTCCGCCTGTTTCCTGCAGCCATTTAAAGACAGCCGGGCGTTCCCAGGCCTCAAAATCAAATTCAGGGACGAGGCCATCTGGCAACATGCGCGGTGTATTATCTGTCAGCCCGCCGCCTGTGATATGCGCCAAGCCCGAAATTGACCCGTCACGTAGAAGTGGGAGTAGAGATTTGATGTAAAGTCGTGTTGGGGTCAGCAAGGCTTCCGCCAATGGCATATCAGCGAATGGTGCAGGTGCATCCCAATCCAGCCCTGATCGCGCGACGATTTTGCGAATCAGTGAATATCCATTTGAGTGTGGGCCAGAGCTTTCCAAGCCGATCAACATATCGCCTGCGTCCATGTCGTCATGGCGCGGCAGCATTGCATCGCGCTCTACGGCGCCGACAACGAAGCCCGCGAGGTCAAAATCATCACCTTCATACATGCCGGGCATTTCAGCGGTTTCGCCCCCGACCAATGCGCATCCCGCTTGGCGGCACCCTTCGGCGATGCCTGACACGACAGCTGCAGCATTATCGGATGTTAATTTTCCAGTGGCGTAATAATCGAGAAAGAACAGCGGTTCTGCGCCGTTAGCCAGCACATCGTTAGCGCACATCGCAACGAGGTCGATCCCAACCGTGTCCAAACGGCCCGTATCAATGGCAATTCGCAGTTTTGTGCCCACGCCATCCGTACCTGAAATCAGGATAGGGTCGGAGTAGCCTGCCGCTTTTAAATCAAATGCGCCGCCAAAGCCGCCAATCGTTCCATCTGCGCCAGATCGGCGGGTGGATTTCACCATGGGTTTTATGCGATCGACGAGCGCGTCTCCCGCATCGATTGAAACGCCTGCATCGGCGTAGGAAAGACCTTTTTCGTTGGTCATGTGAATAGCCCTGTTAAGGAAATCTGGAAAACTCTCGCGCTTGGACCATTTTGACCGCGTGGACGCAAGATGGTGCTGTCAGAAAGCTGTGTGAAGGCTTGGTGTTATGGGGTGTCTGCGCTATCTATTTACACATGACACGTATTTTTGCTTTCGTTTTTACCTTTATGTTACTGGTTGCGCCGCGCGCATTCGCGTCTGACCCCTTTACAGTGGGCGGTATTAATGTGGACGCCACGGCGGCAACCGCGATTGAGGCGCAGACAAAAGCGATTCAAAACGGACAGCTTCGCGCCGCGACGGTCTTGATCAATCGCATGACATTGGAAAGCGAACGAGCTGCAAACCCTCTTCCTGATCTGACCGCCGAAATGGTTGGCCGTATGATCCGTGCGCTGGAAGTTGGCCAAGAGCGCCGCTCTGCCAATCGGTATCTGGGCGAAATTACCGTCGCCTTTAACCCGTCCCAAGTGCAACAATTTCTACGTGATAATGAACTGACCCTTATTAACTCCCAAGCCCGTGAGCGGCTTGTTCTCGTCCGTGAAGGTGGCCTTCGCGGTAGTGGCCCATTGCAAGCCGCTTTTTCCGATCCACGCTTATCCTACGCGCTGACGCCTCTACAGGCTGGGTCGGCGGAAGATGCTAGCGTGCTTTCGGGTGTACCGTCTGACGCGGAGTTGAAATCTATCGCGTCGAAATATGGCCTCAACCAAATTTTGCTCGTTGAGGCACGGGATGGATCATTGTCAGGGACGATTACAGATATTTCTTTGGATACGGGCAACCGTCAAACCTATTCTGTTTCAAATGCCGCCAGCGCCGCCGACTTTGCGGATCGTCTGGTCGCGCAATTGGAATCGGATTGGAAGCAGGCCTCCAGCATTGGAACGGGCGAAATGATCACAACCCCTGTGTCTGTTCTCTATCAGTCACATATGGATTGGATCACGTTGCAAGACGCCATCAATACGTCAGCGCAGATCAAAGGCGCACGTTTGGACGCTTTGTCAAAAGACGGCGCGCTGATGACGATTTCTTACGGCGGCGATATTGATCGTTTGGCGACAGAGCTTCGGTTCAAAGGCGTGAAGGTTGAGCAGGACCCTAAGCTCGGACTTGTCTTCACACGTTCTTAGGCCGTCTATAATGTCTCAGATCCCTTTTAATCTGCGGCCTAAAGCTCAGCCGAGCTTTTCCAACTTTCATATCGCGCCTGGAAACCAAGCCGCAGTAAGCATGTTACGCGCACGGGAGCGTTGGACGAGCCCTGTTCTGTTGCTGCTCGGCCCAAGTGGGTCGGGAAAGACGCATTTGGGGCAGGCTTGGCAAGCGCGCTATTCTGGCGAATTTATTGACGATGCCCAATTGATGGAGGAGGCGGCATTATTTGACGCAATCAACCGGGCCTTAGCGGGACAGATTGCGGGACTTCTTCTCTCCAGTCACATACCGCCGACAGAATGGGGTGTTACCCTGCCGGATCTCAAATCACGGCTGAATGCTGTTCCTGCGATAACGCTGACGGAACATGACGAGGCCTCGCTAGACCCCATTTTACGCGAATTATTCGAGCAGGTAGGGCGCACAGTGGGGCAAGACGTCGTCGCCTATGTGTTGCGCCAGTCGGAACGATCCGTCGATGTATTGCGCGAACTCGTGCATGAACTAGATATCGCGGCAGGGTCTGCCAAAGCGGACCTCACCAAAGCCTTTGTTGCGAAATATCTTCGTGCACGATCAGAACTCGACTCGCTCGCCTGACCAGTCGAATAAGTTCCCACTATCGCTAGGTGATAATCCGTCGATGACGCCGAGTAGCTTTTCTGATGAGAACGCAGTCGTGAATAATTTACCTTCTGGAACGTTGGTTTGAAACGGTTTGGATAAATCTGTGTCGACTGTACCGGGATGTAGGGCGACGATGATTTGATCTGAAAACCTGCGGCCAATCTCTATCGACAACGTTTTCAGCACCATATTCAACGCGGCTTTTGATGCACGATAGGCGTACCAACCGCCCAAGCGATTGTCCGATATACTTCCCACACGTGCGGAGAGGGCCGCGAAGACGGCCTTTGCATCGCGCCGCAGAAGTGGCACGAAATATTTTGCCGTCATAGCGGGGCCGATGGTGTTGATTTCAAAACTCTTGGCAAATCCTTCGTGGGATAGCGCACGAAGGTTCTTCTCTGGAGAAATGCCGTCGCCTTGTAACAAACCAGTTGCGACGAGGATCATGTCGAAAGGTTTGACTTCTTGCAGAGCTTGCGCCGCCGCGATCAAGCTATCCTCATCCGTGAAGTCGAATGTCAGATTTGCGACCTTAGGGGAGGGATGGCTGCGCCCACCGCGTGAAAGGGCATGAATGCGTGTGACTTGTGGGCTGTTGACCAATTGTTCAACAAGCGCCGCGCCAATGCCGCCAGAACTGCCCACAACAACAACGCGCAGGTTTTCACCAAAAGTTTCGAACTTCATGTTGAGTGTCCTTTGCTGGTGCGGCGGCACCGCTCGCTGCAATATTTAACCTCATCCCAAACTCGTTCCCATTTTTTACGCCAAGCAAACGGCTTGTCGCAGACAGGACATATTTTGGTCGGGAGGTTCGGTTTCTTATGGGCCATGAAGATAATACGCATGGGCGCGGCACATGGCGTCGTTTTCGGATCATATATTTAGAACCGAGCCGTGTGCGGTGCGTATGTAGAATATGTCAAAAACGCTCATTCCAATTTTCGCTGATCAATTGAGTCATGGACTGTCGAGCTTGGCCGCGTCTGACCCAGATGATTCTGTCGTTTTAATGATGGAGGTCGCGGAGGAAGCGCAGTCTGTTCCACATCACCGCACAAAGCTAGCCTTCCTCTTCTCCGCGATGCGCCACTTCGCAAAGGAACTGCGGGAGGCTGGCTGGAGTGTGGACTATGTTGAGTTGACAGACCCAGAGAATACAGGCGATTTTACGGGCGAAGTAAAACGCGCCATCGCGCGTCATGATGTCGATTTGGTTCGGGTGTGTGAGCCATCGATTTACCGCGTGCTGGAGGTCGTCAAAAGCTGGGAAGCGGCACTGGACTTACGCATCTCTATAACTTTCGATGACCGCTTTATTGCAACGAAAGAAGAATTTGCGGAATGGGCGGCAGATCGCAAGCAATTCCGCATGGAGTATTTCTACCGCGATATGCGGCGGAAAACGGGCTTGCTGATGGATGGGGACAAACCCGAGGGCGGGAAATGGAACTATGACAAAGAGAACCGTAAACCGCCCAAGTCAGGTTTGGACGTCCCAGACCCGCTCCGCTTTGAACCGGATGCGATTACTCAAGACGTCATTGAGATGGTGAAGACGCGCTTTACGTCACGTATAGGAAATCTTGACGGGTTTTTCTACGCGGTGACGCGGGGCGGCGCGCTGGAGGCCTTGGACTATTTTCTCGATTACGGATTGGAACGGTTTGGGGATTATCAAGACGCGATGGTCGGAGGGCAGGCGTTTTTGTTCCACTCGCTGCTTTCACCATATATGAATGTCGGGCTGCTGAACCCTGTCGAAGTCTGCAAAGCGGTTGAGACGCGGTATCTCGCGGGGGATGCGCCGTTGAACGCAGCTGAGGGCTATATTCGTCAAATCATAGGCTGGCGGGAATATGTGCGCGGGATCTATTGGTTGGATATGCCGAACTATGTGGTGCGCAATCATCTCGAGGTGAAACGGCCCTTGCCTGATTTTTATTGGACGGGCGAGACAGATATGAACTGCCTGTCCCAGAGTATCGGGCAGACGTTGGAACATGCCTATGCGCATCACATACAACGCCTCATGGTCACGGGTAACTTTGCGCTTCTTATCGGCGCGGACCCTTTTGCCGTCCATGAATGGTATCTGGCGGTGTATCTTGATGCGTTTGAATGGGTGGAACTACCGAATACACTCGGCATGAGCCAATTTGCTGATGGCGGTATGTTGGGCTCGAAACCCTATGCGTCGTCTGGCGCTTATATAAACCGAATGAGCGATTATTGCGGGTCGTGTAAATATAACGTCAAAAAACGTGTCGGCGAAGACGCCTGTCCGTTCAACGCGCTTTATTGGCATTTCATGGCCCGTAATGAAGACACGCTGCGCGGTAATAACCGTCTCGCGATGCCCTATCGTAATCTTGATAAAATGGACGCGGATGTGCGGCAGGGATTAATGGATCAAGCGGATGGGTTTTTGGATAGTCTTTCAGCGTCAAAGTCTGAAGACTATCTCTGATTTTCTACGAAACGACCTTAAAAGTCGCACTCAGCTTCGAACAATATATGCGTACCGTCTTTGGGGTGGCGCAATCCTAGCTTCCACGCATGGAGCTGCAAGCGCGGCGCGGCGTCAAAGACTTCATCTACGGCATATATCCTGTCACCTAAAATCGGATGCCCCATCGCCCAACAATGTACGCGGAGTTGATGACTGCGGCCTGTGATTGGATGTAGCGCGAGGCGGGTTGCATGTGTCTCGCGGTCGATCACTTCCCAATCTGTGACGCTGGGTTTCCCTTTTTCCCAGCAGACCATTTGGCGTGGACGATTGGGCCAATCTGCGATGAGAGGCATATCAATGCGCCCGCTTTCGCCCAACACCTGTCCCGCCACCCGCGCGATGTAAGATTTTGTCGTGTGGCGGCGTTCAAATTGTAGGCCTAAGTGCCGCTGCGCGGGTTTGTTGCGTGCAAATACCATCAAGCCCGATGTTGCCATATCCAAGCGATGCACCAGCAGGCTTTCGGGGTGTAGCCCCAATAAGCGGTTTTGTGCACTGTCAGGATTATCACGTCCGGGAACGGACAAAAGACCAGATGGTTTGTCGATCACGAGCAAGTCGTCATCGGCATGAAGTATCTTTAGCGGGTCCGTTGGCGGCGTATATTCAAACGCACGCCGTTCAGGGAGTTTAGTCCAGTCTTTCGGCGACAACATTTTCGCCCTCCAGACGCAAGGCAATGTGACCGCGCAGCATATCGATGGCGTCTTGGCCAAATATGTCGCGACGCCACCCTTTGAGTGCATCAATATCTGCGGCCTCACCAAATGCGGCCAGTTGTTCAATGTCGCGTGCATTCGCGACGAGGCGCGTCGCAATACCTTCGACTTCGGTCCGCAGACGCAGCAGCGTTTTCAGCATTTCGATACGCGGGCCAAGAGAGGGCGGCATATGTTTGGTTTTTGGTGCGGGTGGGGCGTAAGTTTCAGCGTTATCAATGGCTGCACCGAGGCTTTCGACTAATTCCTTTGCCGAAGATGATTTTTCAAAGCCGCGCGGAATACCGCGTAACTTCGCCAGCGCCTCAATCGTGCGCGGTCGTTGCTGGGCAAGATCGTAAATCGCATCATCTTTCAACACTCGGCGACGCGGAATGTCTTTTTTGATGGCTTGGCGCTCACGCCAGGCCGCGGCAGCTTTCAACGAGGCAAGATAATGTTTCTTATTTCCGCGTAGCTTCAGACGCTGCCAGGCATCTTCAGGTTCAAATGTATAGAGGTCTTCACGCATGTGCTGACCCATCTCTTCCATGACCCAAGAGAGGCGGCCACTTTCTTCGAGTTCGGCCACAACATCTGGATATAGGTCGCGCAAATGTGTGACGTCAGCGATGGCATAGGTCAGTTGTTTCTCTGATAATGGACGGCGTGACCAATCTGTAAAACGCGCGCCTTTATCTAGATTGATATTCAGGCGCTCTTTAACGAGTGCGCCATATCCGGCGCTATCGCCCAGACCAATGGCCATGCCCGCAATTTGCGTGTCGAAAATAGGCCCTGGAACAGCGTCGCAAATCTTGTAAAAAATTTCCATGTCCTGACGCGCGGCGTGCAGAACTTTGGTGATGCTTTGATCCATCAGCAACGCTTTCAGCGGCGTCAGGTCGATGCCCTCCGCTAAAGGGTCGACAATGGCTTCATCCTCTGTCGTGGCCATTTGGACCAAACAGAGGATCGAGTAGAAGGTGGACTCTCGCATGAACTCCGTATCGATACAGACGAAATCATGGGTGCGGGCTGCGTCGCAAAATGCCTGCAAACTCTCTGTATCGCGGATAATGTTCATTAAGCGGCATCAGTTCCATGTAGGGCGAATTTTTCGCTCAAGAGATCGAGCATCGCATTGGTTGCGCGCTTTTCAGCTAATTCATTATAGATAATGCCCATTTTTTTGTTGTTTGCTGCTGGGTTCATAAAACCATGCAGGACATTGCCATAGGCATGTAACTGCCAGTCACAGTTCTTTTCGGCCATTTCTTCGCCGAAAGTTTTAACGACGTCTGGGGTTGCCATTGGGTCATCCCAACCGTGGCAGACAAGCACGCTGGCTTTACATTTTTTCTTCGGCAAGCCTTCAGGCGCATCAAGCAATCCGTGGAAAGAGATCGCCGCGTGAAGATCGAGCCCTGCGCGGGCCATATCCAATGTGCAGAGACCGCCAAAACAATAGCCAATTGCAGCCATATGTGTTTCGTCAACTTCGTCGAGTTTCGCAGCGGCTTTATAACCAGCTTTCAATCGCTTTAGCAGCGCCGCGCGATCTTCTTTCAACGGGGTCATCATTGCGGAACACGCGTCTGTCGTCTCAGGACGTGCGCCTTCGCCGTAATTATCAAGGGCAAAACCGACATAGCCGAGAGCCGCCATTTGAACGGCTTTATCCATGGCAAACTCATCTAATCCGCCCCAAGCGTGATTCACGAGCACGCAAGGCAGAGGGTCGGCGCGGTTGTCGTCCCAAGCCAGATAGCCAATACATTTTGTTTTTCCGTCGAAATATTCAACGGGGCGGGTTTTGATGTTCATTTGATCTCTCTCCACAGTCGAGTTTGTGTCGGGGGAATTTTAGGGATGTGTGCTGTTTTTTGCCCTAGTTTTCAACCCTATTCCTCAATGCTGCCCCGAGAGAAAACAGGGTTTTGATTTTGAATGATGAGAGTCACAGCTCGCACTTATCTTAACTAAAAATTAGCCATACCCGATGAAGATTATAAGCAACATTTTGATGAGGTCCGTCATGCGTATCGTTTTGCTTACAACTCTTTCTGCTGCTCTTTTGAGCGCCTGTATTACAACACAGGAAAACCCGAACTATGAGTTTTCCAGTAAATACAAAGGTGAGGCGGCCGAAACAAACCAATATGCGCAGACTGTTCCTAGCTATGGGGCGGCAACGACGACATCGGCAACGTATGAAACAGCTCCAACTCAACCTGTATTTATTCAGCAACCTGTTGGTCAAGCGACAGCCAATGTGTCCGGCATTGCGCCAACAGATTCGACTTATGGCGCGCGCGCTGTCAACGGCACTCCAGGCTTCATGGCACTGGAATCCAATGCCCAAGCTGGATCACCCGATAGTCTCGCGCCAGCCTTGCCATCCGCGCAGATGGTTGCAACGGCACCTTTGGCGGCAGCAGGAACGCCGATTGAATATGATTATTCTGGCAATTTGATTGTCGCCGATGTGGCAACAACAGGGTCGCAGCTTCCTGATACTGTTCGTATTTTGCCCCGTGTTGGCCAGCAAGGCATTGCCCAAAATACACTTGGCCAAGCCTACATCGTGCAACCCGGTGATACAGTTTATAGTCTGTCTCGCCGTACCTGCGTTGGTGTCAATGTCATCCAATCTATGAACGGTTTAAGTGCCAATTATGGTATCAATATTGGACAAAAACTGACCTTGCCAACCTCTGTTTGCTAACAAAGTTCGTTTTCGAACAGAAAACATGTGATTCCGCATGGAACAGGCGCTAAGGCGACCTCAATATTTAAGGAGTCACGTCATGCGCAATCGTTTTGCTAAAATCCTCGCGACAATCGGACCTGCCAGCCGTGCGCCAGATACACTACGTCTTTTACATGATGTCGGTGTGGATGCCTTCAGGTTGAATTTCAGCCATGGTTCTCATGAGGACCACGCGGCCAGCGTGAAAGCGATTCGTGCAATCCAAAAAGAGACAGGTAATCCGATCTGCATTGTTGCAGATATGCAGGGACCGAAACTACGCTGCGGTACATTTGAAAACGGTAAGATCGAATTGCGCTACGGCGAGACGATTGAAATTCGTAAAGGCACAGAGCCAGGCCGTGACGGCCTCATCATCATGCCGCATGCAGAGCTGATGAATGCCATGGTCGAAGGTACGATCCTAAAATTTGATGACGGCAAGATGCAAGTGACGGTTTTGTCCAATGATGGGACCATCGCCAAAGCGCGCGTTGATGTGCCGGGTCCTCTCTCCGAGCGAAAAGGTATTAATGTTGTTAATACGGTCCTGCCGATGTCCGCCATGACAGATAAAGACAGGGTCGATATGGCCTTCGCGCTGACGCAAGATGTTGATTACATTGCCTTGTCATTTGTCCAAACGTCACAAGATGTGCGCGACGCCCGCGCGATTATTGGTGATAAAGCTGGCATCATTGTCAAAATTGAAAAGCCGTCCGCCGTCGAGGATTTAGACTCCATTTTGATCGCTGCCGACGCAGCCATGGTTGCGCGCGGTGATTTGGGCGTAGAGCTTCCGTTGGAAGAGGTCCCTGTCGTGCAGCGCCGGATTATCCGCAAATGCCGCGCTTTGGGTAAACCCGTCATCGTTGCGACGCATATGTTGGAGTCCATGATTGATGCGCCAACGCCAACACGGGCCGAAGCGTCAGATGTGGCGACAGCGATATATCAAGGTGCTGATTCTGTGATGCTATCTGCAGAAACAGCCGTTGGTCGTCATCCCGCGACAGCCGTTGCGATCATGGACCGTATTATCAGTGCCGCAGAGCGCGACCCGATCTATTGGGAGTATTTCCAGTCAATCCAACTGCCGTATGACGCCACAGCAGAAGATGCCATTTCAGGCGCTGTCAGCGGTATCGCGACGAAATTAAACGCGAAAGCTGTCTTTGGTTACACGTTGACGGGATCAACGGTGCAGCGCATCAGCCGCGAACGCCCGCCGTGTCGTATCGTCGGTCTCACTCCAAATGAGAGCACGGCCTCGCGACTGGCGCTGAGTTGGGGGGTGTTGCCGATCGTCAGTAAAGACCCTGCGGACTTTAATGATATGATCGGTCAGATCAGCGGCGTTGCGAAAGATCGCGTGGCGTTGAAATCCGGTGATACGGTTATGATTTCTGCGGGCGTGCCTTTTGGCGTGCCAGGGTCAACCAACACGCTCAATATTTCAAAGATTAAATAAGGCTATAGCTTCGCGCTGATCGAAAACCGGATATTCCGTCCCGGTAGTGGGACGAGGTCTTTTAGGAAGCTCGTATGTTGACGAGCTTCCGCGTCGAAAATATTTAGAACCGACACCCGTAACTCTACATTTTGCGCATCAACTGGCGCTTTCCACGTCAAAAATGCGTTGATGAGGTTGTGGCTATCTGTCGGGAGTTCAAAAGCAGCCAAATCATTTGCTGCCGTGACATGTTCCCATTCGGCCCGTAGTCGCAATCGATCAGACTCGGCTTCAATGCCTGATAGAACTGACAGCGGCGGAATACGTGGTAAGTTGCCTGTTTCCGTTTTCGCTCGCACATATTCGACCAAAGCATCTGCAGAAATATCGAAGGCCCCGAGCTGCGTTACCTCGGTTTGACCTACGGCTTCGAAGCCGTAAAACTCTGCATTCTCAGCTACATATTGAAAAACGGGTAGGCCGTCTTCTTCCAACGCGGTTTGTGTCTCAAAGATATAATCTGAGTAATCCGTATAGAACACATTAAGCGTGATATTATGGCCGTCTTCGCGGTGACGAATGGCGCCTTCAATACCTGTTGCGATCTCTTTACCGAGCGTTTCATCACCCAGTTCAAATTGAGATGTTGCCAAATGTGGACCGTTAGAAAATAGCTCTTCAGTCGTCGGTGCACGTTCCGTGCGGAAGACCGTACCGCCGATCCGTACAGCTTCAGTTAGGTGAACATCACCACCGCCGCTGACGCTGAAAAGATCGAAATTTCGTTCTGAAGTGCTGGCGTTATTCTCTTGATCAGTACGTTCATAGCGCGCGGCAGCCTCAATGTGACCATCGCCAATTTCTAGCTCGTGGAATGTATAGGCCCCTAATTGCTTCGTTAGGGTTGGCGGAACAAAGGCTTCTTCACCAATCGCAGAAAAATCACGCTCACGATATTGAACGCCATGCGCGGCGCGCCAATTACCAATGGAAAGTTCTTTTTCGGATTGAATGGCTTCTACGCGAATTTCGTAACCCTCATTTGAGAAGACCGTTCCAACCTCTCCATTGCCTTCGAATTCGGTGTGGCGGTAATCTGCAAAACCGCCGAAGGCTTGAACGCGCTCAATGGGGCCGTCAAAATCCCAGCCTGCATTAAAGTCGATGCGTTGTTGGTCCAGTTCGATGCTTACGCCGCCTTCTTCTTCCTCTTCTTCAGCACCTTCCTCTTCGCCTTCATCGCCGTGTCCGCCAGGGACGCCATACGTCGAATTAAAGTCATGCACGGCAAACCCAATGAAGCCTTTGTCCCCAATATAAGACAGGCCGCCTGTGAGGCTGTTGGAGCGGGCGAAGCTATTCTCTAGGCGGCGGTTATCTTCAAAATCCTCTGGCACCTCTTCACCTTCTTCGGCCAGCAGAATACGGCTCTCGCCCTCGACCGGAATGCGGTAATCTTGGGCTTCGCGGCGCGTACCGTCCAAATGCAGGACAAAATTGCCGACACGTTGATCTAGTGAGATGGCCGCTTCGGAGCCCGCGTCAACCGAACTGGCACCAAGACGAAGGGAAACATCTGTCTGGCCATCTGGGAAGTCATCGGGAATACGGCCGTCAATTGTGTTCACGACACCACCAGCGCCCGAGCTGCCGTAGCGCAGTAAGGCTGCGCCGCGGAGGACTTCGATGCGTTCGGCTTGTGCAGGTTCAACCGCGACGGCGTGATCAGGAGAGGCGGATGAGGCATCAATGGATCCGATACCATTGGTCAAAATGCGAACGCGGTCTCCGCCTTGGCCGCGAATGATTGGGCGGGATGCACCAGCGCCAAAACTTGTTGATGAGACACCAGGTTCGAGTTTGAGGGTTTCGCCAATCGTTCCAGCCAGACGGTCTTGGAGCGCATCGCCCGAGAGGACGGATTGGCCGGTAATCGCTTCGTCAAGAGAGCGGCTTAGCGGGGAGGCCGTAACGATGATAATATCTTCATCGATTGGCGTTTGTGCGTGTGCGAACGCAGGAAAGCAGAGAGCGGTCGTCAAAAGACCAATAGAAAAACGGGACATAGGGGACTCATAAAAAGCAAACACAAAAGGACCGATACTGCGAGAGTATCAGGTGATAAAAAGTAAGTGTTTACAGAGTCGGGGGGCCACGCGGCGGAGGGGCACGGCCATCAAAATTGCGCGGAAGGTTACTATTCGCACGCACGTGCCAAAGGAGAGCGTCTGCCTGTTCAACAGGTTCCACATTCGGCGTTGGAGGCATCAGGACGGTTTGTTCGGCTGCGACCAAGGTCACATCACAGGCAATCCCGTCATGTGTATGGTCTATGCTGCCGTTGGCAACCGCATGGGCTTGCGCTAAACCTTGAACCGAAAGGAACAAGGCCGCGAAGAGGACCAATGCGGTCTTTATGAGCGAATGTTTCGTCACAAGCGTTACGTTATAGCGTTTAGGTAAACCCCGCAATCGCTTTTTACGTAGGAACTATCAGTCAGCTATTTTATTCTGCCTGCTAGGAGTCTGTGAGTTTTGAATTTACTTGGCTTTCGACAACGTGTTTGATCGTCAAACCTTGGACGATGATTGAGAAGACAACGACGGCATAGGTCGCGGTCAGGATCAACGGCTTATACTCATTGTCGGGCAAGGAGAGCGCCAGCGCCACAGAGATACCGCCGCGCACGCCGCCCCATGTCAAAACGGGCACCGCGCCTTTGGTGAAACTTTTGAATGTGCCGATGACTTTCATAGGGACATAGACAGCGCAGAGACGCGCCAGCAGGACGAGTGGAATCGCAACCGCGCCAATCAATGCATATTCCGGGACGAGGCCTAGAACGAGGATTTCGAGGCCGATCAGTAAGAAGAGAACGGAGTTCAGAATTTCGTCAATCATCTCCCAAAAGCCAAAGAGATATTGTTGCGTATGTTCGCTCATCGCGACACTCGCGCCTTTATTCCCAATCATCAAGCCTGCAACGACTACGGCGATAGGGCCGGAGAGGTGATGCCCTAAAATTTCAATGCGTTGCGCGAGGGCATATGTGCCTGCAACGCACGCGAGGCTAATCAGAATTTCGATGGCGTGTTCGTCAATTCTGGCCATCATCTTATATGTAATAAAGCCAGCGATCCCGCCCAAAATTGCTCCGCCTACGGCATCAACAACAAACAATTCTATGACGTCTAATATTCCAATGGATCCACCAGCTGGCGCCGCGGCCATGATCGGTCCCGCAAGTTGGAAGTCGCCAAACATAGCGTGTCCGCCTGCGCCGCTCGTGGCAATCGCAAGGATGAGTGTGAAGACAACAACGCCAACACCGTCATTAAACAGGCTTTCGCCCGCAATTTTAGTCTCAAGAGACTTTGGCATTTTGACTGTTTTAAGAATGGATAGCACGGCGACAGGGTCGGTTGGACTGATCAATGACCCAAACACAAGGGCCCAGATGAAGGGCACGTCTAGGCCAAAGAGCTTGGAGAGGCCCCAAAAACCTGTGCCAACGATAAAGGTGGACAGAACAACGCCAAATGTTGCCATAGAGCCGATAGCCCATTTAGCATCGCGTAGTTTCCCAAGGTCAACATGAAGTGCACCAGCAAAGAGCAAGAAGCCCAACATGCCTTTCATCAGAGTTTCGTTGAAATCAATTTGCCCGAGGGCGGATTGCATTGTGTCGGTGAGGCCAATGCTTGGCACTAAGGCTTGCATCGCCATCAGAATGAAACTGGCAAATAAAGCCATGACTAATAAGCCAATGGTGTGTGGCAGTTTCAGATAGGCTCGGTTTACCCAAGACAGTCCCGCTGAGAGAACAAGGAGTAGGGCGGCGATTTCAAAGAGTGATAACATGGACCCGTCCTAACGTGTGTAGTCAGCGGGGCAAGATAGAGGGTAAAATTATTTTGTCCAAAGTTGAATTTGAATGATGGGGTTAGCGCGCAATATATTCCGTCACGCGGGTCTGGAATAAATCACGTTTACCTTCGGCCAGTAGGTCTGCATGACGGCTAAAGCCATTTATCATGTCATCTCGCACGTCATGCTCATCTTTGGCGAAGTCAGAGAGAACATAGGCTGCGACACGGTCTTTATGACCTGGATGGCCAATGCCAAGACGAATGCGGTGGAAATCGGGGCCGCCGCAAAGTTTATTGATGGACCGCAGGCCATTATGCCCCGCCAAGCCGCCACCTGTTTTTACGCGGAATTTCCCCGGCGCGAGATCAAGTTCATCATGCAGAACGGTGAGGTCTGATAGACCAAGTTTGTAGAAGGAGAGGGCCGCTTGAACCGCTTGTCCGCTCTCATTCATAAATGTGGATGGTTTGAGGAGGAGGACCTTGCGTCCTCCGATAAGGCCCGTCGTGGTCAGGCCTTTGAATTGTGACTTCCATGCCGGGAAGTTGTTGTCCTCGGCGAGTGCGTCGAGGACAAGGAAACCGATGTTGTGGCGATTGCCGTGATATTTGGCACCGGGGTTTCCGAGGCCACACCAGATTTCCATTATATTATCCTCCGTCCGGCGGGAAAAGAGCCGTCGTAGGAGAGAAAGCAATTAGCCTTCTGCGCCTTCGGCAGCCGCATCAGTTGCTTCGCCTTCTGCAGCAGCGTCTTCAGCTTCTTCTTCAGCTGTTTTCGATGTGCGGGATGCGATGATTGTCGCGATTGTAACATCACGATCCGAGATGCCTGGCTTCACGCCTTTTGGAAGTGTAACTTCCGAAAGATGGATTGAGTCGCCAATGTCCATTCCAGAAATATCGACTTCGATGTTCTCAGGGATGGAGCCCGCGGGGCATTTTACTTCAATGTTGTAACGCACAACGTTCAATGCGCCGCCGGCTTTCATGCCTGGTGATACGTCTTCACCAACAAATACGGCTGATACATTTACGTCGATGATTGTTTTATCTGTCACGCGGTAGAAGTCGACGTGCATTGGCGCGTCTGTCACAGGATGAAACTGAACATCTTTTGTCAGAACTTTGTGTGGCTTACCTTCAAATGTAAGCTCAACCATGTTGGACAGGAATTGACCTGAATTGATTGCTTTCAATATTTCATTGAACTTAACGCCAATAGAGGCGGGGGCTTTATCACCACCATAGATCACACCGGGAACCATACCATTACGGCGGGCTTCACGGGAATTTCCGGTTCCGGTTTCTTCGCGGACGACGACGTCGAGAACAACACTCATTGTACTGGCCTTAAGTTTTGTGTCTGGGCCCAAAAAACGAACCGCTCCAAGAGTTTGAAGCGGCGAGTGGTCGAGCTGAATCAATTATTGCCGCGCCCTTTAGCTAATAGGCGCGAGGTACGCAAGGGGCTTTGCGCGTTCGTGTCAGTGTAATTTGCGCTTAGTCGAAGAGTTTCGAGACACTCTCGTCATTGGCAATCCTGCGAATGGCTTCACCCAAGAGCGTCGAGGTCGAGCATTCGCGGATTTTCTTGCAGGCTTTTACCTTATCAGGCTGAGCAATTGTGTCTGTAATCACAAGTTCCGTCAGTTCGGATTTTGTGATCCGTTCGACAGCAGGGTCTGAGAGTACGCCGTGGGTGATATAGGCCGAAACTGAGTTCGCGCCGTGATCTTTCAACGCTTTTGCCGCGTTACACAGCGTCCCGCCCGAATCGATGATGTCGTCATAAAGGATGCAGGTTCGGCCCGCGACGTCGCCGATGATATTCATAACTTCGCTTTCGCCCGCTTTTGGACGACGTTTATCAACAATGGCGATGTCCGCGTTAAATTGTTTCGCAATCGCGCGTGTACGCACAACGCCGCCTGTATCGGGTGATACAAACAGAAGTTTTTCGCGGTCTTTTCTGGAAAATTGTTCTTTGATATCAGAGATAAAAACGGGTTGCCCAAACAGGTTGTCTGTTGGGATATCAAAGAACCCCTGAATTTGTCCTGCATGAAGATCGACAGTCAAAACGCGGTCTGCGCCAGCTTTTGCAATCAAATTTGCAACGAGTTTAGCTGAAATAGGTGTGCGTCCGCCTGTTTTGCGGTCCTGACGCGCATAACCGAAATATGGAATGACAGCCGTAATACGTTCTGCCGATGCGCGCATGAGGGCGTCAATCAAAATCAGGAGTTCCATCAAATGATCATTTGCAGGGGCTGATGTGGGTTGGATAAGGAAGATATCTTCGCCGCGCACATTTTCATTAATGCGTGCAAAAATTTCTTGGTCTCGGAAGCGTTCGATATCCACACTTGTGAGTGGAATATCGAGCACATCTGCTATGCCTTGCGCCAAAGGGTGATTGGCGGTGCCGCTGATGAGTTTCATGCCGAAGGTCCTGTGCAGGCTTGAGTTAAGGTCCGTTACAGTTCTGTCATATCTGAGTCTATGCGTTAGGGCAGAACGATTGCGGATAAATTGCGCCCATATCCGTTTTCGCCTTCATGTGTGTTGCGGCGATAGCTGAAATAGTCGCTTTTATGCGTATATGTGCAATGCCCCGTCCAAGATGCACTCACGCCCATGACGTTCAAACGGGATAAAATAAACGCAGGCAGGTCAAAATGCGCTTTCTTATTGTCCGGTGTGTGGAAGAAACGATCATAGGTTTCGTCCATATCTAAGAACTCGGCGCGGAAGTCCTCGCCAACTTCGTAATTTTCTGGCCCAATACAGGGACCAAGGACCGCCGTGATGTCTGCGGGTGTTGCGCCGATCTCGCACATGGCGGCAACTGTGCTTTCGCAAATGCCACCCAACGCCCCGCGCCATCCTGCATGGCAGGCGCCGATCACGCCAGCTTTGGTGTCGGCAAGGAGGACCGGGCCGCAATCTGCACTCAGGGCTGAAATGGCGAGGCCGGGGACCGTTGTGACAAGGCCGTCAGCTTCAGTGTCAGAGACAGGCGCGTCTGTTGCAATGACAACGCGGTCCGAATGGACCTGATGCAAGCTGACGAGATAGTCTGCGCCGAGAGCCGTGCGGATGCGTGCGCGGTTTTCTACGACGTGGTCTGTGTTGTCGGCTGACCGCATGCCCGCGTTCAGGCTCTCATAGATGCCTTCGGATACGCCGCCTTTCCGCCCAAAAAACCCATGCCGAAAGCCGAGGGCGTCAGATGTAAGGTGAGGGGTCATCGGAGTCCTAAAGGCGGAGGGAGATCAGCGGAGGAAAGACAGATGGCTTTGAAAAGCTCACCCATTTCGTCATCCGCGCTCAGGCGATGTAATTGCCGCGCGATCACGGCTTTGGCGTCAGGCTGGCTTCGCGTTAATGCCACGGCACGCATTTCAATGCCAAGTTTCGAGAGAAATTCGCGTTGCGGTACGGTGGCGCTAGTCGTCAGACCCGCGTTTTTGGCGGTTTCAGACAGGGCCGCGAAATCGACGCGCGCAGTTAGATCCGTGTTTCCGGGGTCTGAGAATACGCCAACTTTTTGATGTCGTTTGAGAGCTTGCAGCGTGTCGCCGAATTCCGTGTCTTCAGGTCCATAATCTATGAACAAAGCGCGGCCGGGGTGATCGGCGAAACGATGAACCAGTCCGTCGATGATTTGCGCAACGGCAGGGCAGGTTTCTAAAAGGTTATCTTTACGGGCCTCGCTTGCGCCGTCTGGCAAGTGTTGGGTCAACGCCGCCGCAGCGGGCACATCAATGCGAACGAAACAAAGGCGGCCTTCATCATCCAGTCCCACACGCCGTTCTACCCAGCCATCTTTACCTGCAAAAGGATCATTACAGATCATTTGCTGGATTGGGAGGCAGTCTAAAAATTCATTCCCGATAATCAGGCTATGGCCTGCGGGGACGTCTTCTAGCCGCGCAGCCCAATGCACGGGGACACCTGCATTAGCGAGTGTACGGCCTTGAACGGCTTCAAGGGCTGCAGAGGCCTCAATCAGCCAGACTTGCACGGCAGATTTGAAATCAGCATCGAGGGACGCTGCACGTAACATATCACTCATCATGATGCCGCGCCCCGGACCGAGTTCGATCAGCTGCACTGTCTCGGGCCGTCCCAAATCAATCCAACTTTGTACGCACCAAAGGCCAAGAACTTCGCCGAACATTTGTGAGATTTCAGGCGCGGTGATGAAGTCACCATCCGCCCCTAAGGGATCCCGCGTGGGGTAATAGCCTTGAACAGGGTCCAGTAGGCAGATCGTCATATACTCTGCGACGCTCATTGGCCCAGCTTCGCGAATACGGTCCTTAATCTTGTCTTCAAGAGATTTAGGCATGACTTATTTTTTCTGACCTTTGACGGGTTCAGGCAGACGTTTGGGCGAAACTGGCGCACGCCGTATTGCCCAAATAATGATCACTGCTCCAATGAAGACCATTGGCAGACTGTAAGCCATGCCGCGGGTTAATGGGCCAAATTGCGCAATGTTATCTGGTTCACGCGCAAATTCGACGCAGAAACGGAAGAGGCCGTAAAAGAAAGTCAGCGACCCAAAGATCACGCCAGGCTTTGTCAGGGCTTTATATTTTACTGTTAGGAGCCGTAGGATGAGGAACAAAACAAGGCCTTCTAGAAAAGCTTCATAAAGTTGGCTCGGATGGCGTGCGATGAAGTCAGGGTCTTTTGGAAAACGCATCGCCCAAGGTAGGTCAGTATAACGGCCCCAAAGCTCTTGATTGACGAAATTGGCAAGGCGGCCAAGGCCCAATCCAATGGGCGCGCCCACTGCGGCCATGTCGCCAATACGGAATTTATCAATTTTGTGCCGCCAGCTCGCGTACAGACCCGCAAGGACAACACCTGTAAATCCGCCATGAAAGCTCATGCCGCCCTGCCAAACTTTAAAGACATCTAAGGGGGCGGATATGAAGGTCTCAGGCGAGTAGAGGATAATATACCCCAACCGTCCGCCAGCAATGATCCCGATCAGGGCGTAGAACATGATGTCCGACAATATAGGTTCCGTTGGGACGATCTCGGGCGTCCGCGTAGCTGTGCCTGAAATCCAAATATCACGTCGTTTCGTTAAGCGAACCGCATAGAGATAGGCGCTGAACAAGCCGACGACATAGGCCAAGCCATACCATTTCAGGGAAAAGCTGCCGATAGAGAAGACGTCTTCTGACAGCCAGCTAGGGAAATCGATGGCGGTGATGATCGAAAGAATCATGGGCTGTTGAACTCAAGTGGTAGAAAATCGTTGAAGGCGTCCCTACATCAGGTGCAACGGCAATCAAAGCGAAACAGGTCCTCTTGGGCTGACGTAAAAAGGAACTGGCATGACCGGCAAGAACAAACCCCTCGACGATCTGTCCAATTTAATGACCAATGCTGTTGGGGCAATCAAAGGCGTTGGCGATGAGGTCAAAGCGATGGGCCGCTCTCAAGCTGAAAAATTCGTCCAAGATATGGATTTAGTCTCGCGCGAAGAGTTTAACGTTTTGAAAGCGCGGTTGGACGCGGCGTTGCTAGAGATTGAAGCGTTGAAAGCGCCAAAGAAGCCTGCGCGCAAGACGGCGGCAAAGAAGTAGGCGGAATTTCGTCTAAGGTATTCCTGGGGCAAGCCCAAAGATACTTATTCAGGAATACTTATCCGGGAATACTTATATAGACAGCGCATGCGCCTAAAACGCGCTGCCACCACCGCCGCCAGCAAAATCTTCTTCGACCCAATTGCCGAATTTTGTGAGGTGAGGTGTAAAGGAGAGGGCGACGGTTCCGATGGGGCCGTGACGTTGCTTGCCGATGATAACTTCGGCCTTACCGTGTAGTTTTTCCATCTTGCCCATCCATTCTTCATGCGCGGCGACGTCGTCTTCGGACGGTTCAGTCCGCGAGAGATAATATTCTTCGCGGAACACGAACATCACGACATCTGCATCTTGCTCAATGGAGCCAGATTCGCGCAAGTCTGAGAGTTGAGGGCGTTTATCATCGCGTTGTTCGACTTGCCGTGAGAGCTGCGCAAGGGCGAGAACAGGCACGTCGAGTTCCTTGGCGAGAGCTTTGAGGCCCTGCGTAATCATAGACACTTCTTGTACGCGGTTGGAATTTGACCCCATGCCCGCGCCGCCTGTCAAAAGCTGCAAATAGTCGACTACGATACAATCGAGACCGCGTTGACGCTTCAGACGCCGCGCCCGCGCAGAGAGTGCGCCGATAGACAAGCCGCCTGTGTCATCAATATGCAGCGGGATTTGGATGATCGTATCTGCGGCTTCTCTAATTTCTTCATATTGTGCCGCAGTGATGTCGCCGCGCCGAATGTGATGCGAAGACACACGTGCTTCTTCTGCGAGCAATCGTGTTGCCAGCTGTTCAGAGCTCATCTCAAGACTGAAAAAACCAACGACGCCACCATCTATTGTCTTCTCAATGCCGTTTTCGTCTTTCTCTTTTTTGAAATGTTTTGCGATATGAAAGGCAATGTTCGTCGCCAATGAGGTTTTACCCATTGATGGCCGCCCTGCGAGAATGATCAGATCAGATTTGTGAAGCCCGCCAAGCTGACGGTCTAGATCAATCAATCCCGTTGAAATCCCAGAGAGGTTGCCGTCCCGTGTAAAGGCAGCAGACATCATTTCAATCGAGGCGACGAGCGCGGTCTCAAAGTCGACAAAACCTTGCTGCGTTCCGCCCAATTCGGCGAGATTATAGAGCTGGCTTTCGGCTTCAATAATTTGCGCCTGCGCATTCGCTTCGCTGTCGGGATCCGTAGCGGTGGCTTTGATCATTTCAGATAGGCGGATCAGTTCCCGTCGCATGGCGAGATCAAAGATGAGCTTTGCATATTCAGGCGCGGTCGTCGACGGCGGGGCATTGTCCAGCAAAAGCGCAAGATATTCAACGCCGCCAATATCGACGAGTGTTTCGTCCTGCGAGAAGCGGTTTTTCAGGACAATGGCATCGGCGAGCCGGCCTGTTTCAATCAGGCGCGCAATTGCATCGAAAATACGAACATGGACGGGATTGTAGAAATGCTTGGCTTGGGTGATCTGAGAAATCTTGTGATAGACTTCGTTATCATAGAGCAACACACCGAGTAGCGCGGCCTCGGCCTCTTGACTCTGCGGGGTAGAATCGAGCTCTCCATTTGAGCCTCCACTGGGGAGCGAATCATTATCTGCAACAAAAACCATATCTGACCTTAGGGGAGTCGGTTCCTCTTGCACATCGCTCTAGCATATTCTGTTTATAGGAGTAAATTCCTAATGTGTGTAAGTCTAACTCTGGGGATAAAATAAAACAGACGCGGGGGAGAGAGGCCCGCGCCTGTTGCCCCGCCATCCGATGCAGCCTCTTTGGGGGAGGCAGCTACATCGAAAGAGCCCGGCGGATGTCTGACGCTCATATTGAGCGGTGTGGATAAGTCTTATGTCAGCGTGTTCAACACGCGCTCCATGTCATCTGCGAGGTATCCAATGTTATAGGTGATGTCGTTTGCCTTCGCCGCACCCAGAACTTCACCCGTATGCGTGTCAACGAGGAGGGCTTTTGCCTTTGCTTTGTCCCAGCTGTCGCAATCTTCATGAACTGTCAGGCCGGTTTCGGCTAAGGCTTTGCCGCCAAAGCTGGACCAATAGGCGTCTGCGCCCATGCCGTAGAGGATAACGTGGGAATAACCTTCATTCGCGGCCGTCAAACGGATTTCGTCAATCTTATTATCTGTGTCGATGCCGTCGAATGGGATTTCAGGGATATATTTCAGATAGTCACCTGCATTCATGATCTCGATATCTAGGTCGACGCGCTTGTCGAGCATCTTCCAGTCAAACTCTTCACCGTAAGGGGTGGGGATCATGCGACCCCCATCAAGGCGGGCCACGCCAATTTTCGCATTGCTCGACAAATATGTTTTTTCTGCATCCAAATGAACCGTTTCTCCGGTCAATGTTTCAATCCCAATGCCAGCTTCTGCAATCGGATTCGTGATTTCCAAGGCATTGGCGGTGTTAGCAAAGCCTGTGATTAAAGCGGCGATTGCTGCGGTTTTTAAAAGTGTTTTCATGTTTAAGCCCTCTTGGTTGTTGTGTTGATCCTTTAATGACAGGCGGAAAGGGCAGAGCTTGGACGCGTCTGTGCTGATATTGCGGCAATGTTTTGGTAATGTGGCGGAAACTGCGACGAAACGCGCAAATGTGGCGGAGATCTGGCGATAGAATGAGCGTGGGGTGAACGCCTTTGCATCTGGCGTGCCTTATCCGCTAAGCATGATTATGCGTCGTATTTTATTCTTACTTGGGTTGTTTGTCTGTTTGGCCTGCCAGCCGGCGGGACAGACAGACGCGGAAGTTCCTGTAAACCCTGTACTGACAACAGAGCTCTTCATTCGAGTTATCAAAACAACACAAGCTCATGAAAAAGGTGTTTTGGAAACATGGCGGCGCGGCGTGGATGGGCGGTTTCATCTGGACCGGACATTTGAAATTTGCACATGGTCGGGTGCGTTGGGGCCGAAATTACGTCAAGGTGATGGGCAATCGCCAGAGGGTTTCTACTTCATTCGGCCATCATCGCTGAACCCGAACTCTAGCTATCATCTCTCTTTTAATCTTGGCTACCCTAACGCCTATGATCGCGCGCATGGCCGAACGGGGGATTTTTTAATGGTGCATGGCGAATGTGTGTCGATTGGCTGCTACGCCATGACGAATGATGGGATCGAAGAGATTTACGCCGATGTGGAAGCGGCCTTTACCGATGGGCAATCGTTTATTCGTGTCCACATTTTCCCCTTTGAGATGACAGAGGAGAATTTAAAAGCACGGCGTGACAATCCAAATGCTGCGTTTTGGCAAAACTTAAAAACAGGCTGGGACTGGTTTGAAAGTGGAAACATTCCACCAAATGTCACTGTTGCGAATAAAACCTATCAATTTGACGGCGGAGAGTAAGTCTAGGGTCGAAGTCTGTCTGATATTTGAGAGAGGATGAAAAGCCCCAGCCGCGGGTCTGTGCATTTGCACAACCGCGCGACTGGGAAAGTATATGGGCGGAAGGGGATCCGCCCTATGGGCATTTTCCAAATCAAGGCGGGGAACCAAGATTGAGAAAATTAAGGAACACAGATCATAGGGTCTTAAGGGAAAAGACATACGCTCTAATGTTGTCTCTCTATAGGCAGGCCGTGCCAACACGCACAAAACAACAGAGAGTGTGTTTAACGTGATGTTGAGTCTCGAAATCGTGAGATAGGTATATACCGCTTTTATGTGGACTTTATGATTTCGACCTGTGCTTCGAATCAAGGGTTGGCATATGCTTTGTGTTCACGTAACGTTCTTTTATGATAACGACGCGTATACTCGGGATTGATCCCTCTCTTGTCGCTTGCGGCTGGGGTGTGATGGATAAGACAGGGACGAAAATTTCCCATGTTGCACACGGCGTCATTCGGCCGCCTGCAAAAGAACCGCTAGCGTCACGGCTACACTTTATTTTTGCGGCGTTGACAGATGTTATCTCTGAATATCGGCCATCAGAGGCGGGTGTCGAGGAAGCCTTCATGAAAAACAATGCGATGAGTGCGCTAAAATTAGGACAAGCGCGCGCCGCTTGTATTCTTGCGGCCACGACAAATGGTTTAAATGTTGGGGAATATGCCGCGCGTTTTGTAAAAAAATCCGTTGTCGGTACGGGCGCAGCGGAGAAATCGCAGGTCGCACATATGGTCAATCTGCTTTTGGCGGGCGCGAATGTGAAAGCAGGCGATGCGGCAGATGCCCTCGCCATCGCGATTACCCATGGAAACAGTTACATTTCCGTGGCTCAACTCGCACGCCGTGCGGGTTAGAGATTATTTACGTGTGGGCAACCAAGGCTCGACAGGCGATTCAGGTGTCGGCCAGCTTTGCGGCGGCGGAATATATACAGGTGGCACTGGCTCAGGTGCAGGAGGTTCAACATAGACGGGCGGCTCTGGAATAGGGTCCGGTATCATAACAACGGGTGGCTGCGGTGCAGGCGGTTGAATGACAGGCGGCAGAGGCGGCGGTGTCAAGGTTTGCGGCAGGCCACAACAGACTGTGGTTGGAACATAGGCCATGTGATCCACGCGGTAGATAGGGCCGGTTACGCCACAAGGCTGGACGTGAATATCGCAAGATGGCCGCAAAGTTGGAGCCGTAGTGTTTAGGGTAACAGGCGCGCCATATCGCGATACATATTGAGACTGTCCCTGATGCGTAGGAGCGCAGGCCGTGACCAGACTTGCCAGTGCCAAAAGACGAATAAGAGGGTTTCGATATATAATGTGCGCCGTTTTCATAAAAGCGGCTTACGTTAAAATGATTAAATCTCAGCTAAAGCCTCTGAGCGAAGGCAATCTGATTTCACAATATTTGCCTTTCATGGCGGAGAGCCTAGACGATGCATATGCGATTACTTACTGATTCCCTCTCTAAAACAGGTGCAACTCGATGATCGGGATGCTCAGCGGTGTCTGTCTTATGGCCGGAACGGGCGAGGCAATCTTGGACTGCGGGGGTGTGGGGTATTTGGTGCAGTGTGGCTCCAAAACACTCGGAAACCTGCAAGAAGGCACGCCGGCGCGCCTGCATATTGAAACGCTTGTCCGCGAAACATCTATAACGCTTTATGGGTTTTCGACAGAGGAATCGCGGGCTTGGTTCGTGCGTCTGCAATCCGTGCAGGGTGTGGGTCCAAAAGCGGCACTTGCCATTCTTGATATATTGACGCCCGGCGAAATCATGAGCGCAGCGGCGCTGGAAGATAAAACGGCGTTTTCTCGTGCCAGCGGTGTCGGGCCAAAACTGGCGACGCGGATTGCGACAGAATTGTCAGGGAAAAAACCACCAACAGGTCGCGGGTTTCAAGCGGCGTTCACGCCGCCTGTTACGGTCGCTGATGGTGAAGCTGCGCGAAACGAAGGCCTGTCAGATATGCAGCTACGCAATGACGCGGTTAGCGCGCTGGAAAACCTAGGCATTGGACAAAGCGAGGCCTTGCGCGCTGTGGCGAAGGCTTATGGCACGTTCCCAGATGATCCCGACTTGGATGACTTGATTAAGACAGCCCTTAAAGAGTTGAGTAATTGAGGCCGTTCGCGTGAGTGAAGATCGCCTCATATCCCCCGAAACCCAAACGGGCGACGTCCGTGATCGGGCTTTGCGTCCCTTGGCATTTGATGATTTTGTCGGGCAAGCTACGGCCATTGCGAACCTGAAAGTCTATGTTCAAGCCGCGAAAGGGCGGGGCGAACCGCTGGACCATCTTTTGCTCTCTGGCCCGCCTGGCTTGGGTAAAACGACATTGTCGCAAATTGTGGCACGCGAATTAGGCGTGAATTTCCGCTCGACCTCTGGCCCGATTATTTCAAAAGCAGGTGATCTTGCGGCCCTTTTGACCAATCTAGAGCCAAATGATGTTCTCTTTATTGACGAAATCCATCGCCTCAGCCCGATTGTTGAAGAGGTCCTTTATCCTGCGATGGAAGATTTTGAGCTAGATTTGATTATCGGCGACGGTCCTGCAGCGCGGTCCATCAAGATTGATATTGCACCTTTTACACTGGTCGGCGCAACGACGCGGGCAGGGCTGTTGGCAACGCCTTTACGGGACCGCTTCGGTATTCCTGTACGCTTAGAGTTTTATGATGTTGATGATCTGACGCATATTGTGACCCGCGCAGCTGGAAAGCTCGGCATGAATATGACGCCAGACGGTGCGCGTGAGATTGCAAGCCGTGCGCGCGGCACGCCTCGCGTCGCGGGTCGTTTGCTGCGACGTGTCCGCGATTTGTCCGAACATGCAGGGCATTCCGTTGTTGATGCCGTCGTGGCGGATAGCGCGTTAAAACGGCTCGAAGTCGATGATATTGGCCTGGATAAACAAGACAGACGTTATCTTCATGCGCTCTGCGAAATGTTCGGCGGTGGGCCGACAGGTGCAGATACGCTGGCGGCGGCGTTGTCTGAAGCCCGTGATGCTTTGGAAGATGTGATCGAGCCCTATTTGATTCAACAAGGTTTCTTGCAGCGCACACCACGCGGACGCGTCGCAACGCCGCGCGCCTATGCGCATTTGGGACTGAACGCACCAATAGAAGCCCCGCCGCCTGTGTTTGAGGGTTAAATATGACCGATGCATTCAAAAAAGATGAAAGTCATATCGCTGCGCGGGATTTGCCCTCCATCGGCTATTTCGAAGGGCGCGCACATTACTATCCTATTCGCGTGTTTTACGAAGATACGGATTTTTCAGGTGTGGTGTATTACGCGAATTATCTACGGTTTTTAGAGCGCGCACGCTCGAGTTTTTTCCGCCTCGCAGGTGTGGGACATGCCGAGTTATTGGACCGTGACCCTCCGCTGGCCTTTGTTATACGCAAGATCAATCTGGACTATAAAGCTAGCGCCAAGATCGACGACGTTCTCTCGGTCATGACGACATATGATGTCTTCAAGGGGGCGAGACTTCTTGTGACGCAAAAGATTTTCAGGAATGGGCAGCTGATTTTAACAGCAGACAGCGAAGCGGCCTGCATAGACCTAAGCGGCCGACCAAGACGCGCGCCTAAAGAGATGATGGAAAAGCTGCGGCCATATTTGGCGAATTAAGCCACCACCCCTGCGGCTTAAAAAGAAATCGCGTTTTTCCTTGGTCGCATATTTCCAATTTTAATGTTTCCAAAACGAGTGAATTTACAAAGATATGTCAACATAACGGCTTTGATCATGCTGATTACGATTGTTATCAAGAGAGACATTGAAATTATCATCGCAATGTTCTTACCGCTGGCTTTTATGCCCAATCCAATTGCGACGACCTGATCATATGCCCCAGAAATTGTCGGCACAGGTTCAGAAAAGAGAAGTGCTATTATTATTACGAGGGGAGCGAAGAGCAAGCCGAGTAAATATTCAACAACAAAAATGAGCTTAAAGAAGTCCCAATGATTTAAATCTCTTAATTTCATAGAACATTGTTTGTCGTTGAGCCTGTAAATGTCAAATTATTGCTTTAAGACGGTCAGATGACCGAAATCACACATACATCCTATACACCTTGGCCTGAACGGAAGACGGCGGACCCGCGGGTTGCGACACAGGCGCAATATAATCACGGTTTGGCTGAAATTGTCCAATATCAGGGACCGATGCAGGCTCTTGAGTTGTTCCAAGCCTATGGCAAAGCTAGTGGCCTGTTGAAAATCGCGGCCTCTGTGCGTCGACGCTTTGAACATGCGTTGTTAAAAGCTGAAAAAGCTGGCGTCTTACTCATCACGCGCGAGACCGACTCAGAGGCAAAAGACGAAAATGACAGCATCGGATGGATTGTCCGTTTACCGAACCAGCCACCCGTTATTGTGCGTGATTTAGGAACCCGAGGCTTCGCCGAAATCCCAATGAGCGAACTGGCTGCGGTTGTTGAAGAAATTCTTTTCCATAATGAGACAGCCGAGCGCGAGGAAGTGTATCGTGGTGTGTTGGAGCATTACGGATTGCAAAAACTGACGGCGCTGGTGAAGCGCAGGTTAAATGTTGTACTCGAAGACTGAAACGAATGACCCGAGATCATCTATATCTTCTGCCAGCCGGTTTTGCTGATAATGCGCGCCGAGAATATTGCCCGGAATGCGCCGAAATTTGGGGTGTGCTGGCGTATTATCCCGCCATAAAAGAGTCCGTCGAGATTGTGTATCAACCCATTGCGAAACCGCGTGCTAATTTGGTTGAACGTTTGGGTGATAAGAATCAAAACTGCCCGACACTCATTTTAAGTGCGGACAGTCCAGATTTTGAAAATTGTGGAATCATGACTCGGCGCGGCGAGCGTTTTATCAATAATGCGCGCGACATAGGCCGCTATTGGGCGAACCGTTTCGGCGCGGCTGTTCCGCGAGGAACAGGCCCGCTTTAAGTTTTAGGTCCTAGCCTCGTGACGGCGCGCCAATGACTTCGCCTGGCGCAGGACCAACGGACCCGATTTCAACTGCGTCATCGCAGAAATTCGTGACTTCCGTTTGATTGCCTGTCTCTGGGTCAGTAACGACATAGAAAACTTGAGCTTGTTTCATGACGATTTTTTGCTCTGTACGCTGTTCAATCGGGTCATAGGGCGGATTTTCGATAAGGCTGATACCGACAACGGTTTTTGTTTCCGCTGGAATTTCAACGCGTTGCAGGGCCGACACTTCATAGCATACGGGCGTAGTCGGAACTTCGACAACGGGGGCCTGAATGACAGGCTCCACAGGTTCAGGAACCACTAAACAGCCAGATATGACTACAGATGCGGCGGTAGAAAGAGCAATTGCTTTGATAGATAAACGCATGGCGTCTCCAATTCGGGTTTTCATCAACCCTCTGTTATGATTCCGTCTAAATTACGACAGAATTGAGCGGAATTTAGGTCCCGATATATAAAAGGTTTAAGGATAGGGTTAAGGTTTTGTTATTAGAGCTTACAAACGCTTAACTGGCCCTGAACGGATCAGACCGCTATCGCCAGCGTGAATATTGAGGCTATAGCCGACCCATAGTGCAAAGAATTAGACAGGGACTTCCATGATCGACCTTATCTTCCAAGCTAGCCCTCTTATTTTTCAGGCGAGTCCATTGGGTGATGTGCATAGCAGCGGGGACTTCTCGTTCGTGTCGCTTTTCCTCCGCGCAGATTGGGTTGTGAAATCTGTGATGATCCTCTTAGCTTTGGCTTCCATCTGGTCTTGGGTTGTTGCGGTTGATAAATTTATAATGTTCGTCATGCTGAAACGGCGGGCAACGGCATTTGAGGATACATTCTGGTCGGGGCGAACCCTGGATGAGCTTTCTGCGGCCTTAGGCAGTGATACCCGGGATCCTATGGCTCGCGTTTTTGCGGCGGCCATGCGAGAATATAATGAGAGCCGAAATGCGAATGCGGCAACGGGCGTGTTGGGGCGCTCAAATGCAACGCATGAACGTATCGATAGTGTCATGAACCTCGTGATCAATCGAGAACTGGCGAAAGCCGAGCGCGGGATGACCGTATTGGCAACTGTCGCATCGGCCTCCGTGTTCGTAGGCCTCTTCGGAACGGTTTGGGGTATCATGAATGCCTTCCGCGCGATTGCAGCCAGTCAGAATACGAACCTCTCTGTTGTGGCGCCTGGTATTGCGGAGGCCCTTTTTGCGACGGCTTTGGGCTTGATCGCGGCGATTCCAGCATTGATTTTCTACAATATGTTCACCTCTGACCTAGACAAATATGGCGGTCGCTTAGAGGGGTATTCTGATGAGCTTTCGGCTATTCTCTCGCGCAAACTCAGCAAAGGCGCATAGGTCATGGGTGCTACAATACAGCGCGGTGTGGGGCGAAACTCTGGACGTCGTCGCAACCGCCGAAGCGGCTTGAATGCCGAAATTAACGTCACGCCGCTGGTGGATGTTATGCTTGTGCTGTTGATTGTCTTTATGGTCGCCGCGCCATTGCTGAGTGTCGGTGTTCCGATTGAATTACCGAAGACAGATGCAAAATCGCTACCATCACAAACAGAGCCGATTACGATTTCCGTCAATGCGACAGGTCAAATTTTTATCCAAGAGGCCGAAATTTCGCTTGAAGATGTCGCGACACGCCTCGTCGCGATTAGCAATAATGGCTATGATGAACGTATATATTTACGCGGTGACGGCCAGGCGAATTATGAGGCCGTAATGAAAGTCATGGCGCGTGTTAATGCGGCAGGATTTAGCAATTTGGGCCTCGTGACCGATCCTGTGAGCGCCGGAAATTAAGTTAGGCCTTCCTATATCCCTTGCCCTGCATGTGGGCGTATTTGGCGGCTTCACCTTATTCGCTTCGGATGCGCGGCCTTTGGCGGATGCGGTGATCATACCCGTAGAGATATTGACGGTCGCATCTGAAACAAATGTGTCAGCGGCCATCAAACCGCCAAAACCTCAAACTGAAACGCCGCAACCTGATATTATGACGACTCCGACGCCTATGGAAAATGCGGCGGAGGAAGCGCCGGAGGTCAAAGTTACGCCGCAGGAAGACCAAGCCGAGACGGTGGCTGAAATTACACCTGAACAGACTGAGGCAGATGACCCCATCCCAGACCCTGAACCTGATCCAAAGCCTGCGGAACCGACATTTGATTTGGATGCGCTGTCAGGCTTGATTGATAAAACACGTGAAACCGCGCCAGAGGCGAATCAACAAGTCGCATTAGAAAACGAAGCTGCGCAGGCGCGTTATGAAGACAGTGCGCGCCGCGCCGAAGGTGAGGGCAGCGGCCTATCGGCAACAGAGGCCGATCTCGTTGCAAACGCTATGTATAAATGTTGGCGCATGCCTGCTGCCGCTAAAGATGCGGAGAACCTCCGCGTCCGTCTGAAGGTGAAACTTGTTATTGGTGGTCATGTCGAAAATGTCGAGCTTATCGATAAAGCCGCGTCGCGCCGGTTATCGCCTGGAAATGAATATTGGGAGATCGCAGAACGCAGCGCGATTTCCGCCGTGAATAAATGCTCGCCCTATGATTTCCTATCGGACGAGAGATATGGCGTTTGGCGCGAACTCATCTTGAACTTACGCCCACAATTGTAAAGACTGTGACCATGACACGTATCACGCGAATTTTGCCGATGCTTTTGGGCTGGCTCCTTCTTTTAACTTTTTCTACGTCTGCGCATGCGCAGCTGGAAATTGATATTACCAAGGGGAACCTCGATCCCGTACAAATAGCCGTGCCTGATTTTCTGGCGACAACGCAGGCGGAACGTGAGCTCGGCGAGAAAGTATCGGCCGTTATACGCGCTGATCTGGAACGCTCAGGCCTCTTTAAGGCGCTGGACCCCGCCAGCTTTTTAGAAACTCAAACTAATATCGACTATAAACCGACCTTTGCAGACTGGCGCGTTATCAAGGCCGATGCCTTGGTGTCTGGCCGTATTAAGACAGAGAGCGATAGCCGCGTCTTGGTCGAATTCCGACTTTGGGATGTTTTTGCGGGGCAACAGCTCAAGGGCGTACGCTTTGCGACCACGCCAGATAATTGGCGCCGAACCGCGCATAAAGCTAGTGATGCGATCTATGAAGCCCTCACAGGCGAGAGCGGATATTTCGATTCCCGCATTGTTTTCATTGATGAAAAAGGCCCGAAGATAAATCGGACCAAACGTCTCGCGATTATGGATCAAGACGGGGACAGCCCTGTTTATCTGCTTGGCGGGTCTGACCTTGTTCTTACGCCTCGCTTTTCCCCGAATAGCCAGACGATTGTCTATATGAGTTATGAGAATGATAATCCGCATATCTACCTATTGGATATCGAAACGGGCCGCCGTGAATTACTTGGCGATTTCCCGGGTATGACTTTTGCGCCGCGCTTCTCTCCCAAGGGGGATAAGTTGATTTTGTCGATGGCCCGCCGCGGGAATTCCGATATTTACTTGATGGATTTACGTACACGCAGCACGACTCGCCTGACTACGGACCCAGCGATTGACGTCTCTGCCAGCTTTGCGCCGGATGGACGGAAAATTGTGTTCAACTCTGATCGAGGTTCCAGCCCACAGATTTACCAAATGGATGCAGATGGTAAAAATGTGAAACGTATTAGCTTTGGGAAAGGCCGTTATTCTGCCCCCGTCTGGAGTCCACGCGGCGATAAGATTGCCTTTGTTCGCAGTCAAAAGGGCAAATTTGGTATCGGTGTCATGGATGTTGACGGCAAAAATGAGCGTATGCTGACCGAAAGCTACCTCGATGAAAGCCCAACTTGGAGCCCAAATGGCCGCGTTATTCTTTTCTCGCGAGATAACCGAGGGTCGAAAAATGGCTCTGAAGTCTGGTCGGTTGATTTGACAGGTCAAAATTTACGACGGGTTGAAACGCCAGGGCAAGCGTCAGATCCAGCATGGTCGCCATTACTGCCATAGATATAGGTTTCAGGGCTAACCTAACCAATTTGAAAGGTAAATTGATCGGATTGACAAAATTCAGCCTTGATTGCGCCGCAAACCCTGCGTTTAACTAAAGCTAGGTTCGGCGAGTTTTACCCGAATTTGATGGAGAGACGAATGAAACGTATTTTGATAGCGGGCGCCGCGCTTTTAGTCCTTTCAGCCTGTGCCACCAAACCTGATCCTGAAGTAGAGGTCGTCGAACGACCTGTTGTAGAGGAGCCGCGCCCAGTATTTGAAGCGCCTAAGGATGTTTTGCCGCCAGTTGCGCAGCAACCTGACACGTTTGAGGTTGACCCAAACCTGCCTACGCCAGGGTCAATTGATGATTTTGCATATCAATCGGGTGGGGAACCTCGGGTCTTCTTTGGCTATGACCAATATGACCTCTCAGCGGAAGCCCGCGACGTATTGCGCCGCCAAGCCAATTGGTTGAACGTCTATACGAACTCGACGGCTATCGTTGAAGGCCATGCGGATGAACGTGGAACACGCGAATATAACCTCGCATTGGGCGCACGACGTGCAGATAGTGTGAAAGCCTTCCTCGTTAGTCAAGGCGTTGCGCCAAATCGCTTGCGCACGATTTCTTACGGGAAAGAGCGCCCGATTGATGGCCGTCCGTCCGCAGATGGATGGGCGCGAAATCGTAACAGCCTTACTAATGTGCGTTTAGGCTCAATCAGCTAGCCGAGACAAAATTTAGATAGCGTTCATAACCCTGACCGCGATTTAAGACGTAAAACGTAACGCTGTCGGTTAAGCTGGCAGCGTTATTTTAATTTTGCCCCCCATCATGAGACTCATCATGCCAAGTTATTTCAAATCGACCATCCTTGCATTTTTCATGCTTGCGATTTTCGCGTTTAGCCCCGCGCAGGCGCAATCAAAGAAAGAGCTCGCTGCGCAAAATACGGCGCTGGCGGAACGGTTGACGCGCCTAGAATCGCGTATGCTGACCGGTGATCCCGCTGCGGAGCGTTTAATGGCAAGAATTGATGCGCTGGAATCGGCGCAGCGTGCCTTACGCGGTGAATTGGAGCGTGTTGCCTATGAGCGTGATGGTCTGAAGGGCGAAGTCATGCAGCTCCGTACAGAGTTGCAGTTGATACAAGATATGGCCGGCCGCATGTCCGTGCATTTGGATGCGGTTGATTTGATCGCGCAGGAGCAAACGCGCCCGGTTGAACGTCGTTTGGGCCCTATTTCATTGGGCCCATCTACGCCTCTTGATCCACTAGGCGGCGCGCCAGTTTTTAATGAAAGACCCTTGGATATCGGACAAACAAGCCAGGCGCCGACTGCGCAATCTCCCGTCACAAATGACGTCGCACAGCTTGGTCAAACGGGTAAACGCCTTTTATCGGAAGGTGATTTTACGGGCGCACAAATTTCCTTGAAACAATATTTGCAATTCAACGCCGATGCGCCGGATGTTGGCGAGATGAATTATTATCTCGGCGAAAGCTATTTCGTACGCGGCGGATATGCCGATGCAGCAGATGCATATATTACGAGCATGAAACGAGACCCGCGCGGCGTGAAAGCGCCTGACGCTATGGTGCGTTTGGCCGCATCTTTACGCGAACTCGGGAAACCACAAGACGCTTGCGCAACCTTGGCCAGCTTGCCGCGCCAATATCCAAATGCGTCGCCTACAGTGAAAGATAAGGCAAAACTGGAAGCGGCCCGCGCAGGGTGTTAGTCCGTTTGGGTGACGTTACCCCGCCCTAAATTATCAGGCCCCGCTGCGATTGCATTTTCAGGCGGCGGCGACAGTGCCGCGATGATCCATGCCTTTCGGGATCATCCGATGATCACGCATGTTTTTATCATCGACCATAATTTGCGTGCAGGGAGTGCGGTAGAGGTCTCGCAAGCTGCGAAATTAGCGCGGTCATTGGGATATATCGTGGCGACGGATCGATGGGATCACAACGGCATTACATCGGGCATACAGGTAAAGGCGCGAGAGTACCGATATACGGCCCTTGGACAATTGTGTCGTGATGCAAGTTTGGCACATTTGCTAACGGCGCATACGGCAGATGATCAGGCCGAGACACTGTTGATGCGATTGGATCGACAAACTGGGTGGCGCGGTTTGGCTGGTATGCCTGCACGTGCTTATGCTCCGCTCTGGCCTGCATTGGCGGGGGTTACGCTCCATCGTCCTTGGTTGGGTGTGTCGCGGTCTTCTCTTCGGGACTACAACCATATTGAAGATGTTACCTTTATTGATGACCCCTCCAATGAAAACCGAGATTTCACACGTGTTCGCGCGCGGCAGGCTTTGTCTGCGGATAGGCGACTGAGAATCGACTTACTGGAACAGCAATGCGCGGCGCGAGTAAGGCTAAATGCGGAAAGAGGTGTTCATGCGGAATGGCTCTCCAAATACGCCCGTGTTAGCCCTCATGGGTTTATTGAAACAGATGCCGTGCCGCCGAAAGAGTTGCTATTGCATTGTCTGAACAGTGTTGCCGGGAAGGGCGGACCGATTGATGCCGCCAAGCGTGGATATTTAGCGGCCCAGATGGATCGCTCCACATTTAAATCTGCGACATTAGCGGGCGCTTGGGTCACAAAAACGTCTCAAACTTTCGTGTTTGCGCGCGATATGGTCGCAGTGACGGGGCGAAAAGGACAGTCGGGCTTGACCCGTGAAGACATACCACAAGGGCGAAATAGGCTTTGGGATGGGCGATTTTGGATAAGGGCCAAAGGCGAGAGTATGAGCGTAGAACCTGCGTTCGGGCATTTGCAAAATATACGACAAGCCCATGATTTAAAACATATTTTTAATCTACCAAAAGTCGTTCGATCAAGCCTGCCGCTTTATAATCGCGCCGATGACGTTCTTGGTTTTGGGGCTATGGACGGGAAATATATTCAGGCTGAAGCCACCACGGCCTCGCGTTTGCATGACCTATATCCAGGGGCAATACGTGTCCCTGTTTGAACCGTATGAAACTTGCTGCATGTCGCCGCTTTATTTTGGCGATTGCCGCACCATATGCTAGAGACAGTCATTCCGTACCCCTTAAAGGTCCAATCCGCATGAAAAACGCTAATACTCGCAATTTCATTATCTGGGGCGTTGTTATCGCTCTGCTTCTGGCCATGGTTGCTGCCAGCAACTCGCCTATTCAGAGCGCATCCAGTGATGAAATCACATATTCTAAATTTGTCGAACGCGTTGAAGCGGGCGAGGTCGCCTCAGCTTTGATCGACAAAGGTGACGGGGTTATTACGGGTACGCTCAAAAATGGCGATAAATACCGTACAAATCTGGGTGACTTCGCGATTAATTTTGACCCTGCAGAGTTTTTCGAAGGCCGTGCTACGGATTACGATAATGCGCCAGTTCAGCAGTCTTCGATGCTGGGAACGCTTCTTATGAGCTTTTTGCCAATCTTGCTAATCGGCGGATTGTTCATCTTATTCTTCCGCAACATGCAGGGCGGCGGCGGTCGCGGGGCGATGAGTTTTGGTAAATCGAAAGCCAAACTGCTGACAGAAAACAGCCAACGCAAGACGTTTGACGATGTGGCTGGCGTAGAGAGTGCGAAAGAAGACCTGAAAGAGGTCGTCGAATTCTTACAAGACCCGACACGGTTTACACGCCTTGGTGCAAAAATCCCAACAGGAGCCTTGCTCGTTGGCCCTCCTGGTACGGGTAAAACACTCCTCGCTCGCGCCGTTGCGGGTGAAGCTGGCGTTCCGTTCTATACGATTTCGGGGTCTGATTTTGTCGAAATGTTTGTTGGCGTAGGTGCTTCCCGCGTACGGGAAATGTTCGCCGAGGCGCGCAAGCAAGCCCCATGTATCATCTTCATTGATGAGATTGACGCCGTTGGCCGTCATCGTGGTGTCGGTACATCAGGTGGTCATGAAGAACGCGAACAAACGCTCAACCAGCTCTTAGTCGAGATGGATGGTTTTGAAGGTGATGAAGGTATTATCATCATTGCGGCGACGAACAGACCTGATGTTTTGGACAAAGCCTTGCTGCGTCCGGGTCGTTTTGATCGCCAGATCGAAGTGCCATATCCGGATATTCAGGGCCGTGAAAAGATTTTGGAAGTTCATCTTAAGGGCAAACCTATCGCAGCCAACGTTGATGTGTCCTACGTCGCGCGCGGCACACCAGGTTTCTCTGGTGCAGATTTGATGAACCTCGTCAATGAAGCGGCCTTGCTTGCGGCGCGCCGCAATAAGCTGAAAATCAGCCAACGTGAATTCGAAGACGCGCGGGATAAAGTCCTCATGGGCGCGGAACGTCGGACGTTGTCAATGACAGACGAAGAACGTGCAAACACAGCCTATCATGAAGCTGGCCATGCGATTGTTGGCCTGAACATGAAAGGTAGCTTGCCAATCCATAAGGCCACCATCATTCCGCGTGGCCGTGCATTGGGTATGGTTCAATATTTGCCAGAACGTGACCAAATCAGCCAGTCTCGCGAAGAGATGATCGCGCGTATGGCTATGGCTATGGGCGGACGTGCGGCGGAAGAGCTTCACTTTGGTTATGACAAGGTCACATCGGGTGCGAGTTCTGACATCGAGCAAGTCACACGCATTGCGACGGCGATGGTCACAGAATGGGGTCTCTCAGATGCCATTGGCCCGATTGCGTATAAGCAGCAAGATAATGGATCATTCGTTCCAGGCATTGGTCGAGGCTCTGCGATTTCTCCTGACACCGCAAAATTAATAGAGTCTGAAATCAAGCGTTTCGTGACAGAAGCGCATGAGAAAGCCCTTCAAATCTTGAAGAAGAAGAAGAAGGATTGGGTCAAACTCGCCGAAGCTCTCCTTGAATATGAGACGCTCTCCGGCGACGAAATCAAGGCCTTGCTTGAAGACGATACGCAACCAAAACGTCAAGACGGATCAGGCGGGGGCAAACCCGCTGTCGCAGCTGTACCAACAACGCGGAAGCCTAAACCCAAACCGCTTGGCGGGACATCAACGGCGAAAGATACGTCGGAATAAAATCAGCCCGGCCAATTGGTCGGGCTTTTTTGTATGCCTAGGGCTTAGCAAAGCTAAGGCATCTTGCCTTTGGGCAGGTAAACGATAAATCAGTCCAATGTTCTCTCGACCTCGCATAATGGGCATTTTGAATGTCACGCCGGATAGTTTCTCTGACGGGGGGCAATATGAAACGGCAGAGCTGGCCGTGAAGCAAGCTCTGCGCCTGATTGAAGACGGCGCGGATATTATTGATATTGGCGGCGAGAGCACACGGCCCGGAGCAGAGGAAGTCGAGACCAAAGACGAAGTTTTGCGAACGGTGCCTGTGATCAAAGCGATTCGAGAGGCGACAAAGGACTTTGACGAAGAGCCGTTAATTTCAATCGACACCCGTAAACCCGATGTGGCCGAGGCAGCGATCTTGGCCGGCGCTGACATCTGGAATGATGTGTCTGCCTTGGGGTTTGATCCGCGCTCGCCAGAGGTCGCAGCGGATTTGGGGTGTCCCGTTATTCTAATGCATGCACAAGGCACGCCTGAAAACATGCAGGATGATCCGAATTATACTGATCCCGTCGCAGACATATTGATGTGGCTATCGCGCCGCATAGATGAGGTCTGCGCGGCAGGTGTTGAACGGGCCTCCATTACCATTGATCCGGGGATTGGGTTTGGGAAACGGCAGGCAGATAATCTCTCGATATTACATCATCTCGAACGTTTCAAAGCTCTAGGGTTTCCACTGTTGATGGGAGCGTCGCGGAAGAGTTTCATTGGGCGTATTGACGGTTCCAATGCGGATGATCGCCTTGGCGGTTCCATCGCTGCCGCGCTTTGGTCCGCGCAAGCGGGGGCGGATATTTTACGCGTTCATGATGTCGCTGAGACGGTTCAGGCCGTGAGGGTTTGGGAGGCGATGACGAATGGGTAAGTCAGATTCTGAGCGGAAGCCTTGGTTAAACTATCACAAACCTGGTGCGCCCGTCCGAGAATTTAATGTCCCTAGTAGAACAGCTCGTAGTTTGTTTATCGCTCGAATTTGGTTGTTGGTTGGCGCGAATATGGGGGCTCATAGATTTTACCTTTGGAAGCCTAGAACAGCTATCCTCTTTGCCCTAATTTTTCATCTCCTCATATATGTTCCATCTTTAATGTTTGAGCATGCCTATCCTGAACTTAACCCGCTTTACGGCACTCTTCTGTCATTCCTGTGCTGGACTGGATTATTTGTGTTTGAATACTATCGATTGAAGATGTTGACTCTAAATGCGAACCACCTTGAATTTGGACAAGAGACTTCAAATTCGGATAAAATGGAACGTAAGATAAGGCCATACTATGCGTTGAGGCCCGCGGGTATTGCATTGGGTGTTTTCTACTTTCTTGCCTTTCTATTCACGAATTTACTTCCAAACACAGTTTTTGTGAACATAACTATTGGGTTGTTTTTCTTTGCTGCGGTGGTGGGGTTGGTTCATTATATTATAATCACATATCGTATTCGAAAAGGCGTTCAAGATGACTGAATCCCAAGGCCGCGTTCTCATTATTGCTGGGTCTGACTCTGGTGGTGGGGCCGGTATTCAGGCTGATATTAAAACCTGTGCCGCCTTTGGCGCTTATGCGATGACGGCTGTCACGGCCGTTACGGCTCAAAATACGTTGGGCGTTCAGGCTATTGAGATGATGCCTGCCAAACTTGTGCGGGCCCAAATTGATGCGTGTCTGTCCGACATTGGCGCGGACGTTGTGAAAATCGGCATGCTTGGCACGAAAGCCATTATTGAAACCGTCGCAGAGGCGGTTGCGGACTTGGATGCATTTATCATTTTAGATCCCGTCGCAGTCGCGACGTCAGGCGATGCATTATTGGAAGATGATGCCGTCGAGGCTCTACGCGAGACGCTTTTGCCTTTGGCGGATCTTGTGACGCCAAATGTGCCAGAGGCAGAATTGCTGATGGGATTGAAAATATCTGATGTGGATGACCTCACCAAGGCGGGCGATGCTTTGCTAGAACGCGGTGTTTATGCTGCCCTGATGAAGGGAGGGCATTTGGACAGTAAATCTGTTGTTGATGTTCTGGTCAGTGAACAGGGCGCGAATATCATGTCTGGGCCGCGTTTGCGCACGCGTCATACGCATGGGACGGGCTGCACATTGGCGAGTGCTGTAGCTGCGAATATGGCTTTGGGCTTAGGTTTGGACGAAGCCGTCATGCGCGCGCGGGAGTTCGTATTTGAAGCTATTCGCACCGCCCCAGGATTTGGATCAACAAAAGGGCAAGGGCCGCTCAATCACGGATTAGCCCTTGGCGAGGAAGAGGCGGATGATACGCCGCCCTCCAATAACCCATTCGCGGCGTTAAAAGGTTTGACTAATTAGGCTTAGTCAGCCCCGCCAAATTTTGAGATGATGACGCCAAAGATGATGACACATAGCGCAACATATATGCGCCAGTCCAAAGCTTCGCCTAGCAGCCAAACGCCTAAAACAACCGAGCAGGCCGGGACAAAATAATTAATCCTCGCCATCACACTGGGGCCAGCAACATCAATAACCCAGAGGAAGACGACTGTGGCCACACCCGTAGAGCCAACGCCCAAGCCAAGAATACAGAGCAAGGCCGCCGTGTCTGGGATAGGCGGTAAGCCCGAATTTGAAAGCGCCCAACCAACGGACATAATGGCCCCCATGAACAACATCATGGCGGCAGCCAAAGGCGAGGGTGTTTCGGGCGCGCGACTGGCGATGATAGTGGTGGCAGCGTAGCTAGAGGCTGCGATCAATATCAAGATTTGAGCTTTCCAATCTTGGACCAAGGTGAACGATAGAGTTTCCGGCAGGAATAAGACTACGATTCCTATAAAGCCGACGATGAAGCCCAAGAGCTTCCACGCGTTTAACTTTTCATTAGTGAAAAAATGCGCCAGAATAATCGTGATTAAAGGCATCGAGCCAACAATGATCGCGGTCAGGCCACTATCCACGATTGTTTGACTTCTGGCGAGTAAGACAAAGGGAAAACTGGCCCCCGTAAATCCCATGATGGCATACCAAAGCCACCTTTTATCGCGCAAAGACGGTAAGCGGTGACCGCGGATGAAACTATAGGCTAAAACTAACGCTGCGCCGAAAGACATACGAAACCCAACAAGCCAGTCGGGAGATAGTGTGCGAACGGCAACATCCACCATTGTGAATGCACTGCCCCAAACAACAATCAAGAAAAGGGCGACACCCAATAAGGGTAAACCGCTTAAGCCTTGATGAGGCGGTGTGAGGGAACGCGTGATCATGCGCTCCCGTGACAGCCTGATTGTAGGAAAACAAGTTTCATTTTTGCAGGGCGGTTTCGCCTTTCAGCAGGCTAGAAACCTATGCTTAACATGGGTCGAGTTGGTTTGTTTTGCCTTTCAGCCTCAGGCTTTGAACGGGTCACGCATCAAGATGACGTCTTCGCGTTCAGGCGAGGTTGAAACCATGCTGACGGGGCAACCAATCAGCTCTTCGACGCGGCGTACATATTTTACGGCTTCTGCTGGCAGATCGGCCCAGCTGCGCGCGCCGCGTGTACTACCGTCCCATCCAGACATGCTCTCATAAATAGGTTCGACAGAGGCTTGGTTCGCCGCTCCGGCAGGCAGGCGTTTGATGATTTTTCCATCCAAACGATACCCTGTGCAGATTTTAAGCTCTTTCAAGCCATCGAGTACATCCAACTTCGTAAGGGCAATACCTGTAATACCGCCCGTTATGATGGCTTGGCGTACCATAACGGCGTCAAACCAACCGCATCGGCGTTGGCGACCTGTGACGGTTCCAAACTCATGGCCGCGTTCGCCCAAACGTTGCCCTACTGCGTCGAAAAGCTCTGTCGGGAACGGGCCTTCGCCGACACGTGTTGTGTAGGCCTTTGTAATTCCTAAGACATAGTTCAGCGCGCCAGGGCCAATGCCTGTACCTGCTGCGGCTTGTCCGGCGATCGTGTTGGAGCTTGTGACGAAGGGATATGTGCCGTGGTCAATGTCCAGCATCGTGCCTTGCGCACCTTCAAACAAAATTCGTTTTTCGGCTTTGGAGGCCTCATTGAGGACATGCCAAACAGGCGCCATGAACGGCAGAATATGCGGCGCGACGTCGAGTAGTTTTTGCGTCAATTCACCTGCATCTGATTCAGGTTGCCCGAGACCGCGGCGAAGGGCGTTATGATGATGCAGAAGGTTTTCAACGCGGGCTTGCAGATGTTCTGCATCGGCTAAGTCACATACGCGGATCGCGCGGCGGGCAACTTTATCTTCATATGCGGGGCCAATGCCGCGCTTTGTCGTGCCGATCTTTACGCCGTCTACGCGGTTCTCGCGAATGCCGTCTAATTCGGAATGAATCGGCAGGATAAGGGCTGCTGATTCTGAAATTTTCAAACTTTCCGCGTCGATCGTAATACCTTGCGCTTTGATCCGTTTCACTTCGTCAAGAAAGGCCCAAGGATCTAGCACAACCCCATTGCCAATCACGGAGAGTTTTCCGCCGCGCACAATGCCTGATGGCAAAAGAGACAGTTTATATGTCGTTCCATCGACGACGAGCGTATGGCCCGCATTATGTCCGCCTTGGAACCGTGCAACAACATCGGCGCGGCTGGAGAGCCAATCGACAATTTTGCCTTTACCTTCGTCTCCCCATTGGGAGCCTACAACGACGACATTGGCCATGATGAACCTCGTAAAACGAAAAAACGCGACAAACTGTGAAGCTGCCGCGTCCAAATATTGGAATGAATGACTTCGTTTAGCGCATAGCCGAGTCGAAAGGGGAGGGCCAGCGCGCTTAACGCCTATCTGTTAGAAATGTCGGGACAAACGGAAGCCGAGTGTGTCTAGACCTTCATTTGGTCGATTTTTGACGAGAATATTCCCGTGAGAGAGATGTTCGACGAATATATGAGCAGACCAGTCTTCAGACCAGCGATACCCAATCGCGATTTGCTCACGGAATAAAACACGACTGCCGTAATCGATTTCTGTACTTTGTCGGTTACGGAATTCCGCGAGGTCTTGCGTGAATTGCGCGCGTTCAACTTCAGACAATCCAGCTTGTACGGTCGGGTCATCGATAACACTTTGCACGATTGCACTGGGCCGTGCTTCAATCGTGCCGTCATGGACGACGAGCCCCAACGAGAAATCGAGATAGAAGTTCTCAGCGAAAGTTTGCCGCCACAGCAGGCCGCCACCGCCATAGCTGGTCTCGCCTTCCAGATTTAATGCGCCGCCCAGATAAGGCTGTGGAGAGAACGCCCATTTTAGAAATTCAGGTTCTTCAAAAACGATTTCGCCATTGAGGGCGATAGAGCGTTCTTTGTCAGAGCCGCTGCCGAGCCCTGTCCAATCAATATCATGAAAATTTGCGCCAAGACGCACTTCGGAAACCTGCGCATAGGCAGGTGTTGTTATTGCGATCACGCCAGCCGCGATGAGAAGTCTTTTGAAAATCATGAGGTGCCCCTAGTTTGCAGATCGTATTTACGGGGCAATGTGTTGAAATCAAGTGGTCAAATGTAGACCAAGATTACGGATTTCCCGATTGAATCATCTACTTATTATGTCGGTCGACGCTTTCATTTGGATCGACCGACATGATATTAAGTTTGGTCGTGTTTAGAGCGACACAACATCAACGATTTTGACTTGGCCAATATCGGCAATTTGTTTTGCGACGCCATCTGAGACGGGGCCGTCAACGCTAACGAGACAAACTGCTTCTTCGTCTTGTTTCATACGTCCTAAGGAGAAGGTCGCGATATTGACTTTGTTCTGACCGAGGACGCCGCCAAGTTCGCCAATGAAGCCGGGTTTATCTTCATTGCGAACATAGATCATATTTGGCGAGAACGCCGCGTCCATCGGAACACCAAACAAACGTACGATGCGAGGTTCGCCGCGATAAATTGTGCCAACAATTGCATATTTCCGCTCTGTTGTCTCAACCGTCAGGCGGATCAAGCTCTCGGCACGTTCTGCTTCGTCAATATAGCTTTCCTTAATCTCAATCCCGCGTTCTTTTGCAAGACCTGGGGCTGAGACCATATTCACATCTGGCATGGCGGCTTTTAACAATCCGGCCAAAGCTGCAGCCGTCATTGGGTTTGTGTTCAAATCCGTAACGGCGCCTTTATAGGTGAACTCAACGGATTTGATCGGAGCGTGTAGAAGTTGTCCGGACATGCGGCCCAATTTGTCGGCAAGGTCGACGAAAGGCTTAAGGCGCGGTGCTTCTTCTGCTGAAATCGACGGCGTATTTAGCGCGTTGGAAACGGCACCCGTTAGGAGAAAATCTGCCATTTGTTCAGCCACTTGTACGGCGACGTTTTCTTGGGCTTCCAAAGTGGATGCGCCCAAATGCGGCGTCGCGATAAAGTTCGGCGTTCCGAAGAGGGGATGCTCTTTCGCAGGTTCGATTGCGAAAACATCCAAAGCGGCGGCGCGGACATGGCCCGCATCCAAAGCGTCTTTTAAGGCGTCCTCATCAACCAATCCGCCGCGGGCGCAATTGACAATGATGATCCCTTTTTTCGTCATGCCAAGGCGTTCTCGGGACACAATACCCTTTGTGCCTTCGACGAGTGGCGTATGTAATGTAATGGCATCGGCGCGTTGGAAGAGTGCATCGAGTTCGACTTTTTCGACGCCCAATTTCACGGCGCGTTCTTCGGTGAGGTAGGGATCAAAAGCGATCACTTTCATCTTCAGTCCGAGCGCGCGTTCTGCGACGAGTGCGCCAATGTTTCCGCACCCAATAATACCAAGTGTTTTGTTAAACAGCTCAACACCTTTGAAATCAGACTTTGGCCACTCCCCATTTTGCGTCCGCGCAGAGGCTGCCGGAATTTGGCGGGCAGCGGAGAACAACATGGCGATAGCGTGTTCTGCTGTCGTGATGGCGTTACCGAATGGTGTGTTCATAACAACGACACCGCGATCTGTTGCGGCTTTGATGTCGATATTGTCAACACCGATACCAGCGCGGCCGATGACTTTTAGATTGTTTGCGGCGGCGATGATTTCGGCGTCTGGACGTGTTGAAGACCGGACAGCAAGACCATCATAATCTGGAATGATCTTGATGAGTTCTTCTTTTGAAAGACCTGTGATGACGTCAACATCGACGCCGCGTTGCTTGAAAACCTGCGTTGCAGCAGAGGACATTTTATCAGCGATAAGAACCTTAGGCATGATCTAGCCCTCCACTTCGAGTTTGGCGATTTCAGTTTCAAAGGCCCAATCGAGCCAAGGCAAGACAGCTTTCACATCCTCAATAGGTGTCAGGCCAGAGACCCAGAGGCGAAAGCCAGGAGGGGCCGTGCGATATGCCCCGAAATCAAGCGCGACATTTTCTTTACCCAAGAGCGTGACAATAGATTTGGCAAATGCGGCTTGCTCATCTTTCGGTAGGGCCGCGACGCGTGGGTCTATGATTTTCAGGCAGACACCTGTGTTGGAACGTTGGGCTTCGATTTCGCAAAGATTCGCAATCCAATCACGTTGTTCGACCCAATCCCAAATCGCTTGCGCATTGGCATCGGCCCGATCGTACATGCCCTGCAGACCATTATTCGCTTTAGCCCAGTTGAGCGCATCAAGATGGTCTTCGGCGCAGAGAAGGGAGGGCGTATTAATGGTCGATCCTTCAAAAATACCTTCGATCAGTTTGCCGCCTTTGGTGAGGCGGAAGATTTTCGGTAGCGGCCATGGCGGATTATATGACTCGAGACGTTCAACCGCTTTCGGAGAAAGAATGATCATACCGTGCGCCGCTTCGCCGCCCATGACTTTCTGCCAAGAGTAAGTGACGACATCTAGTTTTTCCCAAGGTAACTCTTGCGCGTAAACAGCCGATGTTGCGTCACAGATTGTCACGCCGTCACGGTCATTGGGAATGAAGTCATAATCGGCGACTTTGACGCCAGATGTTGTGCCATTGGCTGTGAAGACAAGGTCTTGTGATCCGTCATAGGCTGAGAAATCAGGGAGCTTGCCGTAATCAGCCGTTAAAAGGGTGAGGTCTTTGAGGGGGAGCTGCTTTTCAGCATCTACGACCCAGGCTTGTCCAAAGTTTTCCCACGCAGCGACCATAACAGGACGTTCGCCGAGCATTGTCCACATGGCCATTTCAACCGCGCCTGTATCGGACGCAGGCACAATACCGATGCGGTAATCATCAGGCACTTGAAGAACTTCGCGGGTGAGGTCGATGACCTCTTTAAGTTTTGCTTTACCCAGTGCGGAACGGTGAGAACGGCCCAGTGCAGCATCGGATAATGCATCCAACGACCAGCCAGGGCGCTTGCGTGTAGGTCCAGCAGAAAAACGGGGGTCAGCTGGCTTCGCAGCTGGTTTAGTGGCGATCGCCATAGTGATGTCTCCTCAGTTAGCGTTTTTGTACTAACATCAAAGTGCGCCTCAGTGGGGAGGCGGGGCCCGCGCGGTCGATAGGACAGCGCGGGGGCGTGAGTCAAGTCCATCGGCGGTACTGTTAATCACTAAATTGTCACTCAACTCTCCCTTAGTTTTTACCGGGATATATTGTAGTTGAGCATGTGCTTAACGTAAAAATATCTCATTTATCTAAGTTTTCGATAGCGTCAGCTCTGCTTTTATCTGCATGCGGCGGAAGTGGCGGCGGGACCTCGTCGTCATCCACATCGACAGCTCCCTCTGTAGATGTGACTTTGTCTGGTCAACTGACCTATGATCGTGTCCCTTTGAATGTGAGGACAAGTGGCTTGGATCATGACCGCACAACGCAGCTCCCCATTCGTCAAGCTCCTGTCGAGCTACTCAATTCTGCGGGCGCGGTTCTCATGTCCACAGTCTCTGATGATAATGGCGACTATAGTTTCACCGTTGCGTCTGGGCAGACCCTTCGCGTGCGTGTTCGGGCCGAAGTGCAAAAAGGTGCACCGAATGAGATCGACTTTAAGGTCGTGGATAACACGTCTTCCGATGCGCTTTATGCCATCCAAGGGACGCTTTCTGAAGTGTCCAGGGTCAATCAAACGCGTGATTTAAACGCTGCCTCAGGCTGGGGCGGAACAAGTTATACGTCTACACGTGCGGCGGCACCTTTTGCGTTGCTCGATACGATATATGGCGCGTTAGAAGATTTTATCGCTGTAGATGCTGATATTGATTTCCCCACGTTCAATGTTTTGTGGAGTCCCCGAAACCGAAGCGAGAACGGAAACCCTGCAGTCGGAGAGATAGGGACTTCATCGTTTACGGTCGCAAATGGCGTGCCTGTCATTCGCATTCTTGGTGATGCGGATAATGATACGGATGAATTTGATTCCCACGTCGTTGTGCATGAGTTTGGGCATTATTTTGAAAATTCATTGAGCCGCTCTGACTCCCCAGGCGGCGGACACTCGATAGCAGATCGATTGGACGCCCGCATCGCATTTGGGGAAGGTTGGGGAAATGCCCTGTCTGGTATGATTTTAGAAGACCCGATATATCGAGACAGTTTTGGTGCGCGACAGTCGCAAGGCTTCGAAATTGATGTCGAGAATAATGTATATGCTTCGACGGGCTGGTTTTCAGAAGGCTCTAGTCAGTCAATTTTGTATGACCTTTTCGATGCGGCGAATGACGGAGCAGATCAGGCTACATTTGGGCTGGGGCCGATCTATCGGACGTTCACTGATCCTGAATATAGAAGTGGTCCAGCGTTCACGAGTATTTTCGCATTTCTTGACGCGCTGGGTAATCAAACTGGGATTGTCGAAAGCGAGATAGAGGCACTTGCAGCGGCGCAATTGATTTCAGGGACTGATAAATTTGGTCTGGGCGAGAATAATAACGGCGGCTTGCCGGACATTTTACCCGTCTATGAGGTTTTGCCAACGAATGGGGCAGCCGTCGCATTTTGCTCGGTCGATAATTTTGGCGATTTTAATAAACACGGAAACCGCCGTTTTTTCAGGATCGAAGTTCCAGCGGCGGGCGTTTATCGCTTTACGATGACACAGACAACGGCAGGGGCGGGTGACCCTGAATTCATCGTTTATAAAGACGGCATGGAAGCTGGATTTGGTGGAAGCCGAACCAATCGTGTGGAGCAACAAACTTTCACGCTGACCGCTGGGACACATGTGATGGAGGCCTATGCGTCCAGAAATGTTGAAGACGGGGCGACCACTGGCGATGTTTGCTACGATTTCACAGTTGAGGCACGATAATGACTATGTTTTCAAAGCTCGCCTTATCATCTGTTTTTCTACTTGGTTTGGTGGCCTGTGCTGCGCCTAGTAAAGAAGCAGAACTAAATCCTAAGATATCTGTTGCAACCGTCAAACCTGGCGCGAGCGTTACGTTGAATTCCGTTTTGCCAAAGCGAATGGTTGCGGGAGAATTTCAGACTGTCCAGCTCACTTTCAAAGACGGATATGCAGGCGGAACCCTTGAGGTGGATATAGAACCAAGTGCAGGCGTTCGTCTGTTTGGAGGACAATCTAGTAAAAGTTTCGATATGTCAGACTCAGGGTCTCATGTCTGGGACGTTGATTTTGTAGCAGACGCCGACGGCGTATATTTTTTGAATGTCTTTGCCTCGGCCAATGGTCTGCCACGCAGTTTTTCTGTTCGCCTTAATGTGGGGACGATTACGCAGAAGATGTCAGATGATGCGATGAAGGTGGACGGCGAAATGACAGACGACGGAGCCATGCGCGTTATGGAGGCGCAAGAAACTATCCGTTAGGCGCTGCTTCACAAAGCCGTCACTTTTCATTGTCTCGCAGACCGCGTAGTCAAGAAAACGCATTCTATGGAGAGACGACATGAGCGAGCAGACTTTATCCGATTGGACGCCGCCCAAGATTTGGGAAAACAAAGCCTCTGGCGGGAAATTTGCGAATATCAATCGTCCCACTGCCGGTAAAACGCATGAAAAAGACTTGCCTGTAGGTGAGCATGATTTCCAACTCTATTCTCTTGGCACGCCGAATGGCGTCAAAGTCACCATTATGCTGGAAGAGCTGTTGGAAGCTGGAATCAGCGATGCAGAATATGACGCATGGCTGATTAATATTGGTGAAGGTGATCAATTTGGGTCAGGCTTTGTCGACGTTAATCCGAACTCTAAAATTCCAGCCTTGATGGATCATTCTGGCGATACGCCGCAGCGTGTTTTTGAATCAGGGGCTATTCTGATGCATCTCGCAGAGAAGTTTGACCGATTTTTACCCAAAAGTGGTTCCGCACGAACAGAATGTTTGTCTTGGTTATTCTGGCAAGTCGGCAGCGCGCCATATTTGGGCGGCGGTCTCGGACATTTCTATGCCTACGCACCGATGAAAATCGAATATTGTATCGACCGTTTTGCGATGGAAACGAAACGTCAGCTTGATGTGTTGGATCAACGTCTCGCGAAGAGCGAATATATCGCGGGAGATAACCTCACGATTGCAGATTTCGCGATTTACCCTTGGTATGGCGCGATGGCGCGCGGTCTTTTGTATGAAGCAGGCGAATTTCTTCAGGTCGAAAGCTACACCCATTTACAGCGTTGGACACAGCAACTTGCGGCGCGCCCTGCGTTTCGCAGAGGGCAATTGGTCAATCGCTATTGGGATGATAAAGGCTTGAAAGAGCGTCACGCCGCGTCCGATTTCGACGGCTTGCTCTAGGGCATAAGTTTGCCGCGATAGGCTTCCACGACATCATAAAATTCCCGCCCAGTTAGATTGATCTGGGCGGCATAGCCCAACTCGGTAATACGTGTTGGGTTTTGCGTACCAATAATCGGGATGACATGTGCAGCATGCGCGCGCGTGAAGGCGAGGGCTGCTACGGCGCGTGTTGTTCCGTAGCGAGTAGCGATGCCATCTAAAACGGCTTGAACAGGGCCATCTTTCTGGGGGATACGCCCTCCGCCAAGCGGGGACCAGGCCAATATGGTTGCGCCTGTTTCCGACGCATAATCCAATATGCCATCTGTCATCGGGTCTTGATGCACAGCGGAAAACTCAGGTTGCAGCGTCGCGAGCGGATGATCCAAATGGGCCTGCAAAGCACGGGTCTGCGCGACTGTGAAATTGGACACGCCAATCGCACGGGCTTTGCCGCTTTTCACAATTTCATTTAGGGCCCGAGCTGTCTCTTGCATCGGCGTCGTCACATCGGGGCGATGGATTTGATAAAGGTCGACATAGTCCGTTTGGAGGCGCTCTAAAGATGCATCTATTGCGGCCATAACGTAGCGAAAAGAGCTATTGTAAGGTTGCACGGCGTCTATTCCGCCTTTTGTGGCAATGACGATTTGTTTGCGAAGGCTGGGCGCGGCAGTCAATATGTCACCTAAGCGCGCTTCGGCTTGACCAAAGCCTTTATCTGCGCGGTCAGGAAATCGGTTGAAGCCATAAATATCGGCCGTATCAATCAGGTTCATGCCTGCGTCTAATGCGGTTCGAATGATGCGGTCGGCTTTGGCGCTATCATTTTGTGAAAAACGCCAGCAGCCATACGCGATTTTTCCAACCGATATGTCGCTTTGCCCGAGTTTCATAAGTGGACCTTATCCTTCGAATTCTTTGGCATCAGCAAAGGCGAGTTGGAACGCGGGCCGCGCTTTCATACGTCCCATATATGATTTGAAAACAGGGTTATCGCAAAGCCCGTAAGCCCGGGCCCAATTCAAATTTTGTCCAGTCATACAATCGGCTGCCGTGAATGTGTCGCCGCAAATGAAGTTCCCTTGTTCGAGACGTGCGAGCAATTGCGGCGCGATTTCATTCTCTATTTTGTCGCGATTGAATTGGGCAAAGTTCTGATTTCGCGCAGGTTTTGGCAAAATTGTCTCATGTAAGCGGATGTTCCAAAGCATTTGGTCCATCCACGATCCGCCGAGGGCCATGATTTGCAGATAAATTGCGCGAGAGCGATGATCATTAGTTTGTGGGGCGAAGCGAGGGTCCAAGTCTGCAAGCCATGTCAGAATAGCGAGGGACTCTGTTATCGTTTGTGTGGTTCCATCTGTATATTCGACATCTAAAACAGGCACGCCGTGGTTTGGGTTTTTGGCAAGAAATTCAGGTGTATATTGCTCGCCTTTGCGCAGCGCGACGCGCAGTGTTGTGAAACCGTCTCCCAACATTTCGTGCAGTAACCACTTTACCCGCGCAGAGCGCGAAAGAGGGTAATGATAGAGCGTAAAGGTCGAAATATTGTTCATGACGCATGCTTAAAGGGTTTAAGCTCAGATGCAAAAGTTTAAGAGAGGTGCAAAATTGTGCAGATTTCACGCGTGCGTGTTTTGACCTTAGAAATCTATAGAATAAGACGGCGCAAAGACAATTGAGGATTTTTTCGATGGATGACACTTTTCAAAACGTAGATTCGACAAATGCGGATGTTCGCGATGATGTCCAAGACCGTTATGGTGCGGGGGCGCAGGCCGTAGAAGCCGCCTTATGCTGCCCGGTTGATTACAACCCGCAATATCTGGAGATTATTCCACAAGATGTTCTGGATCGCGATTATGGCTGTGGTGATCCGTCCCGCTATGTGCGCGAAGGTGAAGTCGTGTTGGACCTAGGGTCTGGCGGCGGAAAAATCTGTTTCATCGCCTCTCAAATCGTGGGCCCAAAGGGCCGCGTTATCGGTGTGGATATGACAGACGAGATGTTGGAATTAGCGCGCGAGAATGCGCCCGTCATCGCTGAACGCGTCGGCTATGCAAATGTTGAATTTCGACGCGGACATATTGAGGATTTGAAACTAGATTTGGATGCGCTCGATGCGTGGCTGGCGGCAAACCCTGTTTCTTCTGCTAAGGATATGGAGCGTATGGATGCTGAAATCTTGCGCTTGAAGTCAGAGCTAACCATGATTCCAGATAACTCCGTGGATGTGATTGTCTCGAACTGCGTTTTGAACCTCGTTTCTGACACGAAGAAACATCAACTCTTCGCTGAAATGTTCCGTGTTCTAAAAGTTGGTGGCCGTGTTGCTGTGTCTGATATCATCTCTGACGAAGATAGTCCTGAAGCCTTGAAGCAAGATGCACGTTTATGGTCCGGATGTATTTCTGGCGCGCTGACGGAAACAGGTTTTGTTGCAGCATTAGAAGAAGCCGGTTTCCACGGCATCACCGTTGATAAATTTGAGCCAGAACCATGGCAAGTCGTCGAAGGTATCGAATATCGCTCTGCAACCTATTTGGCCTATAAAGGCAAACAAGGAGAGTGTCTGGAGAAGAACCAAGCCGTGATCTACAAAGGTCCATGGCGTCAGGTGCAGGATGATGATGGTCATGTCTTTATGCGCGGTGAACGCTCCGCCGTATGCGAAAAGACATTCAACCTCATGCAGCGCGAACCTTATTCAGATATGTTCTTTACAGTTGAACCAAGCGTGCCTGTCACGGAGCGAATCGAATGGCCAACTGAAGATTGCGGTGTTCGTCGCCGCGACCCGCAGGAAACCAAACGCGGCGCGCCTAAGCTGACAACTGATCCAAGTCAGAGCAGCTCTTGCTGTTAGGGCTTTAACGAGGCTGCGAGCTGGGCACGCGATCGCGTGCCCTCATGCGTCATTGAAAGACATGAATATGTTCCGTTTTAAATCTCTGGCAATTTTATTGGCGATGACAACGTCAATTGTGGCCTGTGCGCCCGTCACGGTCCTCAACGGAATAACACCGTCTTCTACATTTGATAAAACCAAGAATGTCTCTTTCGGCGAAGGCGAGAGAGATGTACTTGATGTCTATCGTGCAGAAAAACCTAAAGCGGAATCCCCTGTTTTGGTCTTTGTGCATGGCGGGTCATGGGACAGTGGAAAAAAGGAAACCTATAAGTTTCTGGCAGAAGGCTTCACGCGATCTGGCTATGATATTGTTGTCCCGAATTACCGCCTTTACCCTGAGGCTAAATTCCCAAACTTTATTGAAGATAATGCGAACGCCGTTGCGCATACGGCAGGCTTATTCCCCGATCGCCCGATTGTTCTGATGGGCCATTCGGCGGGTGCGTATAATGTTTTAATGCTGGGTTTAAGGTCTGAATATCTTGATACGGCCGGCGTGGCGCGATGCGATAAAGTTGCCGGTATCGTCGCATTGGCGGCGCCTACTGGTATTGTACCGCTCAAAAGTGAGCGACTGATCGAAATTTTCCCAGACCGGTTTACGGGGCAAGATGCGGCGCTGAACAATGTGACAGGCCCAACGCCAGCCTTATTCTTAGGTCACGGCGAAAGTGATACAACGGTCTATCCAAAAAACTCGGAAGCCTTGGCTGAAAAAGTCGTTGCACGCGGGGGGAAAGCTGTTGTTGAAGTCTATCCTGAGCAGAGCCATGTCGATGTTGTCAAAGTGCTATCGCGTCACTTTGACGATGATACAACGCTGAAATCGGACATCGTTGCTTTTATTGATGCTCTACCAAAACGCGGAAATTTCTGCCGTTAACTGCGTTTTTAAAATCTAAAATAACCTATAGGTTGTATTAGCCTCCTTCGAGTAGGGGGCGCATATGTCAAGTTCAGCATCAGGGTTCGGAACACGCCGAGGTGGGTTAGCTCAATCTTATAGAGCTGAAATTGCCTCGCGCAGTCAATCCCCTGTCGCGGTCTCTAGGCCGCAATTAGATCCAAGCTATCAGGCAACCACAATTCCTGTTGATTCTGCACAACTGTCGGATGGCAATTCTGTCAATGTCTATATGCTCAAACCTGCCGTTTTCATGCGATATGTATCGGCGGCAATTGACATTACGATATTATTTGTCCTGACAATTGCGCTTATGCTTTGTTACGATATCGTCGACGGAGGCCTAGAAGGCGGGTCTGAGGTGGGGCTTTTCGCCAATTGGACCCTGACGCTTCTCGTTTGCGCTTTGTGGTTTGTTTATGGGATTTTCTTCGAAAGCTCGTCTTGGCAGGGCACGCCGGGCAAAAAATTAACGGGCTTGGTTATCACGGATATGACAGGACAGAGAATCAGTTTCGGTCAATCCTTAGGGCGCGCTTTCGGAAAAGTTTTGTCGGGCATAGTTCCGTTTTACATTCCATATATTATGGTGGGTGTGACCAAGCGGAAACAGTCCTTGCACGATAAAATGGTCGGAACACTCGTGTTTAGGCGTCGTGATTTGGTGAATTCAGGCACGGTGTTTGATTAGAAATGTTTGTGCGCAGTGTTTCTATTCGCCATTCAGGCTTTGCGCAGCAAAAGGATATCGTTTCAATTTAAGCCGCTGACGCGTGCAAAAGTCCTACCAATCGTTCCAACCTCTGGGCTTATCGTGTCGGGCATGGCCTCTGAGAATGTATCCATTGATAATTTAAAGGCAGCGTCGGTTTTTCCGCCTCTTTTATACCCCATAGACCAATCTGGAAATTCACGATTTTCAGTCATGCGTTTAATCAACACAAGTGGGTTGGATGTGCGCGGGTCAGCTTCAATTTTTTGATAGAGTGATAAGACCGTGTCGCGATCGCCTTCTAAGACTTGAAGCGCGGACCCTTCATTACAAAGGAGAATGCCCGTAATGTTTTTCCGAGCGTTGCTTGCGCGTGATGTTTGCGCAATTGACTCTAGGTCTTTGCACGTCACGTCGTTTGCTAGGGCACAAGTATATATGAGCTGAAAAATCACGCGGGAGCCTATCTGTTTTTCGGCCCCACACCGATTGAGACACTACGCATATCGGAAAAGTGTAAACCCAAAGTTACGGGTTTGTGGGCGCAAGTTAATTTTAGCAGTTGGCGTGATTATGTCGCAGGCAGGCGGATCGCCAAGGTTGCGTAGCGCCTCCCTCTCTGTCACTATGCCGTTAACCGAGGGGCACTTGAATCGCAAATGCGAGGCAAGTTGAGACGCACCCTTTGAACTTGATCCTGGACCTCATATCTGAGGGAAGGGCGTAAGGACGGTGGTCACGGCGAAAATCCGAGGGCCCGTCCGTGTGGAAAAGGGCCGGACATGAAACAGTTTCTTCTAATGCTATGCTTGCCCGTTTTTGTTTTGGCAGGATGTCAATCTCTTGAACCGACGCCATCCCTGTCTGCGGACGGAGTCTATCTTGTGCGACATGCCGAAAAGACAACTGACAAGACGGATCCAGCCTTAACAGCAGCGGGCGCGGCACGGGCAGAGGCTCTGGCGGATGTGCTCGCGGATAAAAATATCACCCGCATTCACAGCAGCGATACGCGCCGCACGCGCGATACGGCGGCCCCGCTGGCCAAACGTCTGGGTTTGGACGTCGAGCTTTATGACGCAACGGATTTGCCGAGCATGGCTGCAAAGTTAAAGATTTCGCCTGGCCGACATTTGGTCGTTGGACACAGTAATACAACGCCGCAACTGACTGAACTCCTCGGCGGCGATGGCGGCGAGCCTATTGTGGAAGCCACAGAATATGATCGGCTCTATTGGGTGTCGACAACCGAGGGTGACCCGGTCGTATCTTATTTGACTCGGTTCGGAGAATAGACGGTGATCAACATATCTCTAAAAAATATTACTGCGATGGTTGCTTTTACGGTTTCCGTATCATCAGCACCTTTACTTGCGGCGCACCCGACGGGCGCAACCGCCCAATATATCGCGAATGAAGGTGTCATGGTTGAAAGCGGGGCCGTGAAAGTCCTTTTTGACCCTATTTTTGATAATGGTTTTGGAGCTTTCCAATTAATCGACCCTCAGACGAACGCGCGCCTATTCGCAGGGGATACACCATTTGATGGCGTTGATGCGGTCTTTGTGAGCCATGCCCATGGTGACCACTTCGCGGCCAAAGATATGATCGCTTATTTGAATGCGCAGCCGCAAGTAAAACTCTTTGCGCCGCATCAGGCTTTAGAGAAAATGCAAGAGCATGAGACTTGGTATGACGACCTTTTGCCGCGAATTTTTGCGTCTCCTTTGGATTTGAATGCCAGCGAAGATCATATATTTGAGTTGGATGGCGTGCCGGTTGCCATGACCCGTTTACGCGTGAACCACATTGGCGGAGAGCGTCATGCGAAAATTGAAAATATTGTCTTTCGTGTTGTGCTGGGGCAGACGTCTACAGTCATGCATTTAGGCGATGCAGATGTGGCGTTGGTGGGGTCGGAAGCTCACGCGGGCGTTTTTGATACCGTCCGTTCGCATATAGCTTTTGCGCCTTATTGGTTCGTTGGAAAAGAAACTGATCCCAACACGCTTGAGTTTCTGAACTCTGACCAAATGATCGGCGTACATGTGCCGATTAAAGTGCCTGCGGACCTCATAGAGTCAGGAGCTGATTATTTCTCTGTTCCGGGTGAGACACGCGAGATTGGGAAATGATCAATAATCCGTTTTCATCCAAACCTCCCGCGCGGCGGCCCATGAGCAATCAGAAACTTGATGAACTTATTCGTCAAATCACCCCACATGTTGAAGGGCAATTGGGCTATTGGCAGTTTAATGTTGATGGGCGCGATCTCTTGGTCATCACGGATGAGCGACATAATCGCATGCGTATTATGAGCCCTGTGACCTCACAGGATAAATTGGATGCTGATGAATTGGCTCGTTTACTGGAAGCCAATTTTGGCAGTGCCTTGGATGCGAAATATGCGCTGCGTGACCAGACGCTCTGGTCGGTTTTCACCCATCCGCTCGGCGAGCTTAGCGACGAGCAGTTTCTCGATTGCGTGGCGCAAGTCGCGAATCTGGCGAATAATTTCGGGCACTCCTATGCGAGCAGCAATCTCATATTTGGGGGTAGTTAGAGATGATATATGAATCAAACTCTCATATGCCACCTGAGCCCTCCACCAACGAAGCCGTTATCTGGCGACATAGCGGCGAAGGTATAGAGCAAGATAAGATACTGTCTGAGGGAAAGCGTCGGCGCAACACCCTTATATGGTGGATTTGTTTTGTCTTATTCTTTGGTTTCATGTCCGCGTTTTGGGTGTCTCGACCAGGCTTTTTAGAAACTCTACTCTCACCTCGTTTCGTGATAGAAATGATTGTTATTTTTGCGTTGTTTGGAGTTTTACCAAAATTACTACGAAAGTATTTTTGGCCCTTTTTTCCCTTTAAAAAACCGCTCATTGCTACTCCATTTTGGATGAGTTCTGACCGAATAGGGCTTATTACGAATAATGAAGCAACATCTCCGACGTTGAATGTGCAAGATATTCAATCCGTCGAAAATGATTTCGTCATGGGCTCGCCTGCATTGGCTGTCCGCTTGAAGACCCATACACTTAAACTCGTCTCGTCAGAACTGCGACACGTTTCAAAACACCTCTACACCCTTCGCCCCGATCTGGAGCCGACCTCATGAACAAGCCCGTCAACCAATCCGAATTTCAAACACCTGTCGTCACGACGGGTCCGCTGCCTGCGTCGACGAAAGTCTATACGCATCCTGCGGCCGATCCGAGCTTGCGCGTCCCGCATCGCTCTATCGCGCTGCATCCAACCGCGAATGAGCCGCCTGTGCCTGTGTATGACACATCCGGTCCATATTCTGACGCATCCGTCACGATTGACGTCGAGAAGGGCCTCGACCGTCCGCGTACAGATTGGATTGTCGAACGCGGCGGCGTTGAATTTTACGAAGGCCGCGATGTCAAACCCGAAGATAATGGCGGCGCAACGGGCCGTTTCCTCGCGCGGGAATTCCCCGTCAAAAACAAACCGCTTCGCGGCGTGGGCGACGAGATGGTCACGCAATATGAATTTGCCAAAGCGGGCATCATTACCAAAGAGATGATCTATTGCGCCGAGCGCGAAAATTTGGGCCGCCAAGAGGCCGTAGAGGGTGCAGCCGATAAAGTTGCTGCTGGCGAGAGCTTCGGCGCAGAAATCCCAGCCTTTGTCACACCTGAATTTGTCCGCAGCGAAATCGCCCGCGGCCGCGCGGTCATCCCATGTAACATCAACCACGGCGAGCTAGAGCCGCAAATCATTGGCCGCAACTTCCTCGTGAAGATCAACGCCAATATCGGTAACTCCGCTGTTGCGTCTTCCGTTGAGGAAGAAGTCGAGAAGATGGTCTGGGCCACACGTTGGGGCGCAGATAATGTCATGGACCTGTCCACGGGCCGGAACATTCACAACACGCGCGAATGGATCATCCGCAACGCGCCATGCCCAATTGGGACTGTGCCGATTTATCAGGCGTTGGAAAAAGTAAACGGCGTCGCCGAAGATCTCACGTGGGAAATCTACCGCGATACGCTGATCGAACAATGCGAGCAGGGCGTGGATTATTTCACCATCCATGCGGGCGTGCGTCTCGCCTATATCCATCTGACAGCGAACCGCGTGTGCGGGATTGTGTCGCGCGGCGGATCGATCATGGCGAAATGGATGCTTGCCCGTCACGAGGAGTCCTTCCTCTATACGAATTTCCC
>CALKXY010000034.1 GCA_938003545.1 uncultured Caulobacterales bacterium
CGGTCAAATTGTATCAACACCGGATCTTTTGTGTGTGCTCTTGGCGGCTTAATTGTCCAAAGGTCTGTATCCGGCAAGGTTCTCAGGGCTTCGGATATTTCAAAGGATTTCTCAAATCGCGGTGCAGTTTGCCCGTCTCTCGCACTCTGCCACCCTGCCTCTACAACGATTGAATAGGTCTGCTCAGACTGCAAAGCGGGGCCAAGGGTCAGGTTTTGAGCAACGCCCTGCTTAATGCGGCCGGGGTCCATCAAAAGCGTCAATCGCTTGCGATCTTCGCTCCATAATTCTTGTTTGAAATTCATAAAGGCTGCTGCATCAGCCCTGCCATTTTTGTCTGTAAGCTTAATGAAGTCGCCCGACATGTGCGGCTGCATTGGCGTTGAGAAATGGATGTAAAACCTCAGCGTATTAGCGGGGAGGACATCGCCGCTTGGATATATGGCTGTCACGCGGGGACGTATCGCAAGCTCCTGCTCGGTTAATGTAAATGTTGTGAGGGTGGGTGCAGACGTTCTTACCGATTGGCTGTCGTAATAGGCTATTGTATACGCTTGACCTTCGCTGAAATCAAAAGCGGGGTCAAATTCCAGCGTTTGTCCGTGAGTGGAAAAACGGCCGGCCATTGGTGACCTGGTCTCACAACATTGATCTTTGCTACCCACGTATATTTTCAGATAGTCAGACGGGTCTGCCGCACCCGTCAAACCTTGGACTTTTAGTAAGACGTTCGAATGGCTCTGTTGAGGAAGAGTCAACTCGCTTTTATTTGCAGGTGGAACTGCCCAGATAACGCCAATGAAAAAACAAGTACCAATCAGGCCGAAAGATAGTTGCTTTTTCAGGGAGATGATCATGCCCTATTTTGATTTGTCAGCATGGTATTGTGGAAAATCATACTCTGCGACGAGATTATGAAAACGGTTCGGAAACATATTGGGGTTGGAATCCAGATTCAAACTACCGGTGAACATATCGCGTGTCAGCGATACAAAGTAATTATCGCTGAGCGCATCAATTTGCAGCGACATACCGTCAAACATAACCGATTTGCCAACAGGCCCAATCGGCATGTCGGGTGACATGTCCATTTGACCCCCGCGAGGCAGATCTTCGGCTGTGTATACTTTAGCGTCATTCATGCTTGCAACCGGAATAACTTGCGGCGAGCGGCTATTGCTCGTCAGGAACAGCATGTCTTGCCCTTGCATTGAATAGGACACCATATCAAGCGGTTGACCATTGCCGTAATCAGAAATGGCACGTCCTGTTATTTTTGCGCCATCAACGACTTCGTCCAAACCAATCAATACAATCGGACTGCAAGTGTAAGCGGCGACAATTTGTTTTTTGCCGTCAATCTCTTGGATGGACATGGCGCGAATGGGCGCCCGCGTTTCGTTTTGATCATGGGATAAATGGTAAATTTCAACATTGGCGGTGCTTTGCTTTCCTTTGAAGGGAAAAGGCATACGTCTCAAAGTCGATAAGAAATTATCAAAAGCAACACCGGAAACAAATAACTCCCCGTCATGATATTCCATATCCATGATAGCCAAAGAAGAGAGTGTTATACCCCCTTTTGCAAGGTCGCGTGGCAGTGGCGGCATTTTACCAACGCCGCGTGGTCTAAACTTCGTATCTTGGTTCGGGTAATGATCCAAAGCTTGTTTTTGAAAGCTTAAATCAGTTAAATTCAAAAGTTCAATTTCGGCCTCTTGCGTGATTTTCACAATGGCGGGGGCCGACTCAAAATTACCAATACGTGTCACAGAAATATAGATTTCCGATGTGACCGGATGAACGGCCATATCATTGATCGCTAAAGCGCGGGGGGCGATACCTAAAACATCAGAAATTTTTACGTCGATATCACCAATGTTAACAGGGGTGACCTGTTTGGGGGCTTTTACGCCTGTCGTGTCAAATGCGTAAACCGCGCCGTTATAATTATCACCGACAAAAAGAGTTCCGTTGTCTGAAAACTCCAGAGCTCCCGCGAATTTCATATCCAGCGGCGCGCTTTGGGCGCAGGCTGTTCCCGTCATGGATGCGGCCGTTACGATCGATGCGAATAGTATTTTTTTTAATTGAAACACTGGTGCGTCTCCCTTTTTCTGTTTGCGCATCCGCCTTAAACGTAAGGGAGCGACTTGTTTGGGTAGTCATTTAATTTATAATTGTTAGCCCCTTAAGGCTCTATCCAAACCGGCTGGTTTAGTCTATCAGCTTAAATATGATGATATAGTTCTGCTCAGCAGAACAATTGATGGTGAACACAGAACAATGATTAATAAGCTAAGGCACATGGCAATATTCGCCAAAGTCGTGGATGAAGGGTCCTTTAGGGCGGCTGCAAAAAACCTCTCTTTAGCGCCGTCTCGCGTGAGTGAGGTTATTTCAGAACTTGAGGACTATCTTGGTACAACCCTGCTGTATCGGACGACGCGGAAAATCTCTCTTACCAATGAGGGGCGTATTTTCCATGCTCGTATTCTCGAAATGCTGAGCAGCGCAGAAGCGGGGTTAAATGAGCTGAATAGTTTATCCACGGAGCCTGCTGGAACTTTGAGAGTTTCTATACCTGCTTTTATGGTCGAAGGGCCGCTTTCAAAAGCCGTAGCCACATTCGCTTCGAAATATCCAAAAGTTTCTTTTGAAGTAAATTATACAGATCGGCGCATGAATTTGGTGAAGGACGGGTATGATTTAACCATCCGAGTTGGAAAAATGAATGATAGTTCAGTCATGTTCCAGAAATTGGCAGAAGGCCAACGCAAGTTGGTCGGCGGCACAGGATATATGCAAGGTCGAAAAATGCCCCAAGGACCGGCTGATTTAGAAGATTGGGACTGGGTCGGATTTCTACAACGCCCCAATCAGATCGAATTTAAATCACCAACAGGTCAGGCCCATATTGTCACCGGTTCGGCGCAAATCGAGTCTGACAGTATTGAGGGGGTGTATAATTTCGTTCTTCAAAACTCAGGCATCACTGTGTTGCCATCATTTTTAGCAGACAAAGGCATTGCGTCGGGTAAGCTTGTGGAATTATTGCCGGACTGGACATTAAGTCCGCTGGGCATTTACGCGGTATGGCCCGACAAATCCCGCCGCGAAAGTCTCACGCTGTCATTTGCTCGTTACCTTGCCGAACAAGAGCTGTGTTAGGGCGCTGCACGCGATTAACGTCACGAGCCCGAGCCATTAGATATAGCTCACGAGCTCCAACCAGCTCGTGAGCTATTCAGTTTTTATTTTGCGTCCTGATGATAGGCGTTAGAAATCGCAAAACTATCTTCGAACCAATTCCAGCTTTTGACTTCATCGCCTTCAACATGAACGCGCACGGCCCAACTGAATGTTCCGGTTTCGGCGCTGTTATGCGTTGTGATGCCGCTCATGGTTCCCATAAACACGGCTTGGTTACCTGAGGCCATGCTATAATCCGTGGTCCAGCTCGTGGCTTTCAGGCCGCCGCCGAATAAAGGCATGAACTCGCCGAGAACTTTATCTTTGCCTTCCCAGTTACCGACCCAAGGCACTGTTTTGTCACCTTCATTGTGCCAGACAAAGTCATCTGTCATGAGGCCGCTTAATGTTGCCCCGTCACCGCTGCCTGCAGCCATGAGAAA
>CALKXY010000035.1 GCA_938003545.1 uncultured Caulobacterales bacterium
CAAGTCATGCCATTAGACAAGGCGGTCGGCTCTCACTCCAAAAGTCCCGGCACCTCTTTGGCTCTCACACCAAAACGCTCAGACCCACCGTCTCTCGGTACTAGAAGGTGAGGCGCCTACCTGTCCCGTGTCCGAAAGAACTTCTGTAATGTATCATAGGTTTTGGGGCCAAGGATCATTCTCTTGGTATTTGTAATAAGGTGTTGAAGTGGAATGATTATTATTTCGCGAAAACAAGGATTATGATTGGGGGCGCTATCCGCCGCGCTCATTATTGGATGGAAACTCGTAACCATCGCGTAGATCACAGGTCATCTATTTTAGCGACGAAAGACATTATTTTGAGACAAAATGTTTTCTGTTGTGTGGCTCTGCATTGGGCAAAAGGGATGAGAATTCTTGACCCTTCGGAAGATACTAGACAAAGTTAAAGAAACAGGGGCGTAGAGATGACTAACGCATTATATTTCGATGGACAAAAAACAGAACGAGAAGACTTCGAGCACCGCGCGCAATGTTATGCATCGGTTCTGCGTGACTATGGTGTTGGGGAAGATGACGCGGTTGCCGTCCTTTTGCGTAACGACCTTGCTTATCTGGAGATTATCGAAGCGTGCCGTTATGTCGGAGCATATTATGTGACGTTGAACTGGCATGCCGCAGCGCATGAAATCCAACAAATTCTCGAAGACTCAGAGGCGAAAGTCGTCGTGGGACATAGTGATTTGACCGCAAAACTGACACCAGATGTCGGTGTGACTCTCCCGATTTTGTCCATTACAACGCCGCCTGAACTTGTTGCGGCATATGGTGTGAATCCGGTTCTGACGGCGGGGAAAATTGACGTAACCGCCTTGATGCACGCCGCGTCCCCCATAGAAACAGCGCCTTTGCGGTTCAGAAGTATGTTGGCCTATACGTCAGGCAGCACGGGCCGCCCAAAAGGCATTCGCCGCGCGGTCGATTTGTCGAGTCCCGACCCTTACGCGACCTATAAGGCGTTGGCTGTGATCCTGTTACAACTCGCGCCAGGAGATAGGTTTTATACGGCTGCGCCGCTTTATCACAGCGCGCCCAATGCGCTCTCGAACTTTACTGTCGCCGCAGGATTTGCGGAAGTTTACATCGCGCCAAAATTCGACGCAGAAGGCTTCTTGGCGGATATTGAACGTTTTGGCATTACGCATTGCTATATTGTACCGACGATGATGGTGCGTTTACTGAAATTACCAGACGCTGTGCGCCGCAAATATGACACATCAACGTTGCGCTTTGGTATTTCGACAGGTTCGGCTTGGCCACGCGATGTGAAAGCGGCGATGATCGAGTGGTTTGGCCCTATTTTCTACGAGTCTTACGGCGCGAGTGAAATTGGATTCATGACACTGATTTCTTCCGAAGAAGCTATCCAAAAACCTGGTTCGGTGGGTAAGGTCTTGGAGGGTGGTTCAATCAAAATTTTTAATGATGACGGCCAAGAATGTCCAACAGGTGAGCCTGGTTCCATCTTTGTCGATCTCCCGCAGTTCGGGGATTTTACATATTCCAATAATGAGGGCGACCTGACGGGGCAACGCCATGGCAAACACGCCACCGTTGGCGATGTTGGGTATTTGGATGAAGAAGGGTATCTCTATATCAGTGATCGTAAGAAAGACATGATCATCTCTGGCGGGGCCAATATTTTCCCTGCTGAAATCGAAGCGGCGCTGATTGAAATGCCAGAGGTTTTTGATTGTGCTGTCTTTGGCGCGCCCCATGCTGAATTTGGGGAAACCGTGATTGCGGCTGTGCAATGCGCGCCCGGAGAGCAGGTGAGTTTGTCTAACATGCAAGACTTCCTCTCGGACAAACTCGCAAAGTTCAAAATTCCACGACAGCTTGATCTACATGATCAGCTTCCCCGTGAAGACAGCGGCAAGATTTTCAAACAACGCCTGCGCGCGCCGTATTGGGATAAAACGGGTCGTCAAATTTGACGGCGCTTTGACATCGCGAGAGATTAGGCCGACAACTGACGTCGACCCCGTCAGCGTAACGATAAGTAGGCCCAGCTTGGACACGGAAATTCTAAAAGCCGACCCTCTCTCTAAACGGGGACAGCGGCGCATTAAGCGTAATTTGTTGGACGCCTTTTTGGAGGCCTGCAAAGCCCATGGCGCAAAAACAAATATTGTCACGGATGGTGATGGTCGTGTTTTTACCTATGGCGAATTACGACAAGCGATTTTTGGGCTCTCTTCACCGCTCAAACGTTTAACACCTGAGGGCAGTAATATCGGTATTTTCCTGCCAACTGGGGCAGGGGCCGTCATCGCCTTATTGTCTATTCACGCGGCGGACCGTACACCTGCGATGCTGAATTTTTCTGCAGGTATTAAGAACCTGAAAGCCGCCGTAGCAACAGCGCCTTTGAAAACTGTCGTCACCGCGCGGAAATTTATCGACGTGGCAGGGCTGTCTTCGCTCATCGCGGAGCTGTCCGAGGTTGTCGAGGTTATCTATCTCGAAGATTTGAAAGACGAGGTTGGCTTCAAGGGAAAGCTCCGCGCTGTTTTGGGACCCATCTTTCCGCGTCTTTTTGTGGGCTATGAGGGACATAATGAGACGGGTGTGATTTTGTTTACATCTGGGACAGAAGGAAATCCCAAAGGTGTTGTGCTAACGCATTCCAATATTCTCGCAAATATCGAACAGATTGAAGAACATATTGATCTGGACCCGACCGACATTTTCTTTAACCCGCTTCCGACTTTTCATTGTTACGGCCTGACGGCCGGCACGCTCTGGCCAATCTTTAGCGGTCATCCCGTTGTGCTGCACCCGTCGCCATTGCAGACGAAAACGATTGCGAAACGTATATTCAAAACCAAATCAACCGTCCTCTTCGCGACGGATACATTCCTGCAGCAATATATGCGCGCTAGCGCCGATGGCGGGTTGAACTCGCTACGGATTGCAGTGTGCGGCGCAGAGCGTGTGCGCGAGGAAACCCGTAAAACGGCGGAACATCGCTTCTCCTTCGAGGTCCTTGAAGGTTATGGCGTCACGGAATGCGCGCCAGTTTTGGCGGCGAACCAACCCGGCGATATTCGCTCTGGTACGATTGGAAAAATGCTGCCGGGGATTGAGACGAAAATTGAAGCCGTCGAAGGCCTCGAGGATGCTGGCCGCCTCTGGGTGCGGGGACCAAATATCATGAAGGGCTACATCTCTCCCGATAATCCGGGGCAAGTTGTGCCATTAGTTGAAGGTTGGCACGATACAGGGGATGTCGTCTCGGTTGACGAAGAAGGCTATTATGTCATTCGCGGACGGTTGAAACGCTTTGCCAAAATTGGCGGGGAAATGGTCTCGCTGACCGTCGTGGAAAACTGCGCTTCCGCGCTCTGGCCTGATCATATGCACGCCGCTGCAATCGTACCCGACCCACGCAGAGGCGAGCAAATCGTTTTGATCACAGATCACCCAGACCCCAAACGGCATGAGCTTTTGGCTTGGGCACAAACTCACGGCGTACCAGAAATCGCAGTCCCCAAAAAAATACTCACGGTAAAGAGCGTGCCTGTCCTCGGCACAGGGAAATTAGATTATATATCGGTCACGCGGCTGGCAAAAGAGGCCTTGGGTATTCCGGCTTAGGCTCCAAACGGATCATCGATTGATTTCGCGAGCGGGGAGAAGAGGACAGGGCCTGTCTCGCTCATATAGAGGCAATCTTCGAGCCGAACGCCAAACTTCCCAGGTAGATAAATACCTGGCTCATTTGAGAAACACATAGCTGGCTGCAGCGGCGTTGTTTCGCCTCTTACAAAGTTCACAGGCTCATGCCCATCCATACCAATGCCGTGGCCCAGCCGATGTGTTAGGCCCGGCGCAGCGTAATCTGGACCAAAGCCTTGCGCCGTGTAATAATCGCGCACGACGGAATCCACGCGTCCCGCAGGGGTGCCAAGTGTCGCCGTTTCTAGCGCCAGTTCTTGACCCTGTTTGACCGTGTTCCAGACTTTTCGTTGCTGTGCATTTGCCTCGCCCATAACCCATGTGCGGGAGATGTCAGATTCATAATCATGCACGCTGGCGCCGCAATCCATTAGAATGACTTGGCCGTCTTTGACTTCATATTCTATGTCGCTGCCATGCGGGAAAGAGCTGGACGGCCCAATGAGCGCCATTGAGAATTGAACAGACCCGCCCAATGCGCGGGTCGCATCGCTCATTAATTTTGAAATATCGTGACGGGTCATGCCGGCTTGGATTTGCGGGTAAATATGGCGATAGGCCGCCATGGTTACATCATTGGCCGTTTGCATCAGCGCCAGTTCAGCGGGCGATTTGAACATACGGCAGCCGCGTGTGATGGGTTGTCCCGATACGAGATCAATACTTGCGTTTTCTGCTTTCAAGCCCGTCGGGATAAAGTTTCTGACGGTTTCTTCTACTGCGATAAATTTATCTAGAGCTTTGTTTTCACGTAGATAATCAACAATCAATTTGAATGGAGATTCATCCTCGTGCCACGTTCGAACGTCATCGCCGAATGTCATACTCTCGCGGATGGAAGGTTCCTCGAAATAGGGTGTGATGATTGCGAAGCCGCCGTCTGCTGTGATAACCGCGCCTGTAAACCGCTCAGACCGCCACCAGCGGATACCCGTGAAATAAACGAGGGATGATCCAGCCTCAAGAATGAGTGCGCCAATGCCGCGGTCTTGCATCAGGGTTTGAGCTTTGGCGATACGAGCTTTGCGTTCTGCTATGCTGATCGGCTGCGCCTTAGCGGTGAGAGAGGTTAGGGCGTTGGGTTTGGTGAGCTTAGCGGGCGAGGCGTTTGTTGAACCTTGGCAACCTGCCAAAGCGCCTATGCCGACAGCGCCTGCGCCGATTAAAAAATGTCTTTTTGAAATGGTTTCGATCATTTTTAATCTCATCTTCTTCTATGCGTAGCTCTCTGACTTGCGCCGTATTACGCCAAGCCTTCCGACAAAGGCTTCACCATCATCTCATCCGCCACCAGCGTTGGGTTGCTTGGCAAGTGCTTTGCGACACGCTGCATCCACGCTTTTATAACGGGATGTTGAGCCGCGCTTAGGCTCTCTTCCAGCCCAAACATATATCCCCAGACGAGCTGTGGGAAGACCGCCATGTCGAGCATGGTCGGCGTGTCGAAACCGCTAATATACGGCCCGTCCCCAATATGCGCCGCCAGCTCCATGGTGATCCGTATTTGCATATCTTTATGAGTTTCGGTCAGATCCATATGCTGGCCCATCTCTTGAATAAATGGCGCCATGAGTAGAAGCTCAGGCCATTTATTTCGGACATGTTCTGGCAGGGGCGTATGCGCACTCAGCAGGGCGGCCAATCGCCACCCGCGAAAGGCAAATTGCAGGCTCATGTCGCCGTCGACGGCGAAGCGAAAAATACTCAGCAGGAATGTGTCGCTGATCCATTTATCAATCGCGGTAATTTTTGCGGCGTGTTCTGGCGGGCAAAGTGGTGTGTCTGGGAAAACTTCATCTAGCCAAAGCCCGAGTTCCGAGGATTCGCGCCTGTATTCTCCGTCAATCTCAAGCACAGGCACTTGCGCCCCGCCTGTATGTCCAATCGTCGCGCGTGGGTCGATTGGATTGACGGGGACATGGGTGAATTCAATGCCTTTATAATAAAGGAAACAGCCGACTTTCCGCACGAAAGGGCTGGTCGCATAACCATAGAGTTTCACTGACGTCATGAGGGGGCCTTATGTCGGTCGCCGTAACAATTGCGATATTCGCATTTGTTTTGGAAACAGGTTTACTCAACTCCGGCGTCGTTTTTTATACCTAACGCGAGTTGCTTGAATGCGTCTTGAGATGGATAATGTTCAAAACTGATCTCTTTATTATTTCTATTTAACGCCTCAAATAAATCCAAGAGTAAGTCTAAGGGTAAAATTTCTGTGCCATTCAGCTTTGAGTCAAAATTCGTCCCAGCAATGACGCCGTCACTTTGCATGCCAACGCACCAGTTTTCCATAAAATCTGAAAGGGGTATTTCGCCAACTGTATGATTTGGCCAGTGTTCTCGTGAACATAGGCGCGCTGATTTCGCATCAGACCAATAGCATAAAACAATTTCTGGCTCTCCAGTCTTCGTTTCATACGTATCAGAGTCCAGATTTGCGCAACCGTCATCATCTTCCAAAACCCAAACGATTTCGGTTTCGATGACATCTGAAACGAATTTCCGATGTGTCGTGTTGTGATCTGTAGTATTTTTTAACATCTACTTATCGCCGTTTACGTCGATGTTTCGCACCGCGGGATTTGTGACCGCTGGCGCTTCGGTGGTTTCGTTTTGGGGCTTTGCCTTTTTCTGGCTTGCTGATCATTTTGAACATGAGGCCGCCTGTGACGGGCGTGGCTTCTTCGAGTTCGACTTGGACCGCGCGGCCGAAGCGGTAGGTGTCGCCGCTTTCGGTGCCAACAAGTGCGCGTTGCTTTTCATCGAATTGATAAAATTCATGCCCCAGCCCGCGCGCGATGATCAACCCGTCTGCGCCAGTTTCATCCAATGTAATGAATAATCCGAAATTTGTGACGCCTGTGATCCGTGCGCCAAATATTGCGCCGACTTTATCGGCTAAATATGCGGCGATATAACGGTCTTTGGCGTCGCGCTCGGCCACCATGGCTTTGCGCTCTGTCGCGGAAATATGTTCTGCGATTTCCTGCAAGCGCGATGCGCTTTCCTTGTCCATACCGTCATCGCCAAGCTGGAATGTATCAATCAGGGCGCGGTGAACAATGAGATCGGCATAGCGGCGGATGGGGGATGTGAAATGCGCGTAGTCGGTCAGGTTTAAGCCGAAATGACCGCTCTTATCTGTGCTGTAAACGGCTTGTGATTGGCTGCGTAGCACGGCCATACCGACAGTTTCGGCTAAGTCTTTTTTGACGGCCTGTGCGAGTAATTTATTGAGACGCGCGGTTGTTGTGCGCTCGCCCATACTGAAGCTAAGGTCTAGTTCCGGTAGGAAGTCGACTAAGCCTTTGAGTTTTTCGCCTGAGGGTACGTCATGGAACCGCACGATGGCAGGCGTTTTCTTTTCGGCCAAACTCTCAGCGGCGCAGACATTGGCCTGCACCATGAATTCTTCGATTAGCTTATGCGCGTCGAAACGGTCCCGTACGGTGATGCCTGTCACTTCGCCCGCATCATTAATGTGAACGCGGCGTTCAGGGAGTTCGATCGCCAGTGGCGCGCGGGCCTCTCGGCCTTTTTTCAAGGTCGCATAGGCTGCGTAAATATCTTGCAGAATGTCGAGCACAGGTTCTGCCGCTTCGCCTGCATTGCCTTCGAACGCCTCTTGCGCTTGGCCATAGGTGAGGCGGGCATGACTGCGCATCATGCCGCGTTTGAACGTGTGCTTACGCTTCAAGCCTGTCTTATCGAACACCATACGCACGGCCATACAAGCGCGGTCTTCATCAGGGCGTAGCGAGCAGAGGTTGGACGACAACTCATGCGGAAGCATCGGGACAACGGTATCGGGCAGATAAACGGAAGTGCCGCGCTCGCGGGCTTCTTTATCCAGCTCTGACCCTGGCGTTACAAAGGCGGAGACATCGGCAATCGCGACCCAACAGACCCAGCCGCCTTTGTTATCAGGGGATTTGTCCAAATGCGCGAAGATCGCGTCATCGAAATCTTTGGCATCAACGGGGTCAATCGTGATGAGGGGCAGATCGCGCAGGTCTTCGCGCGGACCTTCAATCCTCGGTAGCTTGAGGGACTTGGCTTCCGATGTGACGGCGTCAGGGAAGACAACGCGAATGTCGTTCTCATTCAGGCTGATGAGAGAGGCAGATTTACCGCCTTTGGCCGATCCAATGATTTCGGTGATTTCGGCAATACGCAAATCGCCTTGGTTTTTTCGGCTCGAACGGAACCAGACGAGGTCCTGATCTTCGGCCTCATCAGGCACCTTGGCAGGTTTGTAATCGTGACGCGCTTTTTTAGAAACGGGTTGAATGCGCCATCCGCGTCCACCTTTATACAACACGCCCAAATGCGCTGTCGGTCCAGAGCCGAGTTTTTTCATGACGGTGGCAACGGCGTCGCCATTGTCGCGGATTTTAATGCGGCACAGCGCGCGGTCACCGATTTTTAGGGTGTCGTTATTGTTGCGGTTGCCGCGCTTTTTATCGCGTGAACCTGTGTCGAATATGAGGAGCTGCGGCGGATTTCCGTCGCCCTTCCATGTCTCAGGCTCGCCCATAAGATCGCCATCATCAAGGCGCGTGGCCTTAATGACCATTACGCCGGGCAGGGCATCGGATTCGCGGAAGGTCTTGCGGCTAGAGATGATGATTGCGCCATCTTCTTCGAGTTTCCGAATAAGCTGTCGCAATTCGCGGCGATTATCCCCTTTGACACCCAATGCGCGGGCGAGTTTTTTATTGTCATAAAAATCGGGACGCGTTTTGATTTCGTCGAGTATCGTTTGGCGGGTAAGTTTCATGTTGCGGACATCGGCTGACGGGAGGCAAACGTCAAGGCGGCGCTTCGGCGCGTGCGGCGGTTACAGGCAGACTTACTTATGCGTATGGCCGCCTGTTAAAAGAAAACCCGATAAACATGTCACAGTTTTCGGCGCCAAGGACGCATATTGGATGGACCCATGTGTGAGATTGCAGAAGAACGTAAACCTACTCGCGAATTTGACCCAAAACCTTTGGGTCAAACACATAGAATGACCTACGTTTCTGCCGCAGGTTTCTTAACTGCAGCTTTTTTAGCTGCTGGCTTCTTAACCGCGGCCTTCTTCGCAGCAGGCTTCTTTTTCGCCACTGGTTTTTTCTTAGCAGCAGGTTTCTTTTTTGCGGCTGGTTTTTTCTTCGCTGCGGCTTTCTTCTTCGCAGGCTTCTTCTTTGGCGATTTGGCTTCTTTCTCTGCGATATATTGCACAGCCATTTCGACCGTCACCTCTTGCGGGTCTTGACCCTTTGGGATGGTCGCATTGACTTTTTCACATTTCACATAGGCGCCATATTTGCCTTCCATGATCGAAATTGGCTTTTCTGACGTTGGATGATTTCCAAGTTCTTTGAGGACCTTACCGCCGCGTCCACGGCCAGGGTTGGCGCGTTTATCCGCAATGCGAGAGACCGCTTCGTTCATGCCGAGCGTGAACATTTCGTCGGTTTCTTTAAGGCTAACATAAGTCGTATTATGTTTGATATAGGGACCGAAACGACCAAGCGCCGTGATGATCTGGTTGCCATCTTCGGGATGGCTGCCGATTTTACGCGGCAGATTGATGAGTTTTAGACCTTTTTCGAGGTCCATTTCGTCATAGGGCCATGTTTTCGGCAGGCTCGTGCGCTTTGGCTTTTTCTCGGTTTCCATTTCGACATAGGGGCCGAATCGTCCTGTTTTCAGGATAATGTCTTTTTCTGTCTCAGGGTGTTGGCCGAGGAGTTTGTCTTCTGCCGTGGAGTCAGGTGCGTCGCTGCCGAATGGTCGCGTCATTTTGCACTCTGGGTAGTTCGAACAGCCGACGAAAGCGCCAAATTTTCCGAGTTTTAGCGACAATTCGCCGTCTTCGCATTTTGGACATTTACGTGCGGGTGTGCCGTCTTCTTTGTCCGGGAAGACAATCGATTTTAGGGCGATGTTGAGCGCGTCGAGAACATGTGTCACGCGCAGTTCTTTTGTGCCGTCAACCGTGGCTGAAAATTCGGTCCAGAATTCATTGAGAAGCGTCAGCCAATCCAACTCACCAGCGGATACGCGATCGAGCTGTTCTTCCATATCCGCCGTGTAGTTATACTGGACGTATTTGGTGAAGAAGTTTTCGAGGAATGCCGTCAGTAGGCGGCCCTTATCAGACGGGGTAAAGCGGCGCTTGTCGAGTTCCACATATCCGCGATCCTGCAACACTTTCAGGATGGATGCATAGGTGGACGGACGGCCAATGCCGAGTTCTTCCATACGCTTGACGAGAGAGGCTTCGGAGTAACGCGGCGGGGGTTGCGTGAAATGTTGGTCCGCTTTGACGTCGGATTGTGTAACCGATTGTCCTGCTTCAACGGCGGGCAGATCATTGTCTTTTTCGTCGCCTTCTTTGGGCTTCGCTTGCGTTTCCTCATAGAGTTTAAGGAAGCCGTCAAACCGAATGACCTGTCCCGTTGCGCGTAGGCCGACAGTTTTGGCGCTATCTTCAATGGTAACCGTGGTGCGTTCCAATTTAGCCGAAGCCATTTGGGAGGATGTCGCGCGTTTCCAAATCAACTCATAGAGCTTCTTCATATCGCCAGATAGGCTAAGAGAATCGGGCGTGCGGGCAAAACTAGTGGGGCGGATGGCTTCATGGGCCTCCTGCGCATTTTTAGCTTTGGTTTTATAGACACGGTGCTGGCCGGGTAGATACTTTTCGCCATATTCGCTTTGGATTGTCGCGCGGCAATCACTGATGGCTTCGCCGATCATGGAAATGCCGTCGGTTCGCATATAGGTGATCAAGCCCGTGGTCTCGCCGCCAATGTCGACACCCTCATAGAGGCGCTGCGCGGTTTGCATGGTTTGCGTGGCAGAGAAGCCGAGTTTGCGTGAGGCTTCCTGTTGCAATGTTGATGTCATGAAGGGGGCAGATGGATTACGCGTGAGGGGTTTGGCCTCAACATTGGTGATCGACAAGCTAGCCTCATCAACGGCCGCTTTGGCTTTTGTTGCTAGTTCTGCAGTGTTGAGTGAGAATTTCGTTAGCTTTTCGCCGTCTAACGTGACGAGGCGTGCGGGGAACTTCCCTGCGCTGGCGCTCATGAGGCCCTCAACGGACCAATATTCGCGCGCGTCGAACTGTTCAATTTCAGTTTCGCGTTCTGTGATCAGTTTTAACGCCACAGATTGCACACGGCCCGCAGAGCGTGCGCCGGGCAGTTTACGCCACAAAACAGGCGAGAGCGTGAAGCCCACGAGGTAATCTAATGCGCGGCGCGCCAGATACGCGTCGACGAGCTCTTGGTCGAGTTGGCGTGGATTGGCGATGGCATCCGTGACGGATTTTTTTGTGATCGCGTTAAAGACGACACGTTCAACAGCCTTGCCTTTGAAAGCCTTCTTTTTGGAGAGAACTTCGAGCAGATGCCATGAGATGGCTTCACCTTCTCTATCCGGGTCAGTCGCGAGGATGAGTTTGTCGGCATTGCCGAGCGCGACTTCAATGTCCTTGATTCGCTTTTTGGATTGCGTGTCGACATTCCAACTCATGGCGAAGTTATTTTCTGGATCAACGGACCCGTTTTTCGACGGGAGGTCGCGGACGTGACCGAAACTGGCGAGGACTTTATAGTCTTTGCCAAGGTATTTTTCGATGGTCTTGGCCTTGGCCGGTGACTCGACGATAACAAGATTCATTATGGACTCTATATATGTAACGTGGCGCGGCATGTGGGCGAGAGACTAAAAAATGTCAACAGTGACCCACAATCACCGCACTACCATGCATTAGGGTTATGATTTGAGACTGAGCGGTAATTACGAATGTTGTATGAACGTTATGCAAACCATATTGTTTAAATCAGATTTAGCATTTACAATCTTAAGGTAGTTTTATTTAAAGGGGAAAACAATGGCACAGCAAAGAGAACTCATTGAGGAAGTTGATTTAAACAAACAAGAGTCGCAAGCGGCTCAACCTTCTGAAATGGCAGTATATGTATCTGATCTTTTGGGTGAACTACAAGTTATATGCAAAATCAGTGGGATGAATGACTTAGCAAATGATATTGATGGTTTGATGCGTAGGCACTTACACTCACACTAATCTAAATCGAGGCGCTTTAAGTTGTATTAACTCAGGCTGATGCGACCATCTGGTTCAATAACGGCATCTCCATTGAGCTCTATTTCAAGTAGAGCGGCTGTCACCAGTGGAAGCGGTAATCGTGACGCACGAATAATGTCATCGCGGGGCGTTGGTGTCGGGGATAGTAACGTTTGAACAACCTCTAACGCCTTTTCTATATCTGCTTTTGCGCGCTCTGCATCGAAAGGCGCGGCTTTATAATTACTCTCAGGTTCTCTTAGATCGAGCGATTGCAAGCTCTCTAAAACGCGGATCACATCTTCTGCTGATTCAATCAAATGTGCCCCGTCGCGGATGAGGCGGTTGCAACCTTTCGTGCGCGGATCGAGAGGCGAGCCTGGGGCGGCCATGACTTCGCGGTTTTGCTCAAGGGCGTATCGCGCGGTGATCAAGGTGCCGCTACGCTCTGCAGCCTCAATGACAACAACGCCACGTGATAGTCCTGAAATGATACGGTTTCGCCGCGGGAAGTCGCGGGCCGTTGCGCGATATCCAAGTGGGCTTTCACTGACAATGGTTCCAATTTCTGCCATGCGGGCGTGGAGTTCAGTGTTTTCGCGTGGGTAAATATGATCCACGCCGCCGCCTAAAACAGCCACAGTTCCAGTCGAAAGCGCGCCGTGATGAGCAGCGGAATCTATGCCGCGCGCAAGGCCGGACACGACGGTATACCCCGCGCGGCCTAATTCTGTTGCGAGATTCCCTGCGAATCTCTGGCCTATCGCCGAGGCATTGCGAGAGCCGATAATGGCCACGCAAGGTCGATGTAATAAATCAACGCGCCCTAGAACCGAAATTACAGGCGGCGGCGGGTCGAGCGCGCGTAGATATTTCGGATAATCTGGCTCTATTGCGCAGATCAGGCGCACACCCATTCGGTCTGCATATTCCATTTCGGCTTCGACTTGATCGGGGTGAGGCGGGCGGATTTCTTTTTTTCGAATGAGAGAGGGAAGGGCGTCCAGCGCCGCCGCCGCATCACCATACCGATTGATCAAATCCCGAAAGGAGACAGGGCCTACATTTTGCGTGCGGATTAGGCGCAACCAATCCCGGCGCTCTGTGAAACTCAAATCGCGCGGCATATAGGGTTAGCCTTTTTGACCGATTTTAGATTCTTCACCACGCATAAGACGCTCTATATTCTCCTTATGCCGCCAGATTATAACAGCCGACATAACGCCGACCATGACGCCTGCAGCTTGCGGTAAGAAAAATATAGCTGCCACAGTGGCGACGACACAGGCAATGAGAGCGCCTAGAGAAGAGTATTTCGTCACAATGGCAATTGCGAGCCATGTAATCGCAGCGATTATACCAATCGGCCAAACAAGTGCGAATAATCCACCAAAGAATGTTGCGACGCCTTTGCCGCCCTTAAAGCCTAACCACACGGGGTAGCAGTGACCGATCAAAGCCGCCGCCGCCGCCGCATATCCGAAAGGCGCGCCGAGATAATGCTGTACCAGCCACCCCGTCAGTCCTGCTTTGCCCGCATCCAGAAAAAGTGTCAGCGCCGCGATATCTTTACGTCCTGTCCGTAGGACATTGGTTGCGCCAATATTACCCGATCCAATTTTACGTATGTCGCCTTGTCCAGTGGCTCTCGCGAGTAACAAACCAAAGGGAATGGACCCGGCAAGATAACCAATCCCGATTGAGAACAGCCAAAATGTGATATGAGAAACAGACATGAACATATCGTGCCGCAGCTAAGGCAGGCTGTAAAGCGATGTCGCTAAGCCAGTCGTAGATAATGCCAATTTCCGTGTGTTCGTGTTGGCTGCTGTAAGGTTTGAAATTATTCGTACCAAGGCTTGCCATAAAAAATATGATCCTGTAGGTAGTTAACATGTTAACTAAAAGTCAAATCGAATTATCCGCACGCTTGCATCATGAGGCAGAGAAGGCCCGAACGCCTTTTCCGGCGTTTTCTCAACAATACCCTGATATGACAATCGAAGACGGATACGCTGTTCAAGCCGCTTGGATTAAGCTCAAAGAGTCTGAAGGCCGCAAAGTCATTGGCCGTAAAGTCGGTTTGACCTCGCGTGCGATGCAAGACGCCATGAAGATTGATGAGCCAGATTTCGGAACGCTTCTTGATGATATGGTGTTTGAAAATGGCGCGACGATACCTGCTGCCGACTTCATTGATCCACGTGTTGAGGTCGAAATTACCTTTGTCCTCAAAAAGGATCTTTTTGGGGATGACTTGAGTGTCGAAGATGTTCTGGACGCAACAGATTACATCGTACCTTCGCTAGAATTGATTGCCGCGCGAAGCCACCGCGTTGATCCAGAAACGGGATATACGCGCAAGGTTTATGACACGATTTCCGACAATGCTGCCAATGCAGGTATTATTGTTGGCGATGTCCGATCCGATCCACGCGACGTGGATATGCGTTGGGCCGGCTCGATTCTCTATCGCAACGGGATTGTCGAAGAGACAGGTTTGGGCGCAGGTATTTTAGACCACCCTGCCAGAGGTATTATCTGGTTGGCCAAACGATTTGCGCCGCATGGCATCAAATTGGACGCGGGCCAATATATCATGTCCGGCAGTTTTACACGGCCTGTCGTTGCGCGTGCCGGCGATCAATTTGCCGCAGATTTTGGTCCACTTGGTACGGTTGAACTTGGGTTCTCTTAATGGGCGTCGTCGAAATTAGTCTTGCGCAAGGCGGGCCTCGATGAGTCTCTATTACGTTCAAAAGCTGCTGTATAATCTGAACAGGGATGCCTCTGTACAGACGCAGTTCAAAGCTGACCTTGAGGGGTTGATGTCGGGATATGCGCTGACGGCAGAAGAGCGCAGTTGG
>CALKXY010000036.1 GCA_938003545.1 uncultured Caulobacterales bacterium
ATACGATTTGTGGATTGAAATTTGGCAATAGCGGCCAAATTTGCGTCACGCCAAACCGCGTCATGGCCCATGAGGATATCTTAGAGCCCCTCACCGCAAAGATTTTGTCACGCACAAAGGCAGTTAAAGTTGGCTTTGACAAGACAGGTGAGATTGATATGGGTCCTGTGATGGATAAACGCTCCTGGGTTCGCATAGATGGATTAGTCCAAGATGCCATTAAAGATGGCGCGGAGCTACTCGCAGGAGGCGGACGTCCCGAGCACGTAAATAAAGGGCACTATTACGCCCCGACCGTCTTAACAAACATCACCCCAGATATGCGCGTGAGCAGAGAAGAGATTTTCGGGCCCATCATTGGGATACAGACCTTCAAGAATAATGCCGATGCTCTAACAATGGCAAATGATACTGATGCAGGCTTAACAGCCTATGTTTTTACTCAAGATGATCAGCTTGCAGAAGAATTTGCGGGTAAATTACAGTTTGGCGAAGTCCAAATTAATGGCGTTAAATATGCCATTCACCTTCCGCATTGCGGAGTAAAGCAATCAGGGATTGGGGCTGATTGCTCTCCCATCGCTTTGGAAGAATATCTTGCACCTAAGCGTGTTTCGCGTGCTGTGAGTAAATAGAAAGGCGTATTGTGAAAATTACGAAAATCATAAGTCACGTTCTGCAATATGACCTCGAATCCGAACTCGGTTACTCGCAACAATATTACGATAAACGCACGGTTCATATCGTTGAAGTTCAAACGGATGAAGGCATAACGGGCTGGGGTGAATGTTTCGGCGGTGGAAATATCGCGCTTGCGAATAGGACAATTGTCGAAAGAGTCATCCAGCCGATGATTCTCGGGATGGACCCGCTCGACCGCGAAGTAATTTGGCATAAAGCTTATAACTTGATGCGTGACCACGGCCAAAAAGGTATGCCCATTCAGTCCCTTTCTGGTATTGATATTGCTCTTTGGGACATTGCTGGAAAATACTTCAATGTACCGGTTTACAAGCTACTTGGCGGCGCATTTCGAGACCGTATTCCGGTATATGGTTACGGCATGATGTTACAGCAAATCCCAAACCTCAAAGAGAGCTTTGCAGAAGATAGTGCCGCCATTGTCGCGGCTGGCTATAAAGCTACAAAAATGAAAATCGGCATCAGCCCTAAAAAGGACTTGGAACTTATTGAGGCGGTAAGAGCATCAATTGGCCCAGATATTGATCTGATGGTCGACGCCAATCACGCTTACACGACGCGCGAAGCCATACCGATGGGCCGCGAAATGGAAAAACTGGATGTTGCCTGGTTTGAAGAGCCTGTGGCACCTGAAGATCGTCAAGGGTATAAGGCTATGTGTGACGCGCTGGACCTCAACATCGCTGGCGGTGAAGCTGAGTTTACGGCTTGGGGTTTCCGCGATTTGATAAAAGACCGCTGCGTTGATATTCTACAGCCCGAAGTCTGCGCCATGGGCGGTATAAGTGAGTATCGTAAAGTGCTCGCAATGGCACGGGCGCATTTCATTCCCGTGGTAAATCATGTTTGGGGCTCAGCCGTGGCTGTGGGTACCAACCTTCATTTACTGGCCGCGCTGCCTGACCTCCCCGGCGCTGCACATCCCGTTCAGCCTATGCTGGAATATGACACCACGCCCAACCGTTTCCGTGAAGAGCTGCTCAAGGATCCCCTGAATATCGGCGAGCAAGTTAAAGCGTCAAATAACGGAACTGTGGCCATACCGACCAAGCCAGGGCTGGGCGTTGATCCTGATCCAAAATTCCTGAAACATTTCGCTGTTGATGCCTAAAGACACAATCATAAATTCATATGAAATCTATGATGACACAATATGTGCCTGCGGCGAAGGTCCTCTCTGGCATCCAACACGTCAGCAGCTTTATTGGGTGGACGTCACGCATCACAAAATCCTGACACGAGAAAATCGTCAAACCCTAGAAATTCCATTTGGAGAATTTGTTACGGCCTTAGCCTGGATTGACGATGAGCATCTCCTAGCCGCGACAGAAACAGCGCTCACAGTTTTGAACCTATCCACACTCAAACAAATTCAGCTCTGCGCTCTCGAAGCGGATAATCAATATACCCGTAGTAATGATGGACGTGCAGACCCCTGGGGCGGGTTTTGGATTAGCACCATGGGGAAAGAAGCTGAAGAGGGAAGAGGCAAAATATATCGCTACTATGATGGTCAATTGCGAATCGTTATTCCCTCCATCACAATTCCGAATGCCATCTGCTTTGATAAGCCCCGCATGCGCGCTTATTTTGCAGATACAGAGTCTCAGAAGTTATATTTTCTGAACCTAAACAGCGATACTGGAGCGCCAGAAGGCGAGCCATCTCTCTTCAAAGATTTTTCTAACAGCAACCAAGCCATTGATGGTGCAGTTGTAGACGCCGAGGGGAATCTTTGGGTAGGCGTTTGGGATGGTAAAAACGTCCTCAAACTCAGTTCTGACGGCATTATTCTGGAAAGACACCCCACTGGAGCTGATAGACCAACCTGCCCTGCCTTCGGCGGCCCAAACCACACAGATTTATACGTAACAACGGCCGCTATCGGGCTTGAGAGTAGTTTCGATGAAATTACCGAGCAAGGGAAAACCCTCGTCTTTAAAAACTTGGTTAAAGGTGAAGATGCGCCGCGCTTTATCCTTCCCAAACACTTTAAATACGCCAGTTAGTATGATAGGAAACATCTTATGAGTGAGCATGTATATTATGACTTGAAGCAAACGGCTAATATTACGCCAAGTATGCCTCAACAACTCGCCCGTGAACTTGGGCGGCGAATCGTTGCTGGCTCCATAGAAACTGGGACAATGCTAGATGATGAAAACGCCTTGGCTGAACGATATGAAGTTAGCCGAGTTGTGGTTCGCGACGCCGTAAAGATTTTGGTCGGCAAAGGATTACTAGATGTGCGCCGAGGTATTGGCACGCGCGTCCGCCCGCGTGACCGCTGGATATTACTCGATGATGACGTTTTGGCCTGGCACTTATCGGCTCCGCCAAGTGCAACATTTTTATCGCAATTGATGGAAATTAGACTGGCAATAGAACCAAAAGCCGCGCGATGGGCCGCCGAACGCGCGACCGCTGATGATATAGCGGAAATCGAGAAAGCCCTTAAAGGCATGGAGGACGCGACCGATACAAGCGAAAGCTTTATCATCGCGGATGCTCTTTTTCATAAAGCCGTCCTCAAGGCAGCACGGAATGAATTTTTATCCGGCTTTGAAGGCGTCATTTACTCAGCGCTACTTGTCAGTGTACGGATTACCAATAAAGACCCGCGTGATAATGGTGCGTCCATTCCGTTCCACCGTGATGTCTTAAATGCTATTGCTGACCATAATGGCGATCTCGCAGAAGAGCTCACGCAAAAGCTTTTAAGTGACGCCAGTAAGAGACTAAAATCCAAGTTTAATCGCGATTAGTCTTACTTGGTTGCCTCGGCAGTCAATCCTCAATTCATGTTAGCTAAAGGAGACTCGTCATGCGTTTGTTCCCAACTATTTTTATAATTTCTTGCATCGCGATGGCTAGCTGTACGTCCTCAACAGACGCTAATACCAAGACTGACACCGCCTTAAACGATAGTGCCTCGACAAGCCCTCGAATTGCTACGCCTGTCGACTATAAAGGAAAGAAACCCAACATTATTTTGCTTTTTTCTGATGATGCTGGGTATGATGATTTCGGATTTCACGGCAGCAATGTCATGAAAACGCCGCATCTGGATAGCCTTGCGAAAGACGGGATGATTTTTCGCCAAGCCTATGTTTCAGACCCCACATGCGGCCCATCGCGCGCAGGATTATTGACGGGTCGTTACCAGCAAAAATTCGGCTTCGAGGAGAATAATGTCCCCGGTTATATGAGCCCAAGTTCCAAATTTACCGGAGCAGATATGGGCATTCCCTTGACCGAAAAAACCATGGGCGACCGCATGCAGGCCTTGGGCTATAAAACCGCAGTTTTCGGCAAATGGCATGTCGGAGGGGCAGACCGTTTTCATCCAACGGCGCGTGGCTTTGATGAGTTTTATGGATTCCGAGGAGGACGCCGTAGCTACTTCAAACGAAAAATCGAGGGCACTATCCAAGAAGACCTTGAATATATGGAACGCGGATTTGGCAACCTCGAGGAGCCTGATAAATACCTAACGGACGCGTTAGGAGATGCGGCCGTAGATTTCATCCAAGACAATAAAGACAATCCCTTTATGATTTTCTTATCCTTCAACGCGCCGCATACACCCATGGATGCTCGCCCTGAAGATCTGGAAAAGTTCCCGAACTTAGAGGGCACACGCAAGATTAATGCGGCGATGACTTTGGCCATGGACCGTGCCAGCGGTCAGGTATTGGATAAGCTCGAAGAACTTGGCCTTAGCGATAACACACTTATCGTTTTCACCAATGATAATGGCGGCCCAACGGATCATAATGCGGGCAATAATTATCCCTATAGCGGCACTAAATCCAACCATCTTGAAGGCGGCATCCGTGTTCCCTTTGTCGCTAAATGGCCCGGCGTGATACAAGCGGGCAGTGATTATGATTTTCCTGTCAGCACGCTTGACCTTGTCCCAACATTTGTGGCTGCAGGCGGTGGAGTCACGGAAGGTTTAAAAAAGGTAGATGGTGTGAATCTCCTTCCCCATATTGTCGGAGAAGATACATCACGCCCTCATCAAACACTCTATTGGAAGAAAGATGCGCGCGCGGCAATTCGTGATGGTGACTGGAAACTCATTCGCATGCCAGACCGCCCAGCAGAACTTTATGATTTATCGAAAGACACTGATGAGCAAGTCAGCCTAGCTAGCGAGCATCCGGAAAAAGTGAAAGAGCTTTATAAAAAGATATATGCTTGGGAAAAAACACTGGCTCAACCGATGTGGCAATTAGATCGAAAGTGGGAAGATTACGACATCACCCGTATGGATAAATATCGAACGCCAGCACGGCGCGACTAATCTCCGCCTAGAACCTCACAAATTGGATGGCTCCCAAAGCCACTACCAATTTGTGAATGAGCCGTCAGGCTTCTTCATGCGAGGTGCTTCCCATAATTCAAGTTTGCATTTCTTTAAGCGCTCCTCATTGACGATGACGCCATGACCAGGTGCATCACTAATCGGATATTGACCGACGGTAGCAACAGGCACCCCTTCAAAAAATTCACTTAAATCATGCTCAACGCGTCCGTAAGGCGGCACCTCATAATAGGAAAAGTTAGGGAGAACCGCTGACACTTGCAAAGTCGCAGCCGTGCAAACAGGGCCGAGAGGGTCATGCGGCATGACATCTATATAATGCGCTTCTGCCATAGCGGCGACCTTCATCGCTTCGGTGATACCCCCAACATTACAGATATCAATACGGGCAAAGTCAGTTATCCCTTTTTCAATATAAGGTAGGAATTGCCATTTACTGGAAAACTCTTCCCCAATCGCGAAGGGAATATCCGTCATTTTACGAAGAGCTTCATATGCCGCAGGCGTTTCCGCGCGAATAGGTTCTTCCAGAAAATCAAGGGTGCCTTGGGGCATTCTTTGGCAAAATGAAGCGGCTTCAGCCACAGAAAATCGATGATGATAATCTATACCTAATACAATATCAGAACCCACTTCTTGGCGAAGCTCTGTCAACATACCAGCCGAATTAGAGATAGCTTCACGCACGTCCCACTCCGTGGCCCGCTCAGTCGTACCCAAATCGTCCGCTGCCATCCGCACGACTTGCCATCCATCTTTGACAAACACTTTAACTTCATCAATCAGGCTCTTGTCATGTGGTTTGACCGTTGTGATGAAGCAGGGAACAAAATCTCTTTGCTTACCGCCCAGCAATCGGTGAATAGGC
>CALKXY010000037.1 GCA_938003545.1 uncultured Caulobacterales bacterium
GGTTCGGATTGATGGGCAAGACCTACAATCCTTGACGCAATCCAGTATGCGGAAAATCCTCGGTATTGTTCCGCAAGATACGGTCCTGTTTAATGACACCATTGGGTATAATATTGGCTATGCGAAACCCGGTGCGACGCAGGCTGACATCGAAGACGCCGCCCGCGATGCGCAGGTGCATGACTTTATCGCTGGCCTGCCAGACGGATATAAGACGGTTGTGGGCGAACGGGGGTTGAAGCTCTCGGGCGGAGAGAAACAACGCGTTGCAATTGCGCGGACCCTGTTAAAGAATCCAGCAATCCTGATTTTGGACGAAGCTACATCTGCGCTAGATTCCGCGACAGAGCGCGATATTCAAGCCGCGCTTGACCGCATCGCAACGGACCGGACGACGCTGGTGATCGCGCATCGCCTCACAACGATTATCGGGGCGGATCAAATATTAGTCATGGACGGTGGCCGTATCTGCGAGCGCGGGACCCATGCTGAATTACTGGCGCAAAATGGGCTCTATGCACATCTCTGGTCGCAGCAGGAAAACGAGACGTAAAACAAAAACACCTTCCGCGAAGGGAAGGTGTGAATGCATTAATATTGGGTCTGGCCTTAGAACTTACGCGAAACCGCCAGAGAGATTGCGTCTGCATCTGGCCCATCATAATCATAGATCGTGTAATCGGCACGGATCGAGGTGCGTGGCGAGAGCGCATATTCTGCACCGATGCCATAGGCCAATCCATCCGTAGAGAAATCAGTTTCTGTGACAACGCCAGCTATGTCAGTTGCCTCAGTACTTACTTCGGTGTTGTGATAACCGACGCGGCCCAAGACGTTGAACTTTTGCGATACGGGAATGCGGGCCAGACCAAATCCTGCGATGGAGTTATCAATCTTTGTTGAATCTGATGATGTACCCGCAGCGGTGACAAGTGTTTCTTCGTCGTCAGTAAACCCTAATGTGCCTTCGACTTCTGCGCCAAAAATGGATTTAGACTGATAACCAAGGCGTACCAAGCCGCCAAAAAAATCGCTATCAACGTCATAGGCCACTGCGCCCAATTCACCATATGTATAAGCCTGGCGGAGGCCTCGTCCTGGGTTGCTGTGGCGCGATTGTGCGTAGGCCGGAACGCCGTAAGCAGGGTTCCCATGAGCAGCATGCCCATATGCAGGCTGGGCATATGCAGGTTGGCCATGCGCGGCGTGACCCGCAACGGACGTCCCATAAGCATGTGTGTCAGGTGTTACCGCATATCCGTGCGGGGCTTTTTGTGCGCCGTAATAATGCGGCATTTGTTGGCGTTGCATCTGCGCATATTCATCTGCAAAATAATCTCCAGAGCCCGCCATGGAACAGCCACCAAGTGCGGTTCCAAGCAGTATAACAGGTAGGTATTTGATCGTATTACGCATGAGAAAGCCCCTCAATTCATATCTAATTTGAGAGACACATAACAGCCGAGTTTTAAGATCGGGTAAGTTGCGGTTTAACCTTTCATAAAACCCTTCATAAAAATGGGGGCGCTAGTTTTCGTGGGCGTTCCATTCAAAATTCGATATCTAGCTGTGCAATGGCGTTACTTGCTGCGATTAACCTTGAGGCCTAGATCACCTTTACACTATTTTGGAGACAGCATGACTTTAAACGGTAAGACGATTTTTATGTCTGGTGGGTCGCGTGGTATTGGTTTGGCGATTGCTAAACGCTGCGCGCAAGATGGCGCGAATGTTGTGATCGCTGCAAAGACAGATAAACCGCATCCAAAATTGGCCGGCACAATCCATACGGCTGCGGCGGAAATAGAAGCTGCGGGCGGTAAAGCCTTAGGCGTTGTCTGCGATATTCGCGAAGAAGCCAATGTGAAGGCGGCGGTCGACCAAGCTGCCGACCGCTTTGGCGGCATTGATATTTGCATTAATAATGCGTCAGCGATTTCCCTGACACCGACTTTGGCGACACCCATGAAGCGGTATGACCTGATGAACGGCGTTAATGCGCGCGGGACATATCTCGTTAGTCAGATGTGCCTACCGCATCTACTGAAAGGCGATAATCCGCATATTATGAATATCGCACCGCCGTTGGATATGAATCCAAAATGGTTCAAAAACCACACGGCTTACACCATGGCGAAATATGGCATGTCCATGTGCACATTGGGCATGGCGGCAGAGTTTCACGGCAAGGTCGCCGTCAATTCGCTCTGGCCGATGACCTCGATTGATACGGCGGCTGTGCGCAATGTGTTGGGCGGGGATTCAATGGCAAAGATGAGCCGGACCCCTGCCATTATGGCGGACGCGGCCTATGCTGTGCTGAATCAAGATGCGAAAACTTTCACGGGGCAATTTATCATGGATGAATTTATTCTCGCAGAGAATGGCACAACTGATTTTGCGCAATATCAACATGCTGGTTATGATGGGCCGCTTGTCGCGGATTTCTTTGTGCCGCAAGATTGGTTTGCTAAATCAAAATCGAATATTATTCAGAACCCAGGATATGAGGATTAGGTATGAGCGAGATTGCCGTTGAGCCTCTACCGGAACAGGTCAAAGCGTTTCTAGCGAAACATCCTGAAGGCCAACCCGTTTACATGCTCAACCTGCTGAAATTCAAAGTGCAGGCGACCTATCATGATGGCGAAAACATATCTGGTGCGGCGGCTTATGCACGATATGGCGAAGCCTTTGCCAAACTTGTCGCGTCCAAAAATATTGACGGCGCACATTCTGTATTTGGCGGGAAAATAGGCGCGTGGTTGATCGGGCAGGGCGAAGGCGAATGGGACGCTGTCGCGATTTTCCGCTATCCTGATGCCAAGACAATGTTCGAAACTGTGAGTTCGGACGACTACCGCAAGATACATAAACACCGGAAAGCAGGCCTTGAAGGTCAGCTCCTCATCGCTTGTGATAGCGGTGGAATGTTCGATTAAGCTAGAAAGAGACCGTGATCATGCAAACTTTACTCGTCAATAAAACAGATTTCGCTGACGTCTCAATCGTCAAATATGATGCGGGTGAATTGCCTGACGGTCAAATTCGTGTCGATATCGGCCCTTTTGCCCTGACTGCAAATAATGTGACCTATATGGTGGCGGGCGATCAAATTGGATATTGGTCAGTTTTCGATCCAACCGCATATGATTTGACGAAGGATAAAGGACAGGGCCGGATGCCTGTTTGGGGATATGGCGTTGTAACAGAGTCGCGCTTTCCGGGTATTGAGCCAGGTGCGAAAATGTATGGGTTCTTCCCCATCGCGACCTCTATGGATATGCAGCCAGGCCGCCTGTCCGCGCATGGTTTTACTGATATTGCGGAACATCGCTCTGGCTTGCACAGCCTATATAGCGGCTACACATTTACAGATGCGGACCCGAGCTATGCCGCGCATGTAGACCTGCAACCTGTTTTGCGGCCATTATTTACGACGAGTTTTTTGATTGATGATTTTTTAGATGACGAGTCATTCTTTGGGGCAGAGCAAGTCTTGCTTTTATCAGCGTCATCAAAAACGGCGCTCGGAACGGCTTATTGTTTGAAGGCACGCGGGACACTGCCCGTTGTTGGATTGACATCCGAAGGCAATAAAGCCTTTGTTGAGCAGACTGAATTTTACAATGATGTGTTCACCTATGACACTATCACGGACATGAACCCCGACAAGAAAACCGTTGTTGTCGACATGTCTGGCAATATGAGTGTCATCCAAACATTAGAAGCGCATTTCGAAGAAAACCTAACCTATATTTGCCGTGTTGGGATTTCGCATTGGCAAGAAGCCGCGAAGGCTCCGCCAAAGCGCACGGCGACGCCAACGGCGTTTTTCTTTGCGCCTGATCGCGCGAAGCAACGGATTGGTGATTGGGGACAGGCGGGTTTTGCTGAAAATCTCGGGGCGAGCTGGATACCATTTTTGGACAGTGCCAAAGATTGGCTTACGGTTGAAAAGGCTGAAGGCATGGAAGCAATTTTGGAAAATTACAAAGACCTTCTGAACGGGCAGAGCGGCCCAAACAAAGGCTACCTCTTTACCCTATAGGAGACATATATGTCTTATACTTGCTTTGATGTCGAAATTGCTGATGGCGTCGCACATATAAAAATGAACCGCCCTGAAAAGCGCAATGCAATGATCGTAGAGTTTTGGGCAGAGCTTCCCGAGATTGTGCGAGATATTGACGAGAATGCAAAAGCTCGCGCGATTGTTTTGTCGTCTACAGGGCCCGTTTTCTGCGCTGGGATCGATATTGGGATGTTCCAAAATGATGTGGCCGGACCTGGTGATAAAAACCATCCGCAATATGGCGCGCATTTTTATCAAAAGGTGAAATACCTCCAAGCGTCATTATCTGCTTTGGAAGACTGCCGCATTCCGGTCCTCACAGCCATACAAGGGGGCTGTTTCGGCGGTGGTGTCGACCTGATTACAGCCTGCGATATGCGCTATGGCACAGAAGACAGCTTTATCACGATCTATGAAATCAATGTGGGTATGACGGCAGATGTTGGGACCTTCCCGCGTATCTTGAATCATATGCCTGAAGGTGTTGTGCGAGAATTGGCCTATACGGGCCGCAAGATGGGCGCTGAAGAATGTAAAATGCGCGGTCTTTTTAACGAGGTATATTCTGATCACGCGACAATGGTCTCCGCCGTGATGGATATGGCCCGAGATATAGCGACAAAGCCACCTCTAGCGGTTTATGGGTGTAAGCGTGCAATTTCCTATTCTCGGGATCACACAACGCAGGACGCACTGGATAATATCGCTGTGTGGAATATGTCTATGCTCATACCATCCGAGATGATGGAAGCGATGATGGCAGGACAACAAAAGCGGCTCGGTAAGTTTGAAGATCTACCAATAGTTCAAGATAAAACGGGAACTTAAGGGGCGTGATAGTTAATTCAGAGCTTTAAGCTCTAACCGAAGTGAAAAAGGGCCAGAACTTGATTGCGCCCCGCAAATAAGTTCCGGCCCATGTGCCCACTTCCGTAACTGCGCCCCGCATAATGAATTCCGGAAAGATATAGTTACAGGTCATGTGGCTGCCCCACGGCCACTCTCTAGGTGACTTTGTTCTGAAAGGATTGTCTTCCTAGGAGAAAAAATTTGTCATTTCTGATAATAGTGTTATGAAAATATCAACCACGGGGCGGGGTTGGCATGGGCAATTTTAAGCAAAAAATACGGGTATATGGTCATTTGAATGCGGTAAACGCATGAAAATGACGTTGTCATATCGTTACCTCAGTGCAAATTTGGATTTACTGGCAGGATTTGGATTTTCTAGGGACCTGTCTCTTAAAACTCTCAATATGACGGAAACTATGTTCAATGCGGGTGAAGCGCGCCTTGAAATCGACCGGTTTTTAGAGGTTTTAGATCTTGCGGCCAAAACTCTGTCTTCGCCTAATATTGCATTGCGCTTAGGGCATAAATTTCGGGTCTCAACCTTCGCTGAAACAGGTAGCGTTTATGGATATTGCGAAACGTTAGAGGACGTCATTCAAATGAATGGCCAATATCAAAAACTGGCCATTGATGCAGGTGAGATCAGTTATGTGAGGGGTGATAAGGGCGAGCATTATATGAATTTTGCACCCTTCTTTACGGACGTCGAAAAATATAGACCCATTATAGATATTATTATGGGAGCGTATGGAACGGCCTATCGTTGGCTGTCTTGGGGGTCAGGGGAAGATATTCTCGATGTTGAACTGCCTTATAAACAGCCTTCAAGGATTGAAGACCATGAGGCTATTTATCAAACGACTATTCTATTTAACGCAGAACGAACATGCATACATTTCTCTGAGGCTGCAATACAGCAAAAGCTAACGACAAGAGACCCCGAAAAACTCCGGCATGCTAAGATGAAACTTGACCGCTTGCTGGGTGCGCAGGCGGCCTGTGCATCATTTGATGCTGCCGTGGACGCGGCGATCTTGGCGGCCATTCGAAACGGACATGTTACGTCTCATATTGTCGCGGATCGCATGAACCTGACTTGGTCCGCCTTTCGAACACACCTCAAAACATCCGGCTTTAAATTCAGAGATCGTTTAGATCATGTGCGGCAAGACCTATTTCGGAAACACTATCACGCGGGCCATTCTTTTTCACAAATTGCAATGGCGCTTGCGTATAATGATCAACCTGCAATGAACCGCGCGTTTCGGCGATGGTATGGGATGACGCCAACGCAATGGGGTGAGACGCAAGAGGCCACAAAGCTTTCTGATACGCAAGACGTGGTCGACACGTAAATAGCTTGGAGGCCTAATTTGCGCGGCCCCAGTAGTTATAGCTCAAAATTTTTGGCCCCGGAATATACATCTCATTTAACTCAATGATTTTTAAGCCGGCTCTATCGAAGAGGGCAGGTATATCGCGCCCGCTATGACATCCGCCTGCGAGTTCTTTCCATATCGGATCAATCCGAGACTGCCATTTTGAGACATTTATATCTGCCGCCCGCCCATGTTCGCAGAATAATATGTCTCCGTCAGGACGTAGGATTCGCCGCATTTCTTTGAGAGCGGCAACAGGATCTGGAATTGTGCAAAGACTATAGGTGACAACAACCGTGTCGGCGCAATCCGTCTCCAAAGGTATATTTTCGCCCGATAGTCCGATCCGATCTACAGGGAAATCAACCGCAGCGCGGCGGTCAGCACTACGTGCCCAAATATTGTCATCTGGATCGACCCCTATAACCGTGTTCACACGCGACGGATCATAATGTGCGAGGTTCAGTCCTGACCCGATTCCAATTTCTACGACGTGACCTTTCGCTAAGGGGACAACCTTCGCCCGTTGTTTTTCAACAGGTCCAATACCGCAGGCCATATCTAAACAGCGCGGTAAAATATAACGGTTATAAAACCCCATGCTAACGTTTTTCAAACTGTAAGACCAAACCGCTCTCTGTATCGCGCAAGGTCATATTTGTTTGTGTGAGCAATAGAATTTCAGCGGTGGATCTTCTGCCGTTTCGATTGTCGCTTTCATTTGGGCGGCAACGACGGCGGCTTGTGGACGGCTTGGGGGGCCTTTTATGTCGGCTGTTGTGACGCGCTCAATCAATTTTTTATCTATGATACGCCATGTCCCATCTGTCTTTATTTTATATCTTGAGAGCGCCTCTGGAACATTCTCAATTTCGAGTGTTGATGAACTTCGTGATGCGCCGCCCGTTATATAGCGGACAGATGTCTCAGAAATTTTTAGGTCAACCCCTTGATTGGAAACTGAAGCGTCGCTGACTTGCGTCCAATCTCCAATGATCAAAACCTCGGGGGCAGCGGTTGCGCCGCAGGCCGTCAGTAGAACCCCAGCCGCACATATGATAAAAAATTGTTCGAGCTTTTGTTTCATAATTAAACTCTTTTATTTGCGCCGATAAACATCGGTCGTACCCGTTTGTATATCTTGTAAGATGAGTTGTTTCTTATCTGCCGCGACGATGGTCTTTATTGACGGCTCTGCGCGGTCTGCTTGCGCTTGTAATTGATCCGCCCATTTTAGCGTGAGTGCATCTGTCGTGCGCGGCGTTATACTGGCTGTTTCAGCCGTTTGAACAAGTTGCCCCTCTTGAAGTCTCCACTGGCCCTGGAGGTCAATATTGAGACTAATACCTTCTGGCGGAAGAGTAGCGCCTTGTAAGTTCAGAACACGAGAGAGCCGTCCTTCCCCATTTTTTTTCAGCGTTAAAACCGTATCGGAAGTGGTTGTCTGCAAATTTTCTGCAGACATGGAGACAGGTGTGTCTTGCACCCATGTGCCTAAGATGGCTTTTTCCAAGGGTATCTCGTTCGAGCACCCTGCAAAGGCGAAGATCGCAAATAATGCGATTAGGCGTGAAGGTGAGAATAGACGTGTTGAAAATAAGATTTGCATGGCCTGTAACTAACAGGCCGCAGCCTATCAGCATAGAAGATTTCGATGTTTTCGACGGAGTGTGAAACGAACGTCCTATAGCCAACAATGGAGTTTTTGGAGGATTTTGCGTTTTCCTTATATTACGCTACACTCATATTTAGGTTATGGGGAGGCCGATATATGGATGACGTCGTCGTAACATGCCGAACACCGACCGAAGGACGAACGGGTCAGGTGAAGATTCCGAAGTGGAAATATGATAGCATTCGACGCGTTATTTTGGATGAAATCGAAGACAGTGAAACGGGACGTGTTCGTTTCAAGGATTTACCTGATGCTGTTCGGTCCCACCTTACGTCTAACCAATTAGCAAAACTTGGTTCTGTCACATGGCATGTCACAACTGTTAAATTAGATATGGAAGTTGAAGGTGAACTTAGACGCGTGTCAGGTGTTCGCCCTCAAACTCTGTGCAGGTCTCTTTAATATTTAAGAGACCTGCTAAAATTTAGAGAGAGAACGTTTAAATGGATAGGCGTGAAAAATCGAGTTTTCCTGCGATTTCTTTAAACACTTTTTTCAATTCAGTTGCGTTTGCGGCGTCTAAATAATGAGCTTCGCTCGTTGCGCATTTGATTAAAACGTCTTTCGCCGCCGCCGTGGATTCACTTATGCGATACCCAACTGTATAGATTTGAATACCATCAGCTTTTGCGGCTGCGCACAAGGCTGCTGTTCTTGTGTTGGCGGCGTTTGCATTGCTGCCTTCGTGGAAAAAATCTTCGCTTCCGCCTTGAGATAATGTGTTCGCGCCATCTGTCATGAAAACCATAACTTTTTCGGGCTCACTTTGACGTTGATTGTCACGTTTCATGTCAATGTTTAACTTCAGTGGCTCTTGGTCTTGGAGTGTACGCCAGCCCCACATTAATCCTGAAGGAAGATATGTGTTCCCAGATGTTGACAGGTTTTGAATTGCAGAGCGTGCCGTCGAAAATGTCATCGTTAACTCTGTAAGCTCTGTACCGCAACTTCTGTTCATAACCCCATTAATGCGCGTTGATCCAAAGGCGGCTTGTTCATTATAGGGAGATTGACGGGAGCCAACACAGCCGTTCCACACATAATTTGTTGTGCGCATCTCGCAAATTTCATTGCCTGTTTGGCGTCTTTCGCCGCCTGTACAGATTTGCTCGTCTCTCTCGCCGCGGCCTAGGTTTCGGCCATCTTTGATAATGTCAAATTCAATTTTTCGACCTGTATTAGTACAAACACGCGGGGATATTTCTTCTGTTTCTTGCCAGCAATGTTCTTTCGTCTCTGATGTTCCATCCTTAGAGACATCTAACCAGTTAACCCCTTTGCGATGGGTCCCAACATTTACATATTGCCCAAATGGAACAACTGAAACCGCGACGGGGGCTTCAAATTTTTCGAGTTCATCCAACAGGCCCTCGCTGGCTTGTTTCAAAGCTGAAATATCTGCACCATCCATTGATTCTGTCGTGTCCAGAACTAATGCAATTTTGACAGGGGTGAGGGCTGCAATAGGAGAGGCGGCTGTTGCCGTGACATTCAATCTTTCTTTTCCAATAAAGCCGATCAGAACAGTGTCATATTTAGTTCTACCCGTTACATGGATTTGATCATCGATAACTTTGACATCCAGTGTGATGCCGAGCGAGTCCTGATTGTTTTCAGCTACGACCTTTGCGACGATATTATCTAATTCTGATTGATCTGTTGTATTGGATTTCGCGGCGGCAAGTGTTGCTGCGTCTATTATATCTTGGAGGCTTTGTTTTTGTGCGCTGGCCGAACCGTAATCAATGGCGACACCAATAGCGGCCAGAATAGAAACAACACTGACGGAAAACATCATGGCGACGTTGCCGCCCGTATCGCGAAGAAAAGATTTAAGCATTTTTAATCCCACAGATCATTGTACCTCAATGTAACGAAAATATGTTTCTATTCTCCTTGGGCTTAAGGTGAACAACAGGTAAAGTTCTATCCATGACTGATCATTTGAGACTCGCCCTTCCGCAACTTGCCCCTGTTTGGCTCTCCAGAGAGGCGGGTGTGGCGCAGGTCATTCAGACCATTGAGTCAGCGGCAAAAGAAAACGCCAACCTTATTGCTTTTGCGGAGAGTTTCGTGCCGGGATACCCGTTCTGGCTGGATGGGACGGGTGGAGCGAAATTTAATGACGTGATGCAAAAAACGATCTTTGCGCATTATGCCGATCAAGCGGTGACAATCGAAGAGGGTCACTTGGACAAGGTCTGTGCTGCGCTGAAGGCGGCGAATATGGCTTGCTATTTAGGTATTATTGAACGCCCGCGTGACCGCACCGGACATTCGCTCTATTGTTCTTATGTCTATATTGACGCGACGGGCACAGTGAAGTCTGTTCACCGCAAACTTCAACCGACATATGAAGAACGCTTGGTCTGGAGCCCAGGTGACGGCCATGGATTGGTAACGCATCGTCTCGGTGCCTTTACCGTTGGCGGCTTGAATTGTTGGGAAAATTGGATGCCGCTCGCCCGCGCTGCACTTTACGGGCAAGGCGAAGATTTACATATTATGGGTTGGCCTGGTAATGACCGAAACACGCGGGACTTAACACCTGTTTTAGCCAAGGAAGGCCGCAGTTATTGCGTTTCTGTTTCTGCCATTATGCGCCCGCAGGACGTGCGCGATGACACACCATTCGCGGATGAAATCCGGGCTGCACTTGGTGATATGCCTGCCAATGGCGGATCTTGTGTTGCCGCACCTGACGGAAGCTGGGTGCTGGAGCCTGTCGTTGGAGAAACAGGCCTAAGGTTCTGTGATTTAGACCCTGCCTTTGTACGGCGAGAGCGTCAGAACTTTGATCCTGCGGGACATTATTCCCGTCCTGATGTAACGCAGCTCACCGTGGATCGTCGCCGCCAAACGACGACGTTATTTAAAGATTAAGCTCGACGGGGTGACGTAGGGTCGTCGCACCGTCGAGGGTTTCGCCCTTCGCGTTTAAATAAAATACAGTCATGCCTGCGGCGTGTGCGGCTGCTACGCCCGTCGCGCTGTCTTCGATGACGACGCAATTTTGCGGCGGGACACCGCGGCTTTGCGCGGCATGTAGAAATAAATCTGGTGCAGGTTTGGGGCGCTCAACATCTACCGATGAAAAAATACGCCCTCTAAAATGATCTAAGAGACCTGCAGCTTTCAGCGTTACGGCCATTTTCTCGTGCGGACCTTGAGAGGCCACGCATGTGTCCAGACCTGCCGCATCGACACGGTCCAATAAGTCTTGAATGCCGTTTACGGCTTTCACGTCTGTTAGGGCCGTCCAACAGTCTTGGTCAAATGCTGTAATCCATGCGCGTGATATTGGCCATCCGATGTGAGCCTCTAGGGCGGCGTGAACCTGATGCATGTGGCCGCCTTTAAACCGCGCGACGGATTGCGCTGCCGTCATGGGCCAACCTTGCGCTGTTAAGGCTTTGGCCATGACGGCATTCGCGATCGGCTCGCTGTCGACCAACACGCCATCACAATCAAATATGACAAGACGGGTGCCCGCGGGAAGAGTGGGCATTACTCGTTCAACGACCTTGTTCCACCTGCGCTGTAAAGTTCTGCCTCTAGCTGCCGTTGCTTAAGCTGTAAGCCAACCTCCAGCGCGTCTAGTTTCGCATCGCGAATATCGATTTCTGCTGCCGCTATATCCCTGTCAGTGTTCCCAGAAAAATGCATCCAGTTCTTACCTGCATGTTCTTTCCACATTGGCACAGCCTCGCCATTTGGATTGCTTGTCTTGGCGAAATTTGTCCAAGCCGAGAGCATGATGTTCGTCAGGGCTTTGTCGTCATCTGACAGACCTAAAATTGGTTCAGAGCTGTCAAAGATAAATGGAATTTCGGCAGCATGGAATGCGCCCAAAGTTTGTTTTTCGGACGGGGGCGTCCGAGAGAAGTGATAAAGATATGTCGGCGCGCCAGCCGCCGCATTGGCGCGGGCGGCATAACGCACATTCACACCAAAAATTTCATCACCCATCATTTGCGTACCTCCCGCTATGAAGTCGTCATTCAACCCATAGAGCGCCGTTAGGGTTTCGCCTTGATCGGGATAATGTGTGTCGAGTTTTGCAATCATGGCGGCACCGCTTTGCGGCATATCTGGTTCCCACACAGAGGGCTGCTGATCATCTGGGAAAAAGAGCGTGCCTTCATCCGAATTATACCCAGTGATCATTGGGACCGCATGTATGTCTCCGTCTCTGAATGCGTGACCAACATTTTTCGGAAAGACATATCCATCCCGAACATGATGGAAGGCTTCGTCAGCTTTCTCGGGCAGTTTTGCCATAATTTCGCTGGCGGGCACGGCGCGCAGCTCTTCCGCTGTTGGGTTAGAGAGGCCGACGCTTTCTGCCACGCGCTCGCCCATCATATACCCGCTGGGCCAGCCGACACCTTCGCCGTCCATTTGGCCCAGATGATATGTCGATGCGCCGCTTTGCGCGATGGCTTTGTGGAATTTGCCTTCTGCTAAAGGGCTTGCCATTAACTCTGTGACGGACCACGCACCTGCGCTTTCTCCAAAAATTGTGATATTCTCTGCGTCCCCGCCATAGGCTGAAATATTGTCGCGGACCCAGTCCAGTGCCGCCATTTGGTCTAAGGTTCCGTAATTGCCAGACACGCCATTGGGATCATCCGCAGAGAGCGCGGGGTGGGCCATATATCCGAATGCGCCCAGACGATAATTAATCGTCACCAATACGACGTCTTTTTTGACAAGGCCGTTATTTTGATAATAGGAAAAATCACTGGACCCAAATTGATGGCCGCCGCCGTGAATCCAAACCATCACGGGTTGTTTTGTTTTACCGTCTAAATTCCCTGTGCGCACATTGAGATAGAGGCAGTCTTCACTGATCGGACTAGGGGTTTGCGCGGCGACGGCTTTTTTGATGAGGAAGTTTTTTGGCCCGCTTAAACCATGCCCTTCAATCAGGCGATTAAAGAAGCCGCCTTCTGTATCTTCGGGCTGCATACAGCGATTACCGAATGTATCGGCCATTTTGACGTCGGTCCATGTGGGCGCAGGCGCAGGTGGTGCCCAACGCAAATCACCGATTGGCGCGGCAGCAAACGGCAAACCTTTGAAGTTATAAATACCATCATCATCCGTTGTGACCCCTTGAACAGGGCCTTGCGGTGTTGTGATGAGGGCGGCCTCACTGAGTTTTTCTTTTGTGCCGCCACACGCCGACAGCGCGAGAGCTGCACCCGAGAGGAGGAGTGGTCCTAAAATTGATAACCGCATGTGATTTCCCCAGTCCTAATATTTATTGCCCCTAGATAGGCCTGAAACTGCAGTGGTGACAAGTTTTCTACCTTTCCGCCCCTTATGCAATTGTGTAGGCCGCGTGCCGTGACGATTGAATCCCACATCCTCATTATAGGCGCAGGGCTGATTGGGCTCTGTACTGCGGATGCACTGGCGGCGCGCGGCGCGCGCGTGACGGTTGTCGATGCACGTCCGGGTCCTTGCGAAGGCACCAGTTTTTCAAATTCAGGCATGATCCATCCCAGCCAAGCGCGTAGCTGGGTTCCAGGTGTCAAAGAAACCGCCGCTGATTTGGATGCGGCGCGCGTGAGCGTAGAATTAGCTATGCGGTCAAGGGCGCTTCTTTTAGAAAAAATTGAACATTTTGGCTTGCCGCAACGTACATCAGGATGCCTGCAAATTCAGCCCGACATAGAAACTGCGCGTCAGGTGCAGTCTGTCCAAAGATCAATCGGTGTTCGAACCGATATTATTATTGATCCTATTGAGAGTTTTGGCCTGCCAGCTTGCCGCTTCCCTGATGATAGTTCTGGTGATGCTCAAGCTTTTGGCTGTGCATTAGCGGACGATCTCTTGGCGCGGGGCGTATGTTTTATCTATGGCGCGCAAGACCTGCTGATACGCCGGGCCGAGGATGGATTTTTACTGCGTACCTCGGATCAGCTTATGGCGGTTGATCAAGTGATCGTAGCGGCCGGTGTCGGGTCACCTGATGTGTTAGCGCAATTAAGCGTCAGGCTCCGTTTGAATGCGGTTAGCGGTACGGCCGCAGATTTCGCCTTACCCGATGATATGTCACGCTTGCCGTCATGCCCCATTATGGATGCCCAGAGCCGGTCGGCGCTCACAGTTTTCGCGGACCGCTTGCGCGTCTCGGGTGGATGGGGAGAGATAGAGCCGCGCGCAATAATTGATCGTTGGACAGAGATTGCGCCGGATTTATTCTCACGTTTAAAGCCGCCGCTTTCAACATGGACCGCAAAGCGTCCGGTCAGTCCTGCTGGACGTCCTTATATCAGTGCGACGTCTGTTCCAGGGCTTTGGGTCAATACAGGACATGGGCATATGGGCTGGACGCTCTGTGCAGGGTCAGGCGAGCTTTTGGCGCAGATGATTTTAAACGGACGCCAAGACGACCGATTTACATTCGCGGGCTAGGTGAAGGCATGTTTAAGCGATAATATCTGGTGTAATTTTATTCTCGATGAATGAAATGCGATCTTTCATCGCCAGTTTTATTTTCTTCATGCGGCGGACTTTCAACATATCCGTCACGCCTGTTTCTGCGATGGCTTTGATTTCATTATCCACGGCGCGGTGTTCCGTTCGCAGACGTGCAAGCAGGACTTTCAGCTCGTCATCTGACAAGCCTTCCGGATCTGTTTCGTCGGGCATGTCAGGCGTGTAATCGTCCATGGCGCGTCTGTAGCCTTGATGGATGTGCCGTGCAATGTTTGTAGTGCATTGCGCCGTGCGGGCTCAATCTTTACGTTTTATACACGTCAAAAGTGACAATTGCGTGAGCTTTACACGTTATACGGGACTCTCGCCCGAATCTGTGTTAAGCATAATCATCAGACATCAAGAAGGAGCCTAGGATGGCAGTAACGGCACATTTGGAAACATTGCACAGCAAACACACCAATTTGGAACAGAAAATCCAAGCCGAACTTCGAAGTCCGCTCCCCGATAATATACGTGTCTCAAAACTGAAAAAACAGAAATTACAAATTAAAGACACGATCACGCATTTCTCTACCCCTAATTATTAGGTCTTAATCACAAGAGTTGCGGCTGGAAACAGCTGCGCCTATGACGCCTCTATTGGCTCTCTTCACAAGAGGGGTGATGGAGGCTTTTTGTTTGGAGTCTTCTGTTTCGAACTTTGGGTGAAGCTAGAGGAGGTCGATATGTCTGACCGTGTATTTATTATTACGGGTGCTGCACGCGGGATTGGCTTTGCGTGTGCGCAACGTCTTGTCGAGGACGGTCACCGGGTTGTGTTGGCTGACCGCGATACAGATGCAGGTATGGCGTCAGGCAAAGATTTGGCCGCGGGTACGGACCGCGCCATTTTTGTTGAATGCGATGTTGCCGACCCGCTATCGGTTCATAATCTTATCGCAGAAACACTCGGCGCATATGACCGGATTGACGGCCTGATTAATAATGCAGGTATCGCCGTTAAAGGCGGCGCGCTGGATATGAGCATTGAAGATTTTGACCGAAACCTTGCCGTGAACCTACGGGGGGCATTCCTTGTCTCCAAAGCTGTTGCGAAACATATGGTCGGCGAAATCGAAGACCGCTCTGACCGCTCACGCTTGACTGAACGGCCTTATGCCATCGTCAATATGTCCTCCATAAATGATACGGTCGCGATCCCAGATTATTTGGCCTACACAATTTCCAAGGGCGGCATGCACCAAATGACCCGCGCTATGGCGATTGAACTCGCGCCTTATGGCATCCGTGTGAACGGTATTGGCCCCGGCTCGATCAAGACAGATATGCTCGCGAGTGTCGTGTCTGATGCGGGTGCGATGAAGAAAATCACGCAGCGCACACCTCTCGGCCGTCCAGGTCTACCCGATGAAATTGCAGCCGTTGCCGCGTTCCTGCTCTCGGAAGAGAGCAGCTACATTACGGGCCAACATATCTACGCTGATGGCGGACGTTTGGCGTTGAACTACACGATGCCAGTGGATGATTAATCGCTAACCACATGACTCCAATAAAAAAGCCCGCTCATCTGAGCGGGCTTTTTTATTGTTTTGTTGTTCCGATTTAGGAATCTGAGTTGGGCTTGAACAGGCTTTCTAGCGTGTGCTCGACCTTTGGCTTGTCTTCCATTTGCGGCTTCGGCACGTCGAGCGGCTCTAGCGGTGCGCCACCTTCGGCTTCTAGCTTGGCTTGCTCTTTCGCGCGTTTTTCAGCCGCCTTTAGGACCATCGCATCAAGGTCGATCTGGCCGCAGAGGCCAAGGCTGACGGGATCAGTTGGGTTGATCGTGTTGATCTTCCAATGTGTGCGTTCGCGAATGGCTTTGATTGTCGGCTTGGTCGTTCCGATCAATTTTGAGATTTGTGCATCCGTGATTTCAGGATGGTAACGCACGATCCACGCAATGGCGTCTGGACGGTCCTGACGACGTGAAAGGGGTGTATAGCGCGGGCCTTTTTTCTTTGTTTTTGGCTCTAGCTTATCCGAGTCAAAAGAGTTTGGCTTCATGGCGTAATTGGGATCGGCTTCGGCTTTCTCAATTTCTTCGCGCGAGATTTGACCGTTTGCGATTGGATCCGCACCGCGAATACCTGCGGCGACGTCGCCATCAGCAATGCCTTCAACTTCGAGAATATGCAGATCGCAGAATTCGGAAATCTGCTTGAAGGTCATGCCTGTATTATCGATCAACCAAACAGCGGTCGCTTTGGGCATCAAAATCTGTGTCATGTCTTTCCTCCAAGAGGCGCCTGTATTTTAGGCATTAAAAAACCCCGCTCGGCGGGGTGGTTTTACGAATTTTTGACCTTGTGATCATCAATTCGTGCTTTGCACATAATAGATTAACGTCCATTTGGCAAGAGAGCTCTGCAAACGGGCAAGTTTGCGGTGTCGGGAGTGTATTCAATGTCTGTATTCGGTGATGATTTGCCTCAAACAAAGACAGGCAGCCCGTCTCCGGGGGAGGACCTCTACGGTTTATCTGTCGCTGAACTCTCTGAACGAATCATGATTTACCAAGCTGAGATTGTAAGGCTGGAGGCTGAGCGCGAGAAAAAGCAGGCTGAAACAGATGCGGCTCATGCTCTATTCGGTAAAAATAGCTGATTTTCGCCAAATTCCACAAATCTGCGATATTCTAGCCCTGCCAGACCCAACTCTGGCGCGCGGCTTGCAGGTTCAACGCTAACAGTGCCTTGCAAAACAGGGCGACCCCAGACACACTGCGTAAAGAGAACAACATGATGGCTGCTTCGCCCTTGAACACACCGCAACATATGCTTACCGACACGCTGACGCCTCAGGCCGAACAACGCCTGCTCGCGTTTACGAAATCAGAGCTTTTCGGAAAAACCTTCCGTGAAGGCATGGATTTGGTCGAAGAAACCGCCGCATATCTGGACGGGCCAGGTCGACAAGATTCCAAAAAGCTCGGACGGACTGATGCGCTGACCTATGCCAGCCAATCTATGCGCTTGACGACACGTCTCATGCAGGTGGCAAGTTGGCTCTTGGTACAACGCGCCTTGAAAGAGGGCGAGATGGCGCTCTCCGAAGCGCGCGCTGATAAATATCGTTTGGTGTCCGAAGAAAAACCCGAAGGTACATTGAGTTTCACGGAATTGGCAAAAGACGCCTATGCGTTGCCTGCGCGTTTGCTCGATCTTCTGGCTCGTTCCGAACAACTCTATGAACGTATTATGCGTCTGGACCGCTCGCTTTATGGCACAATCGCGGCTCAAGCTGGAAATACGGTTGCGGACCAAATCAGCCGTCTGGAAGCCGCGTTTAAACGCCCCGCCTAAATTTCACTTTCAAATTCAACGTAATAAAAAAGGCTCCCATTGGGAGCCTTTTTGTATTTTGAAAGATGCGTTTTCGACTATGCGCCGAAACCTGCAAATTTGTCTTTGAAGCGTGAAACACGTCCGCCGCGGTCCATCAATTTAGCGTCGCCGCCTGTCCAAGCTGGATGAGTCTTAGAATCGATGTCGAGGACGAGTGTGTCGCCTTCTTTGCCATATGTTGAACGTGTCTCATATGTAGAGCCGTCCACCATTTGCACGGTGATCATGTGGTATTCTGGATGGGTATCTTTTTTCATGGTCTTTGCCTTTGTGGGTCACGGGGTTTCATTGCATGGGTCCCCCGCTCGCGAAGGCGCGATATAGAAGGCGATTACGGCTTCGTCAATACACCTGATTCAGGGCGCATGTTTTCTGTGATATGACTTGTATCTTATCCATATATCTATAATTCTGGATATATGGATAAGTCAGCTTCCCTTACCGCCTTTGCGGCTTTGTCAAACGCCGCGCGCTTGGATGCCTTTCGGCTGCTCATAAAGGCAGGCGAGGCTGGCCTTTTATCGGGCGAAATTGGCGAACGGCTTGGGGCAAAGCAAAATACGACATCCACCAATCTGGCTATTTTACAATCTGCAGGTCTGATCCGATCAAGCCGCGAAGGGCGCGCTGTGCGTTACTTTGCGGATATGTCGGGCGTACGCGGATTGCTCGGGTTTTTAATGGAAGATTGCTGCGGGGGGAATCCTGACATTTGCCGCCCTGTTCTCGATGAGGTCGCCTGTTGTGAGTGATCTTCAATTTACTGCGGCCCAACGTTGGGCGTCCGAAGCTCTTGGCACGGCTTTCCTCCTCGCGACTGTTGTGGGGTCGGGCATCATGGCGGAGACTTTGTCTGGTGGAAATATTGCGATGGCTTTGTTGGGCAATACGCTCGCGACGGGCGCAATCCTCTATGTCTTAATTACGATATTTGCCCCGATTGGCGGCGCGCATTTTAACCCTGCCGTGACCTTTGGTTTCTGGCTCGATAAAGCGATTTCTGGACGGGAGGCGCTGGGATATTTTGTGGCCCAAACACTTGGCGGTATTGCAGGCGTCTTTAGCGCCCACGCCATGTTTGATACCGCGTTGCTGCAAGTCTCGACAAAAGTCAGGGCAGGGGCAGCGCAGGGGTTTTCAGAAGGCATTGCAACATTCGGCTTGATGCTCTGCATCTTTCTTGCGGTGCGGTTTCGGCCCAAAGCTGTCCCAATGACTGTGGCGCTTTATATTACGGCGGCTTATTGGTTCACGGCCTCCACGAGTTTCGCTAATCCAGCCGTTACGATTGCCCGCAGTCTCAGCGAGAGCTTCGCAGGTATCCGTCCCGCCGACGCTCCACTCTTTATTCTCATGCAAATGATCGGCGCGGGATTAGCCTTTGGGGCCTATCGTTTTTTTATACGACAGCCCAAAGGGTGAAGACTATTCACGCCTGATCCATTTCGTCATTTTAGATATATTGAGTCGATTTAACGATTGACCGAGAGTGGCAATTATTAGCCCTTTGACATTCTTCTTCTCGTTCATTCCAGCCTTCGCTGGGATGAACGGAAGATTGGTGTTTAAAATTTTAATCCTTGTTTTCGCAAAATAATAATCCTTCCGCTTCAATACCTTATAAGAAAACCCAAGAGAATGATCCTTGGTCCCAAAAGCTATGATACATTACAGAAGTTCTTTCGGACACGGGACAGGTAGGAGCTCACCTTCTGGTACCGAGAGACGGTGGGGTTAAGCGTCGGATGGTGAGACATCTGGAGGTGCTGGGCCTTTTGGAGTGAGAGCCGACCGCCTTGTCTAATGGCAT
>CALKXY010000038.1 GCA_938003545.1 uncultured Caulobacterales bacterium
GGATCTAATCTGAGTCAATTTGCTACGCTACTTTTGACATCGGCCATGATCAACCTATGTCTTTGGGTTATCATCACGCTACCGCTGTCTTTGGTCTGTGCGACAATTTTTTGGCGTGTGGCGAAATTGCCCGAGGATACATCCGTCTTTTAAACCGTGCGGGAGACGGCTTTCTCGTCGTCAATGAGACCTGCCCCGATTCCGCGGAAGGGGAAACCATTAGTAGAAAATTTGTAGCGACTTTTGATTAGTGAATTATATTAAAAAATAGAAACAATATTGTTTGAAGTTTGACTTAAGAATTACCCAGAGTACGCATAAGTTATTAATACAACCAAGAAAGGAAAAGAAATGCGCTTACTCAAAGATCATGAGTTTAATTCTGTCTCAGGAGGCTCCTCAAATGAGATGCAATATTTTTCTGATGCAGGTTTGACAGCAGCCGAGGCTGACCTAGAGAGAAGAGTTTTCGAAAGAGATGCTTGTCCTGCCACGTTTCGCGATGTTAGTAATGTAAGTACTGGCGATTCAGCGGTTCGGGCTCAGTTTGCGCCAACTAGGTTCCGATAATTTCCGATTTTAGTAATACAAACAGTTCAAGCGTATTTTTCTACACGCTTGAACGCATGCCTTGTAAATAGATTTGAGTTATCACAGTGTGGCGAAATTGCCCGAGGATAGACCCGTCTTTTAAACCGTGCGGGAGACGGCTTTCTCGTCGTCAATGAGACCTGCCCCGATTCCGCGTAATATTGCGGAAGGTCGATCTGAGACGCCCATTTTCTTTAAGATATTCCGAATGGAGAGTTGTACGGAATCCACTGATGCACTGACAACGCCGCAAATGATTTCGTCACTCATGCCTAGCGCCAGACTTTCCAGAATTTTCAACTCCCGCGCATTCAGAGAAAAATCCTGAGGCATGTGAAATAAAATTAATTCGCACCAACGGATATGAAAACTTTGCATGACCCAATGGAGGCGATTGGTGTTCAAGGGCGAAACATCATCTAGGGGTCTGTCCGACTGCGCGATTCCAACATATCCGTTTCGTCCGCTGGGTCCGAAAACGGGAAAGCCAAAGCCATCCCCTTTGAACCATGTCCGCAGCTGGGCAACATATTCGACCTGTATGGGCTGTAGCGGCACGAGGCTATCAACTTCGCTCCATAACATTGGGCGTAATCGTCCTGCGAAGATGTTCAGGATGGGGTTCGTGAGATGAAGTTTTGAATCCAGATGTTTTTCAATCCAGCCCTCTGGAAACCCGTTCCAGCGGACGGTGACATTCGCATGGTCCTGTGCAAGTTCTGGCGCGTGATGGTGATAGGACAGTAGATCCATGCCAATGGCTTGGGAATAGGTGACAAGAATATCCCAGAGATCATCCTGAGTGGTGACCTTTAGGAAATCAGAAATCGCCTTTAGAGCGATTTGCGTGTCTGTATGTTCAGTGGGTGGGCCGTCCGCGCTTGAGGCTCCTGTTAAGGATGTGTCGGGCTTGCCCAATTCTAGCGCGCGTCTTCCGTCGCGATGTAAAGTTCGCGGGCCTTTGTCAGGATCGCGTTTTCAATCTGGCGGGCTGTATCTGCATCGACTGTGGCATCCTGCCAGCCGCCAACGCCTTGCGTTTGTTTGAAGATTGAGACCTTCAAGCCATCTGCGCGTAGATTTGTGTCCAAGATATAGACATTGGCTTTGAACCGTTCGGCCGGCGTTGTCGGATTGGCATACCAATCCGTGATGATCACGCCGCCAAATGGGTCAACTTGATCCAAAGGCATGAAGTTCAAGGTCTCCATAGAGGCGCGCCACAAATATGTGTTTACGCCCATATTGGGAGCCGCGGCCTGCGTTGTCGCGCGGGCTTTGGATTTTGACGCGCAACCACCCAGAAGGACGGTCGTTGCGAGAATGGCTGCGATGGCGGGTTTAAAAGTCATCTTATGGGCATCCCAAATGCAAATCTTAATCATACGGTTGAGAAAGCCTTAAACCGCTCTGCGCGCCGCGACCAGAGCGGTTTTCATAAATTCGTGGCAAGAAAGCAGATTAACCCTGCCGCGATTACGGAGATTACACCTTATGGTAAACGCGCGTTAACCCTTTTTTAGGGCGACACAGGCCAAAGGTTAACGGAAACCTACACTTATTTACGTTTGGGCCTGTCCATGTCTGCTTCGCGCTTTCTCTATACCGCTACTCCATTGGCGATTTTGGCTGTGGCCGGTATGGGATTGGCCTCTGCGCAGTCCAGTTCTCCATTTTCGAGTAAAAAGAAACAACAAGCGTGGGAACAGCCCGTGCGCGCGGCGAGCCCTGTTGCGCCTGTAAATTGGCAAGCTCAGCCGCAAACGCCGTCAGCCACACAAATTTTGCCTGCCCCCACTACGAAAATGCGGAGTTACTCGTCATCTAACCCGCCGCGCAATATGCCCGCTCGCTCTGCGGCGCCGTCTTATAGCGCGCCAAACTATACAGCGCAGTCATCCAGCACGCCGCCGGCTGTTTCGCCATATACTTATAACCCGACACCTGCGCCGACAGGATCAACAGTCCCGGATTTTGGATCACCAGCGCCTCTTGCTGGCGGGGCGCAACCGTCCAATTCGCCCTATGCGCGCCGCGCGCCGCGTGTGCAAAATTGGGAAACACCTGCTCAAGGTCAAATCCCGGGGCAACCTCAAGCACAACCCAATTATGGCACGCCCCCGCAACCACAGGCCTATCAACCCAGCGGGCAAAATGGATATCAACAGCCCTATCCTGCCTCGGCGCCGCCAACATATGGTCAAGGGCCAACATCTTACCCCGCGCCGCAACAGCCTCAAAGTTGGAAAGACCGCCTTGGTCTCGGCAGTATCGCGACGGCAATTCGCGGTAAATTCAATCTCGGTTCAGCGATCAGCTACCGCGAACAGCCGCCGAACCAAATTGGTCCAGATGATGGCTGGTCCGAAGACTTTATCGGAGACGCCGAACTCGAAGCGGATGTGAGTGCGATTACCCAAGGCGGCTTGGAATATGGCATTAATCTTGGTGTTCGTGCACAATATGACCGTTATAGCCGCGGCTTTGGTGGGCGTCTGCCCGATTGCCCGCCCACCGTTGCGGGATGTTCTGGACTTCGTGGCCATACGTCTCAATTTTATACGACAGGCGATGATACAGCCAAAGACCTGCAATTCGCGGTGGAATCCGCACATGTCTTCCTGCGGTCTGCTTATGGTGATGTCACCGTGGGGCGTGACGATGGCTCGGCCTATCTCTTCAGTCTCGGCGCACCGACCTTGCTCGCCGTGGGCGCGTCTAATTCGCCCGTCGATTATACAGGCTATGACAGTGTGAAGACCGTGAATGATGCGTCAGGTTTTGCAGAAAAAATTACCTATACAACCCCGCGCTTACTCGGCGACCAAATTGGTGTCGGCGTACAGCTGGGTGCGTCCTATACGCTCAAAGCCGATGCTTGCGGCGTTGATTACTGCGTTGACCGCGATGTTGCGGGCGTCATTCGCCCCGATATTGAAGATGTAATTGAAGCGGGCCTCGCGCTCGACCGTAGATTCGACAATGGCATGTCCATCGAAGCTACGGCGACCTATGCGCGCGGATCGGAAACATCGGGCTTTGCGGGATTGGATGATTTGGAAAGTTACGGCGCGGGGCTGGAGTTTGGCTATGGCGACTGGACGCTGGGCGGCTCTTGGCTGCAATCGAATAATGGTTTGCTGGACGGTGATTATACGGCCTATGATGCGGGCGTTACATGGAAACCTGGCGCGCTTGGCTTCACGCTCGGATATGGTCATGCGACGGATGATAATATCGGTCTGAAATCAGACCAAGCGGTATTCGGTGTCACCTATGACTTCGATAAATTCACCCTCGGCACAGGTGTTCAATATGTTGACCGCACAACTAACGGCTCAATTGACGGCGTCCTAACTCCGCTCGACCAAACCGCCACCAGCCTCTTTGTACAGGGTGGGTTTAAATTTTAGGAATGGGGGCGGCGGTTCATACAGGCACCTGCCATTGCGGCGCGGTGCGGTTTGAAATTACGAGTGATCTGTCGGAACTGACAACCTGCGACTGTTCGCTTTGCATCAAGAAAAATGCGTTGATGGTCAAAGTGCATGAGAGCCAATTTAGGCTTTTATCGCGTGAAGGCGAGCTAAGCGAATACCGCTGGAATACAAATATCGCGCGGCATTATTTCTGTAAGACATGCGGAATTTATACGTTCCACCGAAAACAAGCCATGCCCGAATACTACGGGGTGAATATCTTCTGCCTTGATGGCGTAGAGCCCAAAACAATTCCCGTTCGTGCAACAAAAGGCGCGACTATGGATGTGGTGCGTGAGGGTGCGCGGGACGAGTGGTCCGGACCTCGCTCTCTATGAATGTTTATTTGGTTTGCAGCTTAAGGTATGGAACGCTAGTTTGGAAGCATACCCGGTGCGCGATGTAACCTTCGGAAGATTTTATGCTAGACAGAAACTCAACTCCGGCGACTCCCATAGCTGCAGGTGGCAACACTGTCATCACAGGTGAGCTGACGGCTTCCATGCCGACTGTAAGCGACAGTTTTCTACTCGACAACAGGCCTAATTTGTTCCGGCTCCTCGGAGACTCCAGTTCAGCCGACATTACTGACGGCGGAACACTCACCAGTATAATGATGTCGTCGGACATTTTTTCAATCACTGCGACGGATGGTGTCGGTAATCGCCTGACAGGGCTCCAATTTGGAAGCACTACCGTTAATGCGACCTTTAATTCACCGGATGGTGAGCTGGGCACATTCACCTTTATTGCCCAGAGACAAACTCTATTCGGTTCCGCGGATGAGTTGATCTTAACAACAGACGCTGACTCCGAATGGATCACAGCTGGAGCTGGAGATGACTATGTCGTCGCAAGTGACGGATTCGACGTTTATGAGGGCGGAGCCGGCGTGGATACGCTGGATTACGCCGACTCGACGGCTGCGATCACGCTGAACCTCGTAAATGATCAATTCGTGTTTTCGGGATCTATTTTCTTCGGTCAATTCAATGCACCTGAACTCTACAGTGCGGGCGGATTTGCTGAAGGACAGCTCATTTATGGTTTTGAATCCTTCATTGGCTCGGACTTTGATGACACCTTTAACGGCAGTAATGTTTCTGAAACCTTTGAAGGTGGTTTAGGCGCAGACACCTATAACGGCAACGGCGGCAACGATATCGTATCTTATCAAAGCGCGGCGCAAAGCGTTGACGTTGATTTGTCGACAGGTGTCGGGACCGGGGCGGCCGTTGGCGACATATTTGATTCAATTGAAGGCCTCATAGGCACAAATTTCGCGGACATGCTAACGGGTGATGCTAGCAATAATCAACTCTCTGGGAACGATGGCGATGATATCTTAATCGGTGGTTTGGGCGCAGATGTATTAGACGGCGGAGTAGGTTTTGACATCGTGAGTTTTGCAAATGCAAGCGCAGGCGTCTCTGTCTCACTCACCACAGGTGTTGGCCAATCAGGCGAAGCTACGGGTGATAGCTATACAAATATAGAAGGACTTATCGGGTCCAATTTTGATGATACATTGGTTGGCAGCAACGCAACGGCAGACTCTCTCATCGGTAACGATGGTGATGACATTTTGCGCGGCGCCTCTGGCGATGACACGCTGAACGGCGGGGCCGGGACTGACCGTCTTGAAGGCGGGTCGGGCGATGATGCTCTGCTCGGCGGGACGGGCACAGATACGCTGAACGGCGGTTCGGGCAATGATGTCATTGACGGTCAAACTGGGTTTGATACGGCGCTCTATACTGGATTGTCATCTGGCGTGACGGTGGATTTAGATATTACAACGGCACAGGATACAGGCGGCGGGGGCACGGATACGCTGCTGCGGATTGAGAACCTGATTGGCTCGGGACAAGATGATACGCTGTCAGGCAACTTCAATCGTAATCGCCTTGAGGGCAGCAACGGCAATGATGTTCTGGATGGCCGCGCGGGCAATGACACCTTGATCGGCGGCAATGGCAATGATGAGCTGATTGGCGGCACGGGCGCTGACACACTGGTTGGCGGTAATGATAATGATACGCTCTTTGGCGGTGGCCAGCGCGATCGTCTTGAGGGTAGTGCAGGCAATGACACGCTCTATGGCGGGGATGATGTCGACCGTCTCTTGGGCGGCGACGGCGATGATACACTCGTCGGCGGGGCTGGCACGGACTTCCTCTTTGGCGGTGCAGGCGCGGACAGCTTTGTTTTCTCCAGCTCAGTCGATACCAATGTTGGGCCGTTTAACCGCGACGAAATCCGCGACTTCTCTTCAGCTGATGGGGACCGCATTGTTCTGCAGGACTTTGATGCGGATACGACAACAGCTGGCGATCAGAGTTTTACCTTCGCAATCAATGGTTTCACAGGCACGGCAGGTGAAGTCCAAATCCAAGAGCTTGTGCGCTCGGGTGTGGATGTGCGTCTGGTCAGTTTTGACACGGACGGCGACGCCCGGGCGGACGCGCAGATCTGGGTGCTGACCGATAATCTGGACTTTAATGACTTCCAGCAACTCTTTGGCGGCGCGAATACCAAGCCTAGTGAAAGCGTTAAGTCTGACGCTGACAACCTCCTCGTGAGCTTTGAAGCCTCTCCTACACCAGATGCCTTGGTGAGTGTGCTGACGGATTACAGTGAAATTGTTTATTATACTGCGGGCGCTCTGGATGATGGCTTTGACTATGACGCTGGCTTTTATGACCTAGCCGCTTTTCCGCTAGATGATACGATTATCGCCTAAACGGAGAGAGTTCGGCCAATGTGTTACGGCGACTCGTTGAACTCGCAGCCCAAAGTCAGCCTCTGCATTGAAGTTTGCTTTATACCCCCACGGCGTCTCTATCCTCTGGGTGACGCTTAAACTTTACTTCAATATAGGGACAGCCGGGGATGATTTTATATTCTTCTTGTTTCGCATCGGCGACCATGGCGGCGTAGAGTTTTCCTGCGACGCCTTGTCCGCGCAGTGCCCGAGGGGTGAAGGTGTGGTTCGCGTTGAAGATGCCGTCTTTCACACGGGCCAAGGTCAGTTCGGCTTCGCCTGCCTGCGTCGCAATGACAAAACGGTGGCCACTTTCTGTCTGTTCTTTTTTAACATCCATGATCAATCCTTCAATGCTTGCGAGGCCAGATACCCCGCTTCCGATTAGGGTAAACCCCGTCCCCGCATTTACCCCGCCCAAGGCGATGATGGGAACGGGCAGGCGCGCGGCGCGCTCTTTTAGACCTGCAACACTAATGGGCGTTCCGGCAGTGGGGCTGCGGCTGGGGAAAACACTAGAAACGAAGAGCGCGTCGAGGCTGTCCAGTGGCGCGGTGTAAATACCGGTTTTGAGGCCGGCCATTGTTATGATCCAGTCTGGGTGTTTTTCGCGCCATTCAATAGGGCCCGCCACATCTGGGTCGCGCGCGAAATGTACACCATCCGCGCCGGTCTGTTCTGCCAGTTCAGGATCATTCCCAATGAGCAGTTGTTGTTGCCGTTCACGGGTAATCGCGCGCAAGGCTTCGGCATAATCGGGTGAGCCAAAGTGTCGATAGATAACCGCGCAGCCCATCGGTAACTGTCGCGTTACGGCCGCAGGGTCTGGCGTGCGGTCAGGGTCTGTCATAAAGATGAGGGGCGAAAGGCGGCTTTGTGGGCCTTGCGTCCGTAATTTTGCGGCGACACGGGCCAGCACGCTTTTCTTTTTCGCCAACTCGGCATAGAGCGCGATCATGTCAGATATTTCCAATACTCATAAAGATGTTCTAGCGAAACTCACCGCCGCGTCAAAGCGTGCCGCGCAGAGTGCGTTGCCCACGCTTGTCGCTGTCTCCAAAGTCCAACCTGATGCGCGGATCAAAGATATGCTCGCAGCGGGTCAACGGGTTTACGGCGAAAACCGTGTACAAGAAGCCCAAAGGCGATGGGGCGAGACCTTTGCCAATCACCGCGATGACCTGACGCTACATCTAATCGGGCCGTTGCAAACGAATAAGGCGGCGGAGGCTGTGGCCTTGTTTGACGTCATCGAAACGGTTGACCGAGAGAAATTGCTAAAGGCACTGGTTAAGGCCGCTGAGGCCCACGGGTCGATGCCGCGTCTTTATGTGCAAGTGAATACGGGTGCGGAGCCTCAGAAATCCGGCGTGCTGCCAGATGAGCTGCCTGCGTTTTTAACGCTTATGCGCGATACCTATAAGCTAGAACCAGAAGGCCTGATGTGTATTCCACCCGCAGATGAAGCCGCCAGTCCACATTTCTGGCTACTCTCAAACCTCGCGAAAGCCAATGACGTGGCCAAGCTCTCTATGGGTATGAGCGGCGATTACGAAACGGCCATAGAGATGGGCGCAACAAGTGTGCGGGTTGGTTCAGCGTTGTTTGGCGCACGGGAATATTAGCGTATTCTGAGCATTATTATATTGGTACGCCCCTCAGACTATAGAGATGAGTATATCTGTCTTTAACATGGGCAAAAGCCTTACCATCGCTTCGGGTGCAAGTGCGATGCAGCCTAGTGTTTCTCGGTCATCGGGTTGGGCGACATGGATAAAGACCGCGCTACCGAAGTTCGGTCTGGGCGGGCTGTCATTATGGCTCATGACCAAAATAACATCATAAGCCCCATCGTCTCGCCATAATTTCTCATGGCTTGAAGAGGAAGGTAATCGGATGAAACGATTATAGGCAGGGTCGTTGACCGCATCGCACCAACCGTCATTCTCCCGCAATGGCCGAAAGGTGAGATTCGAATTTGGACAGGGCAGTCGATCCGCGCGGTAGAGCCCAAAACGCAGCTTATATTGACCTATAGGTGTCTTGTTATCACCCTCTCGCCCGTCAATTTCAGCGATAGCTCCACCCCTTCCAATACGGCATGGTAAGGTTAAGTTATCGCAGATTAGGGTTCGATTTAGGGTATTTATTTCGATTCTGGTGTTCACGTGATCGCTTTTATGTGATGTATTTAGAGTAATCCGTTATTAGTATTCGGTCTGCCCCAGGCGCATATGCGGCTCAAATTGATACTGAATACGAATAGACACCTGAAGGGAACTTACTATGGCTGTCAAGAAACGTGTCCTCCTTGTTGATGACGACGAAACATTACGCGGTGAATTGGTTGAACAATTTGCCCTCTATGACGAATTCGAAACGCATGATGTCGGATCGGGAACGGCGGGTCTGGAAGCGGCCAAAGCGCAGACTTTCGATATGATTATCCTCGATGTCGACATGCCCGATATGCAGGGCACCGAAGTTGCGCAGCTCATCCGCGCGGCGGGAATTGCAACGCCGATTGTTATGTTGACCGGTAATATAGGGGAAGCCTCGGAAATTCTTGGCCTGAATTCTGGCGCGAATGATTACGTCACTAAACCATTCCGCTTTGGTGTATTATTGGCGCGTTTGCGTGCGCATCTGCGTACATTCGAACAATCCGAAGATGCCGTCTTCACGATTGGGCCGTTCAGCTTTAAGCCTGCGACTAAAAAACTGACGCCGCCCGAAGACCCATCTGGCCGCCCAGTACGCGACATTCGTTTGACGGAAAAAGAAACAAATATTCTGAAGTATCTCTATCGGGCAGGCGGAAAAGCCGTTGCGCGCGATGAGCTCCTTGAGGAAGTCTGGGGTTATAACTCTGGCGTTACAACACATACGCTTGAAACTCATGTTTACCGTCTGCGCCAAAAAATTGAACCGGTAAAGGGCGAGGCGTCATTGTTGCTCACCCAACCTGGTGGATATTCGCTGGCGATGTAATGATATATTGAGAGTCATGTGGCCGATGTGGCGGCATGACTCTCAAATTTTACTTACGGCTTGATCACGTTTGATCTTAACGTTCATTATTATACTCGTATTATGATGGCACTGCTCATTGCGGAACTAAAAGAATACCGCCGCGAAGCCGTATCTTAAACCACTCGCTGCTTTGTCGCGCTGAATCCTAAAATGCACTCGCGATTACGCTGCTCTATTTTGGGGCGTAGGCGCTTACGGCCTTGTCCACACGGGCAACCTTTTGATGCGCGCGACTAGCCCGCAGATAGGTCTAAGACTTGCGTCATTGGGACATGGTCTGATGGCTTTGCGTGCCATGTGCGGCATGGCACGTGAATTTCATGACCGGCTTTACCCATAGCTTCAACGGCAGGTTTGAGGGCAGGGCTCACCCAGATATGGTCTAGGCGACGTCCACGATTGGATTTCATGATGTCTTTTGCGCGGTAAGACCACCAGCTATAGAGCTTTTCCTCATCGCCAGCAAAAAGACGGGACGTGTCCGTGAAATCATGCGTCGCGAGAAGCGTATTCAGAATTTCAACTTCCATTGGCGTATGAGACACAACCTTCAAAAGCTGCTTATGGCCCCAGACGTCATGTTCATGCGGGGCGATATTGAAATCCCCGACTAGGATTTGTTGGTCGTCTGTTTTGGCTGCGCGACCTTTAAAATAGACACGCATATTTTCGAGGAACTGGAGTTTATGTGCGAACTTATCATTTGCAACAGGGTCGGCAATATCGCCGCCTGCGGGGACATAAAAGTTGTGAAATTCAAAACTTTGGTCGCCCGCCGCAACTTTGGTTGAAACATGGCGCGCATGGCCTAAGGGGCAGAAATTGGTGGGCAGGCGTTCCATCGGGAGTTTCGAAACGGTGGCCGCGCCATGATAGCCTTTTTGGCCGTGGACCTCGATGAACGCATATCCTGCCTCGCGGAAAGGCTCATAGGGGAAGACCTCTGCGAGGCATTTAATTTCTTGAAGGCCTAAGACATCGGGCTGTTGCTCATTCAGGAATTGTATGACCTGATCGATCCGAAGACGGACAGAGTTGATATTCCATGTGGCGACTTTGATTTTCATGCGCTCTCCCTAAGGGAGCGCGCATGTGTAATCAATTGGCCCGCTATCACTTTCAGAATTTATACCCTAATTGCGACGATTTGAGCCTCGACGGCCTTCACGCAGGATAAATTTACGTGGATCGATGCGTCCATTATATTGCAGGTTCGACAGTTGCACACGCGTCATACCACCAAAATCATCGGATATGATCCATGTTTGCAAGGCCAGCGTTTCAGCATCAAAAACTAAAGTCATCGCCCCGTCTTGCTCACCTGATCCATCACGCGCTGTTACGATCCAATTTCCAGGCAATTTTTGCAAAGCGGTGACTTCTGTGTCTTCTGCAAGATTGATATTTTCCTTTAGAAAGTAATTCAATGGCGTGGCTGACAGCGGCACACGGTCAAAGGTTTCTAATTGACGATCATTCTGAACAAGGGTCACACCATCAGAGACGATTAATAGCGGATTGGGGTCATTATATTCAAACCGAACTTTGCCAGGACGTTGCAGCCAAATCTTGCCTGAAGATACAGAGCCATCTGGCGCGACTTGTGTGAAATCACCTTGGAACGTGGTTGTTGCGTTCATTGAGGCGTCAATACGCGCCAAATCTGCACGTACATTCGCAGGGTCCGTAAAGGGCGCATTATATTGCGGTTTCGCAGCCGTTTGTTGGCCAACATAAGGCTTTGACGACTGCGCAACAGCTGTACCGACTACGGTGCTAGCCAAGAGGAGGGGGAGAATAATTTTTTTCATCATATAATACCCATAGCCGCATTCGCTTTAACCGCGCCTGAATAGAGCGGCCATCTTTATTACAATTTCGAAAGACACTTAAGTCAAATCTAAGGATGGGCCCAGTCGTGATGAGATCAGAATTTGATGAAGATCATTCACGCATAGCGGTTGAATATAGACGCTATGCTCCAAAGGCTGCAATTTGGTGGATCGGTGTTTCGGGCCGTGCGCCGTAATGTTGAATGACTTCGGCGGCGGCAAGAGAGCCAAGGTAGCCAGCATCTGCCCAATCTAATCCCATAACGCGTCCGGCTAAAACGCCAGCCGCATATTGATCACCTGCGCCTGTCGTATCAACGATTTGAGAAATGGGCGCAGCGGGAACAAGATGACGGCGCGCGCCTTGGTTCTTCGGGATTTGAATAATCGAGCCTTTATCGCCGCGCGTCACGCAGACAACGGGACGCATATCGGTTAGGGCGTCCAGAGCTGTGTCGAGGCGGTCCGTTTCAAACAATGCCAAAAGCTCGTCTTCATTCGCAAAGAGGATGTCTGTTTGATGTTCGGCCAAATGGCGAAAACCTGCGCGGTGACGCCCCACACAGAAACTATCAGACAACGTCAGCGAAACTTGCCCGCCTGTGGCTTGCGCAATTTCAGCGGCCTTTACATAGGCGGCTTTTTGGGTGTCACGATCAAATAGATACCCTTCGAGATATATTGTCTTTGCGCGGGCAATGTCTTCGCGGCGAATGTCTTTCACACTGAAATCGCTATTGGCACCCAAGAATGTACTCATAGAGCGTTGGCCGTCATCCGTTACAGCAATCATACAGCGTGCGGAGGCTGTACCTGATGTTGTTGGGGTTGTTTCAAACTGAACCCCAGCTTGGCGGTAGCCTTCAACCAAACGTTCGCCAACACCGTCGCGGCCAATTTTCCCGATATATCCAGCGCGCACGCCCAGTCCGGCAATGCCAACCATTGTATTGGCGGCGGATCCACCTGCGATTTCTCGAATGTCAGATTCAGTTTTCAATGCGGCGTTTAGGGAAAGCGCGCGTGGTTCATCCACAAGGGTCATGGACCCGCGTTCAATGTCTTGCGCAGACAAAAATCCATCAGGCACAGGTGCAATAATATCCATAATGGCATTGCCGATGCCCAAAACGTCAATATCTTTAGTCATATCCGTTGCTCTCGCGGTAAAATTCAATTTGCACCCTGCAGGTTTAACGCCTAGCGGGCTTTCACATCCAGCGCGCTTAACTGATTAGGGCGCAGCACACTATATGGAAATGCACGATGACAAAAATTGCGCTCCTGATTTCTGATAATCTTTTGCCATCGGCAGAAAACCCACGCCCAGATCGCTTTGAATTGGTCGAAGAAGTAGGCAAGTTGAAACCTGCCTTAGCCGCGCAAAATATGGAACTGATTGAGGTTCGTTGGCGAGAGATCGCAGACCGCGCCGCTGAATTTGACGCGATCCTGCCTTTGATGGTGTGGGATTACTTCGAAGGTAATGAAGAGGCGTTTTTGACAGCCATCGCCAAAGCCGAAGCGGTGACGCCTGTCTTTAATCGTTTTGATGTCCTGAAATGGAATGCGGATAAATCTTATCTTGAAGAATTGGAGTCGAAAGGCGCGCCCGTTATCCGCACGATTACGGTTGACGGCGTCACAAAAACCAATGTTGCGCGCGCGTTTGAAACGCTTGAAACAGATACGCTTGTCATCAAGCCGACCGTCGGCGGCGGGGCATGGCGGCAAGTTTTACATAAGCAGGGTGATCCGTTTCCAGCGGCCGATACGCTTCCGCCCGAAGGCGCATTGCTTCAAGCCTTTCTGCCAAGTGTGTTGGAAGAAGGCGAATATTCTTTCCTCTATTTTGGCGGACGCTTTTCACATGCGGCGCGTAAAACGCCAAAAGCTGGTGATTATCGGATTCAGTCGACCTATGGTGGTTCAGAAGAAACATATGAGCCGACGACTGTCGAACGTGATACGGCGCGCGATATTCTTGATGTGTTGGATTTCACACCGCTTTACGCGCGGGTAGATTTGCTGCGCGGACGGGACGGTACGTTAAAGCTGATCGAATTGGAAATGATCGAACCCTATCTTTATCTGCCGCATGCCAGTGGCGAAGCGGGCGAGAATGAAGGGGCGCAGAAATTCGCAGCAGCCTTAAAAACGCGCTTGGAACGTTTGAAGGCGGCAAAAACGTCCAGATAATAGTGCCTAGCTAGACGGGGGGTCGTCTACGGCGGCGGTAAAGACGTCGTCAATGAACTAAGGGGAATCAGGGCGAGAAAATTTAATCGTCGCTAATCCAACGCCGATTAGAACTACGATGCAGGCGGCTGCAAAAGACAACGTCACAGGTTCAAATACAAATATTGCGCCGCCAATGGCGGCAATGACGGGCACGGAAAGTTGTGATACAGCCGCCGTGGTAACCGATAAGTCGCGCAGGACTTTATACCATAAGGCGTAGCCCAATCCCGACGTCACAGTTCCTGATAGGACGGCAAGAGTGATCCCGCTGACCCCAGCTTGGGATTCGGGGAACAGCCAAAGTAAGGCAGGTGACGTTATTAGTAGCAGGATAGCGGCGCGCGAAAAATTACCTGACGTTCGTGCGACGGGGTTTCCGCCGCCTTTACCCAAGACGGAATAAACGCCCCACCCAATACCCGATGCGCCCATAAGAAGGGCCCCGATTGGCGAGGGTGCGTCTAAGCCGGGTGATAGTAAATAAACTAATCCACCAATGGCTAGTGCCAAGCCGATCCATTGAACGATACGCATGCGTTCGCCGCGAAGAAAAGCAATCGACAACATGGTCAATTGGACGGTTGAAAATAATAAAAGCGCGCCTGTACCTGTCGCTAGTTTTAAATATGCAAAGGAAAAGAAGACGCCATAGATGCAAAGAGCCAAAGCCGCGCCCCAACGTCCCGCGTGCCACGCCGTCAGAGGTTTTGTGAGTATGAGCAGCATAAGGGCGCCCGAGATGAATCTGATGAGGGAAAAACTCCAAGGCCCAATATCGCCGCCGCTGAGGGCCAATCGCGCTAAAACGGAGTTTCCAGCAAAGGCGACAAGGACAATAAATGTGAGACAGAAAAGACGCATTGCACGGGAGCTAGCAGGTTCTTCAGCTTGAACCCATTACTTTAATACGTTGGAGCCGATGAGCTTTGGCGTAAGATTTATGGCGCGGGCGTTTTCTTTGGGAACCGACATATATCTTGAATCGGGCAGGCATAACATTCAGGCGTTCGGGCTTTGCAGACATAGCGTCCATGCAAAAGAATCCAATGATGTCCGCCGATGAGATATTCTTCAGGCGTAACGCGGAGCAGATTTAACTCGACATCCAAGACGTCTTTGCCAGGAGCCATACCCGTTCGGTTTGAGACACGGAAAATATGCGTATCGACGGCAATGGTTGGTTGACCAAAGACTTCATTGAGGACCACATTTGCTGTCTTTCTACCAACGCCTGGCAGGCGCATCAAGTCTTCGCGGGTCTGCGGGATTTCACTATTATATTCATCGACGAGCAGCTGTGAAAGTTTGATAACGTTCTTGGCTTTGTTTCGATACAGGCCAATCGTTTTGATATAATCACGCACCGTATCTTCGCCCAATGCGAGCATTTTTTCTGGCGTATCTGCAATTAGAAACAGGTCTTTCGTCGCGCGGTTCACACCTACATCTGTTGCTTGTGCCGAAAGCGCAACAGCGACGACAAGCGTGTAGGGGTTGACGTAATCCAGCTCTGTTTTCGGCGCTGGCCGCTCAATGGACAGACGGCGGTAAATCTCCGCAATTTGCGCCCGATTTATTTTTGGACGCGGGAGGTTTTTATAGAGCTTTTCCTTTGTCGCCATGACTTAGACGTGGGCCAGCATGTCAGCGACCATTTTATCCGCAAGACTAGCGGAAGGCTCAGCTATTAATTCGCCTTTATCATCAAATGCAGCAGACGCTAGGCCGACGCCGACTTGGATCGGGGAGACATGCGCGCCAAGGCGCATCAGGATGTAATTAATCTGGCGCATACACATGATGCCGCTCATGGGGCCAGGGGTGCAGGAACTAATGGCCCAATAACGTTGGCTGAAATGTGTCGTGTCATCCGTCGATGTCCAATCAATCGCATTTTTCAATACAGGAGGCAGGCCACCATTATATTCAGGGCTGATAATAACAATTCCGTCGCAAGACCGTAATTTACGCGAGAGTTTTTTTACGCCTGGCGGCATATCCAAATCACCGTGGAAAAGCGGCAGGTCATATGTTGCGAGATTGATAGAGGTCGTTTTCGCGCCTGCGCGTTTGAAGCGTTTTGTTAGGGCTTTTTCGAGGGTTTTATTGATGGAGCCTTCACGCAATGAACCGCAAAGAAAACCGATTGTTGGGGAAGCGTCAGACGACATGAAAGAACTTTCTCAGCGGGATAATAATCAAGATGACGTATCAATATACGCCTATCATGTTGATACGTCATAGCAATGTGTTTGGGGGCAATGCATTTTGAGCCAAGATATTTGAGTGTATGCGTACTGCGCAACGCCTAGTGGTTGATGCGTCCTGCGGGTCACGCCTCTTGTAAGTCGTTTTAAGTATCGTTATATTGTAACTATGCAGCATTTAACGGGTATATCTTTTTGGTGGGCATTGATCCTGATGGCGTTACTGGCGCTGGTCTTTGGCGTGCGAGCTCTGCTGGGCTGGCAACGGGTTCGCAATGATGCGCGCGAGGATTACGAATATAAGCGCGGAAATGGGATGGTACCAGATGCGCTGTCGCAGGATGAATATGAGCGTATTTATAAGCGAGTCTATGGCCCGCGCGGCCCCGCCCATGTTGCGGGCGCGATGGTCGCTATTTTGGCACTGACGCCTGTGGCGATGATAGCGTTCGAATACGGGTTGAATTTGATATATAATTTGTCTGGGCAAAACCGCGTCATTGAGCCGGGTTATCTGGTCTGGCAGTTCTTTTTATTCTTTGGGATGATTGCAGTTTGGGTCGGTATTGGATTTTTGGCCTCGCGCCGCTACCACCAAACCGCGCCCGGTGGATTACAGTTTGAAATCGACCAGCACCTTTATGGTGATCCCGATTTTGGCGAGTCGTTTTAACGTTTAAAACCCTAGGACATCTCGCATGGAGTAAAGGCCTTTTGGTTTCCCTGCGAGCCATAGCGCGGAAGATAAAGCGCCTTTTGCAAAGACAGATCGATCAAAGGCATCATGAGAGAGTGTGATCATTTCCAAACTGGAGGCTAAACGCACATCGTGACGCCCAATGACACCGCCGCCGCGCAGGGCTGCAAAGCCAATATCATCATCCTTGCGCGCCCCAGTTACGCCTTCGCGTGAAAGGACGCGAGCTTCTGATAGGTCTAGACCTCGCCCTTTGGCCGCGGCTTCGCCGAGTAAAAGGGCCGTCCCTGATGGCGCATCAACTTTATGGCGATGATGCATCTCAAGAATTTCAATATCCCAACCGCGCCCGAGCTTTTCTGTCGCAAGTTCAACCAGCGCAGATAAGGCTGTTACGCCAGGGGAAAAATTACCAGATCGAAGCAAGGTTAGCTTTTCACCCATTGCATCGAATTCCGCGTTTTCAGTGTCTGAAAACCCAGTGGTGCCAGAGACCATTGCGCTGCATTGGGTCATAGGGTTTGCAACGGCCAATGCGGCCGCAAGAGAGGCCGTCGGTGCAGAAAAATCTATCAAAACATCACATGTGTCTACTGCGGCCTGAAGGTTGTCGCTTATGGCAATACCTAGTGGAGCTAAACCTGCGAGAGTGCCTGCATCCAATCCAATCTCGGATGAGTTAGGTGCCGTGAGGGCAGCCGTCAGTTTCGCTGCTGGGTTCTCCGCAATCGCGCGAATAACCGCTGCGCCCATGCGCCCGTCTGCGCCCAATATACCGATATCAATAGTCATGATCGGCCTCTATCGCGTGAGGGGGCCTATCTGCAAGCCGTTTTGCTCTGTTTCAATGCAGCTGTGACACCTTTGAGAGAGAAGGTATACCGTGTTTGAGTTCCGCGTTTGGACACGGCGGACACGGTCATCGTTGATCCTGCGCGCATTTTAGAGACAAGTTTTCGCTCATCCGCATCTTCGGAAATGAAGGCTTCATTATCTGCGGCAAACATCGTCAGCGCGGTTGAGCCGACCTGAGCCTTTGGCGCGCGTGTCGATTTCAACTCATATCCCGCCAGAAAGGACGGTTGCTCTGTGGCTGCGCCGTTTTTCCAATTTGACACCATGAAATAAATATCGCCGTGATCCACGGTGGTTGGAGATTTTGCTAAGGCTTCGCTGAGGACATAGCAGATGCGTTTTGCACCATCGCCTTGGGTGTGCACAGACCAATCCCCATGCGTTCCCAGTTTAGATGGCGTTTGCGCTGCTGCAGACGCGGCCATAAGTCCCGTAAAGGCAATGCCAACGGAGAGAGAGAGAACGGAAGAACGAAAAGAGCGTGTCATAAGTCAACATTGTGCGGCCTACACGGTTAATCCAGCGTTAAGTGCAGGCCTCAATTTACAGCTATGTGTAAGATTTATGCTCGGTTAGGTGAAAGGCACGCCAAACCGCATAGGCGGAAACGCAGGTACTGCCGATGACAATCATCATGAAGGGGGCTTTCGGTGACATGTTCATGAGCGCCAATCCAATCAAGCCGAAGGTCAGGATGTTGACCGCGAAATTGTAAAGAACGGACCCCGCACTCATCAATTGCGCCCGAATACGTGGATGGGCGCGGCGCTGTGCCATGGCCTGTAGAGGGACGACGAATATGCCACTAAATATGGAAGATGCGGCGATTGCTGTTAAAAAAGGCCACGTATTCGGATGGGCAAGAAAATCTTTATAGGTGCCTTTCCCCATCTCTCCATCAAAGACAGGGGTCGGCAGCAAATAGATCAGGAGGGACGAAATCGTGACGCCTACGATTCCGATGGCGACGAGACGAATAGCCTCCGGGCCCCAAACTTTTAAATGACCGATGATCATTGTGAGGATTGATCCAACAAAAATGGCAATCGTAGAACTAGCCATGATCAACATGAAGACTTCTGCGTTATATCCCATCACGCGCGCAATAAAATTCGGGAAGGCCGTTAAGAAGATTGTCGAAAGGCCATAGAACCACGCAATGCCGAGCCAAGGGCGCAAGACTTCAGGATGCTCGAAGATTTTTTGCAGCACGTTCCAGATTGCGGTGATCGGATTATAATCGACTTTAAGGTCTGGATTCGGCGGAGCTGCAGGGGGACAAGTTTCAGCGGCCATCCAACCGATTATGGCTAAAATGAATAATAATCCTGCCAAGACCATAGGCGCTTTGGTGGCCAATAATGTCCCGATAATTGTACCAAGCAACAGGACCGCAAATTGCGTCCCTGAAAGCAAGGCGTTTCCTCTGATCAACTCATCACTATCGAGCCATTGCGGCATAACGGCGTTTTTCGTTGGGGCAAAAAAGGCCGATTGTGTGCCCATCATCGCCAAGGTAAGCGCCAGAATGAAGATGCTCTGCATCATGAAACCGATCCCAGCTAACACCATAATGAAAACTTCGGCGCGCTTGACCCAACGGAAGATAACCCCGCGGTCGACCTTATCAGCGATCTGACCGGCAATCGCGCAAAAAACCAGAAAGGGCCCGGTAAAGATCAAGGACGCGATGGGAACTTTCATCGCTTCAGGCAGGCCGGGCAGGAATTCAAAGGCCGGATTAACCAGCGCAACATAGGTAATTAGCGCGATGAGAGCGTTCTTCAACGCATTGTCGTTAAATGTGCCCGCCTCAAATAAAATATAGAGCGGGGCGAACCGCCGAGAGAGCAAGAGTGGTTTGCGCGGTGTATCCACCGCAAGGAGTTTGTTCTTTGACATAGCTACGCCTAACCCGCTTCTGTCTCGCGTGCCAACCTTTTGGCGAGGGCGGAATTATTCTCTTCCATTTTGCCAATATCATCAGGATTAAGCGCGCCAAGGTTTTCCATGTCGAGCAATGCGATAGACTGACTTTCAATTCGGTTTTGCAGCTCTGCCATGAAGACGTCCTTCTCTAGACCAGGTTGGATCGGTTCCATAAATTCGACAACCGCTTTGCCCGTAAACTTTGCCCAATCCGTCTGGTTCCAACGCTGACCTAGTGTATTTGCGACAGGGACAACGGGACAATCAAAGTCCTGTTGTAAATGCCAAATGCCTTTACGATAGCGATGATGTGTCCCGATACGGGAGAGGTGGCCTTCTGGGAAAATGAGCAAACGACGTCCTTCGGATCGAATCTTGGCGGTTTGGGCTTCCATCTTTGCTTGGGAATCTGATCCGCCGCAGCTGTCGATGACAACGGCATTCATCTTGGTCAGAATGCGCTTTAGGCCCCAAAACTTCTCTAGGTGATCCCCTGTAACAAAGGATAAATCTTCAAATTGAGAAAAAATGACGAACCCATCGCCGTAAGATTGATGTTTCGATGCAATGATAACGGGCCCCGTTGCGGGGATATTCTCCTTTCCGCGAACGTCGATGTCGATCTTGCCGATCCAGCGCATGCCCCAGACCATTGCCTTCGTGTAGCGCCGCAACGTGCCCATTAACGCGCGGCGACCAGGGACGAGCGAGAAGACGAGACAACTCAAAATATATATAACCGTGGTCACATAGAAGAAGACATTAAAGATCAGGGTTCGCATCACGCGTCCTCCAAGACGGCCATGACGGCACGTTCAAAACTGTCGGTATGATCGGATAAGGCTTGAATATCTGCTCCGAGAAGTTTGCTATGTGCGGCTTGGAGCACAACGCCCAGCGCCATTGAGGCTAATAAATCGGGCGAAACGCCAGACGGCAGCCGCCCTGCGGCTTGATTAAATTTCACGAGATCTGCAGCGGCTCGCAGCGGCCCGTCATTCGCTAGGATTGGAAAGCGGTGCATATAGAGCAGGTGATACGCAAATAATGACCAATCGGCATCCGCCAGTGCCGCGTAATCACGAACAATATCGGCAACGGCGGCATCTAAACTCTGATCCGCATGGGCGCGAACCAAAATGGTCAACTGGTCATGGATTGTTTTCATGAGGGTGCGTGACAAATCCGCTTTGGATTTGAAATGCCGATAAAGCAGGCCTTCACTGACCCCTGCGCGCGCCGCGATGGATTTCGTAGACACGCCTTCGATTGACCGCTCCACGAAAAGGGTCAAGGCCGCGCGCTCTATGCGGGCTTTTGCGGTACCCGGCGCAGCGGTGACGCCGCGTTCGTCTGAGACACTCTCTCGCATGTGGTCTTCCTTTTAGGTGCAGGGTGAAACCTTGCTGTAGTGACCCTTTTTAGGTTAAATCTCTAAATGAGTAATTAATCACTCATTTCAAAATCAAATTCGGCTTTCTAGGGAGTATAAGTCTAAAGTGAGGGTGCCTGTCGCCCATTTTTCTGCATGGAGCAACAAATAAAAGTGATTGATCACTTACATGTGGTGCTTCACCTCATTCAAAGACATTTGAGGTCAATCATAAAAGGAGGCTTGATTGCGCCCGCGCAAATAGGGCAGGTCTGCGCCAAGTATAAATATTACAGGCAGCCTATCTCGGAGAGAGCCATGAAATTATCAAATGAAATTACTGCTGTTGTGACAGGCGGCGCATCTGGCCTCGGCGAAGCGACGGCGCGCGGCCTCGCGGCGAAAGGCGTTAAAGTCGGCATCTTTGATATGAACGCAGAACGCGGCGAAAGGGTCGCGAAGGAAATCGGTGGGGTATTTGCCAAAGTCAACGTCGCAGATGAAGCCAGTGTCGACGCAGGCTTTGACCTTGTGCGCACTGCAAATGGTACGGAACGGATTTTGGTCAATTGCGCAGGCATTGGTCTCGGTATGAAAACCGCTAGCCGTAAACGCGACACAGGCGAAATCATGGCACATGATGTGGCCGCCTATAAACGCGTGCTCGACATCAACCTCTTTGGTAGCTTCCTTTGTGCCTCCAAATCCGCGGCAGCGATGATGGCGCTGGAGCCAACAGACCCAGACGGTGAACGTGGACTTGTCATTAATACAGCTTCGGTTGCGGCCCAAGACGGCCAAATTGGACAACTCGCCTATGCCGCGTCCAAGGGTGGTATTCTTTCAATGGCGCTACCAATGGCGCGTGATCTGGCGCGCGAAGGTATCCGCGTGAACACGATCCTACCCGGTTTTTACGAAACGCCAATTTATGAGCAAATGAAACCGGAAGTGAAAGAAAACCTCCGTGCTCATGTTCAATTCCCAAATCGTTTTGGACAACCAAGTGAGTTCGCTGAAGTTGCGATTTTCATGTGCGAACATGCCTATATTAATGCGGAATATATTCGAACGGATGCTGGCGCACGCATGCCGCCGCGATAGGGTCTAAAAACGAAAGCTGTCATGCGTAAGTCGCATGACGGCTGATACTTAAGGCAGCTGTTTCACATGTGTAACGCGTTGCGGGAATGGGATTTCGATGCCGTTATCGCGTAACGTTCGCCAGACGATGAAATTCACATCGGATGTGAACTTATTTGGACCATCATCAACGCCTTCACACCAAAACTCTATCGCCATATTCACACCGCTATCGCCGAAGCTACGAAATTCTAAATCTGGCATTTCAGGTTCGCGAAGCACTTGATGATGCTTAAGCACTTCAGGGATCAACATATCCTCTAGCGTATCAAGGTCGGTGTCATAAGAGACAGTAAAGTGAACCTCATAGCGTTGGCGCGGGTCTTTATGCGTCCAATTCTCATAGGCCTCTTCCGTGAATTTAGTATTCGGCACCATGATGTCTTTGCCGTCTGGCGTTTCAACGACCGTATTGCGCATATTGATAGCTTCGACAAAACCTTCCTGACCGTCTGGCAGAACGACATAATCCCCGACACGTACGGAGCGGTCGAATAAGATAATCAAGCCCGACACAAAGTTGGCTGCAATAGGCTGCAATCCCAAACCAACACCAAGTGAGAGGGCCGAGAAAATAACAACGAGACCCGATAGAGGTACCTTTGCAGCGCCGAGAACGAGAATAAAAATGACTGCAAAAAGCGCCATTTGGAAAATCTTGCCGACAACTTCTTGTGTCGCGACATCCAATCCATCTTGAGATCGAATCGCAGACTGGCCCTTTGCGTTGGCATAATTGCCAAGTTTGAAAAAAGCCGAGCCAAAAATCAGAAGCAAGATCACCGTCATCATCGTAATCGGCGTGTCGCCAATTGCCATGATTTCCATGCCATTCAACGCGGCGATGAGGTCATCATAATATCCAAATACGATGATAAGCGCGAGCGGTATAACCGTCCAAATCGCGACTTTCCGTATGAGCGGATTACCAATAAATTCCGTAATGACTTTATAAAGCAGGAAGACCACAGCCAGACTTTGTGCCAATTTCACCAGCCAGCTTTGCCCCGCAATTGGAATGGCTTCGAGGATGACAGCAAAAAGCGTTAGCAGCCCGACGAGTAATACCGGACGCAGCAGCAGTCTGGCGCGGTAAACATAATCGCGGACAAGTTTGAACTTCACATCAGCAGCGGGCGGGTCGCGGAACAAGAAGACCTTACGGCGTAACACAGCGGCAAAGAGAGGGGATATAATATAGGCGAGAATGATTGCGCCAACTTGGGCTAGAAATGTCAGACTCGTCAGCCACCCCAAAATCTTTTGCCAGATGGAATTCAAAAGGACTTTAAGCTCTTCAGAGCTCGAAGGGATAAAGGATTTTTTCCCCTCCGACGTTGCCCCAGATTCAATTTGGCGGTCCTCTGCCGCCTTGGCTTGTTCTCTTACCGCGGCTGCAATGGCTGCATCTGCAGCGGCTCTGGCTTCCAATGCGGATTGAATGGCAGGATCATCGAGATCTAAAACGGGCGCGAGGGGCGGCGTGTCTACGACTACGGCTGATGAAGGCGTTTCGACAGGCGGGGATGTCTCGTCAACCTGCGCCCAGGCCGTAAAGCTAGTCGTCATAAGACACAGGCAGATGATCCCTAAAATCCGCAATATACTCATGGTTGATTTGCCCTCGTCCGAATAATCAAAGCAGCAGTAGAACTCGGGCTAGCTTTTGTAAACGCTTTTGGGCTATGTGCGCGCAAAAGATGGAGTCTAAGCGATGAGTAAACCTAAAAAAGTCGTCCTAGCCTATTCAGGCGGTCTTGATACCTCGATCATTCTTAAATGGTTGCAGGAAGAAAAAGGCTGTGAAGTCGTCACCTTTACGGCTGATTTGGGTCAAGGCGAAGAGTTAGAACCTGCGCGGCGTAAGGCCGAAGCTGCGGGCGTCAAAGAAATTTTCATCGATGACTTACGCGAAGAATTCGTACGCGATTTTGTCTTTCCTATGTTCCGTGCCAATGCGGTCTATGAAGGCCTTTACCTCCTCGGCACATCTATCGCGCGCCCGTTGATTTCTAAACGCCAAATTGAAATCGCGCATCAGGTCGGTGCCGATGCGGTCTGTCACGGCGCGACGGGCAAAGGAAATGATCAGGTCCGCTTTGAGCTTGCCTATTACGCTTTAGATCCAGACATCAAGGTGATCGCGCCTTGGCGGGAATGGGATTTGAATTCACGCACAAAACTGATCGAATATGCGGAGACGCATAATATTGAAATCGCCACAGATAAGCGCGGCGAAGCCCCGTTCTCTGTCGATGCCAATCTTCTACATACGTCGTCCGAAGGCAAAGCCCTAGAAGACCCAAATGCCGAAGCCCCAGAATTTGTCTATCAACGCACAGTCTCCCCTGAAGCTGCGCCGGATAAAGCGACGATTATCGAGGTCGGTTTTGAACGCGGCGATGCCGTGTCAATCGATGGCGAAAAAATGTCACCAGCAACGCTCTTAACTAAGCTAAATGAGCTTGGCGGCGCGAATGGGATTGGTCGCCTTGATCTCCTAGAGAACCGTTTCGTTGGCATGAAATCGCGCGGTATTTATGAAACGCCAGGCGGAACAATTTTGCTGATGGCGCATCGCGGCATAGAGCAAATTACACTTGATAAAGGCGCATCACATTTAAAAGATGAGCTAATGCCGAAATATGCTGAGTTGATCTATAATGGCTATTGGTATTCTCCTGAGCGTGAAATGTTGCAAGCCGCTATCGATCATTCTCAAGAACTCGTCACAGGTACGGTTCGCCTTAAACTTTACAAAGGCAGCGTCGATATAATTGGCCGCGACAGCCCTTATTCGCTCTACAGCCAAGAGCATGTTACATTCGAAGAAGACGATGTTTATGATCAAGCCGACGCAGGTGGCTTCATCAAGATCAATGCTCTACGTTTGCGTTTGTTAAAAGCACGCGATCGTAAAGCTGGGAAGAATACCTAAATAAAAAGGCGGTCTCGCCATATCAATAAATTGCGCCTGAGGCTTCAACGCCTCAGACTGAAAGCAACTCAGGCCCTAAGGTGCGTCTGCAACCAAGGCGGCATCAACAAATGTTTGGCCTTCTTCTAGGGCCGCCAACGCCGTTTGATCTCCGGTTAGAGCTGGAGCCTCAATTTGCGCCAATGGGCGCGGCGGCGGCGTCTCAGCTGCAAACATGCCCATCACCATTGGCACGATGAATGCGCCAATCACCAGGCCAGTGAGGCCGCCCAATGCGAAATTCTTATTAAATAACGAGCCTGACTCTACGGCTTGCACAGTCTGTTGTACTGCCTCGGTCTGTTGCAGTGCGCTCGCTGGGGCCGTCTTTGGCCCGCGCTTCAACAGTTTCGCGACAAGGCTCTTGGAGGCTGCAGGCTCCAGCAAAGGTTGCGGCGGGGCAAGAGCTGCCGCGTGGGTCTGTGGATGTTGAACTTGTCCGTGCTGATCTTGAATGTGTCCTTCTTGAACACGCCTTTGGAGGCCGCCTTGCAGAGGCGGTGGACTCATCTGCGGCGGATGAGGTTGCGTGTTCATCTGTGACTGCGCAGGAGTTTGAGCATAAGGTTGAGCCAGCATCTGGGTTGGGGGCACCATGTGCTGCTGCGCTAGGTTCATTTGTGGTTGAACCATATGTGTCTGAGGTTGTCCTTGAACTTGGCTTTGGACATGTCCCTGCATCTGCGCGGGCATTTGGGTTTGCATATGTGGTGGTGTGGGCGCGTAGGCCTGCGGGTTGGTCGTTGCAGGCTGGGCATGTTGTGGAGGCATTTGCTGAGGAGGCTGAATCTGCTGCGCCATAGGTTGCGGACTAAATTGTGGCTGCGCAGCCATCGGCTGAGGCGCATGTTGCGGCTGTGGGTGCACGGGGGCCTGTGTCGGCGTCTGTGTCATCATATCTGGTGTCCATGGCACAGCTGTCGGCGCAGGTGCGGCATGTAAAGGTGTATGCTGTGTCATATTCAGTCCTCTGTGAATCCTGCCCTTTAAGGCCACGATCCAATGGATCAGAACCCGTCTAGACTGGAAACGTTGTGTCTTGGCTGGACTATGGTTTGCAAAACCTAAAGGCGGGTTAAGCTCAATGTGAGCTATGTTTGTTCAATTAGGATAAATTTTGTGCAGTCGGTGAAAAATTGCGGTTACAATTGCGCTTCTGGCACGTTAGGGCGAATTTCTACGCAGGCGGATTTCTACAAAGAGGTAACCCGATGTCTAATGTGTCTTCCCAAGAGCTTGGTTTTCGCGAGTCCGTTGAACTTATGTTCAATCGAGCGGCCAGTTTTATGGATATTTCTGATAAACTCATTGAAAAAATCCGTGTCTGTAACGCCACATATATTGTGCGTTTCGGTGTAAAATTACGTGGCGATATCCATACGTTTACAGGGTACCGCTCTGTTCATTCCGAACATAAAGAACCCGTCAAAGGCGGCATCCGATATTCTCTTGGCGTGAACCAAGATGAAGTGGAAGCCCTCGCGGCATTGATGACGTATAAATGCGCGCTTGTGGATGTGCCCTTTGGTGGATCAAAAGGCGGCCTTTGCATAAACCCTAAAGATTGGAACGAGGAAGAGTTGGAACGCATTACACGCCGCTTTACCTTCGAACTTGCGCGCCGCGACTTGATCCATCCATCGCTTAATGTGCCTGCGCCTGACATGGGAACGGGCGAGCGTGAAATGGCATGGATGGCGGATGAATATCGTCGTCTGAACAATGAAAATATCGACGCCGTTGCTTGTGTCACGGGTAAACCTGTGCATCTGGGCGGCATTATGGGCCGGGTTGAAGCCACAGGCCGTGGCGTCCAATATGCACTGCAAGAATTCTTCCGCCATCCTGATGATGTAAAAGCGGCGGGCCTGCGCGGGGATTTGAAAAACAAAAGAATTGTCGTCCAAGGCCTTGGTAATGTGGGGTATCACGCGGCATTGTTCCTACAGACAGAAGATAAAGCCAAAATTGTCACAGTGATCGAACGGCATGGCGTTATCAGAAATAAAGATGGCCTCGATATTCAGGCGTTAAAAGATCACATGACGTCTGGCGCGCCGCTGGAAGAGTTTAAAGGCGGCACCGTTTCGCAGGATAAAGATGCCTTATCTGACCCTTGCGATATCCTCATACCTGCGGCGCTTGAATCGGTCATTAACATGACCAACGCACATGATATTAAAACCAAGCTAATTATCGAAGCCGCGAACGGTCCTGTGACGGCGAAGGCGGATAAAATCCTCCGCGACCGAGGTGTCACGATTATTCCTGATATGTTCGCCAATGCGGGCGGCGTAACTGTCTCCTATTTTGAGTGGGTTAAAAACATCAACCAAATTCGTTTTGGTCGTCTGCAGCGTCGTTACGAAGAAGGCCGCAATAGCGCCCTTATTAATGCACTTGAAAAACAGGGCATGAAATTCACCAACGAATTCAAATCTAAATTTTTGGATGGCGCAGATGAGCTTGATCTCGTGCGGGCTGGTCTCGATGATACGATGCGTCTGGCCTATCGTAATATTCGCGACACGTTAAAAGAAAAGCCAGAGTTGGAAGATTTACGGACGGCTGCCTTTTATTGCGCCATCAGCGACATTGCGCTGCATTACCGTAGCATCGGTCTTTAATTACCACGCATTTTTTCTGGGCGCGCCTTGAAACCTATATGTCAAACGGCGCACACTCGTGCCGTTTGACCGAGATATGCTGACCTTTAACCCATGGGTAGATTCCATTGCAAAGCTCATCGCATAATCCCGCGTTAAACGCGTGAACATCTGGCGGGGGCTTCGCTATCCTCGGAAGCCTCAATGTTTATCTTGGCTTCCTGTATCTCTTAGTCTGGAAAAATGTTCCGTTAGTACGGGGATGTTCGCGTGGGTGGTCGGGCTCTC
>CALKXY010000039.1 GCA_938003545.1 uncultured Caulobacterales bacterium
CGGATTTGAGATCCGTACACTCACGGCGATTAGTGGTCTCTGCGAAGGTGCAAAGGGCGATGTTTGGTTCTATGAGCCGATCCCGATATTCTCCGTCGGATGCACCGTCGCATCAATGGATGTGACACCCGTTTAGGGGTCTGCGTATTACGGAAGCCTTGGCGAGAATTCCCCGAAGGTCCAGCGTAATGGCGCTGCGCCCTTAATACGAATTCCGTGATCTAATTTAAACGTCCATGCGCGTTGAGCCCCGGGCATGGCGGAGATTTCTGGGGTCATATCCCACAAAACCTCTACTGTTCCGACCATCATAACGAGGTCGCCTGTCTCGAAATCAACGAACAGTAAGCCCGCCTTTGGATTGATAAGAAAATTACCTAACGTATTGAAAGCATTGTTTCCCTTATAGTCAGGGATGATCAATGTGTTGTCGTCAACATTGATGAAACCTGGTTTGCCACCGCGATGATTGACGTCGACCCCGCCCGTATTGCGCATGTCGTCTTCTGTGTTAAAACTTGCGACGAAAAATGTGTCTGCCGTTTTGATGACGTCACTTACCTCATCGATCACATCGAAATGTTCTACGGGTAAGTCGGGATTTGATTGCGGGTCGCGTGCGAATTCCATCGTCCGCGTTTGAATATATTGTGGGCAATTCCCGAAAGATTGGACAACATCAATATCATAAATGCCGTCGCTTTGTTGCGTGGCAATTCCGTTCATTCTGTTGCGGCGTCGCGTCGGAAGTTCGATGCCTAAGATGCTGACAGGTGCATCTTGCGTCATGTTCTGCGCGAGTGGGTCGCCTGGAATGGGACGAGCTTGGACGCGTAGTTTTTTATCCGTCGGAGATGTCAAAAACCCAGGTTGTCCAAACACAACAGACGCCCATGGCCACCCTTTATCATCAACGCTGCCGATGATTAAAAAGGGGAGTTGGTTGAAAAATAGTTGATGCTCCTCAAGCATGAATGGACGCAGGATGATCCTGCCGATCGCCTCGAGGCGGTCTTTAACGCCCAAGCGTTCGTGCAGCTCTTGTTCTCCGCGATGAAACGGAGATGTGTCTTTATTCCAACCGTTGCTTTTATCCATGGGGATGTCTTTCGTTAAGGTTGGGCTACGCGCCGCCAAGGATATCGGCAGCTTTTGGAATAGCTTCAAAATGATCTAGACTCTCAAGACGCTTTATCCATGCCGCAGTGTGCGGGTATTGGTTGATATCAATTTCACCTTCATGCGCGGCGGCGATATACCCGTAATTCGAAATATCTGCGATTGTGGGGGAGTTACCGACGAGCCAATCATTCTCGGCCAGACGTGGTTCGAATAGTGTTTTAAAGAGTGTGTCTGCTTTTGCCACGGCGGCCGCATGATCAAATGGCGCGCCAAATAATTTAGACAATCGCGCAGCACATGGTCCATCATAGACTTCCTTTGTACTTGTCGCGAGCCAAGCCTGAACCTCTGCTGCAGCGGCAGGGTCGACCGGGAGCCATGTTCTATTGGTGTCATATTTCAAAGCTAGATATACGAGGATCGCTGTCGAATCTCGCAAGGTGACATCCTTGCCGTCGGTTAAAGCCGGTAGTTGTCCGAGCGGGTTAATCGCTAGATATTCTGCGCCTTTGTGCTCGCCTGATGCGAAGTCAATGATAACGGTTTTAAACTCCAAACCGAGCAGCTTTAGGAGCGCGCGTGGTCTGTGAGCATGGCCGGAGAGAGGGTTGTCGAAAAGTGTGATATTAGACATGTGTGTCGCCATTCTATGAGGGTTAAAGACCGAGGTCAGATAGGGATGGGTGGTCATCGGGACGACGACCTAAGGGCCAGTGAAACAGACGTTCCGTATCGGATATTTCGACATCATTTATGCTGGCATGACGTTGCGCCATGCGTCCTTCTGCGTCGAAGACCCAATTTTCATTACCAAATGCACGATACCAAACGCCCGCAGCGTCTTGATATTCATAGGCAAATCTAACAGCGATCCGATTGCCGCTAAATGCAAAAAGCTCTTTGATGAGTCGATAATTTTGCTCTGTTTGCCATTTCTCTTTTAGGAAGCTCACGATTTCGTCGCGGCCTGTGATAAAACGATCTCGATTGCGCCATGCACTGTCGACGGAATAGGCGAGAGAGACTTTTTCAGGGTCTCGCCCGTTCCAACCATCTTCCGCACCGCGAACTTTTTGACGGGCTGTTTCTTCTGTGAAAGGTGGGAGTGGAGGTCGCATATCTCGATCTTTCAATTGTGGTGTAGAGGCTTAATAGGCCGCGTTAAAAATGGCGCGTGGGTAATGCGGTGTTTCAACTTCATCCAAGAGTACAACAGCATAGTCTTCGGCGCTTATCTCGCTTTTGCCGCCTGCATCCGTGACCAATGTGCGATCACCAACTCTAGCTTTGCCTGTGCGCTCGCCCGGTGAGATAACGGCAGCAGGCGCAAGAACGGTAAAGTTTGTGTCGCTGGCATTCAGCTTTTCATAGGCGGCTAGCATAGCTGCGCCTTCACTTTTATACTCTTCTGGAATGACGTTTAGAACGGGTGTTCCATCTTTCAATAATAATGAACCCGCACCACCGACGAGAATTAAACGTGTTTTACCAACAGCGTTGATGAGAGAGTTTGTAAAGGCTTCTGCTTCTTCGGTTTGATTGCCGCCATTGCGCGGACTGACCGCTGCTACAACAATATCGACTGATTCAATCGTCTGCTGAAGGTTTTTGGTGTCATTAATGTCTAAAGAGATAGTAAGAACATTCTCTCGATCATCTGGTTTCGCAGAACGCGACGCAGAAATAACGTCATGTCCTCGGGTGAGGGATTCCGTGACAATACGGGAGCCAATCATGCCTGTCGCGCCAAGAATGAGAATTTTCATTTTAGTCTCCAGTCGTTTGTCTTGTCCCTCTCAAAGGTCTTGAGGGGTTTTGTGATCTACCTTCAGGAGATAAGACTTTCTAAATATAATAGAATATGTGAATAACGGACTTCATAGTTTCAATTTATGGAATAATAGGAAAATGGATCATATTCGCGCCTTAAAGGTCTTTTGTGCTGTTGTTGACGCGAATAGCTTGGCTGGTGCGGCGCGGATGCTCTCTATGAGCGCGCCGTCTGTGACCCGCGTGATCAATGAGTTGGAGGCCCATCTTGCCACGCCGCTTTTAAAGCGAACAACGCGCAGCGTGACGCTTACGGATGTCGGCGCGACATATTTGCCGAATGCCAGACGTATTTTGGAAGAGGTTCAAGCTGCCGATGATATTGCGCGCGGTGCTCGTATTAAGCCAACAGGCACATTACGGATCACGGCGTCTATTCTGTTTGGACAATATTATATTGCGCCGATTATCAGAGACTATATCGACCGATTTCCTGATGTAAAAGTTGAAGGCGTTTTCGTGGACCGACTCGTCAGCATCATTGATGAGGGGTTTGATATTGCGGTCCGCATAGGCCCTCTCAAGGATTCAAGTTTGAAAGCCATTCGGGTCGGCTCTGTTCATCATGCGACATGCGGACATGCGGACTACTTTGAGAAAAACGGAATCCCTCAACACCCGCGAGATCTTATAAATCATAACATCATCCATTTTGACGGACTTGGATATAAAAGGTCTTGGAAATTTGATGATGGTCTGATGGTGAATCATAATTCCAGATTAGGATTTTCTACGATTGCGCCATGCATATCGACGGCCAAATCGGGATGGGGCCTAACGCGCGTGCTGTCTTATCAGGTGGGGCCGGAGTTAAATAGTGGCGAGCTTCAAACGGTTTTAGAATCTTACAGTCAGCAAGAGTGGCCCGTTCATCTCGTTCATACTGAAAGCCGATTGCAGTCAGCTAAGGTCAGAAGTTTTTTGGATATCGCGACAGAACATCTCAGGAAGAACCCTATTCTAAATCCTTCATAAAACACGTGCCACGCTTGGGGAGTCTGTTTCGATGGGGGTAATATCCAGATCATGAAATGGGCTTGACTTGTTAGGGTAAAACATAGTTATATAGTAAAAACTATATATAGGGGGTTTCTATGCTGCGCACTTCAACTATAGCGGTCTTAGGGCTATTGCTTACGGCGTGTTCGAATGAGGCGGTTGTGGAGCAAGTTGCTGTTTCCGCTGAACCGCTACAGGCGTCAGCTGCGCAAATTGAGTACGCAGAGTTTGCAGAGCCATCGGATATCTATTTGGCGGAAATATACAATCGGTCCTGCACGAGTTGCCATTCCGTCGACGGTGCAGGCGCGCCTCTGACAGGGCATAGTGAAGAATGGAATAGGCGTTTGACGTTACGCGGAGAGCGTGGCTTGCTAGCTTCAACTTTAAAAGGTTCGGAGGGTATGCCTGCGATGGGGATGTGTGCAGATTGCTCAGAGGATGATTTCCAAAGCCTGATCAATTTTATGATGGCAGAACAATAATGGCTTTATCACGTAGAAAACTCATGTTGATGGGCTTGGGGGCGGGTGCCGTCGTTGGCGTACCTGCCGTGCGGCATCTCTCTTGGGGGGGGCAAAATTTTGAGCGAGCAGGGTTCTCTGATCCATTGCCTGACGCGCCGTCTGGTGAAGTCCGATGGACCAATTGGTCAGGCATTCAAACAAGTACGCCGCAACAAATCTTTGTGCCAAAGACGGATGAAGGTCTCGCCGAACATATAGCAAATACGACGGGTCAAATTCGTCCAGTTGGATCAGGGCATTCATTCACAGGCCTTGTGCCGACCGAAGACGTTATTGTCGATTTAGGGCGGATGAATGGTATTCGCGATTACGATTTAGACAAGAAAATTGTCACTGTTGGCGCCGGAACACGTCTGCGGGTTTTGGCGAAAGAATTGAGTAAACTGGGACTTGGTCTCAAAAATATGCCGGATGTTGATGTTCAGACTTTGGGTGGATCATTTAACACGGCTACACATGGCGCAGGCCTCACACTTACTGCCATTCATGATTATGTCATTGGGTTTAAAATGGTGACAGCGGAGGGTGACATTCTAACGGTCACGGAAGAGTCTAATTCGGACCTTTTTGCTGCAGGCAAGGTGGGGTTGGGGGCCTTGGGCGTGATCACTGAATATACGCTACAAGTGGAATCAGCGTTCAAGCTACACAAGCGATTGTCGATTATGCCTGTTGAAGACATTCTCGATATGACGCTGGATGCGGCGCAAACACATTATGGTTTTGAGTGGTTTTATTTGCCGGGAACCGGGCAGGGCGCAGTCCTCAGCTATGATCGAACAGATGAACCTATTCGTCGCCAGGCGGTAAACAAAGACGAAGAAATTGAGATGATGATGGGCCTAAAAGAGGCACGTGACAAACTAGGCTGGGCCCCTTCAATTCGGCGTCGAGTGATCAACAAAGCTCTGCCAAAGGGGGTGATCGAGGATCAAATTGATGAGTCATGGCGGCTGCTCTCAACCACGCGTCCCATTAAGTTCAATGAGATGGAATATCATATCCCGATTGAACATGCGAAAGACGCCATGCGCGAAGTCATCAAGCGGCTGGATGCGCGAAAGGAAATATTCTTCCCAATTGAGATCCGCTTTGTTGCGCAGGATACTGCATGGCTTAGTCCGTTTAATCACGGTCCGAGCATTTCAATTGCTGTGCATGCTTATCATGATGAAGATTATGACTACCTTTTCACTGATTTTGAGCCGTATTATAAAAAACTCAATGGTCGACCGCATTGGGGTAAATTGCACAGCCTTGGCGCAAAGGAGTTACGGGCGCTCTATCCGCGATTTAATGATTTTAATGCGCTGCGAAGGTCATTGGACCCGAACGGGCGGTTCTTAAACGCACATTTGGAAAAGATATTTTTAGACGAAAAGTCTGTTTAATTTAGCTGACGGGCGCGCAGTGAAGAGCGGGGCAATTGATGCTCCGCTCTTTAATGTTTTACGTGGTGCAATCGACCCGTTCATTCGATTGTTGTGTCATATTTCTCACTAGGGCGCGGTTCTCATGACTGGCCAGAAGTCCGTGATTTTACCATCTTCAAAGACGGCTATATCCCCAAATTGTAAGAACACATTTTCACTCTCTTGAGGTCTGAAAATGATATGGTCATTTGTCTTTAGGTCAATGTTCTTGGACCCAACAACAAGTTCTTGGTTACTCGAGCGGCCGTATAAATTATTATAGGTCAGCCCCTTTGGGTAGACAGGGTCAGCCAGCCAACGGCCACCATAGTGGAAGAAGGACTGCCGTTGATTGGGATTCCACGCCATAATTATGTCGTTTAAAATCCCGCCGCCGGGTAAGTTTAGGCCTTGTGATTGTTTTAACACGGGCGTTGATATGAACGAAGCGGGCGCGTGAACCGCAAGGGTGTCAAAATCAAAATGCGACGGCATGACAAAGGCAGACCCCAAACATAGGTCATTCATCGTATTTGTGTCTTCATAGAGTCGATAGGTGGCGCTGCCGCCGCCATTGAGCGTTGCCGTTTTGGGATCGAAATCTTTGCCTAGGACAGACTGCGCTGTGGCGACGGCCTCTCTATAGGCTGTCCAGCATGCGGTCTTTGCCTTTTCCCGTCCCTTGGCACCGCCGAGGGCGTAAACAATATGCTTTTCATAGCCCATGAAGCCAGAAAACTTTAGGCGTGGGTCGGCTTGAATGTCTTTTAACATGGTCGCCAATACGCCCATATCTGTAACGCCGCCGCGGTGCATGCCAACATCAAGTTCGATGTTAATATTCATATTTACATCACGTGCGGCTGCGAGTTCTTTATATTCCCTCAGACGCTCTGGATTATCGATGAGCCATTCAATTGCGTTTACGGTATCCATATTAGGACTGCGACCAAAGATGTAAGTCTGGAAGTTTTCGGCGGCCGAGATGGGCAGGGGTTTCCCAAGTAAAATATGTCGATACTCTGCGTCTAAGCATAAGTCTTGTAGGTAATCTTTGTTGAAAACCATCAGGCGGTTTGTCTTTGCGCGCGTCAGAATTTCATTGAGCAAACCCATAGATGGGACAGATTTTTGCGCGATGCGTAAGGCCATGCCTGGGGGCAGGCGGCTCGTTACCAGATCAATATTCTTATGAAGTCTGGCTCTATCCACGATCAAAGTGGGCTTGCCGATATTTGCATCTTTTAAAGCGGCTTGTAGGGAATCGAAATAGGGGTCTTGGCCGCCGCTCATGTCTTTTGGTTTTTTGGCGACAACGATTGCAGCTGTCCCGAGGCTCGCGCCGATTAGTACATTTCGTCTGGACAGAATGGACTTTTTTTGTGGCTTGTTGTCTTGTCCCATATTCCCCTCAATTCATCATTTTATTTAACGTAGACGTGGCGATTGAATTTTTATCGAGCGTCCGCTTAGGGCGAATTCTTACTCTTAATGCGTATAAATATAGTAATAACTATAATCAGCGCCTCAAGTCAAGAAATGAGAGGGGGTTGCAAAATCTACTAATTACTATAATATAGCATAAACTATATAAATAAGAAGGGGATTCTCATGACTAAACGCCGCACTCACACACCCATTGGCTTGCTTGCGCTAGGCCTTCTCTTGGGGACATCAAATGTTGCCTATGCACAGTCGTCCGACACGGGCGCGCGCATTTTAGACGAGATCATTGTTACTGCGCAGAAAAAGGAAGAAAACGCGCAGGACGTTCCAATTTCTATTTCCGCATTTTCAGGCGCAGCCTTGGAAGCGATCGGCATTACGGAGTCCGACCAATTAGGTCAGTTCGTGCCCGGTTTGGAAATCGGGACATCAAGCGGAAAAAATAGTCAGCTCATCCTTTTTCTTCGCGGGGCTGGCCTTAGCGACTTTAACAATAATAACGCTGGACCAATCGGCATTTACTCCGATGAAGTTTATATCAGCTCGCCAATTCTGACGTCTTTTCAGTTCTTTGATACTGAACGCCTTGAAGTTCTAAAGGGACCGCAAGGCACGCTTTACGGTAGAAATACCACTGGCGGAGCCGTTAAATTTGTGACGAATAAGCCGACCGAAGACTTTCAGTTCACTGGCCGCGCGAGCTATAGCAGTTTTGATACCACAGACTTCGAGGCGGCTGTTTCTGGACCTTTATCGGATAATGTACGCGGCAGATTAGCGATCAGCAAAAATGATTCTGATGGGTTTATCGAAAACCTGACCACGGGTGAAAATGAGAATGGCAATGATGCCTTGTTCTGGCGCGGCATGCTTGATTTCGATGTTACGGAAAATCTGTTCGTTCGAGCGAATATTCACGGAGCGTCCGTAAACCCTCAGGCGTCTAAGTTTAACCACCTTGGCGCGGGGCCAGGTAACGCCAATGCTTTGGGGTATGTAGCGCCTGAAGATCCATTTGTCGGGGAATATAATCAGGACGGCGAAGTCGATACAGATGCTATAGGTGGCTATCTTGAAGCCAAGTATGATTTCGGCGGTATGGAGCTGACATCTATTACAGCTTATGATGAGGCGGATAGCCTGATCGAGGAAGAAACTGACGCATCCCCCCTTAATATTATCAACATTGATTATGGCGTGGAGTCCAAGACATTCTCGCAAGAAGTTCGCCTGACGGGTGAGCTTGGGAATAGTAACTGGCTCGTTGGTGGGTTTTACCTGACGGAAGATTTGGACCAAAATCAGACCGTAAATCTGTTCGGTGACTTACGTGCCTTCACTGAGGGCCTGTCTGATCCATTTGGTGTGGCGGCTGGCGCACCCATATTGTTCGCGCGCACAGTCAATGAGCAAGATACGGAATCTTTTGCTGTTTTTGGTCAGGCTGACTTTGCCCTCTCTGAAAAGCTAACCGTCACATTGGGCGGGCGTTATACGGATGAGAGCCGTGACTTTTTGGCGTCTGCCGTGCTGGAAGATGATCTAGGGTTTCTGGTTCCAGATGAGGATGGCGATCCAATCACGCTTCCGGGTGGGGAGCTCCCAGTTTATTCTTTCCCTGATTTAAATCTTAGCGACAGTGCATTTTCTTGGCGCGCAGGTCTGGATTATGCGTTGAATGATAATGTGCTTTTATACGCGAGTGCGGCGCGTGGATTTAAAAGCGGCGGCTTTAATGGGGGCTTCCTCTCGCTTGATGCGGCGGAGTCGGCTGTCCAAGTCCAGCCGTATGAGCCTGAATTTTTGACGGCATATGAAGTTGGTTTTAAATCTGACCTGTTGGATAATCGACTGCGTTTGAATGCGTCAGTTTTCCTAAATGATTTCAAAGATTTGCAAGTCTTCACACTCGAAAGCACTGGTGCACTTCCGATTCAAGTTCTTGATAACTCCAGTAGCGCAGAGGTGCTTGGTGCAGAATTTGATGCAACGTTCTATCCTGTTGATAATTTTCTGCTGAACCTAAGTGCTTCATTCCTCGATAGTGAGTTGCAAGATTTTGTCGCGAATGGAGGGCAGGACTTCTCTGGAAATGTGATTGCCAATACGCCAAAAAGCTCCGTGTCGGGATTGGCGCGTTACGACCATGATCTTGGCGAAAACGGCAGCTTACATGCGCAAGCCTCATTTGCGTATAAAAGCGATGTCTTTTTCACGACGGATAATAATCCGATTGCCAGTCAAGATGGCTATACCCTCGTCAACGCACGTGTTGGCTATGACAGCGAGGACCGGAATTGGGGTCTGGCTGTTTTTGCTAAAAACCTAGGTGATGTGACTTATTTCTCGCGGGTGACTGATCTGTCGGACTTTGGTATTTTCACGCGGACCGTGGGGACGCCACGTTCATATGGTGTTGAACTTACCTTCGACTTTTAGATTACTGGATATGTAATTATTTTGGCTTCGCTTGAGTAAGGCGAAGCCATTTTTGTCTATGAATGGCTAGCTTGCGATCATTTGCACAGGTAAGGTGAATCATGATGACAACGAATTTCCCTGACCAACAGCTAACGAAGATGGCGCCGAAACAAACGCGGGGTCAGAAGACGTTAGAAAAACTTCTGGAATGCGCACAAGATATCCTTGTTGAGGGCGGGTTCGAGGCGCTGAACTCCAACGCGATTGTTCAACGCGCAGGTATGACACCGCCCGCTTTTTATAGGTATTTCAAAAACAAGCATGACGTACTGCGGATTTTATGTGAGCGCATAATGACGTTACAAAATGACGCTTTAGATGATGATGAAAATTGGGGCCGACTGACGAGCGGTGATTTCGTAGGGTCAGCTTTTCATACCCTCAAGAAAACCTTTGAGGTGACGCAGGCTTATAAAGGTGGGCCAGTGCTGTTGCAGTTATTGCGGGCCATTCCTGAATTGAAGCCCATTCGCTTGGAGTCGCATGATCTCGTCGCCGGTATTATGGCCGATCATATGTATAGTGGGGATTCAAATGCTATCCGCGAGGAGTATGTAACATGTTCGCGGATATCTGTTGAGCTTGGCTATTCCATCATTGAGATGTTGTTTGAAGCAGATATCGAGGATCAAGACCTTGTTTTTAAACGCACGGCGGCGGCAATGGCGGCGCTCTACGAAGGCCTACCGACATAATTTAGTCTCCACTTTACGCGGGCGTAACGCCAAAGCGTTTGAAGATATTATGGGTCATTTTCTCGATATATGAATTTTTTGCTCCTAATCCATGCGCCCACTCTGTGGTGCCCGCGTTAAAGACTTCTCCCGCTCCCTTTTGAAACGATGCCATGACGGCGTGGCCGCGCTCTAGGCGTTGGGTGTTATTTGCATTGGTTTCGCCATAAGCAACTTCTGCCAATACGCTTGGATTTTCTGGCGGAATAAGAGCTGGGAAAGGAGAGCGGTCACTTTCGAAAAGCGTTGTTGGCGCGAGGGCAATGATCGCCAGATTTTCTGGCACACCAACGCCGCCATTGGGTTTGGGCAGACCGTCTGGGCCGAATTGAATAGGGCATCCATCATTTTCATATCCGATGAACGGAATTTCGCTTCCGACAACATCGCCGTAAAATAAATCAGTGCCGTCTAGAACCCAATGTTGGTCGTCGTAAATTGTGTATCCACCGGCCCCGCGAGACGCGCACATTCCAAGACGGTGATACCCACCATATAGGAAAGAGAGCCCTGTCACCGCAGCTTCGGGGCGTTCTAAATCTGGGTGCGACCAAAGATGTGTCGCATCTTTGCGAGTGGCCTTATTCGCCCAGAGTGGATCGTTTATTTCGCCTTTCCATTTGTGGCAGATTAAGGTTGAACCATCGTTTTCCCAACGCACTTTCCAATAGGCTGTATTCCCAGAAAATATCGCGAGCTTGCCGCCTGCATCTACGTATCGGTCCAATTGATCACGTTGATGGCCTGACCAATATTCGCTGTGTCCTACAAGAAAGACAGCTTTATATTCATTTAGAACATCTTCCCCGCGTTCAAAATCATGATCGGTTAGATAGTCGATCTCGTAATCATTCTTTTCGCACCATGCCGCGAAAACATGTTCCCATTTGTCCAAGTAACATGCGGAATAATCATAGGGGTTCGGCGTGTTGGCGATGAACCAACTCATGTCTTGCGGCATGGGTGGTTCGCCGGGCTTTCGGTTGTGTAAGTTTACAAGGCGAGGAATGCCTTCTGCGGGGGCCAGCAGGCCTTGCGGGTAGGGGCGGTGTAATGACAACACACCAATCGCGGCATCGCGATCATCTTCTGTGGTGGGAACGCCAAAGCTCATATTTGTTGTACGGGCATAGGCGTTCGCGCCGCCCCAATAATTATAGGCCTGATATGTATTCGTCGCCAACACCATCACGGCTTTTGCTTTTGGTGCTGTTTTGGGTTTTCGTATAACGATAAAATGATGCGTGCTGGCGCCATTTGGTCCAATGAGTTCCAAGTCGTAGTAACCGCTTTTCCAACTATTTGAGATCTCAAAACTGTGGGCGACGGGCCAATCACAGCCTGTTGATCCTGCATCATTTGGGGTGAGGTGTAAGGCTACGGCGATGTTTTTATGCTCTGCCACCTGAACGCTTTGACGGCCGACACGTGAGATTTTCAACGTGACGGGCGATTGCGGACTGCTAGCGTGAATATCAACGGATTCGCCAGCTTCGATACTTATCACATTTGTATAAAACTCTGGGGCTTTCATCTTGGGCCTCTCCGTGGCGTGCGACGCATTTTGATTTATATTCGTGTTAAATTTGCACGCGGATGCGAGTGCCGTCACTGATATGAGGCTGACCCCAGACAGAAGAAAACAACGGCGTTTTACTGAATTTAACATATATAGTTATTGCTATATAATAAAGGAAGAGAGAGTCAATCAACGCGGCATGTTGTAATCTTGCGAGAGGATACATGATTAAATCAATGCGTTGATCGTGGCGAGATCATCGATTGAATGTGTTGACAGCGTATCAAGTTCAATAATATAGTAAAAACTATAAATAATGAATTTATCTTAAAGATGCAATGTTGAACGTGCCTAAGTCACGCTTGGGCGCTGACTTGAGGGCATGTCTTAAATACAAAATCAAAAGTGAAATTTACGGACGTCAAATTCCGTGAGCAGATGAAAAGACTTAAATTCGAACCTGAAGAGGCACATCATGAAGACAGCTATTACAGAGATGTTCAAGATCGAGCATCCGATTATTCAAGGTGGTATGCATTACGTAGGCTTTGCCGAGCTGGCTGCGGCTGTTTCAAATGCGGGTGGATTGGGAACGATTACGGGGTTAACGCAAAAAACGGCTGCGGATTTGGCGAACGAAATTGCACGATGCCGCGACATGACGGACAAGCCTTTTGCTGTAAATTTGACATTCCTGCCGACACTCAACCCGCCAGATTATCCAGCCTATGTGAAGGCGATCATTGAGGGCGGCGTGACGGTTGTTGAAACAGCAGGCCGAAACCCTGCGGAAGTCATGCCCTATCTGAAAGATGCTGGCATAAAGGTCATCCATAAATGCACATCTGTGCGGCATGCGTTGAAAGCGCAATCTATTGGTTGTGACGCGGTTTCCGTTGATGGATTTGAATGCGGTGGACATCCCGGTGAAGACGATATTCCAAATATGATCCTACTGCCACGCGCGGCGGATGAGTTGGAAATTCCTTTTGTTTCATCTGGCGGGCAGGCGGATGGTCGGTCACTCGTGGCGTCATTGGCGATGGGCGCCGAAGGCATGAATATGGGCACACGGTTTATTGCCACCGTCGAAGCACCCGTGCATCAAAATGTAAAAGACGCCATTGTTAACGCCTCTGAACTCGACACGAGTCTGGTTATGCGGCCTTTGCGCAATACGGAACGCGTCCTTAATAACGCGGCAACGAAACGCTTGCTGGAGAAAGAAAAAGCTCTCGGCGATAAAATCGAATTTAAAGATATCGTAGATGAAGTTGCTGGGGTGTATCCGCGTATCATGATGAACGGCGAAATGGATATTGGTGTGTGGTCTTGCGGTATGGTCGCAGGACTCATCAATGATATTCCAACATGCAAAGAGCTGATTGATAGAATTATGGCAGAAGCGGATGACATTGTGCATCAACGTTTGGCGAAAATCTCTGGCACGTAATAGCTGAGTGAGGCCGCTCAGGCTTCATATCCGGTTTTAAACCAAACCGATAAAACTGCGCGTGTGCATTACACGCGCAGTTTTCTTTATTTTGTATGCTGATGGAACATATCGGTGACGATTTTCCACGTATTATCACCTTGGCGTTTCAGGACGAAGAGGTACGTGCCCGTTGCATCTACACCCGCAGCTTCCACCTTGATCACGGCTTCGCCAATCATGACGGCTTGAGTGCCATCGTCAGAGATATGGAGGTGATCTACTGTGTGCGAAAGAAAACCTTTATTATTGGCAACAAAGCCAAAGGTTTTGCGCGGCTCTTCTTCCCCTGTTGTCGGGCGTTCGCCTGGTGCGATCCAAAGTGCCTCTGGCGTATAAAGGGATATGAGACCATCAACATTATGCTGTGCTGAAATCTCATTAAAGCGATCATTAAACGCATTTAGCGAGGCTTTTGTGTCGCTAACATCATGGGTTTGTGTGGCTGCATTTGAGTTTGACGATGGGGCGCTGCATCCCGCGGCCATAAGGCCTAAGGCTCCCATAAGAAGTGTGCGGCGCAGGGTAGATTTTGAAAACATAATGGATCTCGTGTGGGGGTTATTAAAATGAAGCGGTTTAAGTGGCGTCAGTTTCAGGGCGCAAGAAGATCACTTCGCGTTTGACTTGCCAGCGACCATCCTCACGGATGAGATCAATGCTGAGTATCAGGATCATATTTTGACCGCTCAAATCATTTTTACGCGAAAGCAGGACGTGGGCCGTATCACCGTTAACCGATATATTGTGATACTGAGCCCATGTGTTCATAGGTGGATCGCCTGCTTCACCTTTGGCGCGGAACAGACCCTTAAAGCCCTCTTTATTCGCGAAGTTTAGGTTGTCGTCTGTGTCTATCATGATGACTTCCAGATCATCGTGATAGATGCGGTCCAATGTGGCGACGTCATAGCTTGTTGCAGTTTGGATCAGCTCATCAATAGCTTTGCGGACGTCGGCTTGTTCAGGTGTGTAATCAGTCATTTCAATTTTCTTTTCAGTAGAGGGTTGTGGCGTTTCGGCGTTTGCCGGGGCGGTGAGGGCCATCGCCGTAAAGAGAATGAGAGCAGTAGACTTAAGATGCATCATATGTCCCTCGGATCGGGTAATTATTCGCTGGATTACGGACAAAGTTGATTCCGCCCAGCAGGGTTTTGAAGTCAGGGCGCGCAAAGGGCGCATTGGAAATATCAATGATCTGAATGCGGCCTTCGTCATTCACAACAAACAAGCCTGGTTCAGCGAAGAGGCGGTCTGACTCGGCGTCAGAGCGTGGGTGCGATATATAAAGACCTAGCTTTTGCATTTGCTCTAGGCTCAAGTCATACCCGACTGGAAATGTTGGATTTATAAGTGCAATTTGCTCGTCTGCACGGATTTCTGAATCCGCAGAGACTGCGACGAGATCGACGCCGATATCTGCAAATTTACCCTTCAACACATCCAACTCTTTCAAATATGATGTGCACATGGGGCAATGTTTACCCCGGTACACGACCACCATTTGCCAATCTAAATCACCTTGTGGCTTACCAAGTTGTATGGGCGTGCCACCGCCAACACGGGGAACTGTGAGGTCGGGAAAGAGGGCTCCAGCTTCCAATTTTATATTCGACATGGCTTCATTCCTTGCTTTATTTAACGAGCGATATATAAATAAGAAAATGAATCGTCAAGGATTATATTGTGAACGATACAAAAAGATTGGGTCGACCCCGAAAGTTTGATGCTGATGAGGCCCTATCTGCGGCCATGCATACGTTCTGGGCGAAGGGGTATAACGGCACTTCTATGAAAGATTTGGCCCGTGCAATGGGGATTAGTGGTCCCAGCATTTATGCTGCCTTTGGGGATAAGCGTGAACTCTACCTCAAAACTATCGACCTGTATTCGGATGCGGATGGGTGCGAACCGATTGTCAGGCTGGAGGCCGAAGAAGATATCCGCTTGGCCGTGAAGGGCTTTCTCTCGGCCGTCATTACTTATTCAACAGAGGCGACCTATGGGGCTAAGGGCTGTTTTTTGGCGTCTTGTGTTTCGACAAGTGTTGGAGAAGTTGAAGGTGTCGACGCACGTATGGTGAAGTCTATTGAAGATACGGACGCACGCCTTGCAGCACGGTTTGATAAAGAAATCGCAAAGGGCACTTTGCCTACAGATTTTCCGTCGATGGACCGCGCGCGACTCATGTATGATTTGCGCCAAGGATATGTCTTTCGGGGACGGGCAGGCGCGGATGCTGCAACTCTCTTGAGCGATGTAGATGACCGCGTTAGCTTGATACTGACATTACCTACAGGTTCATAAAAATCACATAAGCTGCGGTATGTGTGTATTGGCAGAAATATGAAATTTCAAAATCGCGCCAATTTGATTGGGGCCGTGTGGATGATTGCGTCCATGGCGGCCTTTGCTGTTGAAGACGTCTTTATTAAAGCCGTGTCCAGCACGCTTCCTATTGGTCAAATCCTCATCATATTTGGACTAAGCGGGGCGATTATTTTCGCTGTTATCTCGCTCCGAAATGGTGAAAGTCTTTATAATGCGGATGTTACGTCTCGCCCCATGCTCTTGCGTGTCTTCTTTGAGATTGTTGGACGGTTATTTTATATTCTCGCTATCACGCTGACGCCTATGTCGTCTGCAACGGTGATTTTACAAGCCACACCTATTCTTGTTGTTGCAGGCTCTGCGGTGGTGTTTCGCGAAAAGGTTGGCGTGAAACGCTGGGCCGCAATATTAGTCGGCTTGTTGGGCGTTCTCATCATTATTCAACCCGGAGCCGAGAGCTTTTCTATTCTCTCAATTTTTGCCGTTATCGGGACGATCGGTTTTGCAGGACGTGACTTGGCGAGCCGCGCGGCTCCCGCAAAAATGAGCACATCGAGTCTTGGGTTATATGGGTTTTTAGCCGTCGTCATTGCGGGTTTAGCCTACTCATTATGGGAGGGTTCTACTTTTGTATGGCTTAATATGTCGACGGCCTTTTATTTGGCAGGCGCTGTTGTCTTTGGCGTCGGAGCTTATGCCAGTCTCATGAAAGCGATGCGGACAGGAGACGTTTCAGCCGTCACTCCATTCAGATATACGCGATTGCTTTTTGGCGTTGGGTTCGGTGTTCTTCTCTTCAAGGAGCCCTTTAGCTCAACAATGATGATTGGATGCGCATTCATCGTTTTGTCGGGCGTTATCATTATGGCCAGAGGCAGACGTGTTGAGGCCGCGGTTGATGCATCTTCATAGCAAAGCGTCTGCTGCTTACCGTCATTAACACGTTGTTGAATACGAATATGGTCTTTTAAGTTTTTGAGCCTTGCTGCCTGAATGCCCTTGGGGAGAGGCCGTATTTCGCCTTGAAGGACCGGCTGAAATGTCCTGTATCGCTAAAACCCCAAGCGTAGCAGATGTCTGATATGCTGTGATGAGAGAGCAGAAGGTTCGACAGATCGCCATGTGCGGATTTCAAGCGTTCGTTCCAAATATATCGACTGGGAGTCGTGCTCTCATTTTCAAATAGTGTGTGGAGGTAGCGTTCAGATATGTTCTGCGAATTCGCGATAACCGTCAAATCCAAATCAGAGTTTCTGATGTTCTGCGTTATAAATTGTTTAATACGCAGAAGCTGTGTTGTTTTGTTTCTGGGGCCGCGCTCCATTTCTGATGTGGCTTCTCGTATTGAACTGGTCAGAAGAGAGACAAAGGTTTCAGCGACTTGGTTCTGTGTTTCATCATCGAGTGAATCTGTTTCATCGAACAAGGATTGCGCAAATTTTGTTGTGACCTGAGCAATACCTTTCCCGCCTTTCACATGAAGCGCCGTCAGTGTTTCAGGAGATTGAAAGTGTCTCTTCAAATGCTTTCGGGGGACTTTCACCACTAATTGGGACAACCGATTAGCAAAGTGCAGGTGATAGGGCATCTGCGAGTCATAAATTGTAAAATCACCGGGTTCTAAAACAACTTCTCGGTCCAGTTGCCGAATGACAGAAGATCCCTTTGTTTGAACGCTCACAATGAAGTCGTCATTTGAAGATGACGAAATACCAGTGTCTGTTCGGAACACATCATAGGCGTCCGTTGTAATTGTCGATATACCAAGATCTCCGACAGAACGGGCTCTTATTTCGCCAAAAAAATCGTGTTTTGACATGCCATTGCAGTCTAATTCGACGAAAGTTTCACTGATGAACTGACGCCAAAGCGTAGCTTTCTTTGCGCCAAGGAGTTTTTTGGTTGTGTAAAACTTATCCACTCTACCACCGTTTAAAGTCCGTTTTCTGCAGCTTCTGACTATGCGCTGTGCAGTTTGAGTCAAGTTTTTGTTCGGCCTCGGCCAAGCACGATTAATTTAACATGTTAACTAAAGGTTATAAAAATTTGTCACTGGGGAGAGTTTTGTGGATTTAGAGAAGACGGTCAATCTCAAGAAATGCCCTATGCATATGCCAGAAAACTGGGAGCCACCGGTTCCTGCTTTCAGTGCGGATATTGCTGCAGGTTCTCGGGCTGTTTCACTCTATATCGGGATTCAGCGTCCATCATCAGAAAGTTTGGAGGCACTCAACTCTATAATCGAGGCTGTCGACCTGCCTAATTATGACCTGGCAAGTTTCACGGACCGTGCGGGTCATAAAAACTACGTATGTATTGCGTATTTTTCCTCATCTACAGAACATGTGCAGTGGGAAGATAGCAGCGGTTTCACGAAATGGTGGGAAGATGATGTTCATCTGACCGCAGATTACGGCCTTTGGGTCGAGCGTTATGCTTTTGAGCCAGGACAGTTTGAGACATTGATCTCGTCGCCGGATGGTTTCGAAGGCGTTGCGCGGCAATATGGAGAGTCTGTCGGCCCGATCCGAGAGCACGCCTATTGGGGTGGTATGGAAGACCGTATTCCAAACTCTGCGCCTGGCGTACTCGATCCAACTGTATCTGAAATGCCCAAAGCAACCCCATCTGAAACCCGCGGCAAGCGTTTGGTTGTTAAAGGGCCCAAGAACCTCTGCCTCATACGCTCTGGGCAAGACTTAACATCTGTGAAGGCTGATGAGTTAGCCGAGTATAATAAAGATATTGAGCCACACCTTTCTGCCGGTTTGGCCTTTTTAGGTGAAAACCCGCAGACGGGTTGCTTCGAAAGCCGCTACATGACGCATTGTAATGCGCAAGGGCAGGCGATTGCTAAGACGTTTGGAATGCAGGTTTTCCTCTCCGTTAGTCACTTACAGCGGTGGGCGCAATTCCATCCAACCCATCTGGCAATTTTCAACAGCTTCCAAAACATGGCTATGCAACGCGAAGGGCAATTTGATCTTCGCCTTTGGCACGAAGTGGCCGTGATGGACGAAAGCGATAGCTACGCTGAATACATCAATTGTGACCCAATGACTGGAATGCTGCCATTCCGACACGCCCTTTAATTCCAGATATACGGAGAAAAATATGCCAAATCCTGCACCTTTCAAAGTCGCCGCCGTTCAAGCGACCCCTGTTTTTATGGACCTACAAGGCACCGTCGATAAAACGATAAAAATCATCGCGGATGCGGCCAAAGGCGGCGCAAAGCTCGTAAACTTCCCCGAAACTTGGATCCCTGGTTATCCGCTTTGGGCATGGGTTGGCCCCGTTGCCAACAGCATGATGTCAGTCATTCCCTATAACGAAAACTCTATGGAGGTGGATTCTGACGAATTTCGCTCCATTCAGGCCGCTGCGCGTAAGAATGATATTCATGTCTGTTTTGGCTTCAGTGAACGTCATCGCGGGACGCTTTATATTTCGCAAGCCTTGCTTGATAATAAGGGCGAGATTGTTTTCACACGTCGTAAGTTAAAGCCGACACATGTCGAACGCACGATTTTCGGCAGCGGTGATGGAAGCGATTTCCAAGTTGCGGAAACGGAACTTGGAAATGTCGGTGCGCTGGCCTGTTGGGAACACGTTCAGCCTCTCTCTAAGTATGTGATGTTCAACGATAATGAGCAAATCCACTGTTCTGCGTGGCCATTCCTGAGCATGTATAAGGGTATCGCTTACTCCCTTGGTGCTGAAATCAATATGATGGCAAGTGCGGTCTATGCGCTCGAGGGACAATGTTTCGTTCTCGCATCAGGTATGATCATCACTGAAGAAATCATGGATGCAGTTTGTAAAACTGACGATCAGCGTGCCTTGATGGCTTTGGGCGGCGGCTGTGCCAAAATATTTGGCCCAGATGGATCACAAATTTCTGAAGACCTACCTGAAGATGAAGAAGGCTTGGTGTATGCAGAAATCGATCTCAATATGATTCATATTGCGCGGGCGGCCGCTGACCCAGCGGGGCATTACTCTAGGCCTGATGTTGTTCAGGTTTTGCTTGATCGAACGAAAAGAACACCAGTGATCGAGCGGCCCCTCTCTAATTCAGAATCTAATGTGAATAACGATGCCGCTACGTCTTTGCCTGTCGACGAATAAACTCAAATTACACCGCTTAAAGGGATAAATCATGAAAAATTCAAACATTAAAATCGGCGTCTCATTGCTCGCTTTGGTCATGTCTTCGACCAGCATGAGTTATGCTCAAACGTCATCTGATCAGGCTGAAGCTGGTCGTCTTGACGAAATAATTGTAACAGCGCGCCGTAAGGCTGAAAGCCTTCAGTCTACACCTGTAACTGTGAGCGCATATAATGCGCGTGCGATCGAAACGCGTGGTATTACGGATACATCAGAGCTTGCGAATTTCACACCAAATGCAACATTTGATACGACGTCAACTTTCTCAGGGGCAGCGTCAACTTTCCAAGGATTTATCCGCGGGATTGGTCAATCTGACTTTGCGATTAACACAGACCCAGGTGTAGGCGTCTATATTGATGATGTTTATATTGCGCGGACTGTTGGTTCAGTATTTAGCTTGTATGATATTGAACAAGTTGAAATTCTTAAGGGGCCACAAGGGACACTCTTTGGCCGAAATACAATCGGTGGCGCCGTTAATATTCAAACAAAACGCCCAGATGAAAACTTCGCATTTAAGGGGTCAGTTGAATATGGTCGTTTTGACCGGATTGCCGTTGATGCTGCCGTTAACGTACCTTTAGCCGAAGGACTTAATGCATCTATTGCTGTTTCAACTGAGCAACAAGATGGATATCAAGAGCGTATTTTCCCTGACATTCCAAACATTAATAATGTTATTGCACCTGGCAATTTAGCAGGTACGCCACAGGGCGATACATTGGGAGCTTTGGATAACCAAGCTCTACGTGCGAAAGTTCTTTGGGAAGTGAATGACCGTTTGGAAACAACGTTCTCAGGTGATTTCTCACGTGCGCGCGATTCCGCTCCAGCACAATCAGTTGTCGCTTTGATTGGCTCTCAAGAAGCTACAGGCATCAATGCTGCAGCTGCTGCAAACCCATTTGACCCTGCTACAGGCGAAGGTAATTTATCTGTTGCTCAAGCAGGGGGCCTAAACCCAGACTCTCTTGCCTTTGCCTTTAACGGTTGTTTGCTTGGTCTTGCGCCGCCGCCGCTTTGTGCGACGACGGGTGAATTAGGACGAAACATCACAGGCTTAAATGCTGATGCTGATACGTCGAATGACCTTCCGCTTTTTGGTGCCGGTGTTATCTCTGATGATATTGATCAAACTTTTGCTACAGGAACAAACTTTTCGACGTTCGACTCTTACGGCTTTTCAAATGTAACGTCGTTTGACGTCACGGATAACTTAGAGCTTAAAACTATTCTGGCTTACCGCGAATTGGATGCTCGGTTCGGTACAGACCTCGATGGCTCTCCTTTAGCTGTAAATAATTTGATCTTTTCGATTGATCAAAGTCAGTTCAGTGGTGAAATTCAATTAAACGGTAGTTTGTTAGAAGATCGTCTGGATTTCACAGTCGGCGGTTTCTATTTTGACGAAGAGGCTGTTCAATCTGATCAAGTTTTAATCGGATCCGTTCTACAAATTGGCGGTGACAATTCGCAAGATACGGAAGCATTCGCGTTATTTGGTGAAGCTAATTATAAAATCACTCCAGATCTGACGGCTTTATTCGGTATTCGTTATACGGACGAAGAGAAAAGCCTGCGTATCGATCAACAAAGCCTCACGAACTTCTTTGGTGTTGTCTTGGCCGCACCATTCCCATCTGGTTTTCTTGAAGATGGTGATGGGGATTCTGTTTTCCCAAGAACAAATGCTGATGGCACCCCAAATGTTAATTTCTTAGGACCTGATGGCCCACAAGTTGCGAGTTTCGACGATGTCTCAATTCGTCTAGGATTGAATTATCAGGTTACTGACGACGTATTTGGTTATGCTACTTTCTCTCAAGGCTTTAAATCTGGTGGTTTTACAACTCGCCTAACGGCACCGTTTAACCCTAACTTTAACCCTGATGCCGCCCTTATAGGGGGAGGTGTTCCTCCTGGGTTGAGCAGCTTGGTTTTTGAACCTGAGACATCGAACAACTATGAAATTGGTGTTAAAGCTGATCTGTTTGGCGGCAATGTTCGCGCGAATGCCGCAGCGTTTTGGAATGAATATCAAGATATCCAAATCGTTGTGACGCGCGGTATTTCACCCGCTAATGAAAATGCTGGTGATGGCCGTATTCGCGGAATTGAATTGGAACTTGAAGCCTATCCAACGGATCAGCTCTCATTAGTTGGTTCCTTTGGATATACAGATGCAGAATATACAGATGTTGATCCATTGGCTGCGCCTGTAACTGAAGATAGCGCGTTCCAAAATACGCCTGAGTTTAGTTTTGCTTTGGCAGGTAACTATGTTGTTCCGGTTGCTTCAGGTAATGTAACTTTGAATGCTAATTACAGCTGGAAAAGCGAAATTGCGAATGATGCGCAAAACACACCTGAACTTATTCAAGACAGTGTTGGTTTGTTAGGTGGACATGTAAAATATGAGCCTGAAGATGGAAATTGGGCTCTATCTTTCATCGGTCGCAACATTACGGATGAGCGTTTCATTGGTGGCGGCTTTAATGCTGGTACGGGCGCAAGCCTTGTATCTGCAACGTTTAACAGGCCTGCAGAATGGCGTGTTAAACTTGATGTCGACTTTTAAATTGAAATAAATTTCATGTTAGCGATGTCTATTTTTGTGGTATCACTAACCTCTTTCATTTTTTAGGCGTTGAAACTTATAAATGCTTAAATTGAGCGATTTTACTGGTGGTTACTTACGGGGCCAACTTTGGTGTTGGTTTCCACGAAGCTAACTTCAATCGTCCACGTGAATATGGTGTAAAACTACGCACCGAATTTTAGAGACCTCGTCTCTTAGGGAGGGCTGCAACTGATACTCCAGTTGCAGCTCTTTTTTTTACTATTGTGACGGCGCATCTGACATTGACACAGGGCTAGATACTCCCCTGAGGAAGGCTGTCGCGTAAAACATACTCAAGGCCCTTTCGAAAGAACCTGCCTTGCTTAATTCTGTGAGATTAGAGCCAACTGAAAAAGCTCTGACTTGGCACTAATATTCAGTTTCGCGTAAAAACGACGCCTATGCGTTACGATCGTATTGAGCGTAACATTAAGTTCTTTAGCTATGTCTTTTTCTTGATGACCAAGAAGAATAAATTTGCATATATCTCGCTCCTTATTCGAGAGACGAGAGAAGATTTGGGTGTTGTCTTCCACTAATTCTGTGATCGTTTGCTCATAAGCATCGCTAAGATTAGGTTTGCTTTGGCTGAGGCGGAGGTGACGTAAGACAAAGCGTCCAATAATCGGCGCGAGACGTTCTAAATCACCGAAATCCTCCGTTGTGAACCGGCCCTGCCCCTCAATGCGGTAGAAACTAACCAAAAAGAGCACATTGCGCGATGCATGGATTGACGTGATTTTATCAATCAACTTCGCTTTGCGGAAATATTGACTGCGATAAGATTGACTGTAATGCGAGTCAGACAAACGGCGCACGCGCACTTTATTTGAGAGCAAGGCCGTTTGAACCATCGGGTCGTTTTTAAAGCCATTTGATACGTAATCTTGCGCGAGGAGATCTGCGAGATTTGGGTCCAAGCGACCGAAGGTGCAAAGATGTTCTGCCCCGGATGTCTTGTCGACGGAAACTTTGAAAACAGCGCAACTATCTACCGTCACGTAATCATTCAAGAATGAGAAGGCTTGATCCAAAAAGCGGTCATGCCCTTCTGTCTTGGCTAGGGCTGTAAGCCTTTCAGCAAAGGGTCGCCAATTCACATTTTCTTGCATTATACCCTCCAAGGGGGACAGTGTGCCAAAACTGACCTGCCATAACCAGTGAAATTATTCGTCAGGGGAAGTCATGAGCACCACACTTATTAATAACGTTCCAAAAACAGCAGTGAACTCTAATGATCATCTGACTGGAAACCCATTTCTTCTCAACTGTTGGTATGTTGGGGCTTGGTCAAATGAAGTCCATGATGACAAAATTCTCGCGCGGCAACTCTTGTCTAAACGTGTTGTTTTCTTTCGTGATGAGGCCGGCAAGGTTTCAGCCTTGGAAGACAGATGCTCACATCGCTTTGCGCCACTCTCTACGGGGCGTCACACGGGCAATGGCGTGCGTTGCATGTATCATGGTCTTGTTTTTAATGGCAAAGGCAACTGCGTTGAAGAGCCTGGCGTAAAAGGTGTTTCGCGCGGAACAGACATACAAGCCTATCCAACAGCAGAAAAAGACGCCTTCATTTGGATTTGGATGGGCGACCCAGACCTTGCGGATGAAAGCCTCATCCCAGATTGTTCCTATCAAAGCCAACCCGGGAAATGGGATTGGGAACCGCGGTACCGCTATTTCAATGCAGATTACCGTTTGATTGCGGATAATCTTCTCGACTTTTCCCATCTCACATTCGTACATGAAAACACGCTTGGGGGATCAAAGAAGATCGCCAACATCAAGCCTAAAACTGAAATCTATGACAAAGGCGTTCGGATTACGCGATGGTATTTAAACGAAGACAAGGTTGCGCCTTATCTACGTGGATTTGAAACCTTTGAAGGGGCTGTTGATCGCTGGAACATTTACGATCTTGAGACCAAAGGTAACATCTTCAATATGGATAGTGGATCAGCCCCGGCTGGATCAGGCGCACAAGAGGGGACGTTCGTTCCGGAGGCCATGCTTTTCCATGCTACACAAATTATTACACCTGAGACGGAACAAAGTTCTCACTTTTTTTGGAGTTATGCACATAACTTCAATCTCGGTGATCCGAAGTTTACAACGATGTTGACGGACCGGATCGCAGAAGGATTTGAAGAAGACAAAGAGATGATCGAAGCCCAGCAAATTATCGTGAATGAAAATCAAGATAAGCGGTTCGCGTATATTCATTTTGATCGCGGCTTGTCTGCGGGCCGAAAAACGCTAGCAAAGGCTCTGGCTGAAGAGGCTGAGTATTTCGCGTCAAAGAGTGCAGCTGAATAAATGACCCAAACCTGCGTCATCATTGGAGCTTCGCATGCGGCAAGCCAGCTTGTCGCGAGTTTGCGTCAAAATGGTTGGGAGGGCGACATTACCTTGATCGGGGATGAGCCTAACGTTCCCTATCACCATCCTCCGCTATCAAAGGACTATTTGTCTGGTGAAAAAACGTCGGATGAGCTCTTTATACGGCCTTTGGCTTCTTATGATGCTGCGAAGGTCTCCCTCAAATTGAACACGCGTGTCGCTTCCATCGACCGTGACCGTAAAACTGTGACGACAGTTCAAGGTGAAGATATTCAATATGATAAACTCGTGCTGGCGACAGGCGCACGAGTTCGGAAATTACCGATTGAAGGCGCAGACTTACCAGGCGTCTTCTATCTACGCGATATGAATGATGTCACGCAGATAAAGACATCTGTCGGCACGGGCAAACGCGCTGTTATTATCGGCGGAGGATATATCGGTCTTGAAACGGCTGCGTCTCTCACAAAACTTGGTATGAAAGTTACCGTTCTGGAGGCGATGCCGCGTATTCTTCAACGTGTAACAGCGCCAGAGTTGTCAACATTCTATGCGCGCGTCCACAGAGAAGAGGGCGTAACCATTGCTGAAAATACAATAGCGGATAAGATTGTTAAAACGGAAAATGGTTTGGCCGTTATCGACAAAAATGAAATGCAGTATGAAGCCGATTTTATTATAATTGGCATTGGCGTGATACCGAATACAGAACTGGCTGCGGACGCTGGACTAGAATGCGGCAATGGCATCATCGTCAATGATTATTGCCAAACCACAGATGAAAACATCTATGCGGCGGGGGATGTCACATGGCATCATAACCGAAAATATGATCGTCATATTCGCCTTGAATCTGTTCCAAATGCGACAGAGCAAGCGAAAATTGTCGCTTCTCATATTTGCGGTGGAACGAAACCCTATGACAGCTTGCCATGGTTCTGGTCTGATCAATATGATCTGAAGTTACAGATTGCAGGTCTATCAGAAGGCTATGACGATCTCGTCATTCGTGGGGACACAGACATAGGCCGCAGCTTCGCAGCGTTTTACTTTAAAGACGAGACGCTCTTAGCTGTCGATGCCGTCAATGCGCCGCGTGAATTTGCGATGACACGGATGATTTTGACGAAGGGGCAGAGTTTCGACAAAGCTCTCATCGGAGACACCAGTGTGCCATTAAAAGACGCGGTGATTTAGATGATCCAATTGTTAGGCGGGCCTCGATGAGTCTCTATTACGTTCAAAAGCTGCTGTATAATCTGAACAGGGATGCCTCTGTACAGACGCAGTTCAAAGCTGACCTTGAGGGGTTGATGTCGGGATATGCGCTGACGGCAGAAGAGCGCAGTTGG
>CALKXY010000040.1 GCA_938003545.1 uncultured Caulobacterales bacterium
GTCTGGCTCTCACACCAAACCGCTCAACCCCACCGTCTCTCGGTACCAGAAGGTGAGCTCCTACCTGTCCCGTGTCCGAAAGAACTTCTGTAACGTATCATAGGTTTTGGGGCCGAGGATTGTTTTCCCGATATTTCTCTAGCGTGTTGATAGAAATACGATTTTATTTTTCGAACACGTGGAACAAAACATTTGGCGATCATTTATTTTGGCAAAATGATTTAGTCGTGATTTTCAGCTTGTTTAACGGCCTTCAAAAAAGCTTCCTTACTAGGGGCGTAATCAATACCTCCGCACTTTTGAACATTCATACGTTGAATAGCATTTTGCGGTGTCAAGGCACTCCAATCCTTAAGGCTTTTCAATCGGTATAATTCAAGATATTTGAGATTATCAAGATGTTGCAATCCATTCGCCGAAACTTGTTTGCCGCCGTGGATACTCAAGTTTACGAGTTGTTTCATGCCCGCGATCATAGAAAAATCTTCGCCAGGGATATTATCCATGTATAATGTATGCAGCTTAGGTAGATCGACAAACTCACGGACCGTATTTTTATATTTCAATTGAAGGACTTCTAAATTTTGCCATTTTGAGAGGTCCAGTTTGCCTTTGTAAGGCCCTAGAGAAATGCCTTTTAAATTTGTAAAGTGCGCTAATGGCGAAATATCTACAGCAGCATAAGAATAAATTTCTATCCCCTCTACAGATTCAGGAGGAAACTGCGTCAAGAAAGAGTAGTTTAGAGTTTCGAGTCCTGGGCCATAAGGAAACCTGAGGTGTTTTGCATCTGACTTCAAGTATTCACACACAAGAGATTCGCTCCACACCTCCTCTTCAATAACCATAACTTTGCCTTCAATGAACTCTTGATCAGTTATGAAGTATTTAAAAGTCATATTTTTCCTTCACGTTTCAATAAAGCATATCGCGCATCACTAATTGGGCTTACGAGATTGGCGACGGCATCAGAGGCTCTCACGTTTCTGCCGCCTGTGAACTCTCTAATACGTGACCTCTCAGCTAATTCCCTTAAAAGTTTATTATTTCCCGCAGCTTTAACCAGTATTTCACCCCCAGCATATTTTCCTTTTCTGATATGCGTCAGCAACCGGCCACGACCATTTCCAGATTGTCCCACATAAGGTAAAAGGACACCATCCACTTTTTCATTAAACAGATAAATTAAATTCCCCTGCGCGATTTTACGAGGACGATTCCAGCGCGGATTGGACTGCGGCGCGGTTCTGTATGTCACTGATGTTTGGCTGGGGTGGACAGAGACAGCAGAGGTTTGAAACGCGTGTTAACCCAATCCTGAAATTGTGCGAATTAGATTTATGCGGGCGTTCGACTCTAACGTGTCGTGAAAATATCCTGTCATATAGAGGCGATCCCTGTCGAGAAATCCTTGTAGGATAGCTTTGCGTTTTTTACGAAAAATAAACGCAGGCACGTGTTTATATTCACGGCGAATATTTAATTCGAAATCATCATAGATCGGCGCGGCTGTGCCGAGGATAGACAGATCAATATCCAACATGAATTGCCCGTCTTTGGTGTTTGGGGCCTTATGGCTTTTCGTATCTAAAATGTGATCGGCGATGCGGCTAAAGACGGCTTTGTCTGCGCCGCAATCTTGTAGCCAATCGGCTGCCCATTCCGCGCTGTCTTCTTCATTACTGGCCGAGAAGGGTTGATAGACAGCATCATGAAACCAAAGCGCCATTTCAATTTCATCTGGGCGCTCTGTTATATCTCGGACATCATCTAAATGCCGTAGGCAGGCTGCGATGTGATCCAGCGTGTGATAGGCACGATGCGGTTCGGCATGTGCCTTGATTAATGTATTATATGTGCCGCCATCCTCAGATAGGTTGAGCCGATTACACAGCGCGGTCCAACGGGCGAAGCTACAAACGTCTTGTGCGGCGCTCACGACTTTTTCTGTTCAGAGACATTGTCGGTCGGTTTCTTTGGTAAAAGAAAATGGCCAGATAATGCGGCAATCGGTTTGTCGAAACTTTCCTGCCAAGCCCGAACACGAACATTGGCAACGCGCGCGCCTTCTTTGACGATTTCTGCGCGGGCAAATGTCTCGACGGGCTTACCGCGGCGCAGGTAATCAATGTTGACGCCGATCGGTTTTGAAAAGGGGAGATCAATATTGTGACGACGAATTTCTGCCATGGCGCAAACTTCCATAAATCCGCCCACAGCGCCGCCATGTAAGGCCGGCAGCGTCGGGTTTCCGATATTGGTGGCCAGGTAAGGCAGGACGAGAAGGAAATCATCGCCCATGACGCGGGCTTCAATTCCTAGCATTTGTGCATATGGGATCGAGGCAATGAGGTCTTCGGCTTGACGTTGCTTCATGATGCAGGGGCCTCATCTTTGGAGTCTGTATCGCCAGAGACTTTATATTGTTTGCCCGTCACCATAAAACAGGCTTGCGCCGTTGCGACGGGGTCTTCTTCATTTCCGTCATGCGCAACGGCCCGAATGAAGGCGACATTACGTGTTGTTTTATAACAGATCGCTTCGGCTATTACGGTTTCCCCCGGCGTCGCGGCGCGTTGATAATCAATCCGCAGAGAGAGCGTCGCGATGGGGCCCAAGGCGTCAAATCCAGCCATCGCCGCGAGGCCGCAGGCTTGGTCTAATAAGGTCGTCACTGCGCCGCCCGCAAGAACCCGCGAGCGCGGGTCACCGATAAGGGCGGTGTTATAAGGCAAGGATAAAGTGGCACGGCCTTTATCGACGGCCACAAATTTCATACCAATGGCATTCGCGTGGGGGGTTCCGTCAACCATGACGGGGCCTATCTCCCAAAGTCTTTCGATGAGTGCGCTCATAGGGCTTTATATACCTCATCAATTAGGGCGCGAGGACGGACGTCACCCAGCAGCGTATTACGTTGTCGGTTCATGGCATAGGCACCGTGTAAGCCTGTTACAGGATCGGCAAAGACACAAGATCCGCCCCACCCACTGTGACCGAGTGTAGCGGCCGTCGGACCGTAGAAATAATTCGGATCATTGCGCATGACGCCAGCGGCGAAATCCAACTCAAAGGGTAAGACTAAGTCTTGCCCCGTAATGCGAGATTTTGAAAATGCAGCGAGAGTGTCTTCTGATAAGACGGCGCTGCTGCCGATGCGGCCATCGACGCCCATTTGCATGAGCGTTGCGAGGCCCCTCGCCGTTGCCTGACAATTTGATCCGGCCAGTTCGGTTTCACGCCAAGCGGCCGCGCCCATACCGCCCGGGGACGACCAAGGTTTCATAAAGGCCCAACGTGTGGCGTCAGTGATTTCGCCCATGTCGGCCATTGCTTTAGGTTTTTGCATATCTGCGCAACGATCATGTTCGGATGATGGCAAGCCAATCCAGACATCCGCATTTTCCCTTTGGCAGAGCTCCTCGCGTAGGATCATGCCCAATGTGCGTTGCTCTGGGTCGACACGGCGCGCAATTTCTCCCGCGAGGAAACCATAGGTGACAGGGTGATAGCCCGATGCGCTGCCCGGTTCAAAAATCGGAGTTTGTTGTTCCAATTGTGCGATTGTTTTATGCCAGTCGAACCAATCTTTTGCGCTCCATTCAGGGTTGGTGATCCCTGACACGCCGCCTTGATGGCTCATCAGTTGCGCGACGGTTAAGCCCGCTTTTCCCGCCTGTGCAAATTCTGGCCAGATCGTATCGATAGGCTGTTCATAGCCAATGTGGTCTTCTTCCACGAGCCACGCGATGACGAGGGCTGCCATAGCCTTGCCAGAAGAGAAAATTGAGAAGAGGGTGTCGTCCGCGACCTCTGTTGTGTGTTTGCGGTCCGTCCAACCTGCGCGAATATCGATGAGGGTTTCGCCATGCTGCTTTATGCAAAATTGGAAGCCCAGCTCATCATGGCTTGCGAAATTTTCCTCAATCACGCCGCGTAGGCTGTTAAATTTTTCAGGCAAAACGCCGTGTAGGGGAAAATTGGTCATGAGCTGACATGTAAGGGAATTGCGTCAGTAATAAAGGCCTGCATTCTGATGAGAGGCAGTTCACCCGCATCAAGGGCATCTGCTGCACGCATAATCTCATAAACAGAGGAGACAGACGCCGCCAAGGCGCGTCGCGGGCTTTGGCCAAGTAGGCGGCGCCCCAAAAAGAGGGCCGCGAGACTATCTCCGCCGCCATGGGGCACAGAGTCGAACTTCGGATGGCTGACTTGGAACGCTGCGCTGCCGTCTTCCCAGCGCGCGCCAATGTCTGCGCCATCAGGCACCGAGGTGATGAGGCGGGCGGGCAATTGTGTGCTGTGGTCCTGAATATAGTTCAGCTCCCACAGGTTAGGCGTGATAAAATCAGCCTGCGGGACAAGGTGGTCGATGATGGCGCGTGCGCGGTCTTCTGGTATATAAAGTCGACCATGATCCCCCATGACGGGATCAATGGCGATGATCGCGCTCGGGTTTGCTTGACGGACATGACTGATGATTTCTGTGCAGAGATCAACATGCGCCGTTTCGCCCATATATCCAGTGAGAACGGCGTCGACATGAATGTCTTGCGCTTTTACTCCTTGCCAGATGTCACGCAGGCGCGCGGCTTCGACTGCACCGCCGCCTGGCGCACCCCAACCGGGATGACGGCCCATCAAGGTCGTTGGCAGAACAATCGTTTCTATGCCCAATCTTTGTAGACAAAAACTGGCCGCGCTTGCGCCAACTCGAGAGCTGGCAACGGTGGAGCTGATGATAAGGACTTTTGGGATGGGCGTGGTCACGCGATGACTTTGCCGCTAAGTCGCAGGCAAAGCAATCTTGCCATAAAAAGAAATGGACCCTCTCATGCTGACGATCTGGCACAATCCGCGTTGCACTAAATCTCGCGAGACGCTCGCCTTGATTGAGGCGGCCAATATAGAGTTTACTGTGCGGCAGTATTTGAAGGATGCGCCAAGTGCGGTTGAGATAACGGCGATATTGGCGGAGCTAGGCATGAATGATCCACGTGATCTCATGCGGCGCGGCGAAAAACTCTATAAAGATCTTGGCCTGAAAGAAGAAGGCCGCGTGGTAAAGTTGGTTCAGGCCATGGCCGAAAACCCCATCTTGATTGAACGTCCTATCGTTACAAATGGTCAGCGCGCCGTCATTGGACGACCACCTGAAGCGGTAAAAGGGCTACTTTAGCGTTTTTCTCACACGAAAGTTCCTCGCCTAAACGGCTTGTTAAGCAAACTCCTTCATTCCGATATTAACCATGATGGGATGACACGCGTCTCCCATATCTGATTTCGGGGGACGATATGCGTCTGGGCTCTTTAACTGTGTCGGCAACTTTGTCGGCTGTTCTGCTGTCGGGTTGCTCATTTATAGGTGGGTCAGCTGGCCCATTTAAAAACCCATTTGCTAAGCAAAAGGCCGCAAGCCACGCTCAATATGGTACGTATAATAGTGCCTCCGCTGGACAACGTTGCCAAATCTACTCTCCGGCTCAACCTATTCCGCAAGGATGCCGTCCTGAGCAAGTTACCCTCGCGACGGGTCGTCCAGGCGGCTTTGCGCAGGAACCAAACTTTGGCGAACCGAGCTATGCGCAATATACAGATGGCGCATATGGATCCGCTGTTGGCCAGCACCCATCCCTAGCGCACCACACAGCGGCCCCAAAAAAACGTAAGCCGAAATTACGCGGGTCATTATCGCTGGGTTTGGAACGTAGCGTCAGCGGCAGTTTGATTGATTATGATCGCTTCTCTCTTGATCCTATTGGGACATATAATCCTCAGGACTTCAATGAAGGTTCACGTACAGGATCAGATGCAACGGGTGATGAAGTCAGAACTACATTTACAGCGAATAGGCGTAATCCAATCGGCAGTCCATTTGTGCCAGCGACGGACAGCACACCAGCCATTCCCGCAGACCCAGGCTTTTTTGACGATAATGAATATGATCAGGTAAATGCGCCGCAAATCTCTTTTGATGATGCTTGGTCAACGCCTACTCGAATTTCGGGTGGTTTGGAGTATATAGCGAATGACCGCACAACCTTCTTCGCCAATGCAGGATATTCTCATTCTGAAGGTAACGATGGAACTGCAGCCTCTATACAGGCGACACTCTTCCGCGTTGAAGAAGCAGGTCAATATATTACGACCCCTGCTGTTGCAGGTACGGCAGAAATACCTGCAGTTTTTGACACAGACGGCGTGACTATACTTACACCAGCTATACCTGCAGTCGCTGGAACGCCTGAAACCATTACGCGTACGGGTACTTTAACAACGGCCTCATTTGTTCCAAACGAAGAAATTGCTCAATTTAGTTATGATTTTTCTGACTTGCGCCGCATTGATCTAGAGGCAGGCGCAAGACACTATTTCAAGCCTATCGTTAAATCTCAAGGATTCCGAACAATCACGCCATTTGTTGGCGCTTCGGCAGGCGCATCTCATTACAGCGAGGCAAGCGTCAAAGTTAGTCAACGTCAGAGATTTTTTGAGCGCGGCTTCGACCTTGGTGGTGGTGAGATTACCGAAGATACGCCTGAACAGTTTTATGATGTCGTGACGCGGAATGCGGATGACACGACGAATAATATTCCAATCGCAATCTTTGATAGTCAATGGGTTCCGTCTGGTCAGATAAATGTCGGTGCTGAATGGCAGGTCACACCTGGCACTGCATTGGCTTTGGAGTCGGGTGTCCGCATCGAAGGCGCTCGGAAATATTCAAACGGTATCAGGGGCGACGCAAATATATCTATCCCCGTCACACTGCGTGGATCGTTTAATTTCTAGGTGAGTGGCGTTAACCAGGCAAAGTCCTGGATTCGTTAAGTTTTTGTTTCCACTTTGGGAACGGTTTTTTAAGTATCTTCTGTTTTAATTCGAAACAACAGAAGAACGAGAGTTCGAATTAAAGGAGGCCGATATGCGGCTTGCAGCTTGTGCATTATCAGCGGTTTTATTGTCAGGTTGTTCATGGCTGGGCATGGGCGGTCAGGGCGGTAGCTACGGAACATCCAACGGGGCTTACGGCACAAATTGTGCGTCTTCTCAAGTTGGATATGGCCAAACAGCCTACGGTCAATCTGGACATTACGGACAACAGGGCGGCGCAGCTTATGGCGGGCAACATGCTGGCTGTGCAGGGGGTTCTTATGGCGTTGGTTACGGCGGCCAAGGCGTAGGTTACGGTGCAGCTGGATATGGCGGTCAAGGTGCTGGTTACGGAGCTGGAGCTAACGGCGGTGCTTATGCAGGCGCACAAGGTTATGGTCCTGCAGGCGCAGGATACGGACAATCTGCTTATGGTCAATCTGGCTACGGTGCAGGCGCATATGGCGCAGGCGTCAATGGCGGCCCAGTCGTCGGTGCAGGGCTAGCGGCACAAGGTATTGGCGGATCATACGGAACTGGCGCATATGGCGCTGGGTCTTATGGCACGGCAACGACTCTCGGCGCAGCAGCGCCTTATGGCGCGGCAGCATACGGCGGCAATGTCGTCGGAACACAAATGACAAATGGCCAATATGTAAATGGCGCATATGTTCAGAACGTTGCGGGCGCGCCTATCTATGTTCCACAACCTTATGCTGCTCCATATGGCGTTCCGCAATTGCGCGGCGTTGGCGCGGCAATGCCTTTCGGTTTTGAAGTCTTTGGCGGTACGGAATTTGGTGTAGATGGTCAATTATTTGAGGGTAAAGAAGCTGGACCTTCCGATGGCGGCGGCGGACAAGCTGGTGCAATCGATGCGTTTGATTATTCAGATGCGTTCTCCGATGGGTTTAATATCGGCGCAGCAACGACATATGATATTTCCCGAAACACGACACTTCTCGCATCTGCAGGATATTCCAAACAAGAAGGCAACACGCTTTCAACTGGGTCCTTCCAATCTGGTACATATGACGCAGCTGGCACCTTTATCCCAGATGTAGGTTCAACGGATCGTGCGCTTGAAGGTCGTTTCGACGATCTAGAGCAATATACAATTGAAGGCGGCGTTCGCCAATATGTTGGTCAAAATGTCGGTTTCCGTCCTTATGTCGGTGCATCTGCAGGTTTCGGATATAATTCGGGTGTTAATTTGACCCAAACTTTTGTTGATGATGGCACACAGTTCGATCAGCAAGAATTCATCGATGGTGGTTGGCGTCCAACGGCCGCTGGTATCGTCGGCGCAGAATTGGCTGTTGGCCCACGCGGCGCGATTGGTGTCGAAACAGGTCTACGCTGGCGCGATAATCTAAAGGCAAATTCAGGTGGTGAAGACCGTCTGTCCATTCCACTCAAATTACGCGGTCGCCTCGCCTTTTAAGTCAGGCAATAGTTTAATATTTCAAACCCGATCCTGGATTAAATACCAGGGTCGGGTTTTTTGATTCTTCCTTCCTGTTTTGAATTTCATTTGAATCGAGTCATTGGCCTAACCTTTGCAACGGCTTTCCCTAAGATAACGGATGATACTGGCGATTGTGCCAATCCGGAACACTAAGGGTGAAAACCATGCGACTTATCATGCTCGGCACCGCCGCAATCGCGCTTTCTGGCTGCTCCTTTCTTGGCCTCGGTGGCAAGAAAGTTAATCCAAATTACAATGCACAAACTGGATATTATGGCCAACAAGCTGCGACGCCCGCTCCAAACAGCCGCTGCCACACAGGTAATTGTCTGGCACGTTGGAACATTGAAGGCGGTATTGGCCCGTCATTCGCTGCCGGCAAAAATATCATCACGTCCAGCCGCACAAATAATGTTGAAGGTACAGACTTTAACTCCATTTCATTTGGCGATGCCTATGATACAGGTGTTCGTGCTGAACTTGGCGGATCATATGCTTTGGCGCCAAATACAAAGGTCACTTTGCTCGGACATTATGAGCAAGCTGATAGCGATGGTCGTCAGGATTGGGGCACAATTGATGGCGAGCAACTCACGGGCGCATTGACAGACTATAAAGCCTTTGGCGGTGAAATTGGATTACGTCAGTATTTTAAACCTACGAATGGTGTCATCTTGAACAGCGTACGTCCCTATGTCGAAGCCCGCGCAGGTGTGTCCAGAGTTAGCGATATTGGCGTTGTCGGCACAGAATTGGGCGGCGCAACTTTCAGCGCAGCAGAAGTCCCGCTCTATCGTGACAGCTGGGTCGGTACGGCCGCAGGCCTTGTTGGTGTTGAAACGCCAATCGCGCGTTACACGACAATCGGACTGGAAACAGGTGTGCGCTATCAGGGCGGTTTAAGATCAGATAATTCTGTTCTTGCGGCAGGGTCCACACTGGGCGGATTGAACAATAACAGCGGACGGGTGTCCATTCCGCTAACATTGCGCGGCCGTTACCGCTTCTAATTATTTTGTCCACGTTGGGGGCATGACCCGTCGATCCAGTTGCTTTTTAGCAACTTGGCTCGGCGGGTTTTTTATTGACCAGATGTGTGTTGGGCCGTGGCAGGCTCAACGACTTCGGCCGCATTTTGACGCGCGGTCCGAATTTCAATCTGATCCAAGCGACGCCGCTCATCGAATATGAAACGGTCAATCCGTGTTTCTAAAATATCTAAAGGCAGTCCACCGTTGGACAAAACAGCATCATGAAACCTACGAATGTCAAAGTCCGCACCTAGACTGGTTTTGGCTTTAGCGCGTAATTCTAATATTTTTAATTCACCGATTTTATAAGAAAGCGCCTGTCCAGGCCAAGAGATGTACCTTTGAACTTCCGTCTTGATGTTATGCGGGGCCAGTGCAGAGTTTTCCAAGAAGCAGCTTTCCGCCTCTTCGCGTGTCCATCCTTTCCAATGTAATCCAGTGTCGACAACCAAGCGACAGGCTCTCCACATTTCATATGAAAGCTGTCCAAAGCGTTCATATGGTGTTTTATAAATACCCATCTCGCCTGCCAGTTTTTCGGCATAGAGCCCCCAACCTTCACCAAAGGCGTTCGGGTATAGGCTTTGGCGAAATTTGGGTAGACCGCGTAATTCTTGGCCAATTGCGATTTGCATATGATGACCGGGTACACCTTCATGTGCGGTCAGGGCCGGTAAATTATAAAGCGGGCGGTTCGGCAGATTATAGGTATTAACGACATAATTCCCAGCTTGGCCCTTGTCAGGATTTCCAGAAAAATATCGGCCTGTTGTATAGGCTTTCTCGATCTCTTTTGGGACGGGGATGACGCCATAAGACAGACGCGGCAGGGTCGCGAAATATTCCGGCATTTTTCCGTCAATTTGCTTGGCGATATAACTGGCGCGCATGAGGAGATCTTCGCGGCTGGTCGCATAAAATTGGGGATCCGTGCGCAAGAAGTTTAGGAATTCCGCAAAACTGCCTTCGAAATTTGTCTCGGCAATGACGGCGTCCATTTCGTTGCGAATACGGGCGACTTCAGACAGGCCCAGAGCGTGAACGTCATCCGGGCTAATGTCTAATGTGGTGAAATAACGGGTTAGGGCGCGGTAATATTCGCGTTCTGCCTCGCTATTCCCCAGACCGGCTGTTGTGCGGGCGGCGGGGGTGTATTCATCTTTCATGAATTTCGACAAGTCGCGATAGGCGGGAATGGCGGCAGATTCCAACGCCGCTTTACCTAAGGCGCGTAAACGGGTTTGATCGTCTTCTGTAAAGCTATCTGGAATATTTTTAAAAGGCGCAAACAAGGGATGGCCTGTGGCTGACGTCTTCGCCATGACGTCAATCATCTCTTGGATGTCAGGTAGGATTTCTGCGCTAGCCGTAAATTTTGTTTCTATACCGCGCCGCATATTATCTTTGGCCTGCGCAAAATATCGGGGCAGGCGTGTCAGTCGCGCGGCATAGGCTTCGTAATCTTCTACGGTCTTAAAATCCGTCCGACGAACGATAAACCCTAGTTCGTTGAAAAAACCACTGTCATTTGTGAACGGAACGCGCGCCGTGTCAAAAGGGGCCAGACGTTGGCGTTGTGTCAGAACAAAACCCAGTAAGGTGTGATTCAAGCGGTCTGCATCGCTCATGGGACGTGTCGAGAGTGCGGTATGGCGCGTTAAGAAAGCTGCGGTTCTCTCGCTCATCGCCGCATCGGCGTCCGGGGAAATATCTGGTAATTGTTTCAAAGCCTCGCGGTCGCCTTCTTGGCCCCTGCGGTAAATATCGTTTTCCAACTCTGCAGCTTCAAAGTCGGCAATCAGCCGTAAAAGCGTATCTTTTTTCTTGCAGGTGAACTGACCGTCCAGTTCAATGACTTCGCCTTCAGGGCAGAACGGCAGGGTTTGGCTCTGCGCATTTAATGGCCAGACCACGCTCAATGCCAATAGGGGAAGGAGGCGACGCATTATGCGGCAGCCTTTTCCATAGCGGTCGCCAGCGTCACATCTTTTTCCGTGACACCGCCCGCGTCATGCGTGGTGAGGGTCACATCAACGCGGTTATAAACATTAAACCATTCGGGATGGTGATCCATTTTCTCCGCAAGGATTGCGATATGGGTCATAAAGGCGAAGGCCTGGGCGAAATCTTCAAATTTGAAGACCTTGGTGATAAAATCATCGCCGCCTGTCCATCCGTCCAAATCTTGCGCTACGTCTTTCGGGTTCAGAACCGTCATGATTACATCCTATTCTGTTATGTCCGCCCACACGGAATACAGGGCTTCTGACCTGTCTGGCGCGGTTTGCCAAGGGTGGATGGCTGCACAACTTTACGCGGCATGGGATGGTTTTCTGTGTTTAGCCTTCATTCAGGTGAAACATGCCATTTGCCTCACTCACGCCACAATTAAGGCTCTGTTTACCATAAATGGCTGACGAAGACACAATATTGACCGCAGATTTGACGCGAAAAGACCTCACCTTGGTCGTCGCCCTGCCTCATCCCCTACGCTATAGGCGTTGGTATGAAATGGATATTCCGACTCCTCACACTCGCGGCACTTCTGACCGTGGCCTATATGAGCTTGCGCCCGTCACTTTCTGTAGGCGGCGTCGCGCATTTGGACAAAGTTTTACATTTCGGCGCTTATGGCGTTCTAGCGGGCCTGGCGCGATTGGGTTGGATGCGCAACTGGGGTGGCTGGATTTTTCTAGGCCTCGCTGTCTTCGGCATTGCAATCGAAATCGCGCAGCACACGATGGCCTTGGGCCGCACTGGATCAATCGCCGACACACTCGCCAACCTCGCAGGCGCGGGCTTCGCGCTCATTCTGTTCCACTTTTTTTGGACACGCCATCAACATTAAGACGGAGTTTCACATGCGCCGACTGATCACCCCAATAACGCTTTCATTGCTACTCGGAGGTGCCGGCTCTGCATTTGCAGCGGGCCCGACGCAATTTCCTTCCGCTTTGCCGCCAACGTCTAATCCGGGCGAATGTTATGCGCAGGTCAAAGTCCCTGCGCAATATTCACAAGGCTCACAAACCGTCATCACCTCTGAAGCCTATGCGAAATTAGATGTAACGCAGCCGCAATTCCAGCGCCGCGATGAAACCGTCATGACGAAAGAGCCGAGCATCCGCTATGTCGTGCGCCAACCATCTTACCGCAGCGTCACCGACCGCATCCTGACACGCCCGGGCCATGATCGCCTATCCGTCGCGCCGCCGCAATTTTCGACTGTGTCAGAGCGCCTGCAAACCAGCGCGCCGCATTTGGTTTGGAAACGCGGCAACCCTGGCGATTTACAACGCCAAGGCTATGTCATTCATTCAACGGCGGATGGACGCTTGCGTAGCAACTCAGGCTATCAAGGCGGCAGTTATGCAACAACACAATCAGGCGGGGATACATGTGGGGTGGGCTGCGAGATTTGGTGCCTCGTTGAAGAGCCTGGTACATCGGTCACAACCACGCGGCGCGTCATGAGTGCGCCGTCCCGCGTGATCCGAACGCCTGTTGCGCCGCAATATACATCCATCACAAAGCAAGTTGTGGTGGATCCTGGCGGCGTCGAAGAAATTCCCGTGCCCGCGGAATATCGTACGATCTCTGTTGATGATTTAGTCCGCCCAGCAGAAGCCTATGAAACGACTATTCCCGCGCAATATGGCCATGTGGCAACGAAAGATTTGATAAGTCCAGAACGTTACGAATGGCGACGCGTTTTGTGCCGTCCCGGTACGGGCGGCGGAACAATCGCTGGATCATATGCAGGTACACCAGGGTCGACGGGATATTCGTTATCGGCGAATACAGTCTCATCAGGTGCTTATACAGGATCCCCCTCTTACTCTGGAGGACAGCATTCTGAAGCTTATCCAAGCTCAACCCAGACGCAGGCCCCAACATCAACGCCCGAAACGCAATCTGGCTATTACGGAACAGAAAATTACCCAGCATATAAGCACCGCGCCCCGCACCGTAAGCGCCGTTAAGCGAGCTGCATAAAAACGAGACCTAGAACAAGCAGGACGGCCAGCGCGATGCGCTGTCCACCGAAGGGTTCTTTCAACCAAAGGGCTGCGAATACCGCGCCAAACACGACGGATGTTTCTCGCAGCGCGGCTAAGGGAGCGACAGCATCAAGGCTATAGGCGTAGAGTGCAGTTGAAGAGGTGATCAGACCGAGTAAGCCAGCCATTATACCACCTTGCATGTCCAACCGTAACTTTGCGTGCAATCCTTTGTGTTTCCAGGCCGCGAAAAGTGCTACCCCAAGGGTGCCTTCTATGACAAAAATCCACGCGATAAATGAGGCTGCGAACGGAGCTAATCGAACGCCTTTTGCATCAACAACAGTATAGAGACCGGTCAATAGTCCACTGAACAAAGCGAGACTGAGTGCAGCTGCAAATCCCTTTTGTGGCAATCGACCGGGCCAACTAAATCCAACGAGGGCAGCTACGACCAAACCTAGTCCTACAATTTCTAACTCTGAAAGCGTTTCGTTCAAAAACAATAAAGCGAATACTGCCGTCAGGGCAGGTGCAAACCCTCGCATGACGGGATAAACGAGGGACATATCTCCACGTGTGAAGGCTGCAGCTTGCGTGACTTGATAGATAATGTGCAATCCAATACCTAGTGCCAAAATTGGCCAAACGGATGTTGGTAGAGGCGGTAAAATAAATAGAAAAGGTAGAGCAATAGTAGCAGTCGTCGCTTCAAGTATGAGTCGTAGAATTAACTTATCATGCGAGCGTTTTATCAATACGCTGACCAAGGCATGACTGATCGCTGAAACTAAAATTAATGCGACAGCGAGGCTGGCCGCATTCATTCTGCTCTACCCATCCAACGCGTCTGCGACGCCTGATAGGGCGGCGGCGAAGACTGGGGCGCTGAAGTTTTCTAGGTCTTCTATCCCTTCGCCGATCCCGATGTGATGGATGGGGAGGGCGTATTTATCCGATAGCGCGACCAACACGCCGCCTTTAGCGGTGCCGTCGAGTTTTGTCATAATCAAGCCTGTAACGTCCGCTGTGTCTTTGAAGGCTTCGGTTTGCATGAGGGCATTTTGTCCGACGGTGGCGTCCAAAACCAAAATAGAATGGTGCGGGGCGGTGACATCTTGTTTGCGGATAACACGCAGGATTTTGGAGAGTTCTTCCATTAATTCTGTACGGTTCTGCAATCGGCCTGCCGTATCAATCATTAAAATGTCGACGTCGTCTTCGCGGGCACGTTTGATCGCGTCAAAGACGAGACCTGCGGGATCAGAGTTTTGTGAGCCGCTCATGACGGGCGCGCCTGCGCGTTCACCCCAAACCGTGAGTTGTTCTACGGCGGCGGCGCGGAATGTATCCCCTGCCGCGATCAGAACTTTTTTGCCTTGTTTCGTATATTGATTGGCAATCTTGCCGAGTGTCGTGGTCTTGCCTGATCCATTGACGCCGACAAAGAGCATGATTTGCGGCTTGGCCATACCGAACACGATAGGGCGTTCTAGTGGCGTCAGAATGTCAGAAATGACATCGGCGAGCGCAATTTTAACTTCCAAATCGGTGACTTGCTTATCGAACTTATCTTCGCGCAGGCGATCAGTGACTTTTGACGCCACGCCATAGCCGAGGTCAGACATGACGAGAATGTCTTCTAATTCCTCAATTGCGGCATCATCCAATTTGCGTTTGGTGAAGGCCGCGCCGACTTGATCGGACATGCGCGCGGTGGATTTGCGTAGGCCTGCACTGATGCGGCCCATAAAGCCGCCTTCAGCCAGAGGTTCGGGGTCTGGCGCGCGCTTGGCTCGTTCTTCTGCACGTTTGGCGTCTGCAATGTCTTGCGCTTCGCGTTCTGCAATTTCGCGGGCGGCGACCTCTTCGGCAATGCGCGCGCGGCGGTCGGCTTCTTCAGCTTCTTTTTTGAGGCGGGTTGCTGTGGCTTTTTCAATTGCTAGGCGCTCTGTCTCAAGGCGTTCGGCCTCCAAACGTTCACGCTCCGCACGTTCCGCCTTGCGGGCGGCTGCGTCTTTGGCAGCACGTTCAGCATCGGCGGCACGTTTCGCGTCTTCGCGCGCTTTGGCTTCGGCCGCTTGTGCGGCTTTCAGGGCGGTTGTTTCAGTCTCTGATTTGGCTTTGGCGAGCGCCGCTTTTTCTTCGGCTTTGATACGGGCGGCGTCTGCAGCCTCGGCGTCTTTGCGGGCTTTGTCTTCGGCGGCGCGTTTGACTGCGGTTTCTGCCGCGACGCGTTCGTCTTCTGCTTTGCGTGCGGCTTCGGCCTCGGCATGGGCCTTTGCTTCGGTTTCCAAGCGCGCTTTTTCGTCAGCTACCTCTTGAGCTTTGCGCGCATTTTCTTCGGCAAGTTGTTTGGCGCGGGCGACGTCGCGGGCGGCCTGAATTTCGGCGAGACGTTTTTCTTCTAATTCGCGCGCAGCGGTCTCTTCGGCGCTTAGGCCTTGTGAGGTCTCATCTTGTTCGCGGGCAGAGGCGAGGGCGGCGGCGTTAATCGCGGCCATACGCGCCGCCATTTTTTCATCGACAAGCTGTTGAGCGGCGGCCTTGGCAGCCGCCTCTTCGGCGAGTTTATCTGCCTTGGTTTTAAAACCCAATTTCGACAGGAAGCCTTTTTTCTTTTCAGCCATTATACAAGAGTTCCAATTAATTGGGTGTCCGTCGCGCCCGTAATCCGCACGCGGGCCAAGCTACCTGCCATTTTCTTTATATCAAGGGCGGGATTGTCCACTTGCACCATAGAAAAGTCAGGGAGACGACCGAGGCCAGATTCTTCGAACAACGCCTCATCTTCATCGCCGATGCGCGTCTGCAGATGGGCGGCTTTCTCAAACGCGCCAGCGTCGCGCAATTGCTTGGCGCGCGCTTTGACAATGTTCCCGTCAACTGGCGGAATTTTCGCGGCAGGTGTGCCTTCGCGGGCCGAATAGGGAAAGACGTGCAGCCATGGAATACCAATCTCTGATACGACGGATAGCGAGTTTTCAAACATGGCGTCGGTTTCCGTTGGAAAGCCGGCAATAATATCTGCGCCAAATGTGAAATCTGGTCGGGCCGTGCGCAAGCGTTGGCAGAGCTCAACGGCATCGGCGCGTGAATGACGCCGCTTCATCCGTTTCAAAATCATGTCATCCCCCGCCTGTAGGGATAGATGCAAATAGGGGCTCATGCGCGTATCTGTTGTCAGTAGATGGAATAAAACGTCATCGACTTCTGCGGGATCAATAGAAGACAGTCTCAGACGCGGCAGCTCTGGTGCGAGTTTCAAAATGCGCCGCACTAAATCACCCAAAGGCGGCGTTCCGGGCAGGTCTCCGCCCCAGCTTGATAGGTCAACACCTGTCAGGACGACCTCATTATAGCCTTGCCTTACGAGTGATTTAACAGAGCCTACAATTTCCCCTGCGGGGACAGATCGAGAATTTCCGCGGCCATAGGGAATGATACAAAATGTGCAGCGATGATCACAGCCATTCTGAATTTGTAGGAAGGCGCGGCTGCGGTTTTGTGATTTCAATGGCAAGGCATTGTCGCTGCCTATGAATTGCGGCGCTGTTTCGCGGACGCTCATAATATCATTCACGCGGATGCGTTCAGTCGGGGCGTCGGGACCGAAAGATAACGGGCTCATTTTTTCATGATTGCCCAAAACCTGATCAACTTCGGTCATATCTGCGAACATGGTTGGGTTAATCTGCGCGGCACAACCTGTGACGATGATGCGGGCATCCGGGTTGTCGCGCTTGGCTTTGCGGACTTGGCGGCGGCTCTCGGCCACGGCATCATTTGTGACGGCGCAAGTATTGATCACAACCGCATTCTGGTCACCGACATCGCGCGTGTTCTGTGCAATGACGTCAGATTCATAGGCGTTTAAACGACAGCCAAGCGTAATGACTTTCGTGGCCATCTTTGGCGGCGATATGTCAGGGGCATCAGCCATAGCGAGCATGTGGTGGAGATAGTGGTAAGGGTCAAGTCAGGCGGGCAGGAGATAGTCTCAGAGACATAAGCGTCTGAATTGAATTAGGAATATAGTCTTATCCACAGCCACGTGACTTAGTCTGCTCGACTCTTGCGATTTGTTCTGTTTTTGTTCTCTCATGAGCTCTCTCCAAACCTCTTCGTCCGAAACGCGATCTCCGCAAAGCGAAAAGGGGTATTGGAAGATGTTTCTCGATTTCGATAGCTTTTTTGCCCATGTCGAAAAACAAGATGATCCTGAACTGTGGAATACGCCTGTGGCTGTTGCGCCGTTGAAATCGCGGGCGTCGGGCGTGATCGCTTGTTGTTATCAATCCAAAGCTCTCGGCGTGAAACGCGGAATGAAACGTGCCGAAGCCGAGGCACTGGCCCCGAATATCGTGTTTCGTCATGCCCGCCACGATGTCTATATTCGCAAACATTGGACGATCTTAGAGACGATCGAAAAATACGTACCGATTGAAAAAGCGTGGTCCGTTGATGAAATGGCGATTGATTTAAAAAAAATACGTCTGTCGCAAGCCATCGACCTCGTTCATAAAATTAAAACTGACCTGCGTGAACAACTTGGGCCGTTGGTCACAGCAAGTTTTGGAATTGCACAGACAGGGTTGTTGGCGAAAATTGCAGCAGAGATGAATAAGCCAGATGGCCTTGTCGTTCTGCACCCTGACGAAATGCCAGGAAAGATCGCACATCTCCCCTTGGAAGATATTCCTGGCGTGGCGCGAGGTATGTTGGTGCGTTTGCGCCGCGCGGGGGTGACAACGACACAAGGGCTGTTGGACCTTGAACCGAAACATGTGCGCCGTATTTGGGGCAGCGTAGAAGGCGAGCGGTTGTGGCGCGCCCTTCATGGGGAGCATACAGAAAGGCCAGAGACAAAACGCGAGATGTTCGGGCATTCGCGGGTCTTGGCACGCACATGGCGGACACCTGAAAAAGCCAGTGAATGTGTGCGGATATTATGCACCCATGCGGCGCGGCGTTTGCGGGCGGATCAATATTTCTGTACGCGTATGAGTGTGGGCGCACGGACGTTGCAAGGCGAACGCATTGGCCTGCAAAGGGAATTTCCCGCTGTGCGCGACGACTTCTCCTTGCACCGAATTGCGGATGAGACCTTTACGGCGTTACTTCAGAAAAGCCGTGTGAACAGGCTGTCTCAGGTCTCTATCGTATTGATGGGGATTGTGCATGAGGACCATATCGTTGGCGATTTATTCGCAGGGCCGCGAGATGACACACAACATGATCGTGCGGTGCGGGCGATGGATGATCTGAATAAGAAATTTTCGAAAGTTGTGTTGAAAATCGGCGCACCAGATGACCTGCCGGGCGGTTATGACGGTGTGAAAATTGCCTTCGGACGTATCCCAGACAAAGCGGATATTATGGGGTCATCGATTAAATAAATGGGCGTGTCAGGCTTAAACTGAGCCTTCGCTTTCCAGTTCCACAGGCCCCGTCATGATGACGTGATCATCTTTTTCACGCCAATGAATGTGCAATGTGCCGCCATCGACTTCCACGGTGACATCGCGGCCTGTACGTTTTTGGCGATGAGCTGCGACAACGGCGGCGCAGGCCCCTGTGCCGCAGGCGAGGGTCATGCCGACGCCGCGCTCCCAGACCTTTAGGCGAATGCTGTCGTCATCTTCGACTTTGGCAAAGCCAACGTTCACTTGCTGCGGGAATAGCGGATGAAATTCTATCATGGGGCCCGCGAGATGCGGTTTGACGGTTTCGAAGTCTTCGACAAAAAATACACAATGTGGATTACCCATGCTGACCGCGCCAGGGTTTGATAAGATCGGATTGTCAATCGGGCCAAGTTTCACATCGATATGATGGGTGTGCATCGGTTCTTCGAGTGGGATTTGTGACCAGTCCAATTTTGGCGGCCCCATGTCGACGGCGATCTCAAATTCGCCCGCGCGCGTACAATAAAGCAGACCATCATTGGTCTCGACCACGCAATTGTCTGTTTCAGTATCTCGCATATGTAGCCACGCCGTTGTGCGTGTCGCATTCCCGCAGGCATCAACTTCGAAACCTTTTTGGTTGCGGATTTCCATAAATATATCTGCGTCAGGAGATTTCGGCGCGCGTAGGATTACAATTTGGTCTGCGCCCTTTTCGCCCATGACTTTGCCGCCAGGTTTTGCAATTTCAATCGTCTGTGCATCGCTCAGCCGAAAGTCAGGTACAGTGCGGGCGTCAAATACGCCAAAGCGGTTACCCGCGCCATTCATGATCAGAAACTTCATATCGCGCTCATATAGGTGAGTAGGCACATGGCGCAAGGCTTGCCCTCTGACCTAAACTCCGCTTTATCAAGACAAAGCTTGAAACAGGCAATGATGTTAGGAGGACAGACACATGACCTTAACCCGATTTTCGAAAACGGCCTTACTCTTGGGAACCACTGCGATTTTAATGGCGTGCAGTGATGCCAACACAGATACTCCACGGTCAAGCACATCCGAAACCCCTCTAAACACAGCCGAATACACAAGGCCCTATAAAATGATTTCTTATGACACTGTCGGCCAGACCGATGCCGACCACCTTTGGCTTGAAGAGGTTGAGGGCGAAAAACCTCTGGATCAAGTCAAAGCTTGGAATACGCGTTCACTGGATCGCTTGAAGGCGGATGCGCGCTATCAAACATTCTATGCTGATGCGTTGGAGATCCTACAGTCGAAAGACAAAATTCCATATGTTTCTTACCGAAATGGAGAAGTACATAATTTCTGGCAGGACGATGTTCATGTGCGCGGCATTTGGCGCAAATCGACGTTGGATTCCTATCTGTCTGATGCGCCAAAATGGGAAACGGTTTTGGACATCGATAAGCTGGCGAAGGATGAAGGCAAGAACTGGGTCTATAAAGGCAATAACTGTCTGGCGCCGTCACATGAGCTTTGCATGATCAATCTTTCGGACGGCGGCAAAGATGCCGTGGTGCGCCGTGAGTTTAATACGAAGACAAAGACTTTTGTTGAGGACGGCTTTATCACGCCTGAATCCAAAGGCACGATGGATTGGGTCGATGCAAATACCGTTATTATAGGCGTTGATTTCGGCGATGGCACGATGACGGATTCTGGCTATCCTATGCTGGCTAAACTCTGGACGCGGGGTACTCCATTATCAGAAGCCGTAGAAATTGGCCGAGGCGAGCAAACAGATGTTGGCTATTGGGGCGGCGCGTTTGAACTCTCCAATGGGCGCCGCGAAGTGGTTGTTTCGCGCTCTGTAGATTTTTATAATTCCGAAGTCTTTCACTTTCCGCGCACTCCCGATGGGTCTGTAGCCGCCAAGCGTAAATTCCCAATTCCGATGAAGTCGAATTTAGGCTCAGAATTTAAGGGACAAGTTCTACTGGCGTTGAATGAGGATTGGCGCGAATTTAAATCAGGTGACCTGGTCAGTTTTGCCTTTGATGATTTTGCAGAGAATGGCAAAATTGAAACCGTGAATCTCGTATATCGCCCTGATGACAAATCATCGATGAATGGATATGGCGCGACAAAATCTAAATTACTTATGTCGATTTCGCGTGATGTCAAAAGCGCGGCCTATGCCTTTGATTGGGACGGGACAAAATGGACATCTGAAAAACTCGATTTCCCCGCCAATGGAACCGTTTCTATCGGTGCTACGAATGATAAAGAAGATGTGGCATTTGTTAGTTCCGAGAGCTTCCTGACCCCAGATACGCTTTGGACTTACAACACAGCGACGGACACGAAAGCAAAAGCGAAATCCCTTCCGGATTGGTTTGATGCCTCGAATATGGTCAGCGAGCAGTTTTTCGCGACGTCCACAGACGGCACGCAAGTTCCCTATTTTGTCGTCCGCGCCAAAGATACCAAGATGAACGGCACGAACCCGACACTACTTTATGGCTATGGCGGTTTTGAAATTTCGCTCAACCCGTCTTACTCCGCGACGCGCGGGAAGCTATGGCTGGAAAATGGCGGCGTTTACGTGCTCGCGAATATTCGCGGCGGCGGCGAATATGGTCCGAACTGGCATCAGGCTGGATTAAAGACGAACCGTCAGCGGATCTATGACGATTTCATTTCGGTCGCTGAAGACTTGATTGCGAAGAAAATCACATCTCCAAACCACCTTGGCGTTGAAGGTGGATCAAATGGGGGTTTGTTGACGGGCGTTATGACAACCCAACGTCCAGACCTATTTAACGCCGCCATTATCGCTGTGCCGCTGTTGGACATGCAACGGTTCCATACACTCCTCGCTGGGGCGTCTTGGATGGGTGAATATGGTAATCCAGAGGATGCGATTGAAGGTAAATTCCTGCGTCAGATTTCACCATATCATAATCTGGACCCACAAGGTGACTATCCCGAAGTTTTCCTGATTACCTCAACGAAAGATGATCGCGTTCATCCTGCCCATGCTCGAAAATTCGCGAAACGTATGGAAGACCAAAATCATGATTTCCTATATTATGAAAATATTGATGGCGGTCATTCGGCGGCGGCTAACCTGAAAGAAACAGCTAATCGTTTGGCCCTGCAGAATGTTTACTTGATGCAGAAGCTTAAAGACGGAAAATAAGGTCTTTATATATCGCTGAATAATAAACCGCTGGATTTCACGATCTGGCGGTTTTTTGTTCCTGCCACTGTGTTTTAATCTAGCTGCGCTTTACTTTGCGAAGGCTTTGGCGTTGAACGTTTGTATGGGTGTTTTACGGTATAGTCTTATTCTTTTAGCATGTTGTGTTGCCTGCTTGGCTCCGCACGCAAATGGGCAAGCCCAAGAGGCGTCTACGGCGGCAGCGCCAATCTTTACGGCGCAATCACTCGAAGCCCGCATCGATGCTTTGGAAAGTAATGCGGATCTTTCAGACGAGCAGAAAGATCAAATTCGAACGTCTTTGCAAATGTCCAAGGATCGCCTAGCTGAGGCGACACGCCAATCCGAACGCCGCGCACAATATGCAGCCTCCATTGAAAATGCAGCTGAGTTTCAGACCGAATTGGAACTTGAGTTAAAAGCGGCTCAAGCCGCTCTTGCGGCAGAAGCTGAACCGATGGCCGAGATGATCGGTGATGATGCTCTGTTTGAGTTGGAGCAGGATTTAATCGCGAAAGAATCCGACTTGGGTGAAGTCGAAACACGCTTACAGGCCCTTCAGGATACATTGAAAGCCTTATCGGCACGTCAAACTAATGCGCCCAAAGAACTCTCGGAAGCCCGCGCCGCGCTGAGTGATTTACAGACACGGTTAAATGCGCTCGGAGATGGTGAGCTTGAGGGGCTATCGGATGCGCGCCGCACTGAAGCGCGTGCGCGCGTGTGGTATCGCCGCAATCAAATCCGAGCTTTGGAACAAGAAATTGCGACTTTACCAATGCGGCAAGAGCTTCTCTCTGGCCGTCGTGCCATCGCAGATATTCGCGCGCAAATTTTACGTAGAGACGTTGCTCGCCTTAGCTCGCGTACAGGTCAAAAACGTGTGAATGAGGCTACAATGCTGCGCGATGAGATCAAAGCTGCCGCAAAAAATGCGCAGGCTGGACATCCGCTGGTGGCTGATTTCGCTGCGAATAATCTCGATTTTGCGGATCAAATTGCAGCCTTGGCATCAGGCGCGCCGCGTATTTCGAGAGATACGGCATCTGTACGGGGGCGTCTCGCAGATGTTGAAAATGATCTGAGCGCAGCCACCAGCCTTGTTGGGCAGGGCCGTCTGGACCGTGAGGCGGGCGCAACCTTGCGCCGTCTGGGCAATCAACTGCAAACGTCGGATTCAATTCGTGTGGACATGCGCGCCGCGCAGGATCAACTTTCTGCGGCCACACGCCAACGTATTATCGCACAGGAAGATTTACGCGATCTTCCAATTGGGCCGATTGATTTCGAATCCGCTCTCATGTCTGCGCGGCGCGATGTTCAGGACCTACCTGACCTCAACGCAATTGATAAAGCGGCTCTGACTGAAATATTAGATACACGCCGTAAGTTACTCCAACAAATTTCAACGCAAGCTAATGCGCGCAGTGCGGAGGTTGGGAAATTATTGGCGGCGCAAAAATTACTACTGGAGCAGACAGAGAGCCTCCAAACTTTATTGGATGAGAATTTGCTTTGGGTCCGGTCTGTACCTGCGATTGATGTGTCATTCCCGCAGAAAGTCGGGCTTGGCGCGCTAAAGTTATTCTCCCCCAAAAATATGACCCTCGCCGTGACCGAACTCTTAAGCATGGGGCAAAGGTATTTTTTATTGGTGATCGGCTTCCTTGTGATTACGGGCTTAACTTACCGGTTTCGCCCTCACGTACGGGCCAATGTGGACCGACGTGCTGCGATGGTTGGCCGTGTTAAGCAGGACTCAGCTTGGCATACGCCAGCCGTTATTGCTGCGGGTGTTTTTCATTCCTTGCCGCTACCGCTGATTTTCCTACTGATTGCTTGGCTCTACGATCAATCGGATAATCCAGACCGCTTGATCGAAGGTCTCGCGAATGGGGCGCTTTATCTGAGTGCCTTTGTGCTTGTTTTTGGAGCATGGATTCGATGGGACCGGGAGAATGGGCTCTTTGATGCGCATTTCAAAATGCCGTCAGGTCTCCGCCGCACAATCGGATCAAACTTGCGTTGGTTTGTACCCGTTATGGCCGTCTTCTCGACATTTCTAGCCATTACAAATGACATGACTGACGTTAATATCGCCGAAGGGTTTTCGGTTTTTGTGTTCATCTTAACAGGGGTGTCGATGGTCATTTTCGCATCTCGTATTTTGTGGGCCAAACGTGTGGAATTCTCAAACCTTGCGACGGATGATTCACTGTTGATGCGGTTTCGCGGTCTTATCGCATTTGTCATTATTGGCATGCCGCTCATCACGGTTGGTATGGCGGCAGCGGGATATTACGAAAGCGCGAATGAATTGCTGACGCGGTTATTCTTGACAGGGGTCCTCGTTCTGCTGACCTATGTCGTTTATGGCGCCATTCGCCGCGCCATTGTGGTTGCGCAGCGCCAGCTCAAATATCGTCAGGCGCTTGAGAAACGTGAGGCTGAATTAGAAGCGCGCCGTGCGAAAGAAGCCGCCGAAGAACGCGGCGAAGATATGCCACCACCGCCGCCTGTCGACACTAAGAAAATCGATGTGACGACAATGACGCGGCAAACGTCAAAATTGCTACAGACAATTGTCTTACTGGCCTTTGCTGGATTGCTTTGGATGATTTGGTCATCGCTTGTTCCGGCGCTGTCTATTTTTGATGGGTTCGAAATTTGGTCTTACGCCTCTGGAGGGCAGGATGAGAACGGGCAGGCGTTGCAAGTCGCTGTCTCGCTCTGGGATTTACTGCAATCGCTGACGATACTGGTTTTGACCTTTATCGCAGCGCGAAACCTACCCGGCTTTTTGGAGATTTTTGTCCTCAATCGATTGGGTGTTGATCCAGGTACGCGATATGCGGTTACGACAATTTTGGGATATATCATTGTCGCGACGGGCATTATTATCGGGTTTAATCAATTGGGCCTGCAATGGTCGCAACTCAAATGGATTGCTACGGGGTTGTCTGTTGGTATCGGATTTGGTTTGCAGAAGATCATTGCGAATTTTGTATCAGGTTTGATTATTCTGTTTGAGCGTCCGATTCGTATTGGCGATTATGTCACGATTGGCGATCAATCTGGCTTGGTCAGCCGTATTCAAATTCGTGCCACAACATTGAAGGATTTGGATAACCTCGAAATTCTTATCCCGAATGAAGCGTTGATTTCTGAGCGTGTTACGAACTGGACGCTATCGTCGTCTGTTACACGTTTGATTGTGCCTGTTGGTATTGCTTATGGCTCTGACACGGATGCGGCGCGCGAGATCATGCTCGACACAATAAAGTCTTTGCCTAAAGTGCTCGCGACACCGTCGCCCAATGTTTTATTTATGGGTTTTGGTGACAGCTCTCTAGATTTTCAAATTCGCGTCTTCCTCAATTCCTTTGATGACCGTGTGCCGATGACCCATGTCATTCATACTGAAATTAATAAGGCATTGGAGAAAGCTGGAATTTCAATTCCGTTCCCGCAACGCGATCTGAATATTGTCAGTCAAAATATACCTTTGGAAGTCCTGTCGAGGGCGTCCAGCCGTAGTAAACCTAAAGGCAAATAAGGGTATTCCATGAGACGTATTTTACTTGCGAGCGCCGCTGCGCTGGTTTCGGTTGCGCCTTTGCAAGCTGAGGCAACATCATGCTGGACGTATATTGATGGAGCCTCATTTTGCGAAGTGCCTTTAGCTGTAGATCTCGTCCCGAAGACCGATATTGTCGTGGCGAAAGGCGTTCGGCTTGAAACCGTTGATCAACCCGAAACCATCGACGTTATTCTACCAACATCTCCCGAAGGCTTAACCCTCGCGCATCCGGCGGAAGTTTTGAATACCGTTGCAGGCGTGAATATCCATCGTGGGTCAGGGCAGGAACATTTGACCGCTATTCGTTCACCTGTCCTGACCGGCGGGGCTGGTGCAGGGAGTTTCCTTTATACGTTAGACGGCGTGCCTCTGCGCGCAGCAGGCTTTGCGAATGTGAACGCTTTACTGGAAGCTCCAACGGAACTTGCGGATCGTATCGAAGTTTTCAAAGGCCCTGGTCCTGCAGATTATGGTTCCAATGCCGTTCATGGTCTTATCAATGTTGTGCTGGCCAGCCCTGACACTGGAGGAGAGCATTTAAGCCTCCAAGGCAGTAGTCGCGGCTTTGCGAATATTACAAGTGTCGTCGATCTTACGGCCAATCTCCGCGTATCTGCTGATCTCTCCCATGATAGTGGCTTCCGTGACGACAGCGGATTTGACCAACAGAAATTGGCGATTCAACATCAAGCCGAGATTGGGGATTGGGACGTTTCAACTCTTATCGCCCTGAATAATCTCAATCAGGAAACAGCGGGTTTCTTGCAAGGCGACGACGCCTATCTTGACCGTGACTTGATCACGACCAATGCGAACCCAGAAGCGTTTCGGGACACGCAAGCCCTACGCGGGCAAATCAAAGCTGTTCGCGAAACGAACCTTGGAACTCTTATTCTGCAACCCTATGCGCGCCGCACGCAGCAGCGTTTTTTGCGGCACTTTGTGCCTGGTCAGGCGCTGGATAAAAATGGTCATACGTCCTTTGGTTTGAAGTCTGGTCTTTATGGCGACAGTTTGAGCGCAGGTCTTGATGTTGAATACACCTCTGGCTTTCAATATGAATTTCAAAATAACCCGTCACGCTTTAGCTTTGTTCAAGGTTTGCATTTCGACTATGAAGTGAACGCCATTGTTATCGCAGGTTTCGCGACCAAGGACGTTGAATTAAGTGACCGCGCAACGCTGCACCTCGGCGCGCGCGGCGAATACACGTCCTATGATTATGATAACCAAGTCGACACAGGACAGTCAGGGCGCTTCATTCGCGCAGCGGATCGGACGGATGATTATTTCACCCTGACGCCGAAACTTGGCCTGACCTATGATCTTGACGATGTCACGTTATTTGCCCGTGCCGCGCGCGGCTCTCGCGCGCCGCAAACGTCAGACCTTTATTCGGCGCAACAGAATCAAGTCCCAGGCGAGGCAGATGTCGAGACATTGGATAGTCTGGAAGCGGGCTTACGCGGTGCGGCCTTTGACAAAGTCACATTTGAAATCACGGGTTTTACCATGTGGAAGGATAATGTCTTCTTCCGCAATGCGAATGGATTTAACGTCGTGAATGGTAAGACGCGTCATGAAGGTATTGAGGCCAGCTTTGATCTTGATCTGTCTGGCGGCTTTTCCCTGACGGGTGCGGGAACTTTTGCACGTCATCGCTATGACTTTACCGAAACTGTTGGCAGTGCGGCCAATAATATTACAAAGGGCGATCGCGTCGATACGGCCCCTGATACGCTCGGCAATCTGGCGCTGCGCTATGCCGGTAACCGTGCGGGTGGCTATTTACGCTGGACCCATGTTGGCGCGTATTTCACGAACCCTGGCAATACGAATGAATATCCGGGCCACGATGTCTTTACGCTTGGTGGTCAAGTGGATGTGAGCGACGCGATACAACTCTCTCTACGTATGGATAACGTCTTTGATACACGCTATGCGGATCGTGCAGATTTTGCTTTTGGCAATGAACGTTTCTTCCCTGGACGGCCGCGCACAGTGTTTGCGGGTTTGACGCTCTCGTTGGATTAACCTAGGTCCGCTTTTATGCATATTCCTGATACAAAACTCTCCCAGGTCGTTGACCGCTTTGACCAGATCACCGCCCGGATGAGCGCGACGAGCGATACAAATGAAATTGTCCAACTGGGCAAGGACTACGCTGAGCTGCGCCCCATTGCTGAGGGCGTGAAGAAGCTCATGGATGTCCGCGCCGAAATGGCAGATCTCTCCGCGATGTTGGATGACCCAGAGATGGGCGCAATGGCGAAGGACGAAATTCAGAACTTGAAGGATTCCTTGCCCGCTTTGGAGAAGGAAGTCTCGTTGCTTCTGCTACCCAAAGACAAGGATGACAATGCGTCTATCGTTCTCGAAATCCGCGCAGGGACGGGCGGCGACGAAGCTGCAATTTTTGCAGGCGATTTATACGCGATGTATGACCGTTATGCCAAGCTACAAGGCTGGAAGGTGGAGGTCGAAACAATGAATGAGGCCGACATGGGTGGCTTTAAGGAAATCGTGGCTTCCATTTCTGGTGCGGGCGCTTACGGCATGATGAAATTCGAATCTGGTGTGCATCGTGTGCAGCGCGTACCTGTCACCGAAACACAAGGCCGTATTCATACCTCGGCTGCAACCGTCGCGGTTTTGCCAGAGCCTGAAGATATCGATATTGGGTTTTCAATGGGCGATGTCCGCGTTGATACAATGCGTGCGTCGGGTGCGGGCGGTCAGCATGTGAACAAGACCGATTCTGCGGTGCGCATGACCCATGTCCCAACGGGCGTTGTTGTCGTCTGCGATGCTAAGTCTCAGCATATGAACCGCGCCAATGCAGAACGTCTGCTGAAAATGAAGCTCTATGATATGGAGAAGCAACGCGTTGACGCCGACCGTGCCGAAGAACGCGCAGGACAAATCGGTAGCGGAGACCGCAGCGAACGCATTCGAACCTATAATTACCCGCAAGGCCGGGTCACGGATCACCGCATCAATTTGACGCTCTATAATCTCGACAAAATCGTTGCGGGTGATGCGCTGTCTGATGTCGTCGACACATTGATCGCTGAAGACCAAGCCTCGCGCCTCGCACAGATGGAAGCGGGATAATGTCTAAGCCGCCAATTTGGGCGGGTTTGGGCGTTATTTATCTCCTGTTGTGCGGCATTATTTTGCCAGAAATTTTGGGTGCGACACGGGCCGATTACACATCTGTTTCTAACTACCTGAGCGAGCTGGGCGCTGTGGGAACATCGACGCATACTTTGGCAACTTACTTTGGATTTCTGCCCGTGGCGCTCGCGTGTCTCGTGATTTTGCGGTTCCTCTGGCTTACACTTGATCGAACAGGACGTATATCTACTGGGCTTATTCTCATCGGTATCGGTATTCCTGTTGGATATCTTGGCGCGGTTTTCTTTCCCTGCGATTATGGGTGCCCCATTGAGGGTAGCCCGCGGCAGGCGATGCATAACCTCGTGGGGTTATTTGCCTATCCGCTCGGCGCGTTGGGCCTTATTCTTTTAGGAACGTCTTTATCGCGCCCGATTTTGAAGGCTTTATCCATTTTCGCAGGCTGCGCGATGGCGTTGGGATTCTTGATGATGTTGTCTCCTGATCAATCGGATTGGCGCGGGGCGTGGCAGCGGTTGGGAGATTATTCAGCCTTCATCGCTTTGGCAGCGATTGTTTTTATGGCCCCGACGAAAACGTCATCCGTAAGTCCTTCATGACCTCTGCGCGTAAACAAAAATTACTCCTGTATTTTGTTCTGATGATCGTTTTGATCGCGGGGGCATCGTTTCAGCATTTTTATTCGAATGCCAAAGTTGATAATTGTTTGGACGCGGGACATGAATATGATTTCGAACGCCAAATCTGTATTGAATAGAAAACTCTGAGTGACTTAAATGTATTGTGTGTCTTATCGTTTTAAATTGCTTTCGGATAATTCCGAAACGCGCCGCCAATTTATTGCCGTGTGGTCTGGAGTTACGGACTTCTTCAGGGATGATTGCGGTGCGCTTGGCTCACGGTTGCATTACGGCGATGACGGTGCATTTTACGCATATGCGCAATGGCCCTCACGCGAGGTCATGGCGGGGTCTCAAGAGGTTATGCCGAGTGTTGAGTTTACGGCGCTGCGCATGAAATGGTCCGAGCTCTGTGGCCCAAGTGAAGTGTTGTGGCAAGGCGAGACCGTGGCAGACCTACTGGTCCAACCCGCCTAGAATTTAATCTAATTTACGCATTTCATAGAGTTTAAAGTCGGCGATCATTCCGGCTGTGACTGCGCGAAATGCTGCGATGTGATCGGTTTTCATATGCTGATCCGAGGCCTCGCGATTTTTCCACGATTCATGAAACATGAAATGGTTTTCGTCGCTTAAGTCCTCATGCAATTCATAAAAATTACATCCAACCTCTGCGCGTGTTGGCGGAACTAATTTTAAAAGTTCCGCCTTTAACTGATCCCGTTGTCCAGGTGTCGCATGGATATGGGCATTCAGGATCAGTGTCATAATCGGCCTTTTAAGCGTCAGGTTTTAAATCATTGAAAGATTTCCGCAGGGCGTCAATGGCCTCGCGGACATGATCTTCTGTGATGATCAATGGCGGTGCCATACGCAACACATTATCGCCAGCCGTGCCCACGAGGAGACCGTGACTTAATGCTTTGTTTTTCACATCAACATTCGGAACTTTCAGTTTTATTCCCATCAGCAACCCTTTGCCACGCAAACTATCGATCATATCGGGAAATTCGTCTTTTAGGCCTTCGAACTGCTGTTTCAGGAAATTAGACACCTGAACGACATTTTCCATAAAGCCATCTTCTTCCATCAAGTCCAGCGCCGCATGACCCACGGCCATCGCCATTGGGCCACCGCCATAGGTCGATCCATGTGTGCCAGGGACCATATATTGGGCGGCTTCGGCAGAGGCGATACACGCGCCAAGCGGGTAACCGCCGCCCATGCCTTTGGCTGCCGCCATAATGTCGGGATGTCCGCCTTCGACCCACTGGTGAGCGAAGAGTTTGCCCGTGCGTCCTGCACCGCATTGGACCTCATCATAAATCAGCATCAGACCATGTTCGTCGCAAAGCGCGCGCAGGCCGCGCAGACATTCTGGCGGTAGCGGGCGAAGGCCGCCTTCGCCTTGCACGGGCTCGACGAGGATCGCAGCAGTTGTTTCACTGATCGCGGCTTTCAACGCGTCATGATCGGCAAATTCCAGATTGATAAATCCAGGAATGGCAGGGCCGAAGCCTTCCATGTATTTTGCATTGCCGCCTGCGGTGACCGTTGACATGGTCCGTCCGTGGAACGCGCCGCTGAAGGTTAAGATGTCTACGCGCTCTGGATGGCCGCTGTCATATTGATAACGGCGTGCGGTTTTCATCGCGCATTCTACGGCTTCCGCACCAGAATTCGTAAAGAAGATTTTATCGGCCCAACCCAATGCATCGCAATAACGTTTTGCGAGTTCAGCTTGTCCAGGGTTTTGGAACATATTTGAGAGGTGCCATAGATTAGCCGCTTGGCTAGTCAGGGCTTCAACCAATTTTGGGTGGGCGTGACCAAATCCGGACACAGCAATACCTGCGATAAAGTCGAGATATTTGTCGCCCTCTTTGGTGTAGAGATAAGGGCCTTCGCCGCGCACAAATTCCTGTGCGGGCGGACGATAGCAATCATAAATGTTATTATTGGCAGCCATGTGAACTGTCCTTGGAGTCGAAGTCTAATCCGATGGTCTGCGCAAAGCATCAACACATCGGGAAAGGCAATAGCATATGAGGGTTCGCGCATGTGGCAACCTGTTTTTGAAGGCAAATATGTCAAGACAAGTGGAAAGGTTCATGGCTTTTTAATTGCGATGCGGGCTAGCGCGAACCTAGCCGGAATAAATGCAATGCGCATGCAGCTTCCTCATAGAAGGCTTTAGGGGAAACCTTGGGCAATATGTTGTTGAAGTTTAGATGATTTTAAGTGTCGTTTACGATTAAACTCAGGGCACCTGCTTTTGAGGCTTTTAGGGTGTCTATATCAACGCCTGAACGGGACATAATTCTTAGTCCTGAATAGACTGATAATAACATTTGTGCCGCTTGGTCGATTTGGTCTTTTGTCCAATCGAGTTTAATGTCTGAGACGACGAGAGAGAGGGCTTGACCTAATTTTTTAAAACTTCGCTTCACGTGTTGGCTTGTCTCTATATCAATATCCGCGCGGTCTGCAGAGGCATTGCATAAAAAGCATCCTTTATTTTCGCGACCCGTTAAAGCGTCATTTATAGGGGCCGATAGAAAATCATCTAAGCGTTTAATGGGGCTTTCATTCGACCTCAGGGCTTTCACAGCTGCATCAACATGGACTACTTCATATCTTTCTAGAGATTTGAGATAGAGATTATGCTTGCTTTGAAAGGCTTTATAGAGGCTACCCTTTGCAAGCCCTGTGGCTGCGAGAATATGGCTTAGGCCTGTACCTTCATATCCCTGTTTCCAGAAGAGCGACATAACGTTGTCGAGAACATCTTCCTCAATAAATTCCCTGGGGCGCCCGACCGATTGAGATTTTTTTTTCGTTTCACGCTTTCGTGTTTTCATAATAGTTGACCAATCGGTTCCTATTTCATATATCAAATTCATCGCAGCGGAGACGCTGCTTAACTTTTAACTTAATATAGACCATTTAGTCCACAATTCAAGGAATATGACAATGACAACACTTACATCAAACACTGCCGTCGCAGGTTACACGGCTAGCCAGATTAATGCGCTAGGCGAGAAGATTACAACTATCGGAACAAATGCGCTTCGCTTTACAGGTGCAGGTGTCCTGGGCTGGATTGGTGCGATGAAATTCACAGCTTATGAAGCCGGTGCAATTGAAGGCTTGGTCGCGTCAAGCCCGCTTACATCTTGGCTTTATAGCGTATTCAGTCTTCAAGGTGCGTCGAACTTAATCGGCGCGACGGAAATCACGCTAGCTGCTATTATTTTGTTAGGCGCTAAGTTCCCTAAATTGGCGCTTCTCGGCGCATTGGGTGCGTTTGCGACATTCTTCGTTACATCCAGTTATCTTCTAACTGCCCCTGTTTGGGAACCTAGTCTTGGTGGTTTCCCCGCTCTCTCCGTTGTGCCGGGTCAATTCTTGCTTAAAGATATTGTTCTACTTGCAAGTGCAGTCTTCTTAACGGGTGACGCGTTGAAACGCATCGCTCGCGACGCATAAATATACGCGAATCTAAATTTCAACTGAAAGGACATAATATGTCACGCTTAAATACTGTAAATCCTGAAACTGCGACGGGCCGTGCGGCCGAACTCCTCGGGGCTGTCAAAGCCAACATGGGGGCGGTACCAAACCTCACAAAAGTGATGGCGAACCAACCTGCCGTTTTGGAGGCTTTCCTGGGATTAGGCGACGCCTTATCCAAAGGCAGTTTTGACCCCAAGACACGCGAAGCTATCGCGCTCACTGTCGCTGGAGCCAACCATTGTGACTATTGCGCATCTGCTCATTCAGCGATTTCGAAATCGTTAAAAGTCGACCAATCTGAAATTGACCTGCGTCTGAAAGGACAGTCTTCAGATACGAAATTAGAAGCCCTTCTGACCTTTGCAAATGCAGTCGTTAGCAAACAAGGTCTAGTGAGTGATGATGACATTGCGGCGGTTAGGGCCGCTGGACATGATGACGGTGCGATTGCTGAAGTCACGGCCCACGTAGCCGCGAATATCTTCACCAATTATATCAATCACGTGGCCCAGACAGATATTGATTTTCCAGTCGTAAAGCCGGAGTAATCGCGCGTTCTTCTGAAATTTCATCCCAAATTTTACCAAACGGCCTGTGTAGTCCAAGCTCTCCTTTTAACGAGGGAGACGAGTGATGGATTATTTTGTCGGATTAGATGTTGGTGTTGAAGATACAGCACTTTGCGTTGTGGATGTTGATGGAAAGGTCTTGCTTCAAACAGAAATACCAACTGACCCGCAGGCGATAGCTGAGGCCGTGCGGCCTTACCGCAGAACGCTGCGCCGCGCGGGGCATGAAGCAGGGGCGCTGTCGCCGTGGCTTCAATCTGAACTCCTCGCGCTCGGCTTGCCCGTGATCTGCGTCGAGGCGCGTCATGCAAGAGCAGCCATGTCCGCGCAGCGCAATAAGACGGATGCGGCGGATGCTTTGGGTCTGGCCCATATTATGCGCACGGGCTGGTTTAAGCGGGCGCATATGAAGGCGGAAGGCACGTATAAATTACGTCTTTTGCTGACGCACCGACGCAATCTGAAACGCAAATTCCTCGATATTGAGAACGCGATCCGCCATTCGCTGAAAGCTTTTGGCATCCGTATAAAAGGGACAGGCCGGGCGGGATTCGACAAACGCATAAGAGAGTTGACGGCGGATGATCCCTTCACGCGGGAGCTGATCGGGACGATGCTGGAGGCGCGTTCTGGGTTATGGGCGCAGTTCAAAAAACTGGACACGCAAGTCGTAAAAATCACCCGCCAAACCGAGCTAACGCGCCGTTTTATGGAGATTCCGGGCGTTGGCCCCGTGACGGCTTTGTCTTTTATGACGGGCGTGGATGATCCGTCCCGGTTCAAACGTTCGCGCGATGTCGGGGCTTATTTTGGCTTGACGACCAAATGTTGGCAGTCGGGCAGCTCAGTTGATATCAAGGGCCGTATCTCCAAGGCGGGAGACGGGGATGTGCGCCGGGCGCTTTATACGGCGGCGAGCGCGATGCTCTCGCGTTATAAAGGCCGTCTGGCGATTAAAAACTGGGGCCTGTCGATTGAGAAAAGACGCGGACATAAAAAGGCGCTTGTGGCTGTGGCGCGTAAGCTGGCGATTATTGTGCATGCGATGTGGCGGGACGGCACCTTCTTTGATGACCCGCTGATGGCCGATTGAGATACGTGAATTAAATAACTGATTTTGTGAGACACCGCGACAGCGGATGTGAGGAGATGGTGTAGACTTTGAAAAATGGGAAGCCCGATATCTTGCTTGTGAGCGTGCCGCTTGGCACGGAACACGACGTTTAGCCTGTTACGTTGCCCCATTTAACCGAAGCCGGATTGCACCTTAGCGGAGAGACGACGCGCCGAAAGACGAGCGTGTTGGCCGCTGGGAAGTGCGTAGAAGAGCACGGCGCACCTGATCTTTACCTCCCTAATAACGGGGCTGACAAATTAATTAAATACATCTATGAGAAACACAGGAGATACCGATGATGTGCACGCAAATGAGAGAAACGATTAGAAGAGCAAGATAAAGCGAACCGCCCTTTTGGGGGCACTTCGACGCTAAAGCTCTGTTTCTCCGAAGGGTTTGGGGGTGTCACATTTTGAGTAACTCGTGTGTGGGAGGGTCAAAATGGAGACACTGTGAATTGCCCTTCCTAAATCCCCCTAAC
>CALKXY010000041.1 GCA_938003545.1 uncultured Caulobacterales bacterium
TGGACTGACATCCCAACGCGTGCGGTATTTGCGTAAAACAACTTTTCTATTCTGGTATTCCATCGCGAATATCAACCACGCGGGCCGTCCCACTTAATCGGGCATCGCATATTTTGGCAGTCACCCATGTTGAAACCATAGTTTCAACATGGGTGACTGTGAGCGTTTTCGCATGTTCGCTAATATTTCGACCGTTGACCATTTGGACGCCGCGCATCTTCTAAAATACGGCGCTTTATCTGTGCGAGGGTAAATCCGATCGTGCGCTTGCGAAACAACACAGGATCAACCGCTGAAAGCTCATAGCGATAAGCCGCCTCATGGGACTTCATGAGATCCTTATGCAGGGAGCGGATCATCAACATGTGACCGCCTCTGACCAGTACAAAGTAAAACGCAAAAAACCCAACAATCGTCGCATTATGATCGCGAAATCGCGGCGCATCGGAAATAACGGAAAAGGCAAAGAGGAACGCGATCAAAACCAGCATCGTCGGCAGAGCAATACGTTGCAGCCAAACCCGCAGGCACAAATGATTACTGACAAGCGTTTCTGGCGTCATACTCCTCCATACGACCTTAGCCCATCAAAGGACATGAGGCAATTTGGCGGGAAACGCCCTGCCATTCTCCAAAAGCTCAAATATCTAGATGGAAAAATTGATTAAAATCCGAAGCCTCATAGATGCCAAAGGCAGAGCCACTCTTAAACCCCCGCTTACGATATAATCCGATAGCGGCATCAAAGGCGGCACCCGACCCTGTTTCGAGGCTGAGCGTTTTAAGACCACATGACTTGGCGTAGGAAATGATAGATTCTAAAATCATCTTGCCGATACCGCGGCCTGTTTCAGCAGGATATACGCGCATGGATTTAACTTCTCCAACATCAGTTGAGAGTGTCTTGAGCGCGCCAATGCCCAGCAATTTGTCTTCGTCATACGCCCCAAACAGAGTCACACGGGGGTCAGACAAGCCAGACCTATCGAGCGCATAAACATGCCCTTCAGGAGAATTTTCCTGCATCCCGCCAAGATGCAACTGAACAAGCGCCTGCACATGAGGATCAGAAATATCGACAATTTTAGTTTCCATAAGAAAACATCAAAAGAAAGACCTTCAATAACAACATAAAATGTATGTAATCAGACCTTCACCACGGCTTGCACTCGATGTGTGCAATCCGTATGTGCGGGCGTCTAATAGGAGGACCTCATGGGTTTCAAATGCGGTATTGTTGGTTTGCCAAATGTAGGTAAGTCCACGCTCTTTAATGCGCTGACCAAAACAGCCAATGCACAAGCGGCAAATTATCCGTTTTGTACGATCGAACCGAATGTCGGGGATGTTGCTGTGCCAGAGCATCGCTTGGACATAATTGCAAAGATCGGCGGATCGGCGTCAATCATACCTGCGCGGATGAATTTCGTGGATATTGCGGGCCTCGTCAAAGGCGCATCACAAGGTGAAGGCATGGGCAATCAATTCCTCGCCAATATCCGCGAGACAGACGCCATCGTCTATGTCCTGCGCTGCTTTGAGGATGACGACATCACCCATGTTGAAGGCCGTATTGACCCGATGTCGGATTATGAAACGATTGAAACAGAGTTGATGCTGTCAGACCTAGAAAGCCTAGAGAAACGCAAGCCTGGCCTTGAAAAGAAGATCAAGCAAAACGACAAAGACGCGCTACAGACGATCCGCCTGATTGATATGGCGATTGCAGTTCTGGAAGATGGCAAGCCTGCGCGGACGCTCGAAATTGACGAAGATGACGCCAAAGCGTGGCGCATGCTGCAGCTCCTAACATCCAAGCCTGTTCTCTATGTCGCCAATGTTGATGAAGACAGCGCAGCCACAGGAAATGACTTCTCGGCCAAAGTTATGGCCCATGCCGAAGCCGAGGGCGCGCAAGCCGTCATCATTTCCGCACAGATCGAATCTGAAATGGCGGTTTTGGAAGATGAAGAACAAGCCGAATATCTCGACGCGATTGGGTTGAAAGAGCCTGGCCTGAACCGCCTCATCCGCTCTGGGTTCACATTATTGGGTCTCAAGACATATTTCACCGTAGGCCCCAAAGAAGCCCGCGCGTGGACATTCCAAGAAGGTTGGACCGCCCCGAAATGTGCCGGCGTTATTCATGGCGATTTCGAAAAAGGCTTCATCCGTGCCGAAACCACGGCTTATGATGATTATGTTGCGAATAATGGCGAAGCTGGCGCGAAAGAAGCGGGCAAAGTTCGCCAAGAAGGCAAAGAATATCTCGTCAAAGATGGCGACATCATGCTTTTCAAATTTAACGTTTAGGCGAATTTAAGAACTTCTGCGCACACTGGCTTCAGAATTTTCGGAGCCTAACATGCGTAAATCAATGTTGACGACCTTATGCCTCGCTGCAGGATTGGCTTTTGCCGCCCCTGCACTCGCGACGGATTCAGGCGACGCGGCCTTTGATCTTCTGTCGAAATATACGGCAGAGGCCCGCCAAACGGATTATATCAAGCTGCAAAGCTCGATTAAAATGTCAGATGCAAAGTCCATCGATGCCAAAATTTCTGAGCTTTACGGGACGCCTGCTGTTACACGCGCAGGCCTAAAAGTCTGGGAAGTCGCAAATAACAGTGGGACAGGTGCGCCGCATACAACGATCATGTGCGGCCCCGACGGATCAGGCGGCCTTTTCATCTCTGCGGATCGCCGCGGACCAACATCAACGGGCGCGGCCAGCCGTAGTAATGAGACGGTCTCGCGTAAAACGAGGGCGACCGCAAAGCCGACAAGGTTACGCTCTCAAGAACGTGACTGATAACGGGCAGCCTAAGTTAAGGATTTAAAAAGCCTAAACCGTGTAGGAGATTGGCGATATGCGGTGGTCGTGGGGATGACCGCAAATATGCAGGTTGGGTATGAAGGCTGTGGGCCGACATATAATGCGTCTATTCTGGGTTTGGTGCGCATGCGCCCTGCCAACTATCGCCCATGGTCAAAGTTTCAGTAACACAACAGCGGGCGCATTGAATGACAGCACATTTTGTGCGGGCGGCACAAATGCCAATGGTGCAGGCGTCGTCAATGATTTGGAACGAACCTTCGCCGTCACGGGCTTGGGTAATGTAACTGACCTGAACGTCGGTCTCTTACTCTCCCATACGTGGCGCGGAGATTTGGATATTCGATTGGAATCACCGCTAGGCACAGAAGTTCAACTTGTAGACCCCGATACGTCAGCTGCAGGTAACCTTGATAATTACAACGTCGAAATAAGCGATGAGTTTGCAGAGCTCATCAATACAGGTTCGCACAATGCGGGCAATGATACGTCAGCAACACTCTATGAATTCGAAGTCTCACCTGACAATCCCACGTCGGCTTTTGATGGTGAAAATCCGAATGGAACATGGACCCTCAAAATTTGTGACGATTTTACGGGTGAAACAGGAACATTCCTGTCTTCAGAACTCATTTTCGCAGGGGCAACAGGTGCTGATTTATCGCTAGTCATGTCGGTGGACAACACTCTGCCTGAAACGGGCGATAATGTCGTCATTACGCTTACGGCAGCATCCGAAGGTCCACAAAACTCTACACCCACAGCACAGTTAAACCTACCTGCAGGTGTGAACTTTGTCTCCTCAGCAGGTGATGGCAGTTACAATAGCGCAACGGGCGTTTGGAGTATTGGCACAGGTTTCACCCCCGGGACACCAAGGTCTATCGCAGTCACTGTGACAATACCAACTGCCGGATTTTATCCGATTAATGCGGAGATTAGAACATCGAACAGGGCCGACAATGACTCTACGCCGAATAATGGTGTCACGACAGAAGATGATTTCGACGCCGTGACACTTAATGTGCAACCCCCTTCAATACCGCCAGCTTTAAATTGCCCTGCAACGGATCAGTTTGAACTCGCCTTTGGCGCGCCTGGTACTGCAAATGGGTGGTCCTCTGGTGATCTGATACGTAGCTTTACAGCAACTGACCCTGTCAACGCCACGAGCATAAACTTAGATTTCGAATTAACTGGCGACACAGGATTTTTGGGACAAGTCGCAGGCACAAATACGCCCGTTAGTCAAACTGATTACACTGGCGGTGTTGCACCTGCGGAGTTCAGTGTAGGAATAGCAGCTGACTTCAACACAACAGCTCAATTTGTCACAATGGAAATGGACGTCGGAACCCCTGGTGTCGGCGTTGGCGCTTTCCAATTCACAATTTTCGACGTTGACCTTGGTGGATGGGTTGATCGCCTACAATTTCGCGGGTCACTCAACGGCGTTGACGTCGCCCCGCTCATTACGCCCAGTAGTCAGAACTTTGTGTCTGGCAACGAAGCCATCGGACAGATCGGAAATGCGGCACAAACATCAAGCGCAGGTAATGTTGTCGTTACCTTCAACCAGCCAGTAGATAAGGTCGAGTGGGATTACGGAAATGATGCGAGTGCGGGTCCGAACCCTGCGTTCCAAATCATCGCCATGCACACCATAACCATGTGCGGACGCAGGCAAGCTGATATTACTGCCGTCAAGACGGTTGAGGTCTATGACCCTGCTGGATTGGGGCTTTATATGACGCCCGGAAACGAAGTGCTTTACAAAATCACGGTGACAAACTCAGCCACAGCGACAGCGGCCGCTGAAGATATTGACCTATCTGACACATTGCCAGAAAATCTGAAATTTGTGTCCGCCACGACCACAGGCTTCGTTGGCGGGGCATTCGGGTCACCTGCCCTGCCGCCAACAAATACGGACTGTCAGGTCACAGCTTGTATTATTCGATATTCAGGCGGCGATGTTCCGATTAATTCAACGGCTGAAATTCAGGTTCGCGCCCTCATTAAATAATACAACCTTAGAGTTTACCTTCTCCTAAGCTCTTTCACATAAACATATTGCACCGGGACCCCACTTTGCATGTCAAAGGACGGTTTACTATGCGTGCCTATCTGATCTTGATTTTGGGTTTATTCCCCATGTTGGCGCAGGCCATAGAATTCACCCAAACCGTAGACGCTCCGATTAATGGCACGACCACTTGCGCTGCACCGCTTGTCCGAACATTCCAAGTTCCACAAGCCTTCGTAGTCGCCGATGTAGATTTGGGATTTGAGGCAACACACACATGGCGCGGGGACATACAGCTGACCTTAAGTTCCCCCTCGGGAACATCCGTTCAGCTGATCAACCCCAATATCAACGGAGCAGGAAATATTGACAATTACAATGTGCGCTTAGACGATGGCGCATTGGATTTGATCAACACGGGCGGCCACGCAACACCCGATGGATCAGGCGCGCCGCCTTATGAAAATACGGTTCGCCCGAATAACCCGCTCTCTACTTTCAATGGTCTCGCCGCTCAAGGTACATGGACTCTCGAAATCTGTGATACATTTCCAGATGCTGATGATGGTGAGTTCAAAACCTCAACTCTTTTCTTGACGGAAGACCCGTCCCCGCCCGGCGCGCCGACGCCCTTGTCTTGCCCAATTACTGAACAGGTCGCGTTTAATTGGGGTGGAGTAAACAGCTGGGCCGCAGGAACGCTAACCAATGGTTACACGGCAGACAGCATTCCGTTGTCCTACGCCATCACAGGCGATACAAACCGCTTAATCGCAAGAAACGGGACGATCACGCCCGTCACAGATGATGAACTTACGGGCGGCGGCGCAGCGCAAGACAGCCTCATGCTATATAGCGACTTCATCAATACGACGGAAAGCGTCACCCTAACTCTAAATGTCGGAACGCCAGGACAAGGCGTCAGCTCAATAGGTTTCGATGTTTTCGACATCGACCGCGGTGGTTGGACCGACCAACTGACCGTAACAGGCACGCTTAACGGCACAGCCGTCAGCCCTATTTTGACGGGCGGCGCATTTAACACAGTGTCTGGAAATACAGTTATTGGCACTGCGAGTGCAGCATCAACATCTGGCGCAGGCAATGCAGAAATTATCTTTTCCTCCGCTGTCGATCAAATCGTATTGGACTATGGTAGTGGGCCATCCGCGCCAACGGACCCAACGGCTCAGATTATGAGTTTCTTTGCGAATATGCGGCTATGCCCCGCACTTGAAGCTGACATTTCAGCGGTTAAATCTGTTGAGATAGCTGACCCAGCGCAAGGGGTTTACATGGTCCCGGGCAGTGAGTTGATTTATAAAATCAGCGTTACAAACAGCGCGGCAGCGACCGCGGCAGCAGATAATATTTCGATTTCAGACATTCTGCCTGATACGCTAACATTTTTATCTGCTTCAACGACCGGCTTTACGGGAGGCAGTTTATCTAACCCCGCGACCAATACGAATTGCGCCGGCGGGGCCTGCGTCGTTGGGTTTTCTGGTGGCAGCTTAGCCGAAAACTCAACAGGAGAAGTCCTCGTGCTGGTGCGTATTCAGTGACCAGAAAATGTAACGAGTGAAGATACAGAAACGCCGATTTCCTCCAACCGCGCCGCGCCGCCCAAGTCAGGAAGATCAATAACAAATGCGGTGCCGACTATATCGCACCCTGTTCGACGGAGGAGTTTGATCGCCGCTTCTGCGGTTCCGCCCGTGGCAATAAGGTCATCAATGACGAGCACACGTTGCCCTGCACCCACCGCGTCAGCGTGAATTTGCAGTGTATCCGTGCCATATTCCAGATCGTAATCTTGCTCATATGTCTCAAACGGGAGCTTCCCTTTTTTGCGCACAGGCACAAACCCGACACCAAGAGCAATCGCAACAGCCGTACCGAAAATAAACCCACGCGCATCAATGCCCGCGACGACATCTATTTTTGCGTCCCGGAAAGGCGCTGCCAGCTCTTCCACAGCTTGCTGCAGCGCCTGCGGGTGCGCGAGCAATGTCGTAATGTCACGGTACATAATGCCTGGTTGCGGGAAATCAGGCACGGTTCGAATGTGAGATTTAAGGTCTAACATCTCAGGCATTTACGGCGTCCGTTTCCGGTAAAATATGGGTTTCCGAAAATGCGAGGGCTTCCCATTCCAAGAAATGCGGATCGCTCATCAGCTCCGAAATATAAACATCCGACCGCGTAGACCGCGGCAGACCATAACTCTCAAACCGTGTTGCAATCGGGAGATAAAAGGCATCTGCGATCGTCCAATCATTAAACAGATAGGGCCCATCATGACGCCCTAGCAACTCATCCCACATATCGGAAATTTCAGCGGCTTCGACAAGACAATCCGCAGGCATAACACCTTGTGTACGGCGCCGTAAATTCATCGGTGCTTCGCGGCGAATGGCTTCAAACCCCGTGTGCATTTTTTCGACAACAGCCTTAGCTTCTGCCCAAAGCGCCTCATCCTTGGGCCATAAATTTGGGACAGCTTTTGCGCAAAATTCGGAGATCGCGAGGCTGTCAGGAATTGTTGCGCCATTCACGTCCAGCACTGGAACCGTGCCTGCATCGCTGACTTTCAAAAGAGCTTCTTTATATCCGGGCACATCCAAGTCGATCATAACGGATTGAAATGGTAATTCCGTTTTGCGCAAGACCTGCCACGCGCGAAGCGACCAGCTCGAATAATTATAATTGCCGATATAGAGTGTGAGGTTGGTCATGAGTAACCCATCAATTTAAGTGCCGCGAGAAGTTGCGGTTTTTCAGTCGAAAAGCCAGAGCGAACCCATAAAGCCTCTAGTGCCTTCAAGGCTTTCCCCATTCCAGGGCCTTTTGGCACACCTGCCTTGGCTAAGTCTTTTCCCGTGACAGGAAATGTGGGCGCTTGCCATCCCATCGCAAGATCAGCCAATACCATCCAGCGCGAGGATTGAATAGGGTCAGATTCGCCTGCTGCACGAAGTCGCGCACGGTCCAATATCACCTGTTTACCAGATCGATAAATCGCGGCCAGGCGGTCCCGCTCTGGCATATCGGTCGCGAGCTGCGCGCCATCATCAGCCCATCCGCGCAAGCGATTTGTCTCGACTTTGCTCATCTTCAGACGTTTCGCCAAAAGCGCCATTTGCAGAGGTTCGCGCGCGCTCATCGCCATTAACCGCATCAATGGATCAGCTTTGATACCTTCGCGTTCTTCCAAGCGGACCATCGCCTCAAGGCCATCAACATTATTAGCTTCAGGTAAAATTGTTTCCAACACGCCATTAGTCAGCATGATATGGCACGCGCGAACTGGGTTCTGAGCGGAGAGTAATTTTTTAAGCTCCATCCAAACCCGTTCCGCGGATAGTTTCTTCAAACCTGCTTGATGTTCGCGGCACGCTTTAAGCGAGGCCGCATCAACTTTTTCCTGCCCGCCATATTGCGCAAGGAAGCGAAAGAACCTCAGGATGCGAAGGTAATCTTCTTGAACGCGTTCCCCTGCATCGCCAACAAATCTGAACTTGCGAATTTTTATTTCTTCAAGACCCAGTCCAGTTGGATCATAAACCGTGCCGTTTAAATCCGCATAGAGCGCGTTGATTGTAAGGTCGCGGCGTTGTGCATCTTCCGCCCAATCGCTCGTGTAAGCCACAGTCGCGCGGCGTCCGTCCGTTTCAACATCACGGCGTAGGCTCGTGATTTCATAAGGCGTCCCGTCAATAACGGCTGTCACGGTGCCATGATCAATTCCTGTTGGGATATTTCGAATACCCGCGGCATCAAGGGCTTCAATGACGGCTTTCGGTTCCAGCTTGCAAGCCAAATCAATATCACTGACGAGCTCATTCCAAAGCGCATTGCGTACACATCCGCCAACGAAACGAAGTGCGCCATCAGGCATAGCCTGAAAGAGAGCTTTGATTGCGGCGTTGCGCATCCAAGGAAACTGTTGAGGATCTAGATTCATTCGCGCGTTTTAGCGTAAAGGCCGCTCGCGTCCATCATCTTGCAGCTTTATTATCAGGCTAATTCCTCACAGCTCGAGCTTTATCAGTCCACGTCATTCGCAAAGCCGCGCTGCCATAGGCGATAAAGTGTCATAGCCGTCATGCCCCAAATATTTCGATGTGTACCGTCAGCCTCGTCATAGGGCATATCAAAGAGGACATGATTCTTCTCATCAAAGAAAACCTCTCGGCGAATGTGATTGGAGGTGTTCATGAGAAAGGAGAGCGGGACCTCAAATACACTTTCAACTTCGCGCGGGTCGGGCGTAATTACGGCGTTTGAATCAACAACCCCAACGAAGGGCGTAATGCGATAACGGCTGACCGCATTAAAACTCGGCAAACGGCCTAAGAGCTGAATATTGGACGCCCCGACGCCAATTTCTTCTTCAGTTTCGCGCAGAGCTGTCTGCGCGATACTCTCTTCGGGTTCGGCTTTGCCGCCTGGAAATGCGATTTGTCCAGGGTGAGAGGGCATAGTTTCTGGACGTTGGGTTAAAATGACCTGCCATTCTTCCCGCATCACAAGCGCGCAGAGGACGGCGGCAACGCGCTGTCCGTCCCGTTTGACCTTATCCGTACCGTCCGTGATCGAAAGCGGTAGGAGCGCACGACGAACATTGGAAAGCATGTCCTCAGACGTCATGAGAGCCAACAGGTCCTAGCGGAAAAAATATTCCGCCGCCCCAAACGCCAAGTTGCGACCCTTGCGGTGTCTCTCGCTCAACGGCTAGATCAACGAGTTCGTAAAATGTAGACCGCGACAGCACGGCCTCTAATCGCCCCCAAACGGTTACATAAGGATCAGGCTCCCCTGTTTTGGAATCTGTTTCGATCCGCAGCGGCGTATGTTCACCGACTTCCACAACGTCACCCAAATTCGTGGTGAAGAATAGCCTCTGCGCCTCGCCCTCTCCTTTTGCATCCACACGAACCGCCACAAAATGCGCACGTTCCACTGTGATTGAAAGTTTTTCAGCAGGTGTGACAAGATAGGTAATGCCGTCTGCGTCTTTGCGCAGAACGGATGCGAACAGCTCGACCATTCCCTTACGCGCTATGCGAGAGCCTTCATGCCACCATGATCCGTCAGATTTGATGACAATATCGATTTCGCCGCAAAATTCAGGGTTCCACCGCTCAACCGGTCTGCGGTCATCAGAGGTGTCAGCCAGCGCATCCATCAAATCTTTGAGAGAAAACTGCGACTTACCGCCATTTAAGGTGTTTTGAGTGGACAATGGTTTTATCAGCTTTCATGCGTGAGATTGAACGAGTCTCCTACACTATTCACAGGCCACCAATTCGATGCAAGAACTTACCGCTACTATTGAAAATGCCGCAGGCACAGCCAGCGAGAGACTTCGCACAGCGCGAAGCAACATTGGCGCGGTCGTTTATGGGCAGGACCAAGTCGTAGAATTGGCCATTACCGCGATCCTGTCAGGCGGACATGCTTTACTCGTCGGTGTACCGGGCCTCGCGAAAACGCTCTTGGTGGAAACTCTTGGTACAGTCATGGGGCTTGACGACAAACGTGTGCAGTTCACGCCTGACCTGATGCCCGGTGATATTTTGGGATCGGAAGTTCTGGAAGAAACCGCCAAAGGCAAACGCGAGTTCCGCTTTATTCCAGGCCCTGTCTTCACACAGCTACTCATGGCCGACGAAATCAACCGTGCCAGCCCGCGCACCCAATCTGCACTATTGCAAGCCATGCAAGAAAAGACCGTAACCGTCGCTGGTGTGCATCATGCGCTTCCTAAACCTTTTCACGTTTTGGCAACACAAAACCCAATTGAACAAGAAGGCACATATCCACTGCCAGAAGCCCAGCTTGACCGCTTTTTACTTCGCATCGATGTCGACTTCCCAACGCTTGCAACCGAACGCGACATTTTGGTTCGCACAACGGGTGCAGGTGAGACCAAAGCAAAAAAAGCGGTCACGCCAAAGCAGCTCATGGATATGCAAACACTCGTGAGAAAACTACCGGTTGGAGAAAATGTCTTAGACGCGATTCTCTCACTCGTTCGGAATGCACGGCCCGCCCAAAGCGAGATCGAATCTATCCGCAATCAAGTCAGCTGGGGGCCTGGACCACGAGCTGGGCAGGCTCTTATGCTCGCAACGCGCGCGAAAGCCCTCATCGATGGACGTTTGTCGCCTTCTATCGACGATGTTCTCGCGCTCGCGCAACCTGTTCTCAAACATCGTATGGCGTTGAACTTCGCGGCCCGCGCCGAGGGACAAACGGTTGAGAGTGTGATCGAGACATTGAAAGATCGCATCCGTTAAAATGGCGCGGCTCGCCCTCAAAAAAGACATTCGCACACGCGCATTGGCACTCTCGCAAGGTTATCCTGCCTTGTTGGCAGAAGCTGAGCGCGTGGCAGCTGTTGTTGCGTCTGGCGCGCATGGTCGCCGCCGCGCGGGGCAAGGTGAAACCTTTTGGCAATACCGGAATTACCAATCAACAGATGCCGCCAGCCAAATTGATTGGCGGCGATCCGCACGCGGTGACCAAATTTTTGTACGTGATAATGAATGGGAAGCTGCGAATACGGTCTATCTTTGGCCCGACACGCGCGCAGGCATGAATTGGGGTAGCGACAAGTCTCTGCCAACCAAAGCCGATAGAGGCCGCGTCATCAGCCTCGCTATCGCTAATTTACTGATGAAGGCGGGAGAACGCTGCGCCCTTATCGGATTACAAGAGCGCGCACGCTCTGGCCGTGTCGGCTATGAACGGCTGGCAGACGCTATGATGCGAAGTGAAACGGATGAAAGCGCCTTGAAGGCAGATGTCCCTGCACATTCGCGTTTCGTTATTGTTTCAGACTTTCTCGATCCGATTGAAGACTGGCAAACACGTTTGTCGCGCCTATCTGGGCGTCCTGTTACGGGCATATTGCTTCAAATCATTGATCCTGCCGAAGAGGCTTTTCCTTATAAAGGCCGCGTGAATATGCGCACACCCGGCGGGACCAGACGGTTTTTATTGGGCCGTGCGGAAACAGCGCGTGAAGAGTATCAACGCCGTTTAGCCGATCATAATGCGCAAATCGCAAGTACAGCAGCGCGTTTGGGATGGACCTTAATTCGTCATCGTACAGACGAGCCTGCGACGACGGCGCTTAACACCCTCTATCAAACTTTAAGCGGTCAAACATGAGTTTCGGCGGTTTAACATTTCTAGCGCCCGTCGTCTTATTCGGCTTGCTCTGCCTTCCTATTGTTTGGTGGATATTGCGGATCAGTCCGCCGAAACCGCGTGAGCAGGTTTTCCCGCCGCTTCGTATTCTTGAGGGCGTTACGGCAGAGGAAGAAACCCCCGCAGGTACACCGCTATGGTTACTCCTCTTTCGACTTTTAATGGTCGCATTAGTCGCCATCGCCCTTGCGCAACCCATATTGCAATCCACACAGGGTCAAACGCAAAAACGTCCTGCGATCTTCATCGACCAAAGCGTATTTTCCGCGCCCATTTGGGACGACATAATAGATGAAGCCGAACGTATCGCGCGCGTTGCGCAACGAAACAATTTGGATGTCAGTCTTATTCTTTCAGAGGGAGACACCCTAGGATATCGTCCCGCAAGAGAAGCCTTAGAAACGTTGAAAACGCTGCAACCCGTAAATTATGTCAGTACATTCAATGTCGAAAACCCTGCCCTTTACGAAGGGGCAGATGCCTTCATTTTATCCTCCGGCCTTATGACACGAGACATTTTAGGCCTTCCAAAAGACGCAACTATATTTTCGCCTGATGTTCAAACTGTCCTTTTACCGGGCGACATTCGGGAAACACCGCAAGGCTTTGACGCGGATTGGTTTCGCCCCTCAAACACATCGCCCTTAACCCACACAATTGACGCGCTTGGTGCGGGCGGCGGCGTTATCGCCTCTGAGACAATACGCTTTTCACCTGGCGCTGATCTCGCCTCTGTCAGCTTTGTTCTTCCTGCTCAATTGCGGTCTCGCGTTGCGCGGTTGCGCGTTTCAGGCGTACGCTCTGCGGCGTCCATAAAACTGCTGGATGATAGCTTCGGGCGCCCTCTTGTTGGTGTTTTGCGTGCGAATGCGGACACGTCCAGCCCTCTCCTGACTGAACCTTTTTACGCCAAACAAGCCCTGCTGCCCTTTGCGGATGTGTTTGAGGGCGATCAAGATACGCTATTGAGCTTACAGCCTTCCATCCTCGTTATGCCTGACAGCCAGCGCAGTGATGACGAGGCCGTCAGAAAGTTTGTTGAAGACGGTGGAATTCTGATCCGTTTCGCGGGTCCGCGCTTGGCTAAACGGCAAGACACACTCTTGCCTGTCAGACTTCGAAGTGGCGACCGTGCTATTGGCGGCGCGCTCGCGTGGGAGTCACCGCAAAAACTCGCGCCTTTCTCATCAGACTCTCCTTTTGCCGGTTTGGCGATTGCCGATGATGTGACCGTGTCTAAGCAGGTCATGGCCGAACCTGGCATTGAAACAGATGTCCGCACATGGGCACGCCTAGAAGACGGCAGTCCAGTCGTCACAAGCGCGCCATTGGGACAAGGCCGTATCGTATTGTTCCATGTCACAGCGGGACCGAGCTGGTCCAACCTTGCGATCTCTGGCCTTTACGTGGACATGCTCCAGCGCATCTTACCTCTCGCGAAAGGGCGATTAATTGAAACAACTGAAACGGCTGCCGATTGGACATTGGACCGTGAGTTGGATGCTTTTGGCCGCTTGCAAAGCCCCCCGCCCGGGCTTCAAACACTCGACAATACGACGTTCTCTACGGCTGATGCCACAGCGGAAACGCCGCCGGGGACTTATCGGCAAGGCACGCGGACACGTGCGCTTCCCGTTATTCGTGACGCGGCTTCGGTTAACGACGTCGAACTTCCCAATAGTACCAAGAGCCAAAAGTATGGCGAAACATCAGAAAGTTCTCTAATGGGTCGTCTGCTGGGCTTTGCCCTTCTAGCTCTAGCATTAGATGCCCTTTTCGCTCTTATGGCGTCAGGTCGTTTGTCCTATTTGCGCCCGAATCGCGCGGTCGCGTCAATTTTGATTGTCGGATTAATGTTCGCTCCCGATGTTTTTGCTCAGGATGAAACCCGCATTTTAGAGGCCGCAACAGGCCTCCATCTTGCCTATATTGAAACAGGTGATGTACGCCGAGACGAGCTTTCGCGCACCGCATTGGAAGGTTTGAAAGAGCAACTCGCAGGACGCACAACAATCGAGCCAACAGGCGTTCACGGCGTCAGTCCTGATGCAGATGGTTTGGAAATGTATCCATTTTTATACTGGCCGGTACGACGAGATACTCCTGCTCTCACGCCAGCAGAGCGTTTGAAAATCAACGCCTATATGGCAGCTAGTGGGACGGTGATCTTCGATACAGGTGATGAAGGGGACCGCGTCCTGCGCGCGGGACAACCTCATCCGGGGCTACAGCGCGTGACCGAAGGTTTGGACATTCCACGATTGGTTGAAACACCCGAAGACCATGTTCTCACAAAGGCATTTTATTTACTGCAAGTTTACCCAGGGCGTTGGGCTAATGGCCCCGTTTATGTGCAGGCTGGCGAAACAGGGACAAGCGGACGTGACGGCGTATCACCTGTTATAATAGGGTCGAACGATTGGGCCGCAGGATGGGCCGTGACGAATTTGGATGGTGCGCTCGTCGATCTTGAAAAAGACATTCCTCGCCAACGTGAAATGTCGATCCGCTTTGGCGTGAACATCGCCATGTATGCGCTATCTGGGAATTACAAAGCCGACCAAGTTCACTCTGCGGCACTCGTCGAACGCTTGGGGAATGGGAATTTACCGCTACCAGGCGAAACAAACCCTGCCACAACACCACCGCCGCAACCATCGGAACAGAAATAATGGAAGACCTGTTCGGAAATCTCGCCTTTGACCCTCTGCTACCTTTACCGTGGGTCTATATATTAGGCGCGCTAATTTTAATCGCGTCCATTGCCGCAGGTGCGGGTCGATTGCGGAGCCAGTTCACCCGCCTCACAGCAGGCCTCTTTTTGCTGATTGGCGTACTTAACCCGCAAGCCGTGGAAGAAAATAGAGACACCCTGCCCGATACGGTTATCCTTATTGAAGATAACAGTGACAGCATGTCCTTTGGTCAACGCAGCGATGCCCGCGACTCTATCTCAGCCGCCTTAAAATCTAAATTTCGCGAGGATGGCGAATTAGATATTATTTCGATTTCTGTGCCTCAAGATGATGATGGCACCCTCCTCAGTGCAGCCTTGACGGATGCACTCGCGGCAACACCTTCAGAACGTCTTGCTGGCGTTATTGCCCTCACGGATGGTCGGCCACATGATATTACTGAGGCCACATCGAGTTACCTACCAGAAGGTATACCCTTTCACAGTCTAATAATAGGCGATCCAAATGCGCGGGACAGGCGCATATTAGCAACAAAGGCACCAAAATTTGGCGTTGTCGGCGAACAAGCTGAATTCGAAATCATGGTCGATGATCCAGGTTTCGATGGTCAACGCGCCCGCATAGAGTTAAAGCTCAACGGAAATGTAAAAGCCCGCTTCCCAATCACAATTGGCCGTCCGCTTTCTGTGCCTCTAGAGATCGAACGACGCGGCAGCAATACAGTCGAGTTGACAGTTGAAAGCGTTGAAGGCGAACTGACCTTAAACAACAACTTATTCGTCTCTGAAATTCAGGGTGTGAGAGATCGTTTGCGTGTTTTGCTCATCACGGGTGAACCACATAATGGCGGTCGTGCCTGGAGGAACCTATTGAAATCTGATCCCGCGCTGGACCTCGTACAATTCACAATTCTTACCAGCCGTAGTAAATATACGAATGCGAATGAGCGCGAATTATCTCTGATCCAATTTCCGACACGGCAATTATTCGAAGAGCGCCTTGACGAATTCGACCTGATCATTTTCGATCAATATGAACGCCGATCCTTATCCCGTCGACAAGGACGATCTCGCCCGACAATCCCACCACAATATTTCCAAAATATTGCAAAATATGTGGAAGACGGCGGGGCACTTCTCCTCGGAACCGGGCCCGCATTCGCGTCCCAAGCTAGTCTTTACAGAACTCCGCTTGTTAGCGTTCTTCCTGCGCGACCAACCGGAGAAACCCTAACGGGCGCATTCAAGCCAGAGTTAAATGCAAAAGGTCGTCGTCATCCGATTACGGCTGACTTTGCTGGAAATGAAGATCAATCTTGGGGACCGTGGTATCGTGCAATCGACAATGACCCCATTGGCGGTGATGTCCTAATGGATGGTCCAAACGGCGTGCCTTTGTTTGTTATTGATAAAGTCCGCGAAGGCCGTGTAGCCATGCTTATGAGCGACCAAGCCTGGCTTTGGGCCAAAGGGCATAAAGGTGGCGGTCCGTACCGTGAAATGTTCCGCCGCACAGCGCATTGGTTGATGGGCGAACCTGAACTGGACGCAGAAACCCTCTCGGCTGTGAGAGATGGGGACGAACTTGTCATTACCCGTCGCTCATTGGATGATGTCGGGGCACCTGTGGACATCATTGCACCCGATGGAACGCGGAGCCGCGCCACCCTGGATCGTATTGCAGATGGGCTGTACCGCGCGACTGTGCCGCTCGCAGGGCAAGGGGCATATCGTCTTTCAAATGATGGGATTTCGACAATCACTGCCGTCGGTGCCTTAAATCCAAAAGAATATGAAAATATGCTGCCAACGACCGATGTGTTGAAACCGCTTTCCGATGCAACAGGTGGATTAACGGCGACAGTAGGTTTAGACGCAGCCGCGCTCCCAAACATTCGCCGAGTGAAACCTGGCCGGACGACGGCCGGTACAGATTGGGTGGGCCTTGTCGCGCATGAGGCCTATGCCGTAACGCAAAGCCGACGAACACCATTGGCGCCAGGCATATTCCTCTTCGGGTTTTTCTTCCTATTCTTGGCTTGGGCCTGGAGACGAGAGGGTCAATAAACCCTGAAATTTTCACGCCTTGTTCAGAGCCTGTATTCTATAGAGTTTGTAAGGGAACGAGTTAGGAATTTTCAGAATGCGTAAAACCAACTTTATCGCAGTCATCACTCTGACTGCATTTGTGCTGTCGGGATGCGGCGTGCACAAGGTCGTGACTGTACCTGTCAAAGGCGCTTATAAAACCACGAAATTCGTTGGTAAGACGGCTATGGGCGGAACCAAGATGGTTGGCAAAGGCCTATGGGCGACAGGAAAAGGCGTCTATTATGTCGGTTCAGTTCCCGTAAAAATTACGGATGCCGCGCTGGACACAACAGCAAAAATGCTAACAATTACAACGCAAGCCGTTGACCTATCGGGTAAAGTTGTAACGGTTTCCCGTGATATAAATGCGACACGCCTTGAGGCGGAGCTGTCCACCTTGAAGACGGCGAAAAATGTACTGTCAGTCTTTGTAGACGTCGCACGTTAAACCACAACGCATCTCGCTTGCGACGTTGTGAGACATCAAACACACGCAAGTGTTTGGAAATTACGTAAATTTATGTTATGTTGTTCTAAATAAGGAGTGACTCATGCGTAGATTACTAACCTGTTTATCAGCAGCGGCGATACTAGCGACCCCAGCTTTCGCCGAAGCCACGGGCTTTAAGTCAGACTTGACATCAAAACTTTCTGGCCCCCTAAAATTGGAAGTTGTGGTGTCTGAGGATCTAGCACATCGCGCGAACAACCTCCCCAAGAAACTCTCAGACCGCGGCTCAGGTTCACGCTTAAATTCATCATTCTCAAATAATGGGCGCTATGGTGATCGTGAAATCGAATATCTGATTGAAGAGATGCAGGAAGAAATTGTTGAGGATTTTGCCAAGCATAAACTCTCCCTATCAGATGATGCTCCAACGCTGATGCGTGTTACAATCGATATGGCACAACCAAATCGTCCGACATTCAATCAACTCAGCAGAGATACATCTCTATCCTTCAAAAGTTTTGGTATTGGCGGTGCAGATGTCTCAGTCGAATTTATTGATGCTAAGGGTGAAATCATTGGCAACGCCAGTTATGATTATTATTCATCAATACATGAACGGCAGTTCCAAGGTCGAGCAACGTGGTCAGATGCCAATCGCACCTTCTCTCGCTTCTCAAAGCGCCTAAGTAAAAAACTCGCGTCTTTAGGCGTGAATGATAGCTAAGGGACACCGATCATTTTGTGGGTCTGAACGGATAAACGCCAGATCGGGTTTTCCAAACAATATTTAAAGGCGGCACCAGAATGTGTCGCCTTTTTTTGTGCCCCAAGGTAACTATCGTCGCGTGGTTGCAGACAAAAATGTGTAAAATCTAAATCGGTAAAATCTGATGGTTTGTTTTCATCCTGAGGATAAACCAACTTAAGTTCATCACCTGATGTTTGCACCAATGCCGCATTGGCTTTTGGCGACACACACACCCAATCTATACCGTCTGGCGCCACAATTGTCCCATTCGTTTCAACCGCAATCTTGAATCCTTGCGTATGAAGTTCAGCTATCAAAAGGGCATCCAACTGCAGTAGTGGTTCCCCGCCTGTGCACACCACCCATCGTTCGCCTTCACCGACCCAAAGCGAGGCTACTTTTTTTGACAAATCTGAAGCTGAATATTTCCCGCCATTCATACCGTCTGTTTTTACGAAATCTGTATCGCAAAATTTGCAAATTGCCGTCGCGCGATCTCGTTCCAAACCACTCCAGAGGTTACACCCTGCAAAGCGTAAAAACACCGCGACAGTACCCGCGCGAACGCCCTCGCCTTGCACAGTTAGAAACATCTCTTTTACGGCGTAACTCATGCCTTTTCGCCCACATATTCGACCCACCCTTTGGCCCGTAATTCACAGGCAGGACAGTCGCCGCATCCATATCCCCAGCTGTGCAACACATCATGCACGCCTTTGTAACATGTATGAGTTTTTGCGCGAATGATCTCGACGAGAGTTTGTCCGCCAAGCGTTTCCGCCAAATCCCACGCCCCTGCCTTAGACAAAAACATCAGTGGCGTATGCAGCGCATATGCCCGATCAAGGCCAAGTGAAATGGCCTGCATTTGCGCATCTAAAGTCTCTTTTCGGCAATCTGGATATCCAGAAAAATCCGCTTCACACATACCCGCAACGAGATGGGAAAACCCGCGTCGCCAGCCCAGAGCCGCAGCATAATTCAAAAAAATCAAATTTCGACCTGGCACAAATGTCGTGGGCAAGCCATTTTCATGTACGCCGATTTCAACCTCTCGTGTGAGAGACGTCTCACTGATCTGACCCAAACCCGCAAGATTAATAATATGGTCCTCGCCCAAGCTATCCGCCCACTGCGGAAAACTTTCCTTCACTGCGTCTCTAACATCCAAACGACACTGCATTTCAATATCATGACGTTGGCCATAGTCGAAACCAATCGTCTCGACCCGATCAAACCGTTTCAGCGCCCAAGCCAAACAGGTCGCGGAATCTTGTCCCCCTGAAAAGAGCAGTCCCGCTGTTTGTGATTTTTTATTCATAGACGGGCGCATAGCGGATTGCGGTTTATGCGCCAAGCCATGCGTTCACGAAAGAATCACCGGAACGATTTGAAGCGGCACGCGAATTGCAGCGTGATCCTTATGAAGAATCGTAACAAAGCCTTAACCATGCTCTCTGGGAAAAAGCGTTATATCATGTTGGCCGTGCTCGCGGTGGAAATCGCCAGCCTGCCTGCGGCTGCGCAAATTGTTCAACGCGTCGCCTTTGACATTCGTCCAATCGTAACCGCTGTAGAAGTCCCGACAGCTGAACCTGGATTGTCACGGTTTCTCGTTGCATCAAATTCAGGCTTCGGTATCGAAGCCAGCGATGTCGTGGGCAATGTAGATGTATCAGTGCACGTCAGTGGTGCCATGAGCGGCACAAGCCGTTTTGGCGACGCTGCCCAACTGCCCGGTGTGAAATCTACGTGCAGTCAAACAACTGGCTTTGCATCGCCAATATACATAGCCAATAAAAAAACGGCTGCACGTCCCGGTACACCGCCAGAACAAGCCGTTATTTTCGAGTTTCGATATGCGCCTGACGCACGGCCCGTATTTGACTTCAAACCCGGAAAAGAGTCTGTGGCTATACCATCAGGATGTTCAGACCGAGCGTCCTAGCCTTTAATTTCGGCCAGAAAAGCTTCGCCAAACCGGTCAAATTTACTCGGCCCGACACCGCTTACATCCAACATATCAGCTCGATTTTCAGGTTTTCGTGACACCATATCGATGAGGGTCGCGTCGGAGAACACAACGAAAGCTGGTTTGCCGAGTTGTCTCGCGAAATCCATACGTAGTGCTTTCAGACGTGAGAGCAGCTCCGTATCATCGGAGTTTAAATCTGGTTTATAACGATCTGCCGCGCGAATGACTTTCTTCGATCCTGCGCGTTTGACCGTAGGGTCTTTGCACATGAAACTCTCACCTGCGTTTAATATGTCATACGCTTTGGGCAGTAATTCCAACCGCCCATAAGCCTCCATATTCACATTCAAATATCGTAATGCTACGGCTTGGCGTAGTAGGCCTTGGAACCAAGGTTTTGGTTGTTTCGCTTGGCCAAATGCAGGCAAGTCTTGATGGTTGAATTGTTTTATCCTGTCGGTTTCATCCCCCCTAGCAACCGCGATCACATGACCTGACCCGAAACGCTGTCCCGTTTGTTCAATCGCGCCAAATAAAGCCTTTGCCGCATCCGTCGCATCAATCAAAACAGGTGGGTTTTGACACACATCGCAATTGCCGCAGGGTTCGGAGCTTTCTCCGAAATAAGCCATCAAAATCTGACGTCGGCATTTTGCCGCTTCGCAATAGCCTAGCAAGGCATCTAAACGGCGATGTTCGCGCATTTGGTGATCAGAATCAGAACCATCGTCAGAGATAAATTGGCGGCGCATTCGAATGTCGTCCAAGGCATAGATCATGCCAGTTTCGGAAGGCGCTCCATCGCGGCCTGCACGGCCAATTTCCTGATAATAAGCCTCTAATGAGCTCGGCAAGTTCAAGTGATAGACAAAGCGAACATTCGATTTATCGATACCCATACCAAAGGCAATTGTTGCAACGATGATGACGGCGGGCTCAGCGAGAAATCGTTCTTGGTTTTCAAAGCGGACTTCCGCAGACAAACCTGCATGATAGGGAAGCGCATTATAGCCTTTATCACGTAAAACCTCAGCGTATTTTTCTGTATTCTTACGGGACAAGCAATACACAATTCCGCACTGCCCACGCTGGGCCTCCATCCAATCTAGCAATTGATTTGTTCGGTTTGATAATGGTGCGACAGTGAGACTTAGGTTTGGACGATCAAATCCATGCACAATGACTTCGCCTTGCCCTTTAAATAACTGAGACGCGATATCCTTTCGGGTGGCTTCATCCGCCGTCGCCGTAAATGCAGCGACACGCGCATTGGGAAACATCTCTTTCAACCGCCCCAAATCGCCATATTCTGGCCGAAAGGCAGGCCCCCATTTTGAAACACAATGCGCTTCGTCGACAACAAACAACGCAGGATCTAGAGCTCGCATTGCCGCTAACATGCGCGGCTGCATGAGGCGTTCAGGTGAAAGGTAGAGAAGTTTTGTTTGGCCCGATGCAATGGCTTTCCACTGAGCCACATTCTCCTCGCGCGATTGCCCCGAGTGAATAGATGCCACGGGGACACCATTGGCGCGAAGTCCTGCAGCTTGGTTATCCATGAGCGCCACGAGCGGAGAAATGACCACAGTCGGCTTATCCAGCAGTTGGCTTGGCACTTGATAACAAATAGATTTACCTGCCCCCGTTGGCATCACCGCGAGGACATTACGACCTTCCAATATATAGTCTACAATCTCAGCCTGACCTGGACGAAATGCGTTATGTCCGAATTGATCAGAGAGAATATCGAGAGGGGTCGTCATAAACAGCATGTGACGCGCTTTGCAGAGCGGTGCAAGCGGCACGGCGATCTTTGGAAACAGTCTTTTACACCTTGTCTTCAAAGTGCGATAGCGCGTGCGATATGACGAACACTCCAACAGACTCCTCACGCAGCTCCGGCGCGTCTTTTGCGGCGAAAGTCGATCAGGACAAAGCGGGGCGAAGCAAAGCGAGGTCGCTGCGGCCGCTTGCAAAACTATGGCCTTTTATATCAAAATATCCGGGACAGCTCTCTGGGTTTTTGATTTTCCTGATTTTATCCTCATTGGGCAGCTTGACCATGCCGTGGATCGTCAAATTGATTATCGATTGCGGCTTTGGCGAAGGAAATAGCGCCATTCCAATCTGCGCCTCTATCGCGGCAGATAGCGATGGATCACTCAATAGGTATTTTCTATATGCAGGCGTTTTTGCGATTTTATTCGCCATCACGGGGGCAATGCGGTTTTTCTTCATCACCCGTCTCGGTCAGCGCGTTATTGCGGATGTCAGAAAAGCGGTCTTCGATAGGCTGACACAGCTATCTCCAGCCTATTTTGAACGCGTACGTACGGGCGAAGTGCTCTCTCGCCTAACCACTGACACAACACTCGTTGAAACCGTTATCACGGGGTCTGTGAGTTTTGCATTGCGATCCATGGCGCAAATTATCGGCGCGATTGCGATGATGTTCTTCCTCTCTTGGAAACTCGCTTTTATGGTTCTAGCGATTGCTCCGGCTATGATCCTACCTCTCGTTCTTACTGGTAAGAAGATCAAACGTCATTCGCGTGATAGCCAAGACCGTCTTGCGGATGCCTCTGCACGCGCGGGCGAAGCCCTCAGCGGAATTCAAACCGTGCAAGCCTACACCCAAGAAGCCGAAGAACGCGATCGATTTGGAGATGACATCGAAGCTAGTTATACATCCCAGCGCAAACGTATCGTCATACAAGCAGGCCTAACGGCCCTTATGTTTGCCATCGCCCTTACGAGTATCATCGGCATTCTAAATTTCGGCGCATGGTCCGTTCTAAATGGACGGATGACGGGCGGAGATATTACGGCATTCGTATTTCTCGCCTTCCTTGCCATCGGCGGAGCGAGTTCGTTGACTGAAACCTTCACTAACCTTTTGCGTGCGGCAGGCGCAGCTGATCGCCTCGTTGAAATTCTTGATGAGACGCCAATCATTACTTCGCCTGATACGCCCACTCGCCTTGAAAATGTGCGCGGGCAGATTGCTTTTGAAGATGTAAACTTCGTGTATCCTACCAGACCAGACAGTCAGGCTTTGTCAGACTTTAATCTCGACATTCAACCTGGCGAGACAATCGCATTGGTTGGCCCAAGTGGGGCGGGGAAAACGACAGTCTTTCAACTTCTTCTACGTTTTTATGACGTACAAGACGGCACGGTTAGGTTCGACGGTATAGACATACGAGACGTCGATCCGGAAGTCTTGCGGACACATATCGCCATCGTACAACAAGATGCCCCTCTTTTCTCAGGCACGGCTCTACAAAACATTGGTTATGGACGCACAAATCCGAGCCGCGCGGATATTGAGGCCGCTGCAAAAGCTGCCTATGCGCATGACTTTATTACAGCACTCCCAGATGGCTATGACACGGATCTTGGCGAACAAGGCGCAACGCTTTCAGGCGGTCAACGCCAAAGGATCGCTATTGCCCGCGCGGTACTCCGTGATGCACCAGTCTTACTGTTAGACGAGGCCACGTCCGCTTTGGATTCAGAATCAGAACAAGCCGTTCAAAAGGCTTTCGATGAAGCCTCAAAAAACCGCACAACACTCGTTATCGCGCATCGTCTGTCTACAGTCCTGAAAGCTGATCGCATTATCGTTTTGGACGCGGGTCGTATCGTTGAAATTGGAACCCATGCGAGCCTCGTTGCAAAAGATGGGCTTTATGCTCGGCTGGCAAAAATTCAATTTGAACAAGGCTCAGGTTTAGCGAGTTAGACTTAATCACTTTGCAGCCATAATGTTTAACTGCACATAAAGCCTAGATTCAATGCAAGTGATAACGTCGTCGACAAGCATCATGCTCTTTCGACAAATTAACCCCCTCATTTAAATCAGGCATCAGTCAAACCACGGCATGTCACCAAGTGTCGAAGCTCCGCTTTCGGCATCGGTTGCAATGGCGCGCTGTGCAGCAAACATATTCATTCCGAGAGCCGCCAATTGAGGCTGTGGAGGCTGAACCGCAATTTCACGTGCCGATAAATCAGTATTTAAAACCTCAACACTGTGGTTTTCAGGGTCTAAGCGAATAATATCGCCGTTTTGAATGCGTGCAATCGCTCCCCCCATGAGGGCCTCAGGGTGAAGATGAATAGCCGCAGGGACCTTGCCCGATGCGCCGGACATTCGCCCATCCGTAACCATTGCAACTTTAAAGCCTTTATCCTGTTGCAGGCCTAAAATCGGGGTCAACTTATGCAATTCGGGCATGCCATTCGCGCGCGGACCTTGGAAGCGAAGAACCACAACGAAGTCGCGCTCTAACTCGCCTGCTTTATGCATATCAATAAGGTCATTTTGGTCGTCAATAACTATAGCGGGTGCCTCAACGCACCAGTTTTCTGGCTTCACAGCAGAAATTTTCATAACAGCGCGTCCAAGATTACCTTCCAGTACAGCGAGACCACCATCTTCGCGGACAGGTTTATCAACAGTCGTCAAAATACTTGTGTCGAGGCTTTTCGATGGACCGTCGCGCCAAATAACGCTGTCCGGTTCAAGATGCATATTCTTGATAGGCTCTTTTGTGTAAGCATGAAGACCATCACCCCCCGCAATCGTCGTCACATCACCCTGCATTAGACCCGCAGACAAAAGCTCTCCGATTAGAAATGCCATGCCGCCCGCTGCATGAAAATGGTTCACATCCATGATCCCGTTTGGATAGATTTTACAGATCAACGGGACCGCAGCACTTATCGCGGCATAATCATCCCAATTGATGATGATCCCTGCTGCGCGCGCGATTGCAGCCATATGGATCGTTAGGTTAGTGGATCCTCCCGTCGCCATTAGACCGACGAGGCCATTCACAATACTTTTTTCTGAAATCACATGGCAGGCTGGCGTAAATGACGCTTCGTTTCCTTGGGCCATATTAGTGATCTGCGTCGCGCGGCGGACCGCTTGCGCCGTGAGTGCATCCCGTAGTGGCGTGTTTGGATGCACAAAGCTGGAACCTGGCAGTTGCATGCCCATGACTTCCATCAACATCTGGTTCGTATTCGCTGTTCCATAAAACGTACACGTACCGGGGGCGTGATAACTCGCGGCTTCAACAGCTAGAAGCTCCGCACGGCTTGCCTCCCCTGCGGCAAAAGCCTGGCGCACACGTGCCTTTTCAGGGTTTGGAATACCTGATGGCATCGGTCCCGCAGGTGCAAATATTTGTGGAATCCAACCAAACCGAAGAGCTGCAATCATAAGCCCTGGAACAATTTTATCGCAAACACCGAGATGAATAGCTGCATCAAACATATCATGTGACAGAGCAATGGCCGCACCTTGTGCGATATTATCGCGCGAAAAGAGCGACAGCTCCATACCTTCGCGACCTTGCGTTACACCATCACACATCGCGGGAACGCCGCCGGCAACTTGTGCCGTCGCACCATTCCGGCGGGCGGCATGGCGAATAAGTTCTGGAAATTTTTCAAAGGGCGCATGCGCCGAGAGCATATCATTATACGCTGTGACGACGCCAATATTGGCCCATTTCGCGCCTAATAATTCAGTCTTTTCTAGGACCGCACAGCCCGCAGACGCGTGGGCGATATTACCCTCGGACAATCTACGTCGACGCGGACCTTCGCGCATCTGCGCTTCGCAAGCTGCCAAATAGCCGGCACGACTCTTTTTGGATCGTTTGGTGATACGCGCCGTTACATCTTGAATTACGGAATGAGTCATAACGCAGGGCTCGCAAAAACATGTAATTTAGGGCCAGCTTGTAACAACGCTTTTACTGGCGCATCGAATAATGGCTTATCGATCACCGCATCATATACGGCGCGTTTTGCTTGCCCTGGGATAAATAGGATAATTGTGTGTGACTGCAGTACAGCATTCAATGTCAAAGAAATTCTGCTCAAATGCGTCCCCGCGACGGAACACCCAGTCGCATCAATTTCGCAGAGCAGATTTTCATTTTCAACAGATAAGGCGTTTTCTAACCCACCAGAGTTTGGAAACCATGACGCCGTATGCGCATCGCCTCCCATACCCATAACGCACACATCAAATGGAGTCGCAATCATTGCAAAACGACCTTCAGCTTCACTCAAGCCCTCACTAACATTTGCATGAGAGGTTTTGAGTCCAAAGAAGTTTGCTGCGGCTGCCTTATTTTGCAGGAGGTTTTCTCGAATAAAGTCTTCATTCGATCCAGCTTGTCCAGGGTCAACCCATCGTTCATCGACAAGACTGATCGTAATCTTCGACCAATCCAGATCAGCTTTTGAGAGTAAGGCATAGACGGGCTTAGGTGAACTCCCACCGCTTACCATGAGGCTTGCCTGCCCGCGCGTCTCTAGGGCTTGTCGAAGAACAGCCTCTATTGCAGCCGCGGCATTTGAAACGACATCCATATTGTCGTGAAGTTTGACTTCAGACATCATGAACTTTCTGACCAGGTATCGCCTTGCCTCTCCAGCATCCGATTGGATTCTTCAGGCCCATCTGATCCCGCAGGGTAGTAACTGACATTCTGCTCTACCTCGTCCCAAGCCTGAAGGATTCCGTCACACCACAACCATGCCGCTTCAACTTCATCTCGGCGCATGAAGAGCGAGAGATTACCCCGAACCACATCCATGAGAAGCCGCTCATAAGCATCAGGATAGCGAACCGTGAAATTATCAGCATATGACAAGTTAAGCGGCAGGCTTTTCAACCTCAAACCACCAGCTCCTGGCTCTTTAATTTCCATCCAAAGATTCACCGCTTCGTCCGGCTGTAGGCGAATAACAAGTTTGTTTGGATTTACCTTAATCGAAGGACCGAATATCGAATGAGGCACAGGCTTAAACTGAATAATAATTTCAGATCTACGTGCACGCATACGCTTGCCTGTCCGCATATAAATTGGAACACCAGACCAACGCCAGTTATTCACTTCAGCATTTATGACGACATAAGTCTCGGCGCCACTTTCCTCGATATCTACATCCGTCAAATAGTCAGGAACGGCTTGTCCGCCCACCTTCCCTTTAACATATTGACCTCGAACCGTTTTTTCCTTGACGTTAGATGAGTTGATTGGCGCCAATGCCCGCAAGACCTTTATTTTTTCAAGGCGAAGGTCATCTGCATGGGTCGAACCTGGCGGCTCCATCATCGTCAAACATAATAGTTGCAGCAAATGGTTCTGCACCATATCGCGGAGCGCACCTGACTTATCATAATAAGCCCCTCGTCCACCAGCCCCGATATCTTCAGCAACGGTGATTTCAATATGTTCAATCGAATCTCGATCCCAAAGTGGTTCAAGCAAAACATTCCCGAAACGAAGCACAAGTAAATTCTGTACTGTCTCTTTACCTAAGAAATGATCGATACGATAAATTCGTTTTTCTGAAAACACCCGTCCAACGGCTTCGTTGATCTCATCAGCAGACTTATAATCCCGGCCCAACGGCTTCTCCAGCACAACACGGCTCTTATCGTGAGCGAGCCCTGCTGTAGCCAATCCTTGGCAAATATCAGAAAATAGGGCGGGCGGCATTGCGAGATAGAAAACACGAATTAGGGTTTCGGTTGCATCTAACTTGTCACCCAAACTACCCCAATCGCTACTTTTTGTTACGTCAACGGCCGCATAATCAATCAATTCGCAGAAGCTTTTCCATTTCGACTCCACGAAATTTTCATGGCCTGCAAATTCAAGATAAGCCTCTTTAATAAGGGAGAGGTATTCATCCCTATTCAGTACAGATCTAGAAGCCCCGATTATTCGCGATTGCTTTGGAATCTGACCATCACAAAACCGATGATAAAGTGAAGGAATTAGCTTCCGCCGCGCGAGGTCCCCTGTGCCGCCGAAGACAACAATTTCAAATGGATCAACTGGAACAAAAGTTGAATTGGCCTCCAGACCAGCATCCGTTTGATTTTTTTTTGTATGATCATTTAGATCGGCGGACGTTACGGTATGATTGTCCACAATGGTTCCTCATTCGCGACAAGAGTCAACTTTTACATTCGGCCACCTCTTGCATCCATTGGTCGGATATGTCCAACGTTCACGGGCCTGTCGCTTCAAAATAAAGAAATTTTCGTTTACGAACACTGTTTTTCGATTTCGAAGATGAAATTTTAGGCGTTATGCCCACTAAATGACAGCAGATACCGAATCACGAAGTTTGATTTCAAAGTCTAAAATTTGGTTCATCTCAGCCGTCCCGCCTTTATCTCGTGCCAAATACTTAGCGGCTTGATATCCCATTTTATAGATTGGCTGCCTGACAGTCGTCAGTGCCGGAAAGACAATCTTTGCTAAAGGCGTGTCATTAAACCCACAAACAGACAGTTCACTTGGCACATCAATGCGCATTTGCCCTGCAACCGATACGACAGCAGCAGCCATATCATCATTAGATGCAAAGATAGCTGACGGTCGTTTTTTACCTGTCATACTTAGCAGCTGTCTTGCCGCGACAACTCCAGAATCGAAAGAGAAATCGCCTTGAACAATCAAATCTTCGGAGAGCGTTAGACCTACTTTGTTTATCGCTCTAGCATATCCGTCATATCGCAAATCAGTCGCCGCATGACTCGCATGGCCTTTTATGAACCCTATACGTTTGTGACCTTGCTCCAATAAATGCTGTGTCATTTGCTCAGCTGCAGTTTCATCATCCATTCCGATAAAAGGCTGCGTACCTCTATTCTTTGGAGCCAAACGAACGCATTTGATGCGAAGTTCTGAAAGTGTTTGTAAAACAGCCTCACTGTCACAAAGCGGCGGCATTAATATAACGCCATCAACAGGCAAACGCTCAAGCACAGCCCGCATTGCATCGGCTTTTTCTTGCCGCATCTGAACCTTTTCAAGATAAAGCGGTTCCACCACCAGATGATATCCAACCTCCCGGCACGCATCTATGGCCCCTCGTTGGATATGAGAAATATAGTTTAGTGACGAGTCGCCATAAATCAGTGCAATCAGATAGGACTTGGACGTAGCAAGACCACGCGCAGCAAGGTTTGGAGAATATCTGAGTTCAGTTGCAATGGCTTTCACGCGTGCACGCGTCTTATCCGCGACGTTGGGCTCATTGTTTAAAACACGGGACACTGTTTTAATTGAAACCCCAGCCTTTTGGGCCACGTCGGTAATTGTAGCTTTCACAGTCAAAGCCCCCCTCTCACAAACAGCCTTTGCCCGATGGTAAGAAGCGTTATCATACTAAACGATCCACCTCATTTAATAGATAATGTACTGATGTTTGACATGAGATAAAAAAGCAACATCCTATAGCCCGTATAATTACGGTCCGCTAGGCGCTCAGAAATTCTGAAAGTTACAGACCTAAAAGGGACAGGAACAACAGAACGATGGCAATTAGAAGCTGTTTCGCAAGAGTTATCATTACAACTCCATAGTCTCGAAAATTCGAATTGGCCAGACTAATCTGTAAATCGAAGAATTTACACTTAAAGCCCAATGAAAACCATTTAGGCAAAGGCCTCAAAACGCGATAAAATGATTAAGTCAAAACCAATGTCAAACAAGCCCTTCCAAACCGTCACGGAACTATCATAAAACGGTGCAGTTATTGTCATACGACTCATGCAAAGTTGCCTTAAGAAAAACCTAAGATGAATAGTATTTCAGCCCGCGAACAGGACAAATCGTTGTCATGATTAGTAATAGAAGCCATATCGTATCAGGCTATGATACAGAATTATCCAGCCTGACGAACGACCTAACCGACCTTGGCACACTCGTTAGTGAAATGGTTGAAGACGCGATGCAGGCCTTTAAAAAGCGTGACAGCATTAAAGCACAGCAAGTTATCGACCGTGATCAACAAGCTAATGACCTCCAGTTTAAAATAGACGAAGCGGTTCAACGAATCCTCGCGCTACGCAACCCCGTCGCTCAGGATCTTCGCCGTATCATCGGCGCTACACGCATTGCCTCTGACCTCGAACGGGTCGGCGATCTTGCTGAAGGGATAGCGCGCAGAGCGATGGCAATAAATGAAGAAAAACGCATCGACATGGCAAAATCCGTTTACCGCATGGGTAAGCAGGTTCGAAAACAAGTGTCCGGCGCGCTAGACACTTTGCTTAAAGAAGACGCCATTACCGCCCTCCATTATTGGCAAGCCGACAGTGATATAGACGATCTTTACAATTCAATTTTCAGAGAACTCGTCACCGTAATGATGGGTGATCCACGGACCATTCCAGCCTGCACCGAATTGCTCTTCGTTGCCAAAAACTTAGAACGTATCGGCGATCATGCAACGAATGTGTGCGAGGCTGTTTATTTTACAGTTAAAGCCAAACAGCTCATTAACGACCCGGCGCTTGATAAACTTCGCCAAGAGTATGAAGAGCGTGAAGCTTTCTAAACGACAAAACCTATCAAAACGAAAGCGAACATCCCGACCACAACAGCTGTGATCGTTTGACGCCGATAGGCTTTTGCCAAAAGCCCCACAAGAATACCGCCAAAAACAACTAATAACAGCATCAGTGCGACAAGTTTTTGATATGCCTTGAATAATTCAGGTCCGTGCCCTTTGTGCAGTTCCATCATAGCGCGCACAGTATCTGGCTTGACACGCGTTGCCGCAAGCCCTTGATCTGTTTGCTTAAACTCTAAATACGTCCGAGACGTTGGACGAAGTTGGATCAGTGACCCTCTGTTTTTCACATACTCAAAGTCATGTTTAATATTCGCCTCAGACAGAAAAGCACGAACATCAGCCTCAAGCGTATCACTGGAAAAGTCTAATGCCGCAGCCTCAGGAAGGGCGACACGTTCCGTAGTCGCATTTCCTTTGATGTTCATGAGATATAATCCGCCAGAAATGGCGTGAAGTGCAAATGCAGGTGCCATAATTCCCGCTGCCCAAAGATGGCCTAGGACTAAATATTTACGTAATTTTGGCGACATCTTGACGACCTCTTTCATTTTGGGATCCATTGCCTAAGGCAGTTATTAAGGTCAATGCGTTAGACGATGACGTATCAGTAATCAGCTCGCCACGCCCCACTTTTCCCGCCATCTTTTTCTAATAATCGGATACCGCCGATGACCATAGCTTTATCGACGGCTTTCAGCATATCGTAAATTGTCAGACACGCAACGGAGACCGCAGTTAAAGCCTCCATCTCCACACCGGTTACGCCTTCCGTTTTTGTCTCAGAGGTTACGCGTAAACCAGGTAGGTCTGGATCAGATATAATTCGAACTTTGACCTTCGAAAGTGGTAGCGGGTGGCAAAGCGGAATCAAGTCAGCCGTTCGTTTTGCCCCCATTATACCAGCTAGTTCAGCCGTAATTTCAACGCTTCCTTTTGGGTTCTCACCCGCATGTAAAGACGCCAATGTATCCTTCGTCATGCGTACATATCCCTCGGCCAAAGCCCGCCTTGACGTCACAGCTTTTCTTGACACGTCAACCATCGAAACGCGGCCTTGATCATCTAGATGTGTGAGTTTCGTCATTCAGATAGCCTCGGTATGAGATCGGTAAGCGAACAAGGACGGTATCGACTGTCAAGCGCATGATGGATGATACGATCCCACGCATCTTTCACCGCGCCCGTCGAACCAGGTAAGCAAAACACAAATGTCCTGTTGATTAAACCTGCGCAGGCACGGGATTGCAATGTGGATAGACCCACGCTCTCAAAGCTAACACGGTGAAATAAAGCCGAAAAGCCATCCAATGTTTTATCGAATAGAGGGGTAAGGGCTTCAACGGTAACATCTCGGCCTGTTAAACCCGTCCCCCCAGTTGTTAGCACGACATCAATACCTGCTGACAAGGTCCAGTCTTTGACGGTCCGTGTAATCTCAGCGACATCATCAGTCACAATAGAACGCCCCTTGATGGAATGACCTGCGGCGACGACACGAGCCGCCAAAGTATCGCCACTGCGGTCATTTTCCGTCGTCCGCGTGTCCGAAACAGTTAAAACTGCAAAGTTAAGCGGTTGAAACAGAAGGTTTTCATCAATTCCGGGCATTGTCCCACCGTTTTAGATCAGCTTTGTCTTCAAGTCGCGGTTCGATCCATTTGGTTCGCCCAGCCGTCGTCTCTTGCTTCCAAAAGGGCGCTTCTGATTTCAGCTTATCCATCAAGAAATCGCAGGCTTCAAAGGCGGCACGGCGGTGTGCGGATGCCGTCGCGACAAATACAATCGCCTCTCCTGTCATCATTTCACCAACGCGGTGCACAATTCGACACCCGTCCAGCGCCCAATTCATTTCAGCCTGTTTAACGAAACCTTCAATTTGAGTCTCAGTAAATCCAGCATAATGCGTGAGTGTCAAACTCTCCGTGCCCCCGTCATCCCTAACGAGGCCAGTGAAAGACACAATCGCCCCCGCAGCCGAGCTCAGCTCATGAAAAGCGGATAACTCTGATGCGGGATCAAAGGCAGTTTCAGTTATTCGGATCATCCGCCTGACAAAGCCGACATATAAGCAATCTCGTCTTCATTCCCAATGGATACCTCCGCCATTGAGACGAGCATGTTAACTGAAATTCGCGTATCAGGCAAAGCCGCCAATTCGCCGAAACCTTCGATTTTCTCTGAAAGATATGCCGTAAGAGACGCTTTATCTGTCACTGTTGCAGGCAATTTGACCTCTAACCTTGAGGAAAGGTCGGAAAAACGGCCAAAAAAGAGAATAACAGCCACGCCTACCCGCCTGTCATAGACATGTGGCGCGCAACGGCTGGACTTTGCCCCGGTGCGTCAATGCGGAAGTCATGAGACTCTGGTTTGCGCCCTATGGCTTCGATCAAAGCCGCGTCCAGACCGCCTCCACTTCGCAGCACTGCGCGCAAGTCTGCATCTTCATCACGCCCGAGGCACAAAAACAGCTTCCCTGTGCAGGTCAATCTCACGCGGTTACACCCGCCGCAAAAGTTTTTCGAAAGCGGTGTGATAAACCCGAGCCGCCCTCCTGTCTCTGCAACGCGCCAATAATCAGACGGCCCACCCGTACGATAAGTATCTCGCGACAACGCCCAATCCTTCGCCAAATTGGCTTTGACATCTGAAACCGGCGTATATTGATCAAAACGATCCGCTTCGATTTCCCCCATAGGCATGGCTTCGATCAGGGTGACATCAATATCGCGCGCATGTGCCCAACGGATCATGGCGGGTAGTTCATCAAGATTATCTTGCTTCAGAACAACCACGTTAAGTTTGATCTTCAATCCATGAGATTGCGCAGCGGCAATCCCGTCAAGTACTTGAGCCAAACGACCACCACGCGTTATCCGTGAAAAGGTTTCGGGGTTGAGACTATCCAATGAAACATTGATGCGCTTCACACCCACACGCACTAAATCACTGGCATGCTTTTGAAGCTGGGTTCCGTTCGTAGTCAATGTCAACTCATCCAAACCATGGCCGAGATGTTTAGACACGCGTTCCATTATGTCGATGATGTTACGGCGCACGAGAGGTTCGCCTCCCGTGATACGAATTTTACGTACGCCTCTTGCAATAAACGCACTAGCAACCTCTTCCAATTCTGACGCATCCAGCAGGTCTGATTTGGGAAGAAACGTCATCTTTTCGGCCATGCAATATGTGCATCGCAGATCGCACCTATCTGTAACAGACAAACGTAAATATGTGATCTCCCGGCCAAACGGGTCAACCAATTTTGCGGGTTGTATTTGAGGCTTATCTAACAAAATTTTGGCCTTGTTGATTTACGGTTTTTCAATATCTTTCGTACCCTATCCAAATCCGACGGCGTGTCCACATCCAGTGCGGCTTCTGCATCTATCAACACAGTCAGAGGCTCTAATATATTAAAGAGACTGCGCGCTCCATTGTTAGAAGTGTCCGCTAAAATCAAATCCATTGCATCTTCATCAAAATAAGCAGGAGGCAATCGCAAAGATTCACAAATGCTCACAACAGATTGTTTTGCATCACTTTCTTCAAGTAAATTTACAAAGTTTACAAATGAAACCAGAGGCATATCCCCTAACGCAACAACAACATCGTTCCAACCATTGTCCCGCGCGGCACGCAACCCTAACCGTAATGTATGGCCTTGCCCCGCCTCTGGATTCGTATTTTTAATCCATGTCACACCATCGTGACAAACAGCCTGATACTTAGTTTGTGATACAAGGAATATTTGGCCAAACCCAACGGATCGAACTGTTGATAAAACAGCATCGAGAACCGTCACTCCGCCTAAGTCAGCTTGCAACTTATCTTCCGCTCCAAACCTTGAAGACAACCCACTAGCTAAGACAACACACGCAACATTTGATGGGCTCATAACAGATCCCTTTCTTGCGCGGTTTGCACGACTTCGGCCAGAATAGATAAGGCCAAAGACCGGGCATCGCGTTGCGCTGGGATCAATCCGATAGGCGCATGAATTCGATCAATTTGCTCTGCTCCAACCCCCAAATCGGAGAGCATCTGCTGCCGCGAGAGATGCGTTTTTTCGCTCCCCATCGCGCCAACATAAAATGCTGAACCTGAGACGGCTTGCTTCAAAAGCATCGGCTCCCAATCGTGATCATGGAAAAGAAGGACGACGGCGGTCCAGGCATCATCCCTGATTTGCAGTACAGTAGATGGATCGATTAAATGCTGAACTTCGGGGTCTAAATCTGCGTCTGGCGATTGTAGGACAACCTCAAAGCCACTGGCTTTTGCCAAGTCCGCAAGCGCCAAGCATGCTGCACCGCGTCCAGCGATCCGTAGTCTTAAGCGCGGCCTAATCTCAATTTTCTGCCCCTCTAAAGCAAGAGCGCCTGTCTCTCGATTATCCAAAGCAAGAAGAGCTGTTGAGATTGCAATACGATCCAAATTTTGAATCAGTAAGATTTCAATATGCCCACCGCAGGGCAATATAATATCTCGAAAGGGAGAGCCTTCCCCATAAATAAAGGCACCAAATTGTCCAAGGCGGGCCCGCGTAATAATGTCGGCATCTATACAACCGTTAGAGACATAACCCGCAACATTATCCCCCGTTATCGCCATCATCGCACCGGGTGATCGCAAAGTCCCACCTGTCACGCTCATCACAACGCAAAGCGAAGCGTCGGGATTTGACGTGCAAAAACGCAAAACGTCGTGCGGATGGTCGTAGGTCTGATTCACGGTGCAATGATTATGCTGACGGAGGCACAAGGCAATGCTTTATGCAGCGTATCAAGCAGAGTAAGGGCTAAATTATGATTTCTGTTTCTAAAGCCCTTGCGCATATTTATGATCATGCGCCCAGTTTTGATGTTGAACACCTGCCCGTTAACAAAGCTTGTGACCGTATTTTGGCTGAAAATCTTGCCGCAAAGATTGATATGCCGCCCTTTCCAGCCTCAAGCATGGATGGATATGCTGTGCGATCTTGCGCCTCAGGCGAAACACTAACGCTTATCGGTGAGTCAGCGGCAGGTAATCCATTCCATCAGACCGTTTCAGATGGGCAAGCTGTTCGAATTTCCACAGGCGCAGTTTTACCCAAGGGCGCAGACCGTATTCTTATTCAGGAAAATGCATCTTTGCGCGACAATGCCATCGCAGTAAACGCTTCACCAACGCTGGGAGCTCACATACGACCTGCCGCATCCGATTTCAAAATCGGACAAAACCTACTGCCCAGTGGAACTCATCTCAGCCCCTCACATATAACACTTTGTGCGGCAGCTAATCACGCAACTTTAGCTGTTAGAAGAAAGCCCAAAATCGCCCTCATAAGCTCTGGGAATGAGCTTCGCAAAGTTGGGTCAAAACTAAACAGAGGCGAAATCATTGCTGCAAACGCTATTGGCTTAAAAGCCCTCTTAGAGAAATGGGGAGCAGATGTTTCAGACGCGGGGATCGTTAAGGATGATATGGACAGCATCAATACCTGCCTAAATTCGCTAAACGCCTTTGACATCATTATCCCCATTGGCGGCGCGTCTGTAGGGGATCACGATCACATGCGTCCCGCATTTAAAGACGCAGGTTTTGAGATTATTTTTAACAAGGTCGCCATTAAGCCAGGAAAGCCTTGCTGGTTTGGGAATCGCGGCACACAAATTGTTTTAGGGCTTCCTGGAAACCCTGCCTCTGCACTCGTTTGCGCACATATTTTTCTTCGCTCACTCTTAGGCTTAAACACCTCATTCACGCAGGTTTCATTGGAGAAACCGATTGAAGAAAATGGACCTCGAGAAACTTATTTGCGGGGCACGTTTCACCTATCAAAGGGAGCACTGACCATCGCACCTAATCCCGTGCAAGACAGCTATCGGCTCAAACCTCAAGCTAACGCAAACGCGCTCATCAGAGTCCCCCCGCTTGGCGGCCCTTACAAAATTGGCGATCTCGTTGACATTATGCCATTTGGTCATCAGGCGTTTACGTGGTGAAGCTCGGGCTTCTGGCACTTGCATTTGCAGTGACGGCTCTTCTCTACGCTAGCGTAGGTTTTGGAGGCGGGTCAACCTACACGGCTTTGCTCGTCGCCAGTGGCGCAGACTATCGGATCATTCCCCTAGTCGCGCTGACCTGCAACGTCATCGTCGTTTCTGGGAACTCCGCCAGATATGCAAAACAACGCCTTGTCGAATGGCGAAAGCTATTCCCCTTAATCGCCTTATCAATACCTGCGGCATGGATCGGCGGGCAACTCGACGTCTCTGAAACTGTTTTCATCGGCCTCCTCTGGATCGCCTTATTACTAGCTGGACTGAGGCTCCTTACAGCAAAACCTGTTATCGACACAGTGAAATATCGCACCACTCCGATATGGCAAAGCCTGGGCCTGGGGGCCGCGATCGGTTTTTACTCTGGATTGGTTGGCATTGGCGGCGGCATATTCCTCGCGCCAATTTTACATTTTAGGCGTTGGGGCAGCGCAAAAGCCATCGCAGCCGCTTGCAGTGTCTTCATTCTTGTAAATTCTATTGCCGGCCTCGCAGGACAATGGACAAAATTGGCATCGACGGCGCAGCTATCAGAGGCCCTAACATATTGGCCTATCCTACCCGCGGTTCTGATTGGCGGTTTCATTGGCAATCGTTTTGGCGTCTTCAAACTCACCCAACACGTCGTCAAACGGTTAACAGCCATACTCATCTTGGTCGTGGCCGCACGCCTTGCACTCAAGTGGGTTAGTTTGATTTTTTGAAAAGAACACAAACTTCAAACTCAAAACCCCTAAGTTTGATATTCAATAAAATACTGAAAACAGGGACTTATATCAGGGTAATGGCGGAGACGAAGGGATTCGAACCCTCGATGGGCTTATGACCCATACTCCCTTAGCAGGGGAGCGCCTTCGACCACTCGGCCACGTCTCCGAGCGGGGACCTAGCGATTCCGCGAGAGTCTCGCAAGCCCTAATCAGCCGCATTACAGTTCTTCTTTTGATTTCCGTTTCATTAACCCTGTTTCGCGGCGGTTTGCCCCAGTCAAGGACAGTTCAACCCATCAGGCCCAAGAGCTGCATCTGTAAAATTATGTCCGTTGTTTACGGGATATTTGGATCAAGCGTGTAACCGTTTGAAAAAACAGGTGAGTGGAATGCCAATACAAAAGAAAAAGAGTGCGGCCTTGCCATTGCACCAACAAAATGTCGTATCTGAACGTCCTTCTGCGCGTCAGGGCGACGAGAAGCGTGGATCTGCGGATACGCGTTTGGATGCATTTGCTCAAAAAGTGCGGCCCGAGCCAGCAGCGCGTCCAAAAGTTGATCGTCGCCGCAAACGTTTGACAGTCGCGGATATTACAGTCCCAAAACGCCAAGTAAACATGAACGCCGTCCGGTTTGGTTTGCGAAGCCTAGACGTTATTCTTGTCTTTGCGATCATAGTCCTTGGGATTTGGAACGGATATGACGGTATAAACAATCGAGGTGTCGCCGCACCGATTGTAGCCTCTGTGCTTGGCTCCGTTATTTTCTTCGCAGCTCTATTTATCTCCAATGCATATCGCTTCAACGCGACAGAAAATTGGACGTCACATGCAAAAACAGTCGCAATAGCCAGTTTCGCAGCCTTGGGTGTATGGCTAACGGTCGCCTTAATTGTTCGGCCAGAGACCTTTCTACCGGATGCCCTTGCAAAAGCTGGACTTGGCGCGATTGCACTTTTGATCGTCCTCCATAGTTTTTATCACTTTCAGGTTCGACGCATGCACATGCGTGGCGCTTTGGCCCCCACGATCATAATGTTAGGCGCAACAGAAAGTGCGCGCCGCATCATTGAAGAAAATGCCAAGTCGAAAGAATTGAATATCCTCGGCATTTTTGATGACCGCATGGCCCGCGCGCCGCATAATATACATGGTGTGCCCGTTGTTGGTACAGTTGAAGACCTCTTGAGTTGGGACGCCCTGCCCTATGTGAACCGCATTGTCGTGACATTGCCGTCCATGGCCAACAAACGGAAAGAAGACTTCGTCAACCGCGTCAGATTACTACCAAATCGTATCGCCTTTGTTGTCGACGAATTTGAAACACTGAATCACGTCCAACAACGTGTATCTGAAATTGCCGAGATCAGCCTGCGAGATGTGACAGGCAACCCTAAATCAGGTCGTCATACGGCTCTTAAACGTCTTATGGATATTGGCATTTCCGCAACGGCGCTTGTCCTTGGCGCACCATTCCTAGCGGCCATTGCGGTCTATATTCGTCTCGATAGCCCGGGGCCGGCTTTGTTCAAGCAACCGCGTCACGGATTTAACAATCGTGTCTTCGATGTTTATAAATTTCGATCCATGCGCAACGACACGGCGGACCTAAAAGCTGAACAACAAACCGTGGCAGGAGACGCTCGCGTCACGAAAATTGGTCGGCTCATTCGAAAAACATCAATTGATGAGCTGCCGCAACTTCTCAACGTGCTTAAGGGGGAAATGTCCCTTGTTGGACCTCGGCCACATGCTGTTGGTATGAAGACCCAAGGTAAGGAGAGCATCGAGCTCGTCGCAGAATATGCGCATCGTCATAAGGTCAAGCCAGGTATGACAGGCTGGGCACAAATCAACGGCTCACGCGGACCACTTCATAACGCGGATGACGTCGCGGAACGTGTACGTTTGGATGTTGAATATATTGAACAATCCAATGTTATTTGGGACCTCTATATCATGCTAAAAACCTTGCCTGTTCTGCTCGGCGACAGAAGTAATGTGCGGTAGTTAGCGTGTTGGGTAAATCCATACTCGCCTATTTGCCTGTTAATCTGGCAAATGTGGTCACGGCCTTCGGCACGATTGTCGTTTTGACTCGAATTCTCGAACCTGCAGAATTCGGGCTCTACGCTGTGGCTATGATCACGATGCAATTTGTGCACATGGCTTTGTTCACATGGATGGAAGCGGCCATGGCCCGCTTTCAGGCCCGCGCAGAGCGCGAAGGTGATATGGCGTCTCACCTTAAGACACTCTATCAGCTAGGCCTGCTGACGAGCGTCATAGTATTCCCGCTTATCATAATATGCCTCGTTCTTTTGCCTCTCGGCAAGGATATGACATCCGTCCTCATTTTTGCTCTGAGTTCAACCTGTTTACAGGTTATTTTAAATCTGGGACTAGAGGCGCATAAGGCGGCACATAGGATAAAACGGTATTCCATTACCTATTCAACGCACACTCTGATTAGTTTTACACTCGGTATTCTATTCATTTTCGTTACGCCCCTTCGTGCGTCAGCTCCCTTCCTCGGCATTATAGTCGGCCTTTTGATTGTTGGCGGGATCGATCTGTTTTTCTTGCTACGACAGATGCGCGGCGGTAAATTTCAACCTGCAAAGGCCAAAGTCTATTTTACGTATGGCGCGCCGCTTTGCTTAGGTTTGCTTCTCTCATACGCCCTGAATTCAGCGGATGTCTATTTGATCACTGGCATCATGGGTGCAGCGTCTGCGGGCGAATATAATGCAGGATATAACCTTGCCAATCGCAGCCTAGAAATTCTGTTCGTGTGGGTCGCTATGGCTGTGACTCCTGTTGCCATTACGGCGATGGAAGAACAGGGCACGGAAGGCTCACGTGACATTTTGAAAACTTATGGTGCGACCCTACTTTGGATCGCGGTTCCAGCGGCGACAGGTATCGCATTGGTGTCAAAAGATGCAGGCTTTATTTTAGGCGAAGGCCTGCGTGATGGCGCTGTATCTGTTATGCCTTGGATTGCATTTGCCGGCCTCCTCAATGGGTTCATGACCTATTACGTCCACAGAGCCTTTATGTTGTCAGGCCAGACACAAAAATACGTATGGGCGCTGGTCCTGCCAGTCCTCTTAAACCTAGGGTTAAATGTAGTTCTCATCCCGATTTATGGGTTGATGGGAGCAGTCTGGGCGACAATCGTTTCCTATGCTTTAGCGATTGTCATTGCGACCATTCTAGCTCGACAAGACTACCCTTTGCCCTTGCCGTTGCGGGCCGCCATCGAAATCGCGGGTTGTAGTGCATTAATGGCCATCGCCGTCAGGCTTCTACCGCTAGACAATATGACACCCGGAATTATTACCCTCATCTTAAAAGCAAGCGTAGGCATTGTCGTTTATTTGCTCGCCTGTTTAGCTGTAAATGCAGCGGATTGCCGGACATTCATTCGCGACCTGCGAAACCGTGTGAAGACGCCTAACGTGCCAGAGCCAGCAGAATGACAGCTCTATACACAGATAGCCCAAGCTATACGACCACGTGGCCCGCATTATCCGTGCTCGTCCCTTTTTTTCGAGACGACGCGGCGGCGCTGCTGCAGGCGCTTGATTTAGAGGCTACCGACGCACCCGTCGAAATCCTTATTTACGACGACGGAACAGGGGATACAGAGCTTACAGAGCGTATTGCCGAAACAGTTGGGCATGCACAGCGCCCAATGAGGCTGATAACCAATCCAAAAAACCAAGGCCGCTCCGCTGCGCGCAATGCCCTGTTCGAAGCGGCACGCGCGGAATGGGTTCTATTTTTGGATGCGGATATGTTGCCAGCCAAAACGGACTTTCTACAAACATATCTAACGCTTATCAAAGAGGCCAATGCCGATGTGATTTTTGGCGGCTTCAAAGTCGAACCAACTTCAGAAAATGCTGACCTGAATTTACATCGTGCGCTGTCCGAAGTTTCGGATTGCTTAAGTCTCTCCGCGCGGCAAGCGGCAGGTCCGCAATATGTGGCATCTTCTAATCTGTGCGTGCGCAGTGATGTTCTGATCGCACAGCCGTTTGACGCAGGTTTCTCTGGCTGGGGGTGGGAAGACAGTGAATGGGCCGCACGCGTGACCAAACAGTTCACATTACTGCATGCCGATAATCCAGCCCTTCACTTGGGCCTGGAAACAACGGACACTTTGCTGCGGCGCTTTGCGACATCAGGCGCAAATTATCGTAGATTTACGGAGGCTCATCCTGATCTCGCAACACAGTTGTCGCTTTATAAGATTTCGAAAAAACTTGGCCGCTTGCCTGGTCAATCTGCAATGCGCCCAATTTTAAAAACCGTTATTAAAGTCAACGCCCTACCCATAGGTGCACGCCTTACCGCACTTAAGCTCTGGCGCGCCTCGCATTATGCGGAGGCCTTGTCGTGAAATCACTGACCCGAATTTTCAAACGGCGGATGTCGCGCTTTGTCGAAAAATCGATACTGCCGACACCGGCAGAATCCATTGTCACATTCAGTTTCGACGATTGTCCCTTGTCGGCTATAGAAACGGGTTTACCTATGCTGGAAGCAGAAGGATGGAGAGCGACAATTTATGTCGCCTGCGGCCTGTGCGAAATAGACAATCACCTTGGTCCGCATATGTCCCTAGATGATGTCGCGGCGGTTCATGCGCGCGGGCATGAGATCGCAGATCATACGTTTTCACATCTCAATATAATGGATGTAAGCGCGGATGCATTCCTTGCAAATATTGAAAAAAATCAGAAAATTTTGATGGGCTTAGGGCTGCCAGCTAGCCGTCATTTCGCTTATCCCTATGGCGAGGTCACCCCAGCCCTCAAACGCGCTCTACGCAAACGATTCAAGACACTGCGCGGCGTTATCTCTCCCGCGTCTACCGCACAGGACGCCAACCTTATGAATGCGATGCGTTTATATTCAGACGGCACAATAGACGACGCGATGACCCATATCGAAACGCTCTCACAGGCTCCGCAATGGTTACATTTTTTCACACATGATGTCCGAGACGCCCCCAGCGAATATGGATGCACACCCAAAAACTTACAACGTATCATAGACGCCGTTAGAACAAGCGGAGCGCAGGTCATGACTGTCGACCAAGCCTATTCGCATTTACGGCAACGGGAACCTCTCTCATGAGCTTGAATGACACACTAATATCTATCGTCATCCCGACCTATAAGCGGCCAGCCGCATTAATACGCTTGCTCAAGAGTATTGATGGATCGCGCGTCGAAGGATTCGACGTTGAAATCGTTGTTGCTGATAACGATCCTTTGGCGAGTGCTCATGATGTTATGACCGATTTCATCAAAACCAGTCAGTCCCCGATCACCCATATTCATGTTCCAGAACCGGGCGTTTCAAATGCACGCAATGGCGCGCTACACGCAGCCAAGGGACGTTATATTTTGTTTATCGATGACGATATGGAAGCCGATTTGAGTTGGGCACAGACTTTGGCACATTGCGCGATGGCTTTGGATGCAACGCTCGCATTCGGTCCTGCCGTTGCGGTTATGCCAGAACAAGATCACCCTCTTTTCGATTACATGCAGCCTCTTTTCTGTCGCGTGCGAGACTATGAAACGGGCTTGATTGATGAGGGCATTGCCACGGGAAACTGTTTTTTGGACCGCGGTAAAGAGAGCCTTCCAAGTCCTGTATTCGACCCTGCTCTCAATCAGAGCGGCGGCGAAGATGATGCGTTGTTTGATCATTTGATGAACCAAGGTGCAAAGGTAGCTTGGATTAAAGCGGCCACAACTCTGGAACACGTGCCCGAGAGCCGCGCGACTTTAAGCTATGTCTGGCGACGAAATTTCGCCTGGGGACAGGGCCCGACACAACATGAAGCAGATAAAGGTTTGCGCGGAATTCCAGGCATATTTAAGTGGATGATTGTCGGCCTATTTCAAGCCATCGTCTATGCAATCTTATGGAGCGCCACAAAACTATTTAGACACCCAAAAGCTGTTCACCATTTAGGCCGCATTGCACAAGGCGTCGGCAAAGTATTCTGGACTAAACGTCTCTCGCCGAAATTATACGGCGTTTAAAATTCACCGCTAACGGCTTTTATGAAAGCGATGCGCCCCCTTTAGCCCCGCCAGCCCTCAGCCCCGCCAGATTCGCATGCGCGCAACAAAGGGAACGGACCCTGGTCGCCAATAAGGTTTTTCTCGCGCCCAGAGTTTTGATGCCGTTGCCACAAACAAGAACCAAGACAAATCATTTTGTTGCAAAATCGTAGATTCCGAAAGTGAGAACGCCATGAAAAAGAAGAGTGATAATATCACCCAATAGGTCTCAACACCGCCGTGCTTAATACGGGACAAGGCCATTAAGACCGTCATGAAAAGTAAAAGTCCGAACATGCAGATGATAACGAAACCTGCTGATAACCACGCATCAAACCACCCATTATGCGCCGTTGGCACAGGCCATTGCAGGATTTCGCGAATTTGATAACTCGGCCCCAGCGGGTCGATCCAATATACGCCATAGCCGTAACCCAGCCAGAATTTCTCATTTACCGCTTCAATCAGCAGAACCCAAATATCGGTACGACCCGTCAAACTTGGATCTTTCCCGATCAAGCCTAAGGCCCAAGCGGGATCGATCAAAAGAACAGATACAATCAAGGTTACGGCGGACACAAAACCAAATACCACAATTATGCGCAAAAATGGGAACCTTCGAAAAACTCTCAAACTGATAAAAAGCCCGAGGCAAGCTAGGCTAACAAGAAGGGACGTTTTAGAGGTCGAAAGCAGAACAAGCGTAAAACAGAGTACTCCGATCGGCACCCAAAACCATCCGCGTTGTGGCCGCATGGCAAAGGCACACATAACGACAGCAAAGCATTTCGTCATAATTCCGCCTAGCTGGTTTTTCTCAACAAAGGGGCCACGCCAAGCACCTGGATGAATTTCCTGCATAATCCCACGCGTCGGATTTAAAATGACCAATACAATGGTAATGAAACATAAAATAAGCGCGACACAGGCAATATGCTGGACCATCTCGTTCCAGTCATATCGCGCGGCAAACGCCAAGCCAGCAAAGGTTGTCATCAACAACGCGACCGCACGCCTGAGACTGATCCCTGGATCAATTGACCACATCACACTCAGGCCGCACCAGAGCACACATAAAATGATCAATGGATTAAATGAGGCTAGTCGAATAATTTTTGGCAACCGAAAAACGGCTAAAAACAAAACCAAGCCATAACTCAAAAGCCAAAGGTTCCGCGCAAATGAACTGTCGGCGCTATCTAACTCGGCGGCACTCGAAAACGTCAAGCCAACAACGGCGCCCGAGTAAAAGGTGAGAACAAAAATCCACATGATAGATTCAGTCCAGCGCAGCACTTGCGCAATCGCAAAATTGCGTTGCTGCAGTTGCGTCTGTGTAAAATCAGTGGCGACCATAATTTGGGATGACGTTATTCGCTTAAGAAGCCGTTAACCCTATTCACCCGCGCAGTGGGCTATGCCACTGGCGGTGAAATGGGACGACCATATTGGTCATATTGCACAGGCTCATCAAGTGAACCTGCTTGGACGTTACCCGCCGCGTAAGGATTATGTGAGAGATCCAATGCCGCATTGGCTTGATACGCCATACCCGTTGGTTGGGTATTAATTTGGGCTGTGCCGTAAGTTTGTGCAGCTTGATCGATTAACGGAGCTGCCGACATATGTGGGGCCATATTCGGGGCTCCATTTTGCATCGCATAGGTTTCGCCCGATTGGTCGAACTGAACATAGGCAGCTGCATCATACCCTGTTGTTGGAGAGTACCCTGGAACAGATGCCGTAGCGGGCTGGTCGCTCTGATAGTCGACTTGTGCATAAGGGTTAGCGTCCACACCTAACTGCGCCGCAGCAGGTTGCGCGTCATATGGGTTTGGATAGACGGGCGCGACAGGATCGTAAGACGGCACAGGCTCAGGAATCGGGTCATGGAGTGGAGCCATCTCTGGCACGTCATAATCCGTCATCGGTAAATCTTCTGGGACCGTCCGCCGCACCGCAACAGGGTTCACATAGAGTTTCGGATCTAGGAAGACACGGATCAAAGCAAAGAACCCAAGCACGATACACCAGCCAACAGTGCCTAGCAGCCACATAATTTTACCTGTATTACGGCCCTTATTGGCGAAACCAGCAGGCGAAATAACTTGCACATTTTCACTTTTCGCTTCGGCCTGATCAGCGTCGATGAGAGCTTCCTGCTCTTTCGCATTATAAGATGTCAGGCTTGTGTTGAGCGTTTCACGTTCCCGTAAAAGATTGAGGTATTCAGGTGTAAGCTCTCTGAGCTTCCGAATTTTAGCATCTGCAGAGTTCAACTGACGTTGCTGAGTAAACTCTCGCTCACGCAAGGAGTCCGCCGTGGAGGCCAAAGTATTTCGGTTCGCCGTTAGAGCTTGATGCGTTGTGTTCGGACCTACACGACGACCACCAGTGGCTTTGCCGCCATAGGAGTTTTGCAGCGCGCGTAACTCATTCAACTCGGTTTGTTTTTGACGCACAGGGTCAGAGGTTGGCAAATATTTCGCCAGAAGTTGACCTAATTCCAATTCGGCTTGGGATACACGCTGAGCCGCACGATCATCAACATAGAGGTCAATCGTTTTAGGCGTCGCGCGCAGTTGGTCTTCAACTTCAGCAAGTGCAGCTTCAGTTTCGGCAATAGAGGCACGCGTGGCATTGAGGCTTGCTTTTAAATTTTCTGTTCGCTGGCGCAGTCCAGTTTGTTCCGATTCAAAATCTGAAATATCATTTTTCTTCAGGAAACGCGCAATGGCACGCTCATTTGTTGAAAGTTGATCTTCGGCTGCTTGACGGCGTGTTGAGATTAGCCCGCTGGAGCCGTCAACAAAAACTTCGCGGCGCTTATCCATATAAGCCTTTAGAAAAGCATTCGTTGTTTTCACCGCAACCACTGGATCTTCATGGGTGAATTGAACATCAATAATCGAAGATTTAGGACGCGGCATGACGCTATAGTTTTTGTCAACTTTGTTTCGCAATTCCATGATCGCATTTTGTTTTGCAATACTATTACGCGGAAGACTGTTGATCTTGGCATAGGCTTTCTTGTCGAAACGGTCTTCGCCAATCGTCGGGTCAGATACCATTTCACCCAATACGCGCGCGATGATGTCATCATTTTTCATCAAGGCCGCTTCAGTCAAAGTGATTGTATCAATTGTCGTCGTCAGACCGCCGCCGCTTGCCGATTGGCCAACAGGGTTATAAACATATTCTTCGCCCTGCTGGACCAAAACACGTGCGTTACCTGTATAGGTCCGCTTCATGTCTTTGGTGAAATACCAGGCAACGCCGCACCCGATCACAGCCAGAGGTAAAACCCAAATCATTTGGCGCAACATTGACTTAAACATCTCGCTCAAGCGAATGTTCGGAACGCCATTGGCGTAGTCCCCAACTGTCAAATCCCCCATGCGCGGATCGGATGCATCGGCGCCTTGTCCAGCACTGATTGGTTTTAAATTTTTACGACCATGTTTGGCCATGCGCGAATCCCCTAGAATCGGTTCGCGTTAACCATGTCCTCCTAAATTTTAAGAATTCCTTATCCATTCTTGTTAACACTTAGAAAAAGTCACTTTGCCCCGAAAAAGGCTGTGTTAAATGCAGATTTTCAAGAAAACAGCCCTTTTGGCCGCCACTTGTGCGGCTCTGGGGCTCGTCCCGGCGCCCGCGCAGGCCCAATCGCGTTACGCGAATCACCCTGCGGCTGCGCCCCAACACACCCCGAATGGCGTGCAATTTGACCGATTTGGTCGACCAATTCAGGTCGGGCCGAAGAAATACAAAAATATTTGGCATAAATTACGCGACCAAAAACACATCAATTATCAACGCCCCCCGCCGCCAGGTATGTTCCAACAATGGGTGAATTGGGAACCTGAATATGCCCTCGTCCCGGGGGATCAATTGGACATTGTTGTGTCGTCTGCGCCGGAGTTATCCCGCACATTGACTGTTGGGCCAGATGGCCGGGTTGTTATGCCAATGAGCCGCCCGATTATGGCGGCAGGCCGCACATTTTTGCAGGTCCAAAGCGAACTTATGGCAGAACTTAGCAAGCAGTTGCGGGATCCAACGCTAGCTGTAACGCCGCGCGCCTATGCACCAGAGCAAATCTATGTCGGCGGCCAAGTCGGCCAGCCAGGTACATATACCATCCCGGGCCGTATCGGCGCGTTAGAGGGTATTTTGATGGCAGGCGGCCTGCGTCCAACCGCGCGGTCTCGCGACATCGCTATTCTTCGCCGCGCGCCCAATGGCGGCATGATGATGCGGAGTGTCAACATTCGCGGCGGTCTTCTGAATATCCGCGAATATAATGATAATGTTCAACTGCGACGCGGCGACATCATTTACGTCCCGCAGTCCACAATTGGGGAAGTCGGCACATTCATGCAGAATTTCCGCAATGCGTTACCTGTTGATTTCAACCTGTCTTATCAGTTTGGTCAAAATGGCGGCAATGGCACGACGGTTATCTCGCCATAACATTTACCTGAGAAAAAGACTGGCGGATTAAGCCGCCAGTAACTCACGGTTTTCAACCAACCAACCGCGCGCCGCACGTTGCGCAAGCGTCAGGTCTGTTGCTGTCATTTCCATTTTCAGCTCTTCGCGATATGATTTCGCAGGATGACTGCCCATCATAGCGGCAAGGCTGAACCATTTATGCGCTTCGACGAAATTTGGACCACGGTCTTCCATCTCTGTTGAGTAAATCAGTCCCAGACGGAACATATCATCCGCACCAGCGACCGTATCGATTGCTTTTTCCGCTTCGCGGACTTCCATTTCAGTAAAGGCCATTTCGGTCTCCTCCCATTTTTTATTCACCTTACCCTTCGGGCCATCCCGGGGTTGCCTTGGCTTGGACGCGTTGGGCGCGCCTCTCTTCGGCTTGACCCAATTTGGACAGGGCAAGATAAATATAGAGTTAAAGAAAAACGTGGTTAAACAATCTTTACTTGGGTTAAACTTGATAAATACGTATTAATTACAAAGTTAAACTTGATAAATACAATGTTAAACGCAAGTATAGACAAGAAAAAGGCGCGAACCCCATATAGGATTCACGCCGAAGTAACATTTGAGATCACGAAAATTATTTCGCGAAAATTTCGAAAATTTAGCTATAAAACGTTGTCACCTCGTCCAATGCGGCCCGATCCGCATAAAGATTATTGACGTTAGCGGACGCATCCCCATAGCCAATGGCCATACCAACCATGACTTCATCCGTCTCGGGAATGTCCAGATACTTATGACAAACGGATGTCCAATTGCGCCACCATCCCTGCGGCGCAGTGTGCAGACCTGCTTCGCGGGCAAGAAGCATCAAGGATTGGATGTAAATACCGATATCCATATGCTGCGGCGCACCCAGACGTTTATCGCCCGTAATGATGAGCCCGACAGGCGCTTCAAAGAATTTCGCATTCTGCGCGAACCACACCAAACGCCCCATTTTATTCTCGCGCGGAATATCCAGCTTGGCATACATATCTTCGCCCAATTTATAACGCCAAGAGCGTTGCGGCTCCCACAGCGGTTGCGGATAGGCAGGATGGGTCGGTTCTTCAGTTTTACCCGCCAGCGTGATCTCCACCGCGTCTTTCTTGAAATTCGCGAGGGTTTCCCCCGTCATGACGTGGATTTTCCACGGCTGCAGATTACCGCCAGACGGACTGCGCATAGATTTCTCCAGCAAGGCCTTCAACACATCCTCAGGTACAGGCGTATCGTGGAATTGACGGCATGTGATGCGCGTATCCAAGGCATCCGAAACAGACGCGCTCTTATCAGTGTTCAAACTCATTGATTTATCCCTCTACTTTTCAACCAGACAAGTAAGACATAATCAGCAATGCCAGCGCCCGCACCTACCAAAAGTGAAAGCCAGATAGGCTTCCCTGCATTGTTAAGCAAAAATACAAGGCCAATCGCGATCATCGCAGCGCCAAATGCGGGACCATATTGGAGTTTCATCTCCGCTTGCTCCGTCTGTGGATCACGAAAGAGATAACAGCGAAGCTAATCGCAGCAGCAAGACACGCGAGCGTAACCGCAAGTACCAACGGAACAGCTAAGACATAGGTGAGCGCAAAGAGGATAATACAAAACATCATAACGGGATTTACGATACGCAAAACCGCTAGAATTTTATCCTCTCGATCTTTCACCTAAAGACCCAATTTCTCACGTAATATCTTATTCACCGCTTGCGGGTTGGCTTTACCTTGGCTGGCTTTCATGACTTGGCCGACGAAGAAACCGAGGAGTTTTGGGTTCTCTTTGGCTTTTTCTGCCTGCGCTGCGTTGCCCGCGATGACTTCATCAACCATGGCTTCAATCGCGCCCATATCTGTGACTTGCTTTAGCCCGTCGCGCTCAATGATTTCGTCCGCCGTGCCTTCGCCTGCAAACATTTTCTCAAACACGCCCTTGGCGATCTTGCCCGAGATTGTGTCGTTGAATATCGCAAAATAAAGGCCTTTTAGATCTGTCCGTTTTAAGACGTCTGCAGGATCTTCACTACTTTTAGATGCGAACTCAAATACAGGACCTAAAGTCCAGTTGTTGATTGCTTTAGCTACGTCATGAAGTTCAGGAATGAATTCCGAAGTGTCATAGTTAGAATGCAAAAGCTCAGTCGCTTTTTCCACCTCAGAGCTCTTTACAGACAAGGGCAACTTGATTTTGTTTTCATTGCTTCCCGTATAAGTAAGTATCGCTTTGCTTCTATCACCTAAGCGAGCGGAAAAGGTCTCGAAAATTGTATCTTCAAGTACATTAGCCAACCGTTGATCAGGTGAAAGCAACCGAGCTTTATACTCGTCCATATCGTATTGTTGCATAAAGCGCGCTTTGCGCACATCTGGCATTTCTGGAAGGTTCGCTTTGATCTTATCTACAAAGCTCTGCTCGAGCTTAATCGGCAAAAGATCAGGGTCTGGAAAATAGCGGTAATCATGCGCGTCTTCTTTGGACCGCATGGTCCGTGTTTCGCCTTTGACGCTATCGAAGAGGCGTGTTTCCTGATCAATCTCGCCGCCCGCTTCGAGGATGTCGATATGACGACGCGCTTCAAAGTTGATAGCTTGGCGGATAAACCGCATAGAGTTGACGTTCTTGATCTCGCAACGCGTGCCAAGCTCGCCGCCGGGACGACGCACAGACACGTTCACATCGGCGCGAAGGTTGCCCTTCTCCATATCGCCGTCACATGTCCCCAGCGCGCGCACGATACCGCGTAGCTTTTCGACATAGGCGGAGGCTTCTTCGGGAGAGCGCATATCTGGCTTGGACACGATTTCCATCAGCGCCACACCGCAACGGTTCAAATCGACATAGGTTTCATCTGGCGAGAGATCATGCACGGATTTACCTGCGTCTTGCTCCAAATGCAGACGTTCGATGCCGACCAAAACAGGGTCGCCGACATTGCCATCACCGTCGATTGGCAAGATTTCAATCTCGCCCTCACCCACAATTGGATGCTCGAATTGTGAAATCTGATAGCCTTGCGGGAGATCGACATAGAAGTAATTTTTGCGATCAAAGCGCGAGAAGAGATTAATCTTGGCGTTCAGGCCATAGCCTGTCTTCACGGCTTGCTCGATGCAATAGGCGTTCACAACAGGCAACATGCCCGGCATGCCCGCATCGACCAGCGACACCTGCGTATTCGGGGCAGAGCCATATTCCGTGGCCGAACCAGAGAAGAGTTTAGACTCGGACGCCACCTGAGCATGGACCTCCAAACCAATAATGATTTCCCAATCACCCGTATCCGTGGTGATCCAGTCTTTTTTATCCGCAACGCGTGGTGCTATGAACATAACTACTCTCTCTACTTCCGTTCACCCCAACGAAGGTTGGGGTCCAGAGCGCAGGCAAGGCATTGAGCATGCAGCTCTGGGAAAAGCGCCTCATCTGGCAAAGGCCAAACAGGGCTTTTATTAATATCAATCCAATGCGGGTTAGTCTCTTCAACTAATCGCAATTTCCATTTGCGATGCCAAGTCTTCATTCGTCTTTCGCGCGTTAAAGCCTCAGCTCGCGTCTCAAATGTCTCAAACCAGATGAGACACTTGAGTTTATGTCGTTTGGAAAACCCTTCGAAAACTTCATGGATATGTTCACCCATTCGTTTTCCGAGGTCATCCGTTTGTCCAATATACAAAGTCCCATTGCGAAAATTTGTGATGATGTAGACATAGAATAATTTGTCAAACATGGCACCTTCCCGCTCTGGACCCCAGCCTACGCTGGGGTAATCGGAATATTATTTTTACTCTCCGTTAATCCCAGCGAAGGCTGGGATCCAGAATAGACCGATTTTCACCCCTTAGAAAACAATAGAAAGAATTATAACGCTTACTATGTAAGCCAAGACTGATGCAGGCGAACGGTTCTTTCCTAATATTTTCCTATAGTTTAACGAGCCACCCTGAATTAAGCCACCAATGATGGCCGCAATAGGCAAAGAAACCAAAAGAATAAGAACTAGTTTCACTTCCACCACTTCTCAGGCTTCGCCGTAAACCCGGCCGCATCTTCCAATGCACTCGCGGCCTTAAAAACAGTCGCCTCATCCATCGCCCGTCCGATAATCTGCAAGCCTAGCGGTAGCCCGTTCTTGTCCAATCCCGCAGGGACGGAAATCCCAGGCAAGCCAGCCAAGTTCGTCGTGACCGTGAAGATGTCGTTCAGATACATTTGCACGGGATCGTTGACCTTTCGGCCGACAGCGAAGGCTGCGCTTGGCGCGGTTGGCGTTAGGATTGCGTCGCAGCTTTCCCATGCGTTTTCGAAATCCTGCACGATACGTGTGCGGACTTTTTGCGCGCGCAGATAATAGGCGTCATAATACCCAGCGGACAGAACATAAGTCCCGATCATGATACGGCGGCGGACTTCATCGCCAAAGCCTTCGGTCCGTGTCAGCTCATATGTCTCGGTCAAGTCTTTGCCATCAACGCGCAGGCCATAACGCATACCGTCATAGCGCGCCAAGTTACTTGAGGCTTCAGCAGGGGCGACAACGTAATAGGCTGGCAGCGCATATTTCGTATGTGGCAGCGTGATTGGAACAATCTCCGCGCCCGCCGCTTTCATCCATGCAATGCCCTGATCCCATATCGTTTGAATTTCGGCAGGCATGCCGTCGATGGAATATTCTTTCGGAATACCAATCCGCATGCCTTTGACGGATTGACCACACGCGCCAACCCAATCGGGAACCTCGGCATTAATCGAGGTTGAATCTTTCGGATCATATCCCGCCATTGATTCCAGCAAGATCGCACTGTCCTTGACGGTCTTGGCAATCGGACCCGCTTGATCGAGCGAAGAGGCAAAAGCAACCGTGCCCCAACGCGAACAACGGCCATATGTTGGCTTAATCCCGACCGTGCCCGTGAACGATGCAGGTTGGCGAATAGAGCCGCCTGTATCCGTCGCGGTCGCGCCGAGGCACAAGTCTGCGGCCACAGCCGAGGCCGAACCGCCAGAGGAGCCCCCCGGAACGAGGTCTTCGCCCTTACGCCAAGGGTTAATCACAGGACCAAAATACGACGTTTCATTCGAGCTACCCATAGCGAATTCATCGAGGTTCAGCTTGCCCAACATCACCATACCGTCGGCTTTCATATTCGCCGAAACGGTGGATTCATATGTCGGGGTGAAATCACCGAGGATTTTTGATCCCGCCGTTGTCTTCACACCTTCGGTGCAGAACAAATCTTTCACACCCAACGGCGCGCCTTCAAGTTTACCCACTGTACCTGATGCACGGCGCGCGTCAGAGGCTTTCGCGCCCTCCATCGCTTGTTCGAATGTCGTTGTAATGAAAGCATTCAAATCCGCGCCATCCATACAGGCGTCGATGTGAGCCTTCGTCAGCTCCTCAGAGGAAAAATCCCCTTTGGCCATACCGTCCAGCGCACCAGACAAGGTCATTTTTGTAAGATCGGACATCGTCTACTCCACTGACCTAGGTACAACAAAGAAGCCGTCATCAGACTTCGGTGCGTTTTTCAATACATCATCGCGTTTGCCACCGTCCGTGACTTTATCGGCGCGCAGCGGCGCGGCCATATCCACGGCAGATGTCATGGGCTCTACGCCCTCAACATCGACTTCGCCGAGCTGTTCGATCCAGCCCAAAATACCGTTCAAATCTTCGGCAATCGGTTGCAAGCGGTCCGCCTCAACATGAAGCCTCGATAGTTTTGCGATTTTCTTGACGTCCTCTGCGGTGACGCCATTTTTGGGGTGAGCCATGTGTCTGGTCCTTTAGTCTGAAGGGCGCGGTTAGCAGGCACAAAAAACAGGCGCAAGAGATTGTGAGATTTGCAGGTCTTGTATCGCAGTTCCGCCCGCTTTAGGGCGCGGGGGCAGAAAAGGCGGCAATGTGTCGCGCGATCTATGCAAATCTGGACACGCCGGCATAAAATGACCCTTCATCTTCCCCCTAATGCGCCCAAATTTGGCGGCGCTATTTCACGCGCATTTGGGCGGTTTCTCCTGCGCCTTGTCGGTATGAAACTCGGCGGCACGATTCCTGATGTCCCTAAGGTGATTTTATTGGGCACACCTCATACATCCAATTGGGACCTCATTTTGGCGATGGGTATGAAATATGCGCTGGGCCTGAATTACAGTTGGATGATGAAGAAAGAGGCCTTTTTCTTCCCTTTCGCGGGTATGTTTAAATCCATGGGCGGCATTCCGATTGACCGCAAAGCCGCCAAAGACGTTGTCGGACAAATGGGCGATTGGTTTGACGCCAATGAAAAAGCCTGGATCGGCATCACCCCCGAAGGCACGCGCACCAAAGTCGATACCTATAAAAAAGGCTATCTGCGCATCGCCTATGCGACGGGTGTTCCCGTCTTTGTTGTCGGCGTGAATTCAGAGACTAAAACGCTCGTATTTGATCAATTTATGGATCTCACCGGAGATATTAACGTTGATAATGCCCGTATTCGCGATTTCGTGCGTAGTCACTATACAGGGTTGAAACCTGAAAACAGCTAAGTCTCTCGAATCGCTTGCCGATTGGGAGGCGAGAGGGGGAAATAGCGTTGAAATATGAGAACGAGCATGTTGGCCCAAATGTACCGCGCATGGGCAATGCCCTCACGCGCTGGATTGGAGACATGATCCTTAAGGCTATGGGGTGGACGCTGGTTGGGAAACTCCCGAACCTGAAGAAAGCCATTATTATCGGTGGCCCGCATACCTCCAATTGGGATTTATTTTTAGCCATGGGGTCAATGCTCTCTGTTGGTCTCAAATTTTCTTGGATGATGAAAAAAGAAGCCTTTATCTGGCCGCTTGGCGGGTTGTGGAAATCCCTCGGCGGCATTCCGATTGATCGCGGCGCGAAAATTGACGTCATAGGGCAAGTCAAAAACTGGTTCGAAGTCCACGACTCTGTCTGGCTGGGCATAACACCCGAAGGGACGCGATCCAAAGTCGACGCCTATAAGACAGGTTACCTGCGCATCGCCAAAGCCATTGAAGTCCCGCTCTTTATCGTTGGCATAGACAGCGTGAACAAACGGGTCGTGTTAGATCGGGTGTGGCATCCAGACGGCGATATTCAGACGGAGAACGCCGCGATCAAAAACTACGTAGATTCGACCTACCGAGGCATACGACACGGCAACGCCTAAATCAGACCGCATCAAATTTGAGCCGCCCGCATGCAAAAGCCCTTCTTTTCAAATCCGATAAATTCGGTATGAAGCGATTTCTTTTGATGGGTTAGGGCTATGAAATACGACAATCCGCACATGTCATCGCACAGCCCGCGCATGGGCAACGCCTTTACGCGCGGCTTTGGCTCTTTCATGTTGAAACTGACGGGTTGGGAGCTGAAAGGCACGATGCCCGATGTCGGTAAATTCGTAATCATCGGCGTTCCCCACACCTCGAATTGGGACGGCATCAGTGCCTCTCTCGCCATGTTGGCTAGCGGCTTCAAATATACATTTCTGATCAAGAAAGAATGGTTCTTCTGGCCAATGGGGCCTTTGCTTCGTGCGATTGGCGGCTATCCCGTTGATCGCGGACGCGGCGGCAAAGCCGTTGTTGAGCAGCTGACCACATTCATCAAAGACACCGACAAAGTGTGTATCGGATTTCCACCTGAGGGCACACGGTCCAAGGTTTCAAAATATAAGACAGGGTTTCTACGCGTCGCCTATGCCGCCGATGTTCCCGTCTTTATCTGCGCTTTTGATGGCCCGAATAAACATGTCGTGCTGGATCGCTTGTTTCCGTTAACGGGCGATATGGATGTCGATGCAAAAGCCATCAAAGCCTATGTCGATGAAAACTGGACAGGCGTGCATCCCGAGCGGCAAAAATAAGCCTGAATTTGAAGCCAGTAGAGTTTGGCGTTAGGCCCATATTGTGAACACACCAACGCATACCTTACTGGCCCTCGCCGCGCTGTCAAAACCCGGAGACCGCAAGCGTAATTTTGCCGTTCTTTTCGGTTCACTCTTGCCTGATCTCGCGATTTTTCTTTGGGCTCCATATCAATCACTGTTCAATGGCGTGTCGGGCGAAGAGATGTGGCGAGAGCTCTATTTTCAAGCCCCGATGCAAAATTTGATCGCGTGGTTTAATTCTGTCCCGATCTATGCCGCATTGGCCATACTTGGCTTTACGATGCGGTCAAAAACATGGGGCAAGCTGTTGCTGGTCCTCGCCCTCGCTGCGCTTATCCATATGGCTACAGACCTGCCCGTTCACGCGGAAGATGCTTATCGTCACTTTTGGCCCCTGACAGATTGGCGCTTTTTCAGCCCGCTATCATATTGGGACGGCAATCATCACGCGCGATGGGTTAGCCTCGTTGAAATTGGGCTCGCGGCAGGCTGCATCGCCCTTCTCTGGCGCAGATTTGATCGGCGCTGGGTGAAAGTCATCCTCTCCCTCCTTACACTCTTTTACATACTCCTGCTGGTCGTCCTCGTTTTTCTACGTTAGGGGCGCGCCATGCCTATTCAAACCATAGATGATTTTGCTGCAACCACAGGCCCTCTGCTTGGCCTCGACCCCGGCACAAAAACGCTGGGCCTTGCGATTTCAGATCGCACACGCCTCATCGCAACGCCGCTCATAACGATACGGCGTAAGAAGTTCACGCCTGACGCGGCGGAGCTTTTAGACATCTACGACAAAAACGAAGCCGTCGGCCTGATTATCGGCCTGCCTATGAATATGAATGGTTCGGCGGGACCGCGCGTGCAATCCGTCAAGGATTTTGCCAACAACCTCATGAACATCCGCGATCTACCTATTTTATTCTGGGACGAACGCCTTTCCACCATGGCCGTCACACGCGGTATGTTGGAGGCGGATATGAGCCGAAAAAAACGCGCAGAAAACGTCGACAAACTTGCGGCGGGTTATATTTTACAAGGCGTTCTGGACCGTCTGCGGAATTAGATTAAGCCGCAACGACACGGACGCCCTATAACGCATCCGTTTGATATATTCGAATCTTCAATCCGCCATGCGGAATGGGCGCGCTGGGCGGCTTCCAAGGTAACTTTGTTGCCTCAGCGAGGGATGGTTCTGTGGTGATCATCCCCACGCGCCAGCCAGTAAATTGCGCGCGCATAACATCGCCAAAATTCTGATAGAGCGAAAACAGCTCCTTCTTATTCCCGATCCGCGCGCCATAGGGCGGATTCACAATAACCAGCCCCGGCGGACCATCAGGCGCCGATAGCTGCGATATAGGCGTCATTGTAAATTGACAGGCCGCATCAACGCCCGCCCGTTTGGCATTATCCTTCGCAAAGCCGATGACTTGCTTCTGCCGATCAGAACCATAAAAATGCGTCGCAGGCTCACGCGTAAACCAGTCGTCTTTCATCGTCGTCACCGCCGCCGCGTCATAACTGACGAGTTTTTCAAAAGCGAAACTTCGGTCGCGACCTGCCATAAAGTTCCCAGCCATTTCTGCGGCTTCAATCGGAAAAGTGCCTGACCCGCACATTGGGTCCAGCAAGGGTTCTTTGCGCTTAAACCCGCAGGCCCGCAGCGTCATGGCTGCAATTGTCTCGCGAAGCGGCGCTTTGCCCAAAGCGAGTTTATGACCGCGTTTGTGAAGCGCCGTGCCGGATGTCTCGAGCGATATAATCACAAGGTTTCTTGCGATACGTACTTTTACCAACACATCTGTATTTTCGATAGAACTCGCAATCCTCGCACCAAATTCTTCGTGAATAGCCTGTTCAATCCGCTGTTCTGCTGCCCCGCCGTGATAGATTTCACTTTTCTTATTCGTACTCACCTCAACTTTTACGGTGTGGCCTGGCGCGATATAATTTCCCCATGGAAATTGGCGCGCGCGTTTATCCAATTGTGCCAGATGCAACGCGCGAAATTCTCCAATACGCGCGAGGACTTTGGACGCTCCGCGCAAAACTAAATTCGCGCGCCACACATCTTTCCAACCGCCTTGAATAAGAACGCCACCCGAAATGACTTTGGGTTTACGGAAGCCTTGTTCGCAGACTTCGGCATAAAGATAGTCCTCCAGCCCTGGTAAAGTTACGAGGAAGATTTCGAAATCAATTTGGGAAGTATCGGTCATATTGAGCGCGCCTATCATGCCTATGCACAGGGCGCACGTCGTGAATGCGGCTCTCTCATCCCCGTTCACCCCCGCTCACCCCAGCCTGCGCTGGGATGGACGGAAGATTAGTGTTTGAAATTTTAATCCTTGTTTTCGAAAAATAATAATCATTCCACTTCAATTGCTTGCAACAAAATTCAAGAGAATGATCCTTGGTCCCCAAAGCTGTGTCACACTACACAGGTTCTTTCGGACACGGGACAGGTGAGACGTCGCTTACTGGTATCGAAAGACGGTGGGGTTGAGCGTCTGACTGTGTATTTCGCTAATGCGAATTGCACGAGACAAGTTAGAGTGTGCCGGACCTTTTGCGGTG
>CALKXY010000042.1 GCA_938003545.1 uncultured Caulobacterales bacterium
AGCTTTGCGACATGGGTCTACCGTATGACGCGGAACAAATGGATCGATCACCAGCGTAAACATGGCCGAATGGATGTGCGTGACCCAGAGCTGATGAAAGTCATTGCAGACGACGAAGTCCCTTCTGCCGAAGAACATTTCATGACCCAGCAGAGCACAGAAATTTTACGTGAACACATTTCGCGCCTGACGGATGCACAGCAAATGGCAATTCGCATGGCTTTCATTGAATTCAAGACGCATAAGCAAATCAGTGCCGAAACAGGCTTGCCGCTCGGAACAGTTAAAACGCGCATCCGCTCTGCGATTAATGCGTTGAAATCCAGCATGGCGCGTCAGCAGGAAAAACTGCTGTGAGCGAGAATATTCACGCGTTTGAATCTGGTACATCCGTGACGTCAAATGACCGCGATGATACCATTACGGATTTCGTCGCTGGCAACCTCTCTCCCGCTAAACATGCGTTAATGTCATGCGTGGTCGCTTTAAATTCAAAGGCCGCGCAAAAGGCCGCGTTTGAAACGCAGATTGCTGCCGCCTTTATGTCGGATGTGTCTCCTGTTGCGCTCTCCCCTCTCTTTATGGGGGAAGCCCTCGCAAAGCTCCCGCCGCAAGATAATGCGCCAGTTGCGGCAAATGACCCTCAAATTCATCGGATGGCGCCAAAACTTCTACGTGACCTCATGAACGGACAAGGGCTCCGCGATGTGGCGTGGAAATTTATTGTTCCAGGTGTGGCTGTGCATGACGTCTTAGAAAGCCGCCGTACAAAAGATCGAGATCGCCTCTATCTGTTTCGAACGAAAGCTGGAATGAAAATGCCAGAACATTCCCATCAGGGCGAAGAATGGACACTTATTTTGTCAGGGAGTTATGTCGCAGAGGGGCAACGCTATGCTCGGGGCGACTTGCACATCGCAGATGAGGCAACACACCACGCCCCAAAGGTTGATACGGGTGAAGATTGTATTTGCCTTGTGATGACGCAGGGCCCGTTAAAAATGAAACGTTGGGCACCAAAAATCGTACAACAGGTCGTCGGCATTTAAACCTTCAGATGCCTAAATGCGTATAAAAAAACCGTCCTCTTATGAAGACGGTTTTTTCGATTTAATATGTGAGGTGAGGCGTTCTTAAAGCGTAGACTTCACGGCCCGAAAGCTCACCATACGTTTCTCACGCTCGTGCCAAAGCGCAAGTTTTACGCATTTTAAACTTTGCAAAAACGTTAAACGCCCGACTGATTTTAGTTCAGGGTGTGCCTTTAAAATTCTTGGCAGTTGGTAAAATGGAATACGCGCAGACAGGTGATGCACGTGATGCACGCCAATATTGCCCGTGACCCACATCAACCACTTTGGAAGGTCGTAATAAGAACTGCCTTGCAGGGCCGCGTTTTCTCGATCCCATTCGCCAGTTCTTGACCAATGTGTTTCGTCAAATTGATGCTGCACATAAAACATCCAAACGCCAATAGAGGCCCCAACCAAAACCGTTGGAATTTGGATGAGAATGAAAATCTTCCACCCCACAGCCCAAATCAACGCGCCATATAATGCGGCAACGCCAAGGTTGGTTAGCAATGTACTGGCCCAAGGTTTAACGCCATTTTTCATTGCCCCAATAGGCAAGCGGTTGTGAAGAAAGAAAACATAAGCGGGGCCGATACCGAACATAACAACGGGGTGGCGATACATGCGATATTTGAGGCGCTCCCATTTGGACGCAGCTTTATATTCTTCGACGGTCATTGTGAGAATGTCATCCCCGATACCGCGGCGATCTAGATTGCCAGAACCTGCATGATGCAAGGCATGACCGCGTTTCCAATGATCATAAGGGGTCAGCGTCAGAATGCCGATAAAGCGTCCGACCCAGTCATTCACGCGGCGACGACTGAACATCGATTGATGTCCGCAATCATGTTGGATGATGAACAGGCGCACAAGTAATCCACCAGCAGGTATAAAGCCCAAAACGGACCAATAATGTCCAGCGTTCATGAGGCCCCAAATCCCGGCCCATAGCGCAAAAAATGGAACCAGAGTAATCAGGAGTTCAAATAGGGCGCGGCCATCTTCGGCTGTTCTGTAAGGGGCAAGTCGTTGGAACCAGGTTCGGGCAGAAGAAGGCATGAAAATCCTAAGGCAATATCGAATCAGCTATACTGTGTTCTGTAGCTGTGGGGGTTAAAGTGCAATGAATAGGCTCTGAAAAACGTGTCGCAAGTGAACAACTCTACACGGTGTCGTGTGTTTAAATCTGAAGGTTTTATTCTGGCGTATCACACGCAGCGAGGCTGAAGAGAGTTGTGAACTATTCGAATTATAATCCTTGTTTTGCAAAAATAATAATCGTTCCACTTCAATGCCATACTATGAATTTTAAGAGAATGATCCTTGGCCCCAAAACCTATGATACGTTACAGAAGTTCTTTCGGACACGGGACAGGTAGGAGCTCACCTTCTGGTACCGAGAGACGGTGGGGTTGAGCATTCTTGGGTGAGACCAAGGGCTGCGCCGGACCTTTTGGAGTGAGAGCCGACCGCCTTGTCTAATGGCATGACTTGCGGGGACAAACAGGCCGCTTCGTCAAAAACCGCTGCCGCGTGGCTGTGCATTTGATTTACAACCAAATGCGCTCGGTCTTTGCGTAAAACAACTTTTCTATTTTGGTCCTCCATCGCGGAGACCACCACGCGGACTGTCCCACCTTATCGGGCATCGCATCAGAATTAGGCAGTCGTCCCAAACCAGGAGAGCGGCTGTGAGCGTTGGCGGCTGTCTTGCCGCCAACTGACATTAGCCAAAGGCGTCGTAATGATGGGTGACGGCGATTGTGATCTGCCTGACGACATCTTTCGCGCGGCCCAAGGGTTTGACAACGTGATCTGCGATATGAGCGAAGCCTCCTGATGTGGCAGGGGCGTCCGTCTTCTCGGACAGGTCCTTTGTCCATTCCAGCGGTGCTGTCTTTGCAGGATATCGTTCTTCCAAATCTCGGATAATGTCGTCGATTTGGAACGTTTGCATCCGTTGCAGAGCAGATAGGCGCGATGTGGACTCGTCTGAAATCACAGGGAGTTCTGTCATTGTAATCATTATTTTCATAATCATAGCGAGGCGTAGAGCATGTAAAATCATCAACGTATCATCGGGCGTGAAGTCAGCTGTTTTGTCGCAACGGGCGAGGAAACGCAGGCTGTCATATTGATCAAGCCGCAGGCGATTGGACAGATCCATAATTTGTGATCGCCATGTTGAGGCCTCTAGCGTTTTCGCCACAATCAAGGATCGCTCAGCGAGCATAGGCTCTGCGCCAGATAAGGCACGACTGATCCAGAAACCCGGGTCGAATAAGCGTCCGTAGCCCGTGAGGATAGAAAGATTGGTTCGGCACATCGTCGTGATAACTAGATCAAAGATCGATTTTGCGCGGGCTGACGTGTTATATGACGCTTCGAATTTTTCGGGATCAATGCCTGCCGCGCGGCCAACACCATAGAAGATATTCGCGGGTGCACCAAACTGCTGAAGGATCGCATTATGGGGAATGGCGCGTAAAAGACGTGGGTCAAAAACGTCAGCGCCAGAGCCAGGCTTGGCGCGTTTCGCGGCGCGGCTGCCCGTTGGGATCAACATATTCTGACCAAGACCGCCTAGCAGCCCGACGTAATTCGGGTCGGAATAGAGGGCATCTTGTTCAGACCCAATCGTGCGGTAGACATCCCAAGAGAAATCTTTCTCTGTATAAAAAGGATCATCTCCAGCATGGCTACGGTCCGCATGACGTCCACCGATAAGAGAGAAAACAGTCGCGTCGGCAAGCTCTGGTGTTTGGAACCACATGTAACCATCACCGCCTTGGAAACTTGTCTCGTGACAAAGATGGATTCCGCGGCGTTCGAATTGCGCAATTGCCCAAGGGCTCATGGCGTAATCTAGGCGTTCGGCCAACGTACCAGGATGGCCGCCGCGACCTAAGCCTTCGCCGTGGGTGTTAAAGACAAGGGCTGTGACACCTTCGACATTATGGCGTTCCATCTCGCGGGCAAAATGCGACTGAAGCCGTTCAATGGCGAGGGTCGCAGGAATTTGTCCCATAAAGCGACCCGCATCGGAAAACCCAGTTTGGATGGCAAATACGCCGCGCGCTTCGATGTAGTCGCGGTAAACGGAATTCTCCAGCATCTTGCTGATGATGCGGCCGCCATTATTCAATGCATCGGCCGTTTCGAACAGAGGCGAAATATCGAGCATATCGGCAACGCCGTAACGGCGCGCGAGATAAAGAACAGATAGTGGGACGAGGGCGTCTTCTGTTTCCGCAATCAACAGACGGATCGGCACAGAGGCGTCGATATATTTCTGAATTTGCGCAATCAGGATCATCTTCTCATGCGCCGTCGATTTCTCTAGTGCGAGCGAGGCAAAATTGACGGGTTGCGCTTTGACAGATTTCGTAAGTTGTGTCGCGCGCTTAAGAACAGTGCGCGTATCTGAGCCATTGTCGGAAAGGCCAAAGATACCTCTTACGCCAGATTCAACGTGACGTGCATTGAGACGGAAATGGATGCGTGCCGTGCCGAGGCCAAAGGCTTTCATCTTGGCCCGCAGGCAGATTAACTCGCGCTGTGTCTTCGCATTAGGCGCGCCAGAAATGGCAGTATTTAGCAATGGATGGAGCGTTGCTAAATCCGTAAAGCGGCGCGGAGATTGGCGCGTTAGGTTATTCGCTGCGGCCACCAAATTATCAGGATCATCGAGATCGGTTTCGAAGAGTTCTAGATCACGCTCTGCAGAGGCAAGGCCATCGCGAATGCGGTCAGATAGGGCGTCGACGGCATCTTCGGATTTGGAGTCGAATCCGCCTTTACTCGCAAGACGCGCGGCTTCTTTGGCGTAGCGGGCCAATTGGTCGCGTTTTTCCGAGAGACGTAAACGCAGCGCGTCGCCCCATGAAATATCTGTTCGTCCATCAATGTCATAACCAACCCAGCTATAGGCATCGACAAGATGCGGGGTCACGCCCATCCATTGATCAGGGAAATGTTTAGCGGCAACGTCGAGTACAACGGCGTTTAATTTATCCATAGCTCCTTGGATGCGCGCCAGCGTTTTCTGCGTGTCCTCATGCTCCTCAAGGAGTGTCGGGGCGCGTTTAGGTAAATATGGGTGCGTCTTGAGTGTTTCGACAAAGCCGTCGATTTTACTCTCATCATTAGATGCAATATTGCCCAAAGTGTCGCGAATATCGCGCGAGAGAGAAAAGGTGGGATGCGCCGTCAGGACAATGCCTTGACCGGGCGTTTCGGCCCACGCCTTGAATGCGTCAAACCCTGCGGCGGCCTGATCTTCGGCGACGTGTTTGATGCGATTGCGCAGGCTTGTAAATTTATCCGCGCCTGCGCGTGTGCGTAAACGCTTTGCGCGCGCCACGGCGCCCTGATCCGAGAGTGTCTTCACAAGGGCTTCGATGTCGCGGAACGCAATTTCGCGGTCCTCAACAGATTTAGAAATATCGTAAGCGAGGAGTTTGACCGGATTCGCTTGCGGGTCAGATGCGACGGCCTCTTTATGGCCGTCCAGCAAAGTTGTGAGCCTGTCATGCAGCTCTTGCGTTGTCATCCGTTTGATGGGTCCGGCCTCCGTTTAGGGGAAAAGGTGTTTAAAGGAATTTCGCCATAACCGCGGCTGTGTCCAGCATGCGGTTAGAGAAGCCCCATTCATTATCATACCAGGACAAAACACGTACCATGTTTTCGCCCATCACAACAGTCTCTTCGAGAACGAGTGAGGATGAGTGCGGGTCATGATTGAAATCGATGGAGACAGTCTTGTCTTCGACGATTTGCAACACGCCCTTCAAAGGACCTGCAGCGGCTTCTTTGAATGCAGTGTTGATCGCCTCGACTGTGGCGCTTTTGTTTGTGTTGATAACCAAATCGACGACAGACACATTTGGCGTAGGCACGCGGATCGCTTTGCCGTCGAGTTTGCCTTCTAGCTCTGGCATCACCAAGCCAATGGCTTTGGCTGCGCCTGTAGACGTTGGGATCATAGAGAGTGCTGCCGCGCGGCCGCGATTGAAATCTTTGCGGTGAACACCGTCCAATGTTGGTTGATCGCCTGTGTAGGCGTGGACTGTCGTCATGAACCCTTTTTCAATCCCAACGATATCATTCAGAACCTTCGCGACTGGAGCCAGTGCGTTCGTTGTGCATGATCCATTGGAGACAACGATATCATCTGCGGTGAGTGTGTCATGGTTGACGCCGAAAACGATGGTTTTATCCGCGTCCTTACCTGGGGCAGAGATCAATACACGCTTGGCACCCGCTGCGAGATGTTTCGCGGCGGCTTCGCGCGCCGTAAAGAAGCCAGTGCATTCCAGTACAATATCGACTTTATTATCAGCCCAATTTTGGTCTTCCAAATTACGTATGGCTGTAACTTCAATATCTCCGTAGCCAAGATTCAGAGTTGTCTCAGTGAAGCTGATTTTCCCTGGGAAGCGCCCATGAACAGAATCATATTTTAAAAGGTGAGCCAGATTTTCAGTTGAGGATAAATCATTGATGGCAACGACTTGGAGATCATCACGTCCTTGCTCGATCAAAGCCCGCAGAACATTCCGGCCAATGCGGCCAAATCCATTAATCGCAAGTCGAGTGGTCATATCTGAGGATCCTATCATTCAAGTTTTTAATCACGCGTAGTTGGTAAACTGACCACTCATGACGGCAGGCTTATTTCAGAGGTGCAATAGTGCGGTAATGCTTAGTTTGCCAGTGAAAAGTTATGGAAACGAACAATACATTCAGAAAATGCTTCGTATACGAAAAGACTATCTATTTTTGCACCTAAATATCTTCTACGCGTATGCAGTACATGTCGAATTCACTAGGTAATTACGCAAATCATATCTCAACACTAGGTCATGTTGATCGCGTCGATTTTGGAGATCGTACGGCCATTTTAGTGCAAGTGAAGCAGTTCTCGCCAGGTTTGGATACTCAAGATACTGTAATTTCTCCTGTTCGAGGCGGAAAATGTGAGGCGCAGTCAAGGTTAGAGCCTCTCAAGCCAGAGGCATATGGCTCAACGCGCAACCATTTAGACGGTGCCGTAACGGGCCTGTCGCCCTTTATCCGCCACGGTGTAGTCAATAGTTCTGATGTTCGAGATCGCGCATTGGATGTGTCGACCCCCAAACAAGCTGAGAAATTTATTCAGCAGTTAGCTTGGCGGGCGTATTGGCAACAGTTTTATCGTAAATGGCCTGACCTGATTTGGCAGGACATAGAACCGTATAAAACCGGGTTCGAACCTTACGATTACGCCGATGACCTTCCCGAAGATATTGCGATGGGCGAAACGGGTGTCGCATGTATTGACCAATTTATTGCGGAGCTTTTGGAAACGGGACATATCCACAACCATGCTCGTCTCTATATCGCGGCCTATGTTTGTCACTGGCGGCGCGTCAAATGGCAAGCAGGTGCGCGTTGGTTCTTGGCTCACCTTCTAGACGGGGATCTGGCGTCAAATAACTTATCTTGGCAATGGGTGGCGAGCACGTTTTCGCATAAGCCTTATTTTTTCAATCTTGAAAATGTGGAGAAATTCACAGGAGAGACGATTGATACGCGAATGAAAACAAATGGCCCGCTCGCTGGAACATATGATGCCCTTTATGCCCGTCTGTTTCCCAATCTGGAGCCACGGTCATGAGCCTTATCTGGATACATGAGGACGCTATCACGCTGGACCATCCCGTGATGGACGCTGCAGGCTCGCACGCCGAGCCTATTTTTATCTGGGATACAGATCGTCATGATACATTAGGATATTCCCTAAAGCGCCGAATGTTTATCTATGAATGTGCTCTGGATTTGAACATTCCGATTTATGCGAATAATCCATATACGGTCCTAACAGCTTTATCTAAGGGCAGGGCAATTTATGCTGCGAATTCGCCTGACCCCCATATCAAAGATATTTTGTCAGACTTAAATGAAAGCTACGATGTGGTCATCATTGAGGCTCCATCTCTGACGCAGGTCCCTGATGATACAGAAACGGGACGTTTTTTCCGTTTCTGGAATAAGGCCAAGAAAACTGCATTGGTGCACTCTCGGGAACAGGCCGTTCATGGTAGGGACCCTCAAGAGACAGACGTAAAAGATAAGCTATCATCATGAATATTGCTATTTTAGGGGCTGGCATTGCGGGCCTTTCGGCGGCGCGTGAACTGCGTGCGAATGGGATTTCTGCCAAAATTTTTGATAAATCCAGAGGTGTTGGCGGCCGCATGTCGACCCGTTACGCGGGAGAGTGGGAATTTGACCACGGTGCGCAATTTTTTACCGTACAAGATGATGACTTCAAAGCCCAGATAGACATGGCGATTACGGCAGGGGTCGTCGCGCCTTGGAATGCGCGAGCTTTATATCTGAAAACAGGCGGTTTGAGCGCAGATACGGGACGGGATCGTTATGTGGGGTCGCCGCGCATGAATAGCCTGCCTAAATATTGGGCCGAAGGTTTGGATATTCACCTTGGCCGCAGGATTAACCGCGTCGTTAAAGGTGAAACATGGACGTTGGAATTTGAAGACGGTACGTCGGAGGCAGGCTTTGATGCCGTCATTTCCACCATTCCGCCTGCACAGGCAAAGTTGGTGCTTCCTGCTGATTTTACTGAAATACAGTCTGTTGAATCTGCGCAGATGCATGTCTGTTTTTGTCTTATGGTTGGTCTGTCTGCGCCTATCGATACAGGATGGGACACATTGCGTGTAAAAGAGCTACCGATTGATTGGATCGCTATTAATAATGCAAAACCTGGACGAAACGGTGATGTTGGCACGATCGTGGTGCATTCTGCGCCAGAATGGTCGGATGCACATGCGGAGGCTGACCGCGATTGGGTTCAAACGGTGATGTTACAAACGGCCTCAGCTCTGATCGAGATGCCATTGGACCAAGCGCCGCATATTGCGCTGCATCGTTGGCTTTATGCCTCGAATAAAACATCGCCTGATGTATCTTGTTTGGTTGGAGACAATATCGTTGCTGCGGGTGATTGGTGTCTAGGCGGGCGCGTTCAGGGCGCGTGGTTATCTGGACGGGCAGCCGCAAAAGCCTTTCTTTAGGCAAGCATCACAATGCCGAGAAAACCTATCTCAGCGGGTGGACGATATGGCTCGCCCTGCCTATATGCGCATCTATGACCAAAGCTGACATCTATACGCAAACCGCTAAAGACATCGCCGCCGTTTTAGATGGCGAGACGAATAATGTCGCGCGCATGGCAACTGTGTCTTGCCTCTTATCCGAAGCCTTTGAGAGTTATTTCTGGACCGGGTTTTATGTCGTTGACCCGATGAAAGAGGAAGAACTTGTCGTTGGACCTTACCAAGGCACTTTGGGCTGCTTGCGTATTCCCTTCACGCGCGGGGTCTGCGGCGCTGCGGCCCGTACGGGAGAGACGCAAATCGTCGAAGATGTGCATGCCTTTGCGGGGCACATTGCTTGTGACGCCCGCAGTCGCAGCGAAATTGTTGTCCCTGTTTATGCGCCGAACGGACAACTCTTCGCTGTCTTTGATGTGGATTCAACGCAAGTCGCTAGTTTTGATGCAGAAGATCAGGCGGGATTGGAAGCCATCCTGAAAGACATCATCCTTTAGACAAGGTCTTTGATTTTATCGAGTTTCCCGCCGAGGGGTTGGGACTTTCGTCCCTCTCTTAATCGGCGCGCGATGGTCTCGAAAGCCTCTTCTACGCTGGAGTCTGATTCGATGTCATCATGAAGGCTTTCGGGCGCAAACCCGGCTTTGATAATATCATCCAGTACATCGACTAATTTGTCCCAGAACCCTGTCGTAGAGAGAAAGACAATCGGCTTGTCATGCAAGTTTAGTCGTTGCCAGCTCATGACTTCGATAACTTCTTCCAGCGTTCCAATGCCGCCGGGTAGAACGATAAAGGCATCCGCTAGATCAAACATGCGAATTTTACGAGCGTGCATGTCGTCGACGAATTCATGCTCGATGTCTGGAATGGTACGCTCAATCTCATTGAGGAAATGCGGAATAATACCCGTCACCTTTGTGCCGCCATCGCGCGCCGCGCGCGCCGTTGCGCCCATCAAGCCCAATCCACCGCCGCCATAAACAAGGCCGTACCCGCGCGCAGCGATGTCTTCACCGAGGGCCGTAGCGAGTTTTAAATGCGCAGGATCAACCCCAGGAGAGGAGCCACAGAACACGCAGATATTCAATGATTTGTCGTCTGTCATTTTTACCAGCTTCGGTTAGAGTGATATCTGCTCAACGCCTTAGGAGATGCAATCCGTTTTGGGAACCACATCTGAAAACTCTTCACCAAAAAAAATACAGCGACGTTTCATCTGGATCGTCGTCGCGGCACTCGTCTTGGCGGTCGTCCTTTATGGCGTCATTCAAATTTCTGACCGTGTGAGTGAAGGCGGCAGCCGTGTGACTATTGATCCAGAGGCGGCAACAGGCTCGATGATCGGCGTGAAGCCTGCCAGTTTTCGTCAGATCAGTGAGTTTAAAGATGGGCAAACGCAACGTCTTCGGTTGTCAGGCGACGCAGAAGCTGGGGCGGTAGTCGTGCTGACAAATCGCGGGGAACGGCTGCGGCAAACACGCGTCAATGAATTGGGCCAATGGGGCGTTACTTTGGACATCGAAGACGGACCAATGGTTTTGGAGGCGCAACTCTATAAGGGCGAAGGCTCCCCTAGTATTCGCTCAGAAGAAACTGTGTTCCGTCTGCCTGTCCCTAAAGATGAAGACATTGCGACGGCGAATTATACGACAACGGCGCTTATAATGGTGACCGCGCCCGGCAGTCCATCGCGCGTGATACAGTCTCCCTTTGGCGGCGCGCCAACATCTGGTCCGTTGAGCCTGTCTGTGATTGATTATGATTTCACGGGTGGCGTCATCATTACGGGAACGTCGTCCGTACCCGGACGTATTCGGATTTATGCGCAAAATGCCGTGATTGGCGAGACAGGTATCGGTGTCGGAGGGCGTTGGAATTATATTGCGGGGCGCATGTTGCCGCGCGGGCAGTTGGAAATACGCGCCGAACTTATCCCTGCGCCAGGGACTCTAAACGCGCCAAGTGAAGCGATTTCGGTTTCTGTGCCGTTTAATTTCCTACGTCCCCTGCGGGAAGATGAAACGGATGGCAGCGGTGCGCTTTCTGTGAATTTCGAGCCACTGCAATGGCAAGTCCGCCGCACATTAATTGGCGGCGGTGGTCAATCGACAGTTATCTTTTCACCTAATGCGGCAGAATAAGGTTTACTCGGCCACTTCTGCATCCAAGGGATCAACGTGTTTGACGGGTTTATTCGTCACCCAACCATAAACGGCTTTGATCTGTTCCATCAAAACAGTTGGCATCGCCAACATCACGGGCGTCAAAATCAGTGTCAGGATTGTCGCAAAACCTAATCCACATGCGATCACATAGGATATAGGCGCCCAAATCTCTGACGTGCTGGAGCCCTTCATTGAGAACTCTCCCGTAAAGATATTGGCTTGCCAGCCTAAGATCAGCGGCATCAAGCCCACAACGGTTGTGAGTGTTGTGAGGAATACGGGACGAAGACGCTGTGCTGCCGTGCGGATTGCCGCGTCGACAGACCCATAGCCTTTTTGCATTAACCGCTGATAGGTATCGATCAAGACGATATTATTGTTCACAACAATCCCTGCCAAAGCGATAATGCCCGTCAAAGTCAAAATCATCGAAACATAACTGTAAAACGCTAGTCCCAACAATACGCCAAAGACGGATAATATGACGGCAAATAGCGTCAGGAAGACGTGATAAAAACTATTGAATTGCAGCAGTAGAATGACGCTCATCATAAATAATATTGCCAAACCTGCGCCGCGTGCAAAGCGCCCAGCTTCTGCATTTTCTTCGGCTTGGCCCAAGAATTTATATTTTACGCCTGAAGGAAGATCTGCTTCAGTATCCAACCATTCCCGAAGGTCTTCAGTCTGGATATTCGTTGCAAAATCTTTGGCCGTATTGCCTTTGACCACAAAGAAGGGCGATAAATCGCGTCGCTCAATTTTATCCTGCCGCAGAACGGGGACGCGTTTGACCACAGAAGAGAGCGGTAAGGCCCCATTCGGCGTTTGAATGCGTAGGCTATCTAACTCCGAAAGATCGCGCGCGCCCGCGGGGTAACGCAGACGAATGTCAACTTCTTCTTCGGCGTCCAGTGGGCGATATTGACCGACCAATGTGCCTTCTGTGACAAATGACAAGGCCGCACCGATCCGGCCGACATCCAAACCTAAACGTCCTGCTTCAGCGCGATCGATGACGATTTCAAAATCAACGCCAGGCAGAGGCAGTGTATCTTCAATGTCGATAAGGCCTTCAATGGTCGCCATTTTTGCGCGAACCTGTTCCGTTACGCGGCGTAGGACAGCTTTATTTTCTGACGAAATTTGAACTTCGATATCTTTATCAATGGGCGGACCTTGGCTGGAATAGGTGATCTCTGTGATGATTCCAGGAATGCCGGATGTCACCTCTTCGAGTTCCTCGATGATTTCCAAGACGCCTCGGCGTTCGGCAAAAGGTTGAAGCTCTGTGTAGACTTGTACGACTGTATCTGCGGGAATGTTGCCCGGTCCATCGAAGGATGCGCCGCTGCCGCCGCTGCCCGCAGTTGTATAGACGGATTCAATGCCTTCAACATTTTGAATGCGGTTTTCAATGTCCAAGCCAATGGTTAGCATTTGATCTGGCGTAATATTGCCGCGCGCGCGGGCCAAAACATAGACTTGGTCGCCTGGTGTTTGTGTGAAGAACTCAACGGGTTTGGGCGGCGGGCCGGACATTTTCGCGCCAAAGAACATCACAATCACAACGGCCATTGCCACCATGGCTGTCAGCACGAGCAAAGGCCAACGCACGAGAACTTTGATCACGCCAACATAAAGGCCCGTGAAACCTGTCACTTTCGACGGGTCGCCATCCCCTGCGAGTAAGGCGGCATTAGAATTTAAATTTTTCTTAGGTCGGAACCCAATTTTTGCGCCGAGCGTCGGAAGGAAAATTAAGGCCATGAGGGTCGATGCCGACAACACATAAATCATGGTGCGCGGAAAATAGGACATGAATTTGCCCGTAATCGTTTCCCAAAACATCAAGGGTAAAAATGCAGCCAATGTCGTCGCAGTTGATGAAATGACAGGCCAGAACATACGTTCGCCCGCAAGTTTAAAGGCCTCAAGGCGTGGTAGCCCTTCTTCCATTTTCCTGTCGGCATATTCGACAATGACAATGGCGCTATCGACCAACACTCCGACGGATAGAATGAGACCGAAGAGGATCATCATATTGATCGTTTCACCCTGCACGAGGAACAGGAAGAACGCGATGAGGAAGGACGCTGGGATCGCCCAACCCACAAAAATCGCTGACCGCCAACCCAAGGCGGCGATGCAGACGATAAAGACCAAAACGACGGCGTTGAGGATGGAGGCGGAGAGCTCGCTGACCATTTCATTGATATTGTCTGATCGAGATTGAGAGTAAGAGACGTTAATTGTGCGGGGCCAGTCGTCGCCTGCCGCCACCTCATCTACGAGATTTTGAACACGCTCTGTCGTGTCGATGATGTTCTCGCCTTGGCGTTTAGATATTTCCAAAGAGGCAGACTTTCGCCCGTTAAATCGTGCGTGGGATTGCACGTCTTTATATCCGCGCCGCACCTCGGCAATATCACCAAGTCGGACAATACCGCCCGTATCATTTCGGCGGATAACTAACTCAGTCATATCCTCTGGCCGTTCGATCAAGCCTGGGAGTTTGATGTTATATTTGCCGGAATTTGTTTCCAAGCTCCCCGCTGGAATAAGCGCATTATTATTCGCAATCGCCTGCTGCATTTCGCCAAAGGTGATGCCGAGACTCTCTAGGCGTGCGGGGTCTAATATGGCTTCTAAAACATCCGTACGTTCGCCTGTGATCTTGGCTTCCAAAACAGAGGGTAGGCTTTCTATGCGCCGCTGTAGATATTTCGCTTGCGCTTGGAGTTCGCGCTCTGGTGCGTCCCCCCAGAGGTTGACCGTGATGATGGGTAATTTTGATGTGCTGACTTCTTCGACAATCGGTTCGCGGGCTTCTTGCGGGAATTCTGCGCGTGCGCGGTCGACCTTTTCCAGCACATCTTGCATTGCCAGATCAAGGTCGGTGGAGGGTTCAAATTCCAAGATGACATAGGCGACATTGGTCGCTGCGACGCCATCGAGTTGTTTCAATCCGTTCACGGCTTTTAATTCTGTTTCCAGCGGACGAATGAGCAGCCGTTCGCCGTCCTCTGGGGAAATCCCAGGTAGGACAACACGCACGTTGATGAAGGGAACCGGAATATCTGGCTCTGCATCCACAGGCAGTTGGCCCATGGCATAGATCCCGCCCATTACGGCAAAAATCATAATGCCCAGCGTCATACGCCAGTTATGAATCGCAAAGCCGATAATCCCAGGCAAGCCCGGTGCGGAAGGTGACATTTTTCGCTGTGTCATTTCGGTGTGCCGGTGTCGCCTGAAACCTGTTTCGCAGTTTTATTTGGCGAACTGTAATTTTCTTCGACTGCGACTTCCATGCCGACGGCAACAAAGTCCTGACCTTCGATGATCACGCGTGTGTCGTCAGGCAGGCCCGTCACCCATAATCCATTTTCGTCTTCGTCAATGGTTGTGATGGCCGCGAAGCGCACGATATTGCCTGAATCAACGTAACGTATGCCAACATCACCCGCATCCGCGAGGGTAAGGATATTTCCGGGCACTTGCTGCGCGGATGTCATGCCTGATCGAATACGGACCGTTGCGGTAACGCCAGCCTTCAGCGTGTAATCTTCATTTGGAACGTGGAGCTCCGTACGGAACGTGCGTGTTGTCGGGTCGGCTTTGGCCTCGACAAAGGCGAGTGTGCCTGTGACCTCTTGGCCCGTCGCGAGTGTAATGGCCGCCGTGTCACCGTCTTTTATCTGTCCGACTTGCGTTTCCGTCAGCTGTGCATTCACCTTTAGTGGCGAGAGATCAACCAAGAGGCCACACGACATACCGGGCGAGAGATAATCGCCGACTTGCGCGGTTTGGCGTTCCCAAATGCCAGAGAAGGGCGCGCGAATGTTAATATTATCGGCTTCAATTTCAGCCGATTTTAAGGTCGCGCGAGCGCCGTCTAGCTGCGCTTCAAACGCGCCAACGCGGGCTTGGGACTGAAAGCCTTTTTCAGCCAAAACGCGGGCCGCATTTAGATCAGTTTCAATCATGCGAAGATTGGCTTTCGCCTGATCAACCTGCGCGCGGCGCGCATTGAGATCTTGGCGGCAAAGCGTCTGACCCTTTTTCACGCGGGCGCCTTCGCGCACCATGACTTGCGCGACGAGGCCAGATGTTTCGGCTTTTACGGCAACTTCGCGGTTAGCGAGCGTTTGCCCGTAAAGCTCCAACACGTTCGGATGTTCAACCGCGCGCAGGCGGCGAACCTGAACGGTGGGCAGGGCCTTACGGGCTTCGGTTTTGGCTGTTGCAGGTGTCGAGACGGAGAGGGGGGCATCCTCGCCAATATTATTCACGATAAACCAAAGCCCGCCCAAAAGAACTAGCGATCCAGCGATGATATAAGATGTATTGAGCTTCATTATCTTCTTACGGCTTTCCTGCGCTACTTGGTCTGCGGATGTGCCGCAGTCCCTTAGCACAATTCAGAGCGAATTGTGCCCTGCGTGCCTGCACATGCGCGCAGATGTGGGGGTTTGGCAACTGACAATGCCGCAAGGCCGTCCATCAGGAATGTATGTGGCAGAAAGACCTCTAAAAAAAGTGAACAAAATTCGTCCGTTTATTGCGATGAATCAGGCTTGATATGCCTTTTGCGGTCATTAGGGTGCCGCATCGAATTAAAGTGATAAATATCGAGCAAAAACGGGGGTTTGACCTTGAGCGATATTCTGAACCAGTTGCAGGCACGCCGCGAAAACGCCAGATTAGGCGGAGGCCGAGCCCGTATTGATGCGCAGCATGCCAAGGGCAAGCTGACCGCGCGCGAACGCCTCGAACTCCTGCTCGATCCGGGGAGTTTCGAAGAATTCGACATGTTCATCAAACATCGCTCCACCGATTTTGGTATGGAAAACAAGCACTTCAGCGGCGACGGCGTCGTTACGGGCTGGGGCACGATCAATGGCCGTAAGACCTTTGTCTTCGCGCAAGACTTCACCGTTTTCGGCGGATCGCTGTCGGAAACCCACGCCAAGAAGATCAACAAAGTCCAAGAAATGGCCATGCGCCACGGCGCGCCCATCATCGGCCTGCAAGATTCGGGCGGCGCGCGCATCCAAGAAGGCGTCGCGGCGCTGGCGGGTTATACCGACGTCTTCCAGAACAATATCCTCGCCTCTGGCGTGATCCCACAGATTTCTGTGATCATGGGTCCATCTGCGGGCGGGGCGGTGTATTCGCCAGCCCTCACCGATTTCATCTTCATGGTCCGCGACAGCTCTTATATGTTCCTGACGGGGCCTGATGTCCTCAAGACGGTCACCAATGAAATCGTCACCGCCGAAGAATTGGGCGGGGCCAAGACCCATACGTCCAAATCTTCCGTGGCGGACGGCGCATACGACAATGACATGCAGGCGCTCGCGGAAATCCGCCGCCTGTTTGACTTCCTGCCGCTGAACAACCGTGACGGCTCGCCCGTACGGCCATTCTATGACGCGCATGACCGCATTGACGAGAGCCTTGATACACTCGTCCCAGATAATCCGAACTTGCCTTATGATATGAAGGAACTGGTTACAAAAATCGCGGATGAGGGTGACTTCTTTGAAATTCAGGAAGACTTCGCCAAGAACATACTTTGCGGCTTCATCCGCCTCGAAGGGCAAAACGTTGGCGTTGTCGCGAACCAACCGATGGTCCTCGCGGGCTGTCTCGATAGTAATGCGTCGCGCAAAGCCGCGCGCTTTATTCGCTTTTGTGATTGTTTCGAAATTCCTGTGTTATCCCTCGTGGATGTTCCCGGATTCCTGCCCGGCACGGATCAGGAATATGGCGGCGTGATTAAACATGGCGCGAAATTGCTCTATGCGTACGGCGAAGCGACGGTCCCGAAAGTCACGGTCATTACCCGCAAAGCTTATGGCGGCGCCTATTGCGTGATGTCCCCGAAACATCTGCGCAATGATATGAATTACGCATGGCCAACCGCGCAGATCGCCGTGATGGGCGCAAAGGGCGCGGTGGAAATCCTGCACCGTAAAGATTTGGACGATGCAGATAAAACCGCCGCCCATGTCGCGGATTATGAAGAGAAATTCCTCAGCCCATTTAGGGCTGCCGAAAGGGGTTACATAGACGAAGTCATCCAACCCCGCTCAACCCGAAAACGCATCTGCCGCGCGCTGGCTCTGGCGAAAGATAAAAAGTTAGAAAACCCGTGGAAGAAACATGGGAACTTGCCGCTTTAGTTATGAGTGATGACGACGGAAATGAAACTTGGGATTGGTCGACACGCCAAGTCCGTTTGAAAACAGAAATGTTTCTATCGAGTTTCACTCTTC
>CALKXY010000043.1 GCA_938003545.1 uncultured Caulobacterales bacterium
ATGCGACACTCCCACGTTGCTGGTGGGAGGTTTCGCTCCGCACCGGTCAAAAAATACTTGTCCAGTGCCAAAGCAAGAAGGGTTACCTAAAAGTCGTAGGCAATTCCTTTGCGTTCCCAATCGCCATAGCGCGTGGGCTCGACACCGCTCGGGCCGCCTTTTTCACGTTCACGGGCATCGGCTGCGTCGCGCAATTTGCGCCGCTCTGCCGCCTCAGCTAGAGCCCGCTTTGCCGCGGGGCTCAAAACCTTCTTTGGGCCTTCAGGAATTTCGTTTTCGGTATCGCTCATAGCGCCCCGACTACTCCTGCTGGTCCCATCCCGTCAAACGCGCAAATTGCCGCTCGATGAACCAGTGTGATACACAAGCAGCGATAAGATTCCGTGAATCCCGCGTTTGCAGATCATTTACCATGATGCGTAACGCTCTCGCGCTGCGAAGCCCAAAAATGCGCTGACGGCCCTTTACCCTTTACCCTTTGGCGGGGTGCGCCTAAGTGGCGGTCCATGACAAATACTGAACATCCCTCCCGACAAACACGCCAACAGGTGATTGATAAAAACCTCTCTGACTCCGTCAAAGCACGGCGCTGTGCGGCTTTGGCCGTTATGGATGTGACCGCGAATGGGCGGGCGCTGGAACTCGCACTCGCTGAAACTGAAGATTACAGTAAACTTGAGGCGCGCGACCGCGCCTTTGCGCGCGCGATTGCTGCGACTGTCTTTCGACGTTCTGGACAAATTAAGGCCGTGTTGAAACCATTGGTGCGTAAACCGCCAACAGCCCCTGTGAAGGCTGTACTGCAAACCGCAGTTGCGCAGATCGTCTTTATGGATGTCTCGCCGCATGCTGCCGTCAGCGAAACCGTTGATGTGCTAAAAGCCAGCAAGTCGACTTTGGGTTTTGCGAATTTTGCCAATGCCGTCCTTCGCCGCGTCGTAGAGCAAGGCCGCCATACCGCCGCCGCCACACCGCCCAAAGCGAACATTCCGGGCTGGATTCGCGGCGAGTGGGAGCGGAGCTATGGCAAAATCCCAATGACGAAAATCGCGGTGCAACTTATCAAAGACCCTGTTCTAGATATTAGTGTGGCACATGATCACGCCGGCATGGGGCGCAAAGACATGGCCGAAGCCACAGGCGGGACGCCGATTGGGCAGCAGACCTTGCGCCTTAGTAGTATTGGCGATGTCACGGCATTGCCCGGTTTTGATGAAGGCTCTTGGTGGGCGCAGGATTTAGCCGCAGCGCAACCTGCGCAAATCCTCATGAGCCAGTTTAAAGATGTGAAAGATGTGCGCGTGCTAGATATGTGTGCGGCGCCGGGCGGGAAGACGCTGCAGCTCGCGAGCGCAGGCATGGACGTCACCGCTGTTGATAAATCATCAGGACGTTTGAAACGCCTAGAAGAAAACCTGGAACGGACAAAGCTAAAGGCCACCATTGTGCGTAGTGACGCGCTCGATTTTGACGCTGAGCCGTTTCAAGCTGTTCTGTTGGATGCGCCGTGTTCTGCGACGGGGACATTCCGCCGGCATCCAGATGTTCTGCATAACCGAAACCCGAAATCCGTGGCTGACTTAGTTCGATTACAGGACAAATTACTGCCGAAAGCCGCTGCGTTAACGGCACCTGGCGGCGTCTTAATATATGCCGTGTGTTCGCTGCAACCGGATGAAGGGATGCCGCGTATCGTTAAGTTTTTGGAAACTTCGCCTGATTTCCGCCTTATTCCCCTTTCAGCATTGCCAGGTCTGGACCTTCCACAAGAGCGTTTCGAAGGGGGTGTGGTGCGGACATTGCCTTGCGACCTCGCCAAATCGGGCGGATTGGACGGCTTTTTCATAGCGGCGTTGCGACGCGAGGGGTGAAACCAGACTTATGGTTAACGTGGTAATCGCCCGTTAACCTAGATGTGGTCCACTCTTTGCAAGACCGCTGTCAGATGTTTCAAAATGGGAGGCTCCGCAATGAGCACGACAAAATTTATCCGGGCTGGACTTATAGCCACTGTAGGAGTCGCAGGTTTAACCCTGACGGCGAATGCACAAAGCCGCTATGGCAATGTTTATGATTACGAGAGTGGCCGCAACTGTGGCCAAGCCTGTGTACCTGCACAAGCGGCTCCAATCACTACGCATTCTAATTCACGTTACGGCGCGCCTGTTGTCGCGGCCCCGACGTATAACCAAGCGCCTGTCTATGTGGACTGTGTCCAAGCTGGCACATGTGCACCGCAGCCAGCTGTTGTTTATACGCATCCTGCACCTGTTTACACACAACCTGCGCCGACATATGCGCAAACGGCTCAAATGGCGCCTGTAAATTGCCCAGCAGGCACAACGGCACAATCCGATGGCACATGTATGCAAGGTTCGACCTATTCTTCTGGGTCATCTTACAGCACGCAGAGCTACTCCGCACCTGTTCAGTCTATGGAGCCTGTAAATTGCCCATCCGGCACAACAGCACAATCTGACGGCACATGTATGCAAACGGGATCAAGCTATTCTTCTGGCACAACATATTCCTCAGGAACGACAACGGATTATTCCAGCACAACGTCGGGCTATGCCTCTTCAGCACCTGTGAACTGCCCATCTGGCACGACGGCACAATCTGATGGCACATGTATGCAAGGCGGATCGTCAACATACACAGGGTCATCTGTTGAGCTTTACACGGGTGATGCATCAACATCTTCCAGCTCCACATATGGTTATGGCAACGACGGATCTTATGGTTCCACAGATTATTTGCCAATTCGCAAGTAAGTCTCGCGGAATATACTCGAATATAGGCCTGCTTCCTTCGGGAAGCGGGCTTTTTTATGCCCAAATTTATTCTTAGGGTTTATGTATCAAATAATGAGTGCGGGGCTTGCCTTGCGAGTCTGCCACCCTTTCGCTAAGTAGTTATCATGTCTCATAAAGTTCTTATCTCTCCCTCCATTTTATCAGCTGATTTTGCAGCCCTTGGGCAAGCCGTGCGCGACATTGACGCCGCTGGTGCTGATATGATCCATATTGATGTCATGGACGGGCATTATGTGCCCAATCTGACCATTGGCCCCGATGTCGTCAAAGCGTTACGTCCGCATTCAGACAAACCGTTTGACGTGCATCTGATGATTTCGCCGACAGAGCTTCTTGTCCCGCTTTTTGCTGCGGCGGGCGCAGATTACATTACTGTGCATCCTGACGCAGGTCCGCATCTACACCGCACGCTGCAATCTATTCGCGCGGCCGGTATAAAGGCAGGCATTGTTTTGAATCCTGGCGCGCCCGTTGAACAAGTCGATCCAGTTATCGACCTCTGTGATCAAATCATGATCATGAGCGTAAACCCTGGATATGGTGGGCAGTCCTTTATTCCGTCGCAATTGGAGAAAATTGCGGCTGTGCGGGCTAAAATCGACGCGCATGTTGCCAAAGGCGGGCAAGATATTCTGCTGCAAGTTGATGGTGGTGTGAACCCCGTCACCGCGCGTGACTGTATTGCTGCGGGTGCGACATCGCTCGTCGCAGGGTCTGCAGTCTTCAAGGGCGCAGGCACATATGCCGAAAATATTGCCGCCCTCAGAGGCGATAGCGCCGCTGCGGTTAAGGCGGCTTAGGCCACGCAGAACATGGCGAATACCAGCCATCCCTCTCAACGGTCGCGTATTTCAACGCCGCGAACTGTGCTGGACCTTGCGGGTCAGCGCCTGCGGGAACTTTTACCTGCAAAGCCTTCAACGGCTTTGCCAACGCGCACGCCCGGCCCGTTTCATCCTGCGAAGCCCGGTTTAACACTGGGCGATGCCGAAAAATCTGCGGCTTTATTAGCAGGGCAGTTTCATTTTGGCGGGCAGCTTCTGGACGTGGGGCCGTGGACAACGCCTGCGCCGTCGCGCCGTTTCGCAAATTGGTTGCATCGCTTTGATTGGCTGCATGACTTGCTGGCAGTCGATAGTGAGGCGCATCACGCCAAAGCACGTAATTATGTGGATGGCTGGATTGAAACCTATGGCCGCGGGAATGACTTTGTCTTCGAGCCTGAACGCCTCGCGCGGCGTTTATTTAACTGGCTGGCACTGTGGTCGCCTGCGCTTTCTGCGTCGGGTTTAGAAGATTCCGATATGGATCTCGGCGGTAGTGGCCCTGTTTTAGACCGCCGCCGTACAAGCGTCTTGCGTCAGTTAACGGCGTTGCGCGGGTCAATTAAATCTCTGCCGCCTGGGCTGCCGCGTTTGACGGCGGGGTGTGCCTTGGCGATGGGCGGCGCGCGGATGACAGATGGGAAGAACCAGTTTTTAGAGCGTGGTTTAGACCTATTGGACGAAGAATTACCGCTACAGATTTTACCAGATGGCGGACATATCAGCCGCTCACCTGCAATTGCGGCAATGACATTACGCCAGCTTCTGACGTTGGATACGCTTTTGGCCGACCGAGGTCTTGAAGGGTCTCGAGAGCTATCACGGGCGATAGATCGTCTTGCGCCTATGGTGGCGTTTTTCAGGCGATCAGGCGGAGAGCTGGCCCCGTTTAATGGCGGGAACGAGATCGAGAGTGCGGATATCGCAGAACTGCTGCGCGCGGCACCGGGTGAGCCTAAGCCCTTTGGATATGGTCCACATTCTGGGTATCAGCGTTTAGACGCCAATGGCACGGTTGCATTGCTGGATACGGGCATCGCCCCGCCGCGTCCATTTGATACGGCGGCACATTTGGCTCCTCTGGCGCTGGATCTCTCGACAGCAGAAGGGCCAATGATTACAGCCTGCGGATTTAATGATGAGCAGCCCCCGAGTTGGGCGCGGCCTATTCGTGCGGCGGCTGCGCATTCTACGCTCATTTTAGATAATCGCTCGCCGGGCCGCTTGTTGACGCGTGAGTGGAAACGACGCGCCGTAGGCGACGCTGTTGAACGCATCGCTGGCCCCGTCAAAGCAACCCGCAAAGAACAAGAAAGCGGGATTTGGCTTGAAAGCCATCATGAAGGTTATTTGGGTGATTATGGCCTGTCGCATCGTCGTAGATTATTTATGCCGCGTGATGGTCATGATGTGCGCGGTGAAGACAGCCTCTTTGCGCCGATGGGCTCTGTGCCTGTACGCCGAGATCAAGTGCCTTTTGCTATCAGATTTCATATGCACCCGAAAGTGCGGGTCAGCCTGTCACAAGATCAATCGTCTGCGCTTCTCGTTGTCGATGGTAAGGCTGGATGGCGGTTCCGTACAGATGGCGGGCAAGTCTCGCTGGAAGATTCCGTTTACTTGGCCACAGGGGCCGCGCCAATTAAAACGCAACAACTCGTTATTTACGGTCAAGCCTTTTGCGATGGGGACGGCGAGAGCCGATCAAACCGCGTGCGCTGGTCATTCCGTAAACTCAAATCTGCCGATAAAGGTGGGCGCAAGTCGTCGACGATGGCGGATAAAGAGGCGGCGCCATGAAGCCGTCTGACCCAACGGGGTTTAAAATGCGACGCAGTTTCGGCTTGATCGGAACAGATGTTGTTTTTGCATTGGCCTCCATGATGATGGTCATTCGCTGGCGTTATGATTTCCTCAACGAGACTATTCGCGGAAATATAGACCATAAAGCCGCTTATATTGCGGCGGCAGCGACTCTCATTATTTGGGTCTTATTACGACAAGATCGGTCGATTTGGCGGTTCACAACCCTGCATGATTTTAAGCGTATTAGTTTCGGTATTACTGGCGTCGCACTCATTGTGCCGTTGGTTCTGTATTTCTTTTTTGATCGCGGCGCGCATTTTCCGCGCTCTGCGCCGCTTTTGTTTGCAGCCCTTTTCTTTGGCATGATTATCGTCTCGCGGTTGATTGCGATGTTGATTCAAAATGGTGACTTCCGCGCATTGTTTCGGGCGCGCTCCACATATGGGCAGGATGCCTTGCTCGTCGGACCTGCACCGCATCTTTATAATTATCTCATGGACCGTGCACGAAAAGGCAGCACAGGGAAAAATCAACATATGGGATTTAACCCCGTCGGCTTAATTGAAACTTCTGGCCTATATGAAGGACGCACTATTCGCTCTGTGCCTGTTTTGGGCGGGCCGGATAATTTACGCGATATTTATATTAAAACCACGGGTCGGCAGGATAAGCCGCTACAGATTATTGCCGTTGACCCCAGCCCCGACCGGCGCGTGACGGCGCAATTGGTGAAGACAGCCGCAGAGCTGGGCGCGCCTTTGTCTCGTCAGTCCACCGACCCTAGCCAAGGCCTCTCTGCATTTGAAGCGTCGGACCTCATCGGCCGAGATATACGAATTCTCGATCTTGAACCTGTCCGGAATATGTTTGCGGGTCGCCGTGTTTTAGTGACAGGTGCAGGTGGATCTATTGGTTCGGAACTGTCCAAACAAATCGCGCAACTGAATCCAGCTTCGCTGATCCTTGTCGATAATTCAGAATTTCATCTTTATAATCTGGAAAAAAAGCTCAACGCCATTGGCGCGGATGAAGACGCAGATGCAGACAGCCGCACCCCGTCGTGGAAAACCTTTATTGGTGACGTCCGTAATGCGCCGCGGATGCGCGAAATCTTCTCGGTTGAGAAACCCGAAATCGTCCTCCATGCGGCGGCGTTGAAACATGTTCCACTCGGCCAAAAAAACCCGCTCGAAGTTCTGCGTACAAATGTTATGGGCACGTCTAATATTCTAGACATGTGCGAAACCAGCGGCGTGGCGCATTTCATCCTGATCTCAACCGATAAAGCCGTTGGCCCCGTCAATATGATGGGCGCGTCAAAGCGAATTGTGGAAATGCTGACGCTTGCGCGCCAAGCCGTAACGCCAACGCTGCAAGCGTCATGTGTCCGTTTTGGTAATGTGCTGGCGTCTAATGGATCGGTTGTGAACTTGTTTGAAGAACAGATTGCGATGGGCGGTCCTGTGACGGTGACTCACCGCGAGGTCGACCGATTTTTCATGATGGTCGAGGAAGCGGCAGCTCTCGTCCTGCAATCTGCGGCTCTTGGATCGAAACGACGTGCGGCTGCGGATAAGGGACATGACTCTTCGGGCTGTATTTATGTTCTGGAAATGGGCGAACCTGTCAATATTGGCCGCTTGGCGCGGCAACTTATTCGTCTGCGCGGTAAGGTGCCCGATGTAGATGTTGAGGTCCGTTACACGGGTTTGCGCCCCGGCGAAAAACTGACCGAAGTCTTGTCCTATGATGATGAGGATTTGGCCCCGACAGAAATTGAGGGCATCCAGCTTTACAATGGTGCGGTGCTTGACCCTGCCTCTGTTCTGCGCCGTGTGCGTAGTCTTATTCGTGCGCTAAACTCCCGCGACCGAGAGGCCCTTCGCAAAGTTATTGCGCAGCTCGTGCCGGGCTATGACCCTGCACATGTATTGGATGAACCTGAACTGGCTATCCTTCCGAATGTTGCTGACCCCGAAATGGTGGCCAATGATGTGGATGACAGCACAGGGACGGACGGCATGCCATAGAAACGGGGCTTTGATCGTGATAGGCGGCGCATAGTTCAACACACGCCATAAATGGAATCCTCCCATGCCTGCACCAAACCCTGATCTTCCGGCTTTTGATCCTGCGCGCCTCGCGCCCGTAAAACGGGCTCTAATTTCCGTTTCTGATAAATCTGCGCTGATCCGTCAGGCTCAAGCTCTCCATGCGCGCGGCGTGAAACTTGTCTCGACGGGCGGCACGCATCGCGCCATCGCTGCGGCAGGTATTCCAGTCAAAGATGTCGCAGAACTGACGAATTTTCCTGAAATGATGGATGGCCGCGTCAAGACGCTTCACCCGATGGTGCATGGCGGTTTGCTCGGTGATCGTGATCTCGTATCGCATAAAGAGGCGATGCATGAACATGGTATTCTCTCTATCGATCTGCTGATCGTCAATCTCTACCCTTTTGAGCAAGCGGTTGCAGGCGGCGGAAGTTACGAAATGTGCGTCGAAAATATAGACATCGGCGGACCTGCGATGATCCGTGCCGCCGCCAAGAACCACGCCCATGTTGCCGTTTGCACGGACGCCGATGATGTCGATGCTGTCTTGGCTGATATGGATGAAAATGGCGGCCAAACGACAGGCACACTCCGTCAAACCCTCGCCGCAAAAACCTATGCACGCTCTGCTGCATATGATGCAGCGATCTCCAATTGGTTCGCCAGCCAGATTAGCGGCACGCCCGCATATCGCGCGCAAGGCGGGTCTCTGAAGCAAGAGCTTCGTTATGGCGAAAACCCGCATCAGACAGCGGCGTTTTATACTGACGGATCAAACCGCGCAGGTGTCGCCACGGCAGAACAGCTCCAAGGCAAAGCCCTATCCTATAATAATATCAACGATACGGATGCGGCCTATGAACTTGTCGCAGAATTTGGATCAACCGCAGCAGGCGCCAAGCCTGCCGTCGCGATTATCAAACATGCCAACCCATGCGGCTTGGCGGTCGCGGATGATTTTATCACGGCTTATAAAAATGCCTTGGCATGTGATCCTGTTTCGGCCTTTGGCGGCATTGTCGCGTTGAACGGTAATCTGGATGCGGCAACCGCAAAAGAGATCGTCAAAGTCTTTACCGAAGTTGTCATCGCGCCAAGTGCAGATGACGACGCGATTGAAGTCTTCCGTAAAAAGAAAAACTTACGCCTCCTCGTTGCGGGCGGCTTGCCGGATGTCACATCGCCGTCTCTCACGCAGCGCAATGTCGCAGGCGGGATTTTGGTCCAAGACCGCGATAATGGATATGTCGCGGATGCCGATCTGAAAGTCGTTACGAAACGCGCACCAACAGACGCTGAAATGGCGGACCTCCGCATGGCGTGGAAAGTCGCCAAACACGTCAAATCTAATGCGATCATCTATGTTAAAGACGGCGCAACCGCAGGCATTGGCGCTGGCCAAATGAGCCGGATTGACTCCGCACGTATCGCGGCGCGCAAAGCCGAAGATGCGCAAGCTGCTGCGGGATGGGACACGCCAAAGACAAAAGGCTGCGCCTGTGCCTCAGACGCGTTCTTCCCCTTCGCAGACGGCATGCTCGCCGCTGCTGCTGCTGGCGCAACGGCCATCATCCAACCAGGCGGATCAATCCGCGACGACGAAGTGATTGCCGCAGCGGATGAAGCTGGGATTGCGATGGTATTTACGGGAATGCGTCATTTCAGGCATTAATGTAGATTTGTAGTGAGGGGGTTCAAGCTCAAACTTTCCTTCTCACCTCGCACTAAGTGAAACGTAAATGAATCATCAAATAAGTATAAGTTAGGTCGTCTAATTTGTTACTCTAGGCCAATTGCGCCGAATAGTTTCACTGCCCTTCGGCTCATATACTTAGGATATTTGCTACACTCTTAAAGACATGGACTAAAGGCCCTCGGGATAAAGCTGAGGGTCACGAATATGGCAGAGTAAGTTTAAACTTAATCCTTGTTTTGCCGAAATTATAATCATTTCACTTCAAGCCTTTACTATAAAACTCAAGAGAATGATCCTCGGTGCCGAAACCTATGTCATGATATACAGGTTCTTTCGGACACGGGACAGGTAGAGCTCATCTGCTGGTGCCGGAAGACGGTGGGGTTGAGCATTTTCGGGTGAGACCGAGAACTGTGCCGGACCTTTTGCGATGAGAGTTGACCGCTGGGCGTCAACCGGGGCCTTGGGATTTACACCCTGAGTGTCTGACCGGTACGCCCAACTGCAGGACCCCCAACCCCTTCGCTGTTATGTGTCCCCCAGACACATAACTAACGCTACGACATCAACAACCATCGCCGCGTGATTGATATTCGCGAAAAACAAACTTTCTATTTCGGTATCCGTCGTGGATATCGATCACGCGGACAGTCCTATTTAAAGGCTCCGACGTTTAGCCGACCCCAAGATGGGCGGTTGCAGCGTTCCTATGCGTCGCGTTCTTCTAGGCTCCAACCGCCCTTTTTTGTGGCGGCGCGCAGACACAAATATAACAATAAACCAAAGGGCCCAGCCATGAATGTCAAAACTATGCAAGGGATCAGCAGGAGATGATTGATGCCGCGTTTTTGTCCATCGCGTGCTTCCCATGCGCCGATAAACAAATCGAAGATCAGGTAATGCGCCCAGCCGACGAGGATGCCGATGTCAGCGGAGAATAATGTACGGACTTCAACAATAGAGCGAAACCCGCCGCCTTCCGCGCCCATACCGCCAAAGACAGTGAGACCAAGTCCGGTCGTGTAAAAGACACCTAAGAGTATCGGATAGAGCATGGAATGGACGAGCGTCTTTGTGACGGACCATCGCGGCGCGAATATCAGCAAGACCCAAGCGGGCAGGACACTCAAATTGATCAAACTATATAAGGTTTCCATACTCATGATGTGGGTGTCCTTCAAATGGCGCTTTAAGGTTACAGTGACATAATCTGCTGGTCATGTGGGAACTTATTCGCGCCATATTTGGTTGCTTGAATCGGTCAAGCCTCACCGAATCTGAGGGGTTTTACAGTATTCGTACAGGCTCTGGTAATGTTGCTTGTGTGATGTCTGAATTTCACGTGTCGAGAAAGGACATGCTATGACGAAATTTATTAAATTGGCTTCTATGGGTCTCGCCAGCCTTGCCTTCGCCGCTTGCACGACAACGGGTAACGTTGAACGTAACGCAGCTGGAGGCGCGGCCGCAGGTGCCGCCGTGGGTGCAGGTATCGGCGCGATCTCGGGTGACGTCAAAACAGGCGAGGGCGCAATTGCCGGCGCTGTTGTTGGCGGTATTGTCGGCGCGCTGCGCGGAAATAAGAAGGATCAGCAAATCAATGGCGGCACGTTGCAGCGTCCAAACTTGGACAAATCAACACGTTATTATGATGATCAAAGCAATCGTTATTATTACTACGAAAAAGGCACGTCCCGCACGTTTTATGAAAATTTTGAATTGCGCTCGCAAGGTTAAATTGCGCGCCTAATATCTCTATGAACGGCTCCCGCGACAAGGTGTTTGCGGGGGCCGTTTTGCGTTTGCGTGGAAACACCCTATATCTACTCTATGAGCCGATATGATTATGAACGCGTTCCAGTCCTTCACGCCGCAGGGACAATTTTAGAAACTGATGCTTATGGCGTCATTCGGCATGTCGGACTTGCCACAGGATATGGCACAGTGATTCACGCATCGCGGCGTTATGGGCAAGTGTTGGAAACGTCTGAAAAGCTATTTGCGCGGGGTAAACCCATTCGCATTATTCCGCATAGTTCATCGCTCTCGGGCACTGAGCTGGTCGTACGGGCGCGCGGAAAGATTGGGCAGCGTTACGGCGTCTTGACCCGAAATTGCGAGCATTTTGTGCAATGGGTGATTTCTGGACGTCCGCGAAGTGGGCAACTCGGCCCTTTGGATTTGGGCCGATTATAGCGGCGGGCTAGTCCCGCTCGCTCCGCATATCAGGCTCAAAGGTTTTCTCGACCCGCAGGCTTTTAATTTGGTTGCGTTGCTTGGACAAAATTTCAAAGCGATAACCGTGATAGGCAAAGGCTTGCCCTGTATTTGGAATCGTCTGACTCTCGTGGATCACAAGACCTGCAATCGTGACGGGACCTTCGTCATCAGGTAATTTCCAATCCATCGCACGATTCAGATCGCGAATGGCAACATCACCGCGCACGACGGCGCCGCCTTCTTTGAGACGCGTTACGCCGGCTAACTCTTCGTCATATTCATCTTGAATATCACCGACGATTTCTTCCAGAATGTCTTCCAATGAAATCACGCCCATGAGGGACCCATACTCATCGACCACCAAGGCAAAATGCTCGCGCTTCTGTTGGAAGGCACGCAGCTGCTTCACCGCGCTTGTTGTCTCTGGGACGAACCAAGGCGCGCGGGCGACCTTTTTGATGTCCAATGTTTCAACCGAACCATTCGTCTTGGTGACGGCTTTCAGCAGGTCTTTCGTGTGCAAGACGCCGATCACATTATCTTTGTCCTCACGATAAACAGGTATGCGGGAATGACCGCAGGCGATGGCCTCTTTCAGGATTTGCTCTGGCGGCGCATCAGCGTCGATCATTGCGATATTCCTGCGATGGGTCATGACTTCCTCAATCGATAATTCGCCGATTTCCAAGACGCCGTAAATTTGATCACGCGCGCGTTTCGCCACGCCGCCTTCTTGCAGATGCAAATCGACCGCGCCTTTAATTTCATCCGCTGCTGTCCATGCGCTAGCATTCGTATCTACGCCAAAAGTTCGGAGGACAAAATTGACGATGAGTTGAACAATCAGAACGATCGGGCTTAGGAGTTTTACGATTAAATTCACGGGCCGCGCGACGATCAAGGCCAATTTATCAGGCTGTGAAATCGCGTAAGTCTTAGGTAGGACTTCAGCGAAAATCAGGATCAAAGCCGTCATCACAGCCGTCGCAGCCGCGAGAGCCGTCGCGCTCGCGCCAAAGACATTTGTGAACAGCGTTGTCGTCAAAACGGACGCCAAAATATTCACGAGGTTATTACCCAGCAAAATTCCGCCGAGCAGACGTTCGCGCATATTCATGAGGCGTTGAACGATAATGGCGCGCTTGTCGCCATCCTTCTCCGCGGCATGCATGCGTACACGCGACGCAGCTGTTAGGGCTGTTTCGCTGGAGGAGAAAAATCCTGAGAATATGAGGAGCAATAAAATTACGCCTGCGAATATCAAATTTTCGGTTTCTAAAAACGCGCCCATTAGGCTTCATCCCTCAATTGGGTTAAAAAGCGAAGAACAGACTCACGGTCGGCCCGCTTTTCGATGAATGTCTCGCCAATACGGCGCGGTAGAATGAGCGTGAGGTGACCGCCCTCATTTTTCTTATCCTGCCCCATGTGCCGCATAAGCGCGTCAGGGTCCGTCAGCAGGTGAGACATATCTGTAATGCGCGGCATGTTGGTTGCGGCCAAGTGAGCCGTCACGCGGTCTGCGTCTGCAGAAGGGCAAAGGCCTTGTTCGACGGCAAAGCGAAATGCCATTTCCATGCCGACGCTCACGGCTTCGCCGTGTAGTAAGTCACCGTCATATCCAGCTTGTAATTCCAATGCGTGACCGAACGTATGACCAAGGTTCAGCAATGCGCGCAGGCCGCCTTCGCGCTCATCCTGTGCGACGATTTTGGCTTTTGTTTCGCAGGATATGCGGATGGCTTTGGTCAGGGCAGCTTCATCTAAGGCTAGAATATCAGCGCCTAATCCGCGTTCTAATTGATCAAAAAATGCGGCGTCGCCCAAAAGGCCATATTTCAGAATTTCGGCATATCCAGCTTTTAATTCGCGGGGCGGTAGCGTTTTGAGGAGCGTCGTATCCGCGATAACTTGCTTAGGCTGATAAAAAGCCCCGATCAGGTTCTTGCCATATTGAGTATTGATCGCGGTCTTGCCGCCAACAGAACTATCCACTTGTGCCAGCAGCGTCGTAGGTACCTGAATAAAAGACATGCCGCGTTTGTAGATTGAGGCCGCAAATCCAGACAAGTCCCCGATCACGCCGCCGCCAAAGGCGATGACTAAATCAGACCGATCAAATCCCGCACGGAATAAATTGTCTAAAATATCTTCCAAATTCGCCATGGATTTCTGAGATTCACCTGCAGGCCTTACGATCATATGTGTCTCGCAGTTCGATAGAGCCTTTGCGATAGCCGCACCGTGCAAGGCGTGAACGGTCGCGTCCGTGATGACGGCAATACGGGCCGTCGGAGATAGGCTTCGCACGCGCTGGCCGAGGCTGGCTAACAAATTAGGGCCTATGACGATGTCATAACTGCGGTCAGCCAAGTCGAGCGTTAAAGTTTCTATGAGAGTATTTGACATATTTTAAACGACTGCATCTGGTTTTGAGTCTGATGTTTCAACATCTGACGATTTTGCATCATGTATTTTCAGGGCGCGTATAACCCGATTAACCGTGCGAAGATGTGGGCCACGCGCGATTTTTATTTTCACATGAGCTTGCGCATAAATGGGGTGACGTATTGCCATTAACTCACGCATTTTCGCGTGCTTATCCACCCCGCGTAAAAGCGGGCGCTTGTCATTGCGCGACACACGCTCAACTAAGGTTTCCAGGTCGCCTTTCAACCAGACGACAACGGCGTGTTTCATCAGTAGTTCTCGCGTAGGGGGGTGGATAAATGCCCCGCCACCCGTCGCAAGAATCAAGGGAGGGTCAACCTCCAACAACCGTTTGATCACCCGAAATTCGCCGTCGCGAAAGTCGGCTTCGCCATGATCACGAAAATAGCCCGCGACTGTGCGCCCCGAGGCTTGCTCGATGGCGTCGTCACTATCGTCGAACTCGCGGCCCAACCGTTTGGACAGCCGTCGTCCGACAGTTGTCTTACCAACACCCATCAGACCAACGAGGGCAATGGGTTTTTCTATCTGCAGCGGCATGAGCGCGCTTTCATATTTGTGTGTGCAAATTGAAGCCAACATTACGGAGATGGAGTTACCGTAATGATATTCAGCTTGTTGATTGCGTATCTTAGACCGCAATATGGTCACAATCGACCGACATCTCAACCGATAACAGGTGTGCGGTGTGCACGCCGTAGTTAACCGAGTGTAAATGCCGCCCCTGCATAAGGTGTGGACACCTTAGTTTCTGGATCGGCGTTACCGCCAGCGGGAAATAGGCAAAGAGAGAATAGACATGAAAAAGATCGGATTTATAGGCGCTGTGATTTTGATGGTCCTCATTGGGCTTTTCATTTGGGCTCTCTCGGGGGCGTCTGATTCCAATGCACCGACAGATGTGCGCGTGATCGATGTGAGCCCAGAGCTATGAAACCTGTCATTCTTAAATCGAGTACTCTGAAAAAAACATTACTTTCAGTTACCATGCTTTGTTTGCCATTTGCTGCGCAAGCTCAGGATTACGGTCTCTCTGGCCCTGGTCAGATTGAGACACAGACGTTGGATGAAGCGCAGGATTTTGACGCTGGCGTTCTCAAAGACGGCGCTTTAGATACCGCGCTTTGGCAGGGCACGAGTGCGGCGCGTGCGGCGAAGCTTTTATCGGCGGCGCCCCTGAAGAATACAGATCCGATTATTCGGGACATTGTGCGCACGGTTATCTTGTCCGGCGGCGTCCCACCACACGCCAAGAATGCGGCGGGTGCGCAGGCCTATGAAGCCGCGCGGTTGCAAGCTGTGCTGGCGATAGAATCTGGACGCTCTGGTGACACAGCGACATTGGATGGCTTCCTTGCGCGAAATCCTGATCTTGCGCGGGCTCCTTTGGCCCAAGTTGATTTGGCTCTGTCAAAAAGAGATTGGCGACGGGCGTGTGAAATTTCAGATACGGGAACAACGGACCGTGCGAATCCGCAATGGGCACGATTGCGGTCGACATGCCATGCGCTGCGTGGAGAAATGAGCGCCGCAGATGTAACGCGTGATCTACTGCGGTCTTCAGGGTATGATAATCCTGCCTATCATGCGCAAATGGATGCATTACTCGCGGGACGCGGCCCTGCGCCGCAGCAAGATCAAGCCGATGCGCTTGTGACGTTCCTTGCGACGCGCGGGCAAAAGCAAGTTGCCGAAAATGATGATAAGGGTCCCGTTGCCGGTCGTGATGCTGATTTGGCGGCCGTCTTTAAATCTTTTGCGGATGCAGACTTAGCGGCGCTAGAATCTGCGTTAGGTAATCTCAGTTTTGATACGGTTTTGCCCGATTTAGATTTGGAAACCGCTTTATCTGATCCTGGCGCACGCGCGACGGCAAGACTTTTCGTCTTGGGGCGCAGCGGCGATGCGGCGGCTTTAGATGCGTTTCTCACGCGCGCAATTCGTGCAGGCGTAGACGAAGACGCAGCGTTGAATACACTGTCTCCGATTATCCAAGCGTTACCCGCGGTAGGACGCGTAAATACAAACCTCACGCGTTATACGCGGGCTGCTGTGCTCTCGCGCGATATTGGCAGTCTGCAACAGCTGTATTCTGCTTTGCCGGAAGGTCCATTGCAGGCGCGGATCGCTTTGATCGCTGACGCGATGGGCGGCGGATTTTCAGGGCAGGCGTTAGGGCGCGACATTGAAGGCCGTTTGGCCGTTCCATTATTACGCGCGCAAGCGGTTACAGATGCTCAAATGGCGCTCGCGCTTGGGGCGACATTGTCCGATCCTGCAGCAGAAGTTTTGTCTACGGCACCGCTGCCTGCGTTGACGCTGCCGCAAAACCAGCTCCTGCTTTTGGATGCGGCTGTTCGAGCAAATTCTCGTGCGGAAACCAGCCTGTTAACGGCGACCTTATTGGCGCGACCAAACCTCAACACAACGGATAAGGCACGCATTGTGTCTGCACTGACTCAAGCGGGGCTGCCGCAATTTGGCGGGCAGATCGCCGCAGACGTCTTTTTCGAAGGTTTGACAACAACGCCGTGAAGACAGCCCGACACATCGATGCATTTCTGGAAATGATGGCGGCTGAACGCGGCGCGTCTGAAAACACCCTATCGGCCTATGGTCGTGATTTGGAAGGTTGGGCAGAGAGTTTATCGAAATCTGGAAAATCCATCCTAACGTGCGGAACGGGGGCGTTAGAAGGTATATTGGCGCGTTGGGCCAAAGATGGACTTGCGCCATCAACGGCCGCGCGAAAACTGTCGGCACTCAAACAATTTTGCCTATTTTTACAAATGGACGGCCTTCGTAAAGATAACCCAGCACATAGTCTGCGCGGCCCGAAACAGGGACGCGGCTTGCCGAAAGTCTTATCTCATGATGATATTGATGCCTTATTCGCTGCAGTCGAAGCCAATACATCAGTCAAAGGCATTCGTCTGCGGACCCAACTGGAAATTCTCTATGCGGGCGGTTTGCGGGTCAGCGAGCTTGTCTCTCTGAAGCTTATTGCGGCGTCTCGTGTGATCCATCCTGATGCATCACCTCACTTGATCATACGCGGGAAAGGTGATCGCGAACGCCTTGTGCCGCTGACCGGAGCGGCTGTGCGGGCCATTCGGGATTGGTTGGCTGTGCGGGCAAAAACACTTCCCGCTAGTCTTCAAGCGAAAGATAGAGCCGATGGCTTCCTTTTTCCAAGTTCGGGAAAGTCAGGTCATATGACGCGCGAACGTTTCGCGCAGCTCCTTAAGGCGCTCGCACGGGATGCTGAACTCGACCCAACACGCATTTCGCCGCATGCGCTGCGGCATGCTTTTGCGACGCATCTTCTGGAACGCGGCGCAGATTTACGGGCTGTGCAGACGCTTTTGGGACATGCAGATATTGCAACGACGCAGATTTACACCCATGTGCTGGATGCGCAAATGCAGAGTTTGGTTGAAAATCACCATCCGCTGTCTGCTCTGAATAAAATTGACGACAAAAAGATTGCATAGGAATTTACGACATGGCTTTTGAACGCCGTTTTCACCCTGTTTTAGCAGATGATTTGAATATCTTACTGGATGGTCTGTGTCGCGAATGGGATTTTTGCGCAGGTGTACGCGCGTCTGACTTACTTGTTGGCGCGGCGCCGCTCACATCGAAAAAATTTACAGATGCAGTCCTCGATGCCGAAGCTGAGTTGCCTGGACCGCGCGCAAGTTGGGAACGCCGCATCAAACGCAAATTCGTCCAACGTTATGGCCATGAAGTCAGTACAAAGAGCTACTCGATCTAAAACACGTCTCTTTACCCGCGCCCGCGCATCGCTATGGTGCGACCTCTTATTCACGGACCGTTACAGGCATATTTATGGCCCGCACTTATCTTGATTTCGAACGCCCAATTGCGGAATTGGACAGCCAGATTGAAGACGCATTGGCCGAAGGCCGAGATGTTGTCGACCTAGAAGCCAAAGCTGCGATGGAGCTGAAATCGCTTTATGCGAAAATTGGCCCGTGGGAAAAGACGCATGTAGCGCGGCATCCTGCACGTCCACATTATTCATGTTATATCAAAGCCCTCGTGTCTGATTATACCCCTCTGGCAGGAGACCGTAAATTTGGCGATGATCATGCGCTTTTGGGCGGCTTGGCTAAAATACGCGGCAGGTCCGTTGTTGTCATGGGACACGAAAAAGGCACAGATACAGAAACACGGCTCAAACATAATTTTGGCATGGCGAACCCAGAGGGCTATCGCAAAGCTGTCCGTCTGATGGACCTCGCGGAACGGTTTAATCTGCCTGTTGTCAGTTTTGTTGACACAGCAGGTGCCTTTCCGGGACGCGGCGCAGAGGAACGCGGCCAAGCTGAAGCTATTGCACGCTCTATTGATCGCGGTCTATCGCTCAGGGTTCCATTTATTTCGGTCATCACTGGCGAAGGTGGGTCTGGCGGCGCGGTAGCGATCGCAACCGCTGATAAAGTCATGATGCTGGAGCATTCGATTTATTCGGTGATTTCCCCTGAGGGTTGCGCCTCTATTTTGTGGCGTACACGAGATCGAGCCAAGGACGCGGCGAAGGCCATGAAAATAACCGCGCAAGATTTAAAGGGCCTCGGTGTGATTGACCAAATTGTCAAAGAACCTGTCGGCGGCGCGCACCGCACGCCTGATACGGCCATGAAGGCCGTCGGTGCAGCGATTGTTGAAAATCTCGAAGCCTTGGACGGGGTCAGCCCCGAAGCGTTGATCAAAGCCCGCCGAGAGAAGTTTTTGCTGATCGGCAGATCTCTGTTGAGCAAGTAAAACCGCTATACCGCAATTTATGGCATGAAAAAACCCGACTGCATAAAGCAGCCGGGTGAATTATTTTCAGACGAATATTTCCCAGCTTTAGAAGCCGACGGAGATGCCTGTACCGAACCAGAACAATGTGCTGCTGTCTGCTGTGGCAAATGGCGTGCTTGTTTCGGGTACGACGTTGCGGTCAAAGCCAAGCGTGTCATCTTCAGAGTTTACGGTGAAGTTCCCGCTGAGATAAAACCCGATATCTTCTGTGACGGCTTTGGTGAATGCGACACTGGCAGTGCCCCACTGATAATCGCCGCCGCCATCGGCTTCAACATGACCGACAGTTCCGCCCAGATCAGCGGACCAGCCGGGTTTGCTCAATGCAATTGAATGACCAACGCTACCTTCGATAGTAAGGGATTCTAAAGTTACGTCGTAATAGGCTGCGACCGCTGGAGAAAGCGCCACATCTTTAAACCCAACAGCGGCTGAAAACTCATATGATCCTGCGCTTCCGCCTTCTGTTTCCAAAAGAGCGCCTGATTGCGGATAGTGGTAATAGGTTGCGCCGAGGTCTAGTGAGATCGCGCCGTCCAATGGAACCGAATAGCCTGCGTAGAAATCAACTTCATCTGCTTGCACATCGGATTCTGCGCCGAATCCTGCTGAGTACCACGCGCCAGCTGTGAAGTTTCCGATGCTGACTTCTGTGTAAGGTTGAATGGAGCTTCCGCCGAGACTGACACCGCGGAAAACATATTCAGACACAGAGTCGATGCCTGTTGTGATAGAAATATTGTCGTCTTGAGCAAATGCGGTTGGCGCAATTGCTGTGGCGCAAAGTAAGGCTGCGGCAAATGTAAAATGTTTCATGGTTAGTTCCCTTTGAATAAGGCGCGCCTTTACTCGACGAGCACTTTAGAATTTGATAATGCTGCTTGCGATAAATCGAAGGGTGATTGCAAAACTCAGCTGCCTGTATCCAATCGTTTGGGTGAGGGTGACGCATATTGGTGCGCCGCATGCCTAAAAATGATGCGCCTTGGGGCGCATTACAAAAATTACGCTATGTTTGAGATTTTTTGGTCGGCGTGACATCTATGCCACACCGATCAAGGCGTTAGGCGATTTTCCCGTGGCACTGTTTGACTTTTAGGCCAGAGCCGCAAGGGCAAGCACTATTGCGGGAAATGCCGTCTAACGCACCATCTGGTAACTCAGACGTTTCGCCACCGCCTTGGCCTTGCGTGACCATTTCCATGGGAGACCGTGGAGAGGCAGCTTGTGCCTGCATGTTGGCTAATCCCGCGCGAGCTTGGTCGAGTTGGGATTGATTTGGATTTTGGCTTGTACCTTGCTCTTGTTGCTGTCTGCGGATTTGCACATTCAGCAAAGCGCGCATCATGGCTTTCGTTACGTCTTCACGCAAAGATGTCAGTAGGTTACTGAACAAGGTGAAAGCCTCAGACTTATATTCATTCAATGGATCACGTTGACCATAGGCCCGCATGCCGATCACAGATTTCAAGGCATCCAATTGCTGCAAATGCTGCTGCCAATTTTGGTCAATGACCTTCAACAAAATTTGTTTTTCAACTTGAGCAAATGATTCTGGATCCAAGTCTTTCGACAGCTGTTCTTGCGCTTGGTCCGTGGCTTCGCGAATACGCTTTTCTAGCTCTTCATCGGCAATGCCTTCTTCGGCCGCCCAGTCTTTAAGGGGAAGTTCCATCAAGATTGACTCTTTGACGGCCTTATCCAGACCCTCAATGTCCCACTGTTCGGCATAAGCACGTTTTGGAACATGTTTCTCAACGAGGTCTTCAACGAGTTGATGACGGAAATCTTCGATGACGTCAGAGACGTCTTCATCCGTCATGAATTCCATGCGCTGCTCAAAGATTGTTTTGCGCTGATCATTCATGACATCGTCATATTTCAGCAGGTTTTTACGGATATCGAAGTTGCGCGTCTCAACCCGTTTCTGTGAGGTTTCAATGGACTTCGTCATGAAACGGTTTTCGATTTGTTCGCCCTCTTCCCAACCGAACTTCGTCATCATAGATTTTAGTTTTTCACCGCCGAAAATACGCAGCAAGTCGTCTTCCATAGACAAGTAGAATTTCGAACGCCCTGGATCACCTTGACGACCTGTTCGGCCACGGAGTTGATTATCAATACGCCGCGATTCATGGCGCTCCGTACCCAGCACATAAAGACCACCCGCTGCGAGTGATTTTTCTTTATACGCTGCGATCTCTGCTTTGATCGTTTCAGTTTTTTGCTCACGTTCAAAGTCGGATAAATCTGGTGACAGTTCCTGCTCTAGGCGCATGTCCAAATTACCGCCCAATTGAATGTCTGTACCGCGGCCCGCCATATTGGTCGCGATGGTCACGGCGCCAGGAACGCCAGCTTGCGCGACGATAGAGGCTTCTTCTTCATGATAGCGCGCGTTGAGAACGCGATGCTCAATATTGCGTTCTGTCAGATAAACGGAGAGAGCTTCGGATTTCTCGATTGAAACCGTACCAACCAACATGGGTTGGCCTTTTTTCGCGGCGACTTCGATGTCATCGACAATGGCTTGGAATTTCTCGCGTTCTGTCCGGTAGAGAACATCTTGGTCGTCAATCCGCTGGATTGGACGATTGGTCGGAATGATAAGCACGTCTAAACCGTAAGTATCACCAAATTCAGAGGCTTCTGTTTCTGCTGTACCCGTCATGCCTGATAATTTGCCGTAGAGGCGGAAATAGTTTTGTAGCGTGACCGAGGCCATCGTTTGGTTCTCAGGTTTAATGTCGAGGCCTTCTTTGGCTTCAATCGCCTGATGCAAGCCTTCGGATAAACGCCGACCGTCCATCATGCGGCCTGTGAATTCGTCAATCAGCACAACTTCGCCGCCTTTGACGATGTAATCTTTGTCTGCCGTGTAGAGCTTATGGGCTTTTAGGGCTTGGTTGATGTGATGAACAACTGTGATGTTTTCGACATCATATAGACCTTCACCTTCGAGCAACCCTTTTTCACGCAAGATGTTTTCAATCTGCTCGTTACCACTTTCATTGAAGGTCGCCGTGCGGGCTTTTTCGTCAACTTCATAGCCTTCGGCATCAATGTCTGGGATCAGAAGATCGACGGTGCGGTATAGGTCAGATTTGTCATCTGTTGGGCCAGAGATCACGAGCGGCGTTCGCGCTTCGTCAATTAGGATAGAGTCAATTTCATCGATGATCGCATATGCGTGTCCGCGTTGGGACATTTCCTCGACCGAATATTTCATATTATCGCGCAGATAATCAAAGCCATATTCGTTATTCGTGCCGTAGGTGATGTCGCAATCATAGGCGGCCTTGCGCGCTGGACCATAGGCGTCGTGGTTATTGATACAGCCAACCGTCATGCCGAGGAAAGTATAGACCTGTCCCATCCATTCGCTATCGCGCGTTGCCAAATAGTCATTGACTGTAACCAGATGCACGCCTTCGCCGCCGAGAGCGTTTAGGTAAGCCGCAAGCGTCGAGACAAGTGTTTTGCCTTCACCTGTCCGCATTTCTGCGATCTCACCACGATGCAGCGTGATGCCGCCGATCAACTGCACATCATAATGACGTTGACCCAAGGTCCGTTTTGCGGCTTCGCGTACAGTAGCAAAGGCTTCGGGAAGAAGGTCATCCAATGTTTCGCCATTTTTCAGTCGATCACGATAGATAGCCGTCTGTCCGCGCAAGGCGTCATCGGTCATAGCCTCAAATTTAGGCTCTAGGCCGTTGATCTTATCGACCAGAGGGCGAAGTTTTTTTAACTTTCGATCATTTTCCGTGCCGAAAATCTTCTTGGCGATACCGAGCATTGGACGTCCTGATAAGGCGATTGCGGACCGTCTTGTGCAGGGCCCACTATTGTTTCAGTCGACTTAGGTATGGCACCACGCTAAGTCAACGCACAGACGCTGTTTCGCGTCTTAATCCATCATGATGGGCGATGGGGGCCTAAGGACAAAATAAGACCATGAAACCCTTAATTCTCTTGATTTTTACGGCCCTACTACTCGCGTCATGCGCCCCGCGCGCAGCTGAGACGCGCCCTGCATTGGAAAGCGTGGCTCGTGCGGGCGGGGATGATGTTGTGGCGCGTGTGGACGGGACAGATATTTTTGCCTCTGATGTTGATCTCGCGGCGCAAGAACAAGGCTTGGTCGATGAAGGTATCAGCCTCCTCAAAACGGATGAAAAATATCGAGCTGTTTTGGACGAGCTGATTGATCAACGTCTCTTGGCGCTGGATGCTGAAGCCAAAGGTTTGAATGCGGACCGCGAAGCCAAAATTCGCTTGGCCGCAGCCCGAGAACGTATTTTGGGCAATATGCGGGTGGAGCGTCACTTGAGGGATGTTGTAAATGAAGCCTCAATCCGCCGTATGTATGAGGAGCAATCCAAGCTCGTTGCGCGCGGGGACGAAGTGCGCGCGCGGCATATTCTAGTTGAAGAAAAAGCAGATGCCGAGGCTTTACTAAAACAAATCAAGGAGGGGGCTGACTTCGCCGACTTGGCGACAGAGCATTCAATAGATGAAGGCAGCGCAGAACGCGGTGGGGACCTTGGCTATTTCACGCAGGACATGCTGAATGGCCGTTTCACACGGCCTATTTTTGCCTCTGAAAAGGGTGAATTTATTGGGCCTGTCAAATCGGAATTTGGCTGGCATATTGCTGAGGTGTTGGACCGCCGCCCCGCGATGCAACCCAGTTTTGAAACATTACAGCCCAAGATCGCGAATTTCATGACATTTGATGCGATACAGGATTTACTGACCGAATTACGCGAAGGTGCAGAGGTGAATGTCGCAGATGAAATTGCGCCAGCCCCAGCAGAGTCCTCTGAGACGCTTAACCCAGATTTGGAAGAAGATGAGTGATATGAAAATTAGCCCGTTTGCGCCGGAATATTTTCCGACGCTCCCGCCGCTTGCGGGGTTTACAATGGCGACGGCAGAGGCTGGGGTTAAATATAAAGGCCGTACGGATCTCTGGGTTTTACAAGGTCAACCTGGTACACAGGTTGCAGGTGTGTTTACGCAAAATATGTGTCCAGGTGCACCAATTGACTGGTCTCGAAAGGCACTACGAATAGCAACGGACGGACCGCGCCTCGTGATTGTGAATTCAGGTACAGCGAATGTTTTCGCGGGGCAGGCGGGGCGTGATGCCGTGCTTGAGACAGCCGAAGGTGCTGCAACGGTTTTCGAGGCAGAGGCTACATCTATTCAATTGGCGTCAACGGGCGTAATCGGCGTGGCGTTGGATGCGTCCAAATTAGTTGATCAGTTCTCCAAGATGACCCTTCATGCGGATGGGTGGGAAGCCGCAGCGCGCGCCATTATGACAACAGACACACACCCCAAAGGGGCCAGCGCGACCGCAAAAATTGGGGGCACGACTGTCACGCTCAACGGGATTGCGAAAGGTAGCGGTATGATTGCGCCTGATATGGCAACCATGTTGGCCTATGTGGCGACGGATGCGAACCTATCGCAGGCTGTTCTACAAGATCTCCTTAATGCGCAAGTTGGCCCAACCTTTAATTCCATTACGGTGGATAGCGATACATCGACATCTGACACATTACTCTTGCTCGCCAGTGGTGCAGCGGCGCATCAAAATATCTCCCATGCCGATGATCCTGCCTTGGCGGATTTCCGCCGCGCTTTGCATGATGTCCTGTTCGATCTCTCGCAGCAGATCGTCAAAGACGGTGAGGGTATCTCCAAGTTCGTGACAATAAAGGTGAGCGGCGCAATCTCAGATGCTTCTGCGCATCGCATTGGCATGAGTGTCGCAAATTCCCCGCTCGTCAAAACCGCCATCGCGGGTGAAGACGCGAATTGGGGCCGCATTGTTATGGCTGTCGGGAAAGCGGGCGAACCTGCGGAACGCGATAAGCTGTCGATTTGGATTGGCCCGCACGTCCTAGCGGAAGGTGGCCAGCCCGCCGCGAGCTATAAAGAAACTGACGGTGCGGCCTATATGAAACAGGATGAAATTGTGATCCGTCTCGACTTAGGTCTCGGTGAAGGCGGAGCTGTTGTTTATACCTGTGATCTGACCCACAGTTATATTGATATAAATGCGGATTACCGTTCCTAAAATGCGAAACCCGAAAACCTTACTCGTGGCGGCTTGCGCTTTGATTGATGCCGATGGGCGTATCCTTATGGCGCAACGGCCCGTAGGCAAAGACCATGCGGGGCGCTGGGAGTTTCCCGGCGGGAAAGTGGAAGCGGGCGAAACGCCAGAACAAGCTCTGCGGAGGGAACTCTATGAGGAGTTAAATGTCGAGCCGTGCGAAACCTGCCTGCAACCTTTTAGTTTTGCGAGTTTCGCCTATCCTGATTTTCACCTGATGATGCCGCTTTATCTCTGTCGGCAATGGGATGGGTTTTTACGGGCCAAAGAAGGTCAAGCGACGCGCTGGCTGTGGCCTGACAAATTGCGTGATCTTGATCTCGTGCCTGCGGATGTGGACCTCGCTTCTGAAGTTGCAGACCGTATTCCGCGCGGGCGGCGCTTTCCGACTTAGCCTGAATCCGCCAGAGGCTTTAGTTTAAATAAAGGCGCATCAGCTTCCACTTGGTCGCCGCCTTCTGCAAATATGGCCGCAACAGTTCCGCTCACGTCGGCAAGAATATCATGTTGCATTTTCATAGCTTCGATAACAGCTAAACGCGTACCAATCTCAACAGTTTCGCCTTTGGTTACACATATTTCTGTGAGTGCGCCATGAAGGGGTGCACGAATATCGCCCTTCCCAATAGTGACGGTGCTTTGGCTTGGAACAGCTAGCGTATTTACGAGGTCAAAGGACCTCGCACCTATTTGTATGTGTAATGTCGCTGGCTCAGGGGTCATCCAAACCAAGGTGACGTGCTGCGCGTTCAACCTGTATCGCGCCGTCGACACCCCCCAGTTCTCTAATGTGATATTGTAAGTTTCATCGCCAACATTGACTGAAAATCTATCAGGCCCCTGCGCCGTCACCTCAACCCGCTGACCTTTATATTCATATGGATGCGCCAAAGCTTGCGCGCTTGACCAGCCGTAGAGATCGTAAGGCATGGCGGCTTTAGACGCGTCGCGCGCAGCTAAATATTGCGTGATCCCTGCAAGCGCCGCGACGTCAGATGTTAGATCAATCGGCGCGAGGCGATCCGCAGTAAATATATCTTCGATGAAAGCTGTGGTCGCTTCTCCTGACGTAAAAACGTCTATCTCCAGCGCATCAATGAGAAACCGACGATTGGTTTCAACGCCAAATAAGACCGTCTCTTTTAAGGCTTGAACTAATTTACGCCGCGCCGTGTCCCTATCTTCGCCGTGGGCGATTATTTTTGCGACCATGGGGTCATAAAAGGGAGAGACATCGGACCCTGTTTCAACGCCGCTATCCACTCTAACTGTGTCGGGGAAAGACAGCTGCGTGATGCGCCCTGTCGCGGGTAGGAAATCATTGCTGGGCTCTTCGGCATAAAGCCGAGCTTCAATGGCGTGACCGCTGAATTTAATGTCATCTTGGGACAGGCCAAGGGGCTTTCCTTGCGCCACACGGATTTGTAGGGCGACAAGATCAAGGCCTGTAATCATTTCTGTTACGGGATGCTCGACTTGCAAACGTGTGTTCATTTCTAGGAAATAGAAGTCTTCAGCTTCATCTAGCAAAAACTCAACTGTCCCTGCACCGACATACTCTACCGTCCGCGCGGCTTTTACGGCGGCCTCGCCCATACGCTTGCGCAACTCGGGTGTTAGTATCGGGCAGGGCGATTCCTCTAAAACTTTTTGATGTCTGCGTTGGACAGAGCAATCGCGTTCGCCAAGATGGATAATCGTGCCGTGACTGTCTCCAAAGATTTGAACTTCGACATGGCGCGGTCGGATCACGGCTTTTTCGAGAATGAGCTTATCCGATCCAAAAGCGGAGAGAGCTTCTGTGCGTGCAGAAGATAAAGCGCGTGTAAGGTTTTCAATGTCCGAAACCAAACGCATGCCGCGCCCACCGCCGCCCGCAGCAGCTTTCACCATTAAGGGGACTCCAATTTTCTTAGCTTCTTTGAGCAAGACAGCATCACTTTGCGCGTCGCTTTGATATCCCGCCAGAGTTGGAATAGCTGCGTCCACCATGCGGCGCTTAGCAATGGCTTTATCGCCCATGATCGCGATGGTTTCGGCTGAAGGACCAATAAAGATCAAACCTGCTGCCACGCAGCGAGCCGCGAAATCTGCAGTCTCAGACAGAAAGCCATATCCGGGGTGAATGGCTTGCGCACCGGAGGCTTTCGCCGCGTCAATAATTTTACCGGCTTGGAGATAGCTTTCTACCGCAGGAGATGCGCCAATATGGACAGCGTCATCCGCTAGCTTTACATGCGGCGCATCACGATCAGCATCAGAATAGACGGCAACAGAACGTAAGCCCATTTCGCCTATTGTGCGGATAATGCGGCATGCGATTTCGCCGCGATTGGCAATGAGAACGGTATCGAACATCATAATCGCGCCACACCAAATGAATTGGGCCGTAAGGCACGGGTTTTCGCCTCCATCACTATGGGCAGTAAAATGCCGAGTAATTTTCGTGTATCGCGGGGATCAATCACGCCGTCGTCTAGCAGATGCCCAGATGTGTAAAACGCGCTGGATTGGCTGTCGAAAATATCAATCAGTTTCGCGCGCGTTGCGGCTCGTTTTTCAGGGTCGGGGCTGACGCCCGCGCGCGCAGCTTGTGCGTCTGCGACAATTTCCATGACGGTCGCGGCTTGCTCTCCGCCCATCACGCCGCTGCGTGCATTGGGCCAGCTGAAGACAAAATCAGGGTCATAGCCGCGTCCGCACATGCCGTAATTGCCCGCACCAAAACTCGCCCCGATCATAAGGGTCAGGCGCGGCACATCGGCATTGGTGACGGCCTGAATCATCTTGGCGCCATGTTTGATCATGCCAGCCTGCTCATAGGTTTTCCCGACCATGTAACCTGTCGTGTTCTGCAAAAATATTAGCGGCGTTCCTGCTTGGTCCATGAGCTGAATAAATTGCGCGGCTTTGGTCGCGCCGTTTGGGTCAATTGGGCCGTTATTGGAAATAATGCCCACAGTCTGTCCATAAATTGAGGCCTGTAGGCAGAGCGTTGAAACCCCATATTTTGCTTTAAAGTCGGTGAAATCTGAACCATCCACGATGCGGGCAATAACTTCGCGTACATCATAGGGTTTACGATAATCCATGGGCACAATGCCTGCGATTTGGTCGATGTCTAATGTGGGTTCAATGACTGAGGGGAATGCAGAATGAGGTGTCCACCCTAGCCGCGCGACAACGTCTCGCATGATCAATATCGCTTCGCCGTCATCCTCTGCCAGATAGTCAATCAGGCCAGATGTCGTGGCATGCATGTCTGCGCCGCCTAATTCATCTGCTGTTGCAATCTCGCCCGTTGCGGCTTTCAGTAGGGGTGGACCTGCGAGGAAGGCTTGTCCTCCATGCCCTTTGGGGCCCCTCACGCCGACAACATAATCCGACAAACCAGGCATATAGGCCCCGCCCGCCGTGCTGGAGCCGTGTAAAATTGCCATAACGGGAATACCCGCTTTAGAGAGGCGCGCGAGATTGGCGAACAAAGTCCCGCCGTGAATAAAGCCCTCGACGGTGTAATTTAACAAATCACCGCCTGCGCTCTCGACGAGATGGATGAAAGGAAGTTTCTGGCGCAGCGCGATGTCCTGCATGCGCTCTAGGCGATATCCTCCTGCTGTTGTGAGTGATCCGGCTTTGATGCCGCTATCGTCAACAACAATGGCGCAGCGCACACCCGATACAAACCCAATGCCGGCGATAATTGTGCTGCCCGGAATAGATTTTTCTTCATCTGGCGTATCCAGCAAATAACCGGCTAAATTTCCGATCTCAACGAAGGGGTATCCGGGATCCAACAGCCGCGCCAAACGTTCGCGCGGAAGAAGTTGTCCACGCGTCTCAAATCGCGCTTTTTTTGATGCGGACAAGGCCGGTGCGCGCGCATTTAAGGCATTTAGCTCTGCGACTTGCAAGAGCATGTCAGCTCTGTTTTGTTTGAACGAGTCCGCTGTTGGAATGGCTTTTGAGACAAAGCGTGGAATAAGTAGCTCCTGAAGGGTTATTCAGCTTTTTTGAATAGCGTTCATTTTTATAGTGGGTCAAGCGTCTTGAAAATTACGACGCCTCTTGACGCCTGCTGCATATCGCATCATCGAAATACAAAGATTCCTCAAGACTCACCGAGGCCTACATGTCCGATACTACCTATCCCGTTCCTTCTGAATTTGCTTCGCTGGCAAATTTGTCACCCGCGCAATACCGCGAGACATATGCGCGCTCTGTTGCCAACCCTGAACATTTTTGGGCGGAGCAAGCCAAACGTTTGGATTGGATAACTGCGCCAACGCAAATCAAGGACGTCTCTTGGTCGAAAGATGATCTGCATGTGAAGTGGTATGCGGACGGCATTTTAAATGTGACCGAGAACTGCATTGACCGTCACCTCGCGGCGCGCGGGGATAAGGTGGCGATCATTTGGGAAGGCGATAGCCCTAACGAGTCTAAGACATTTACCTACCGCGAGCTTCATCGCGAAGTCTGCCGTTTTGCCAATGTCATGAAAGCGAATGGCGCAAAGAAGGGTGATCGTATTACGATTTACATGCCGATGATCCCCGAAGCGGCGTTTGCGATGTTGGCCTGCGCGCGTATTGGCGCGGTGCATTCGGTGGTCTTCGGTGGGTTTTCGCCGGATGCTTTGGCAGGGCGAATTACGGATTGTGACAGCAGCTTTGTGATCACGGCTGACGAAGGTTTGCGCGGAACAAAGCGTGTGCCTCTCAAGGTCAATTGTGATGCGGCGTGCGAGATTGCGGACAAGGCTGGAAAGCCCGTGGAGACGGTGCTTTGCGTTCAGCGTACAGGCGCAGATATTAACTGGATGGAAGGCCGTGATATTTGGCTGCACGACGCCGTTAAAGATGTCTCCGATGATTGCGCGCCAGAGCCTATGAATGCCGAAGACCCGTTATTCATTCTCTACACGTCTGGATCTACAGGAAAACCGAAGGGTGTTTTACATACCACGGGCGGTTATCTGGTTTGGGCGTCGTTGACGCATGAAGCGGTTTTTGATCTGAAAGAAGAGGATGTCTATTGGTGCTCGGCGGATGTCGGTTGGGTGACAGGGCACACATATATTGTTTACGGCCCGCTTGCGAATGGCGCCACGACGCTGATGTTCGAAGGCGTTCCAACCTATCCCGATGCATCGCGTTTCTGGCAAGTCTGTGACAAGCATCAGGTTTCGTTATTTTACACAGCGCCTACAGCCATTCGCGCGTTGATGCGTGAGGGTGATGGTCCGGTGATGGCGACATCTCGTAAGAGTTTGCGATTGCTTGGTACTGTCGGAGAACCGATCAATCCTGAAGCTTGGGAATGGTATTTCAATGTTGTCGGAGACAAACGCTGCCCCATCGTTGACACATGGTGGCAGACAGAAACAGGCGGCGCGATGATCGTGCCATTACCGGGTACAACAGGCATGAAACCTGGCAGTGCCAGCTTGCCTTTTTTTGGGATTGTACCTGCACTTGTTGATGCCGAAGGCACCGAGCTTACGGGCGCAACCGAAGGTAATCTGATCATCAAAGACAGCTGGCCCGGCCAAATGCGGACTGTTTATGGGGATCATCAGCGGTTTGTTGATACCTATTTTTCGGCCTACCCTGGCAGCTATTTCACGGGTGACGGATGTCGTCGCGATGAAGATGGGTTTTACTGGATCACGGGCCGCGTTGATGATGTCATTAACGTATCGGGCCATCGTATGGGCACAGCCGAAGTTGAAGCCGCACTTGGGTCGCACGCCGCCGTCGCAGAAGCCGCTGTTGTTGGCTATCCGCATGAGATTAAAGGGCAAGGTATTTACGCTTATGTCACGACAATTCCTGGCAGCGCGGATGATGCGGAGTTGCGCGGGGCCCTCGTCAAACATGTTCGAAAGGAGATTGGGCCGATTGCAACACCTGACCTCATTCAGTTTGCGCCAGGCTTGCCTAAGACCCGCTCTGGCAAAATTATGCGGCGAATTTTACGCAAGATTGCGGAAGATCAGTTTGAGGCATTGGGTGATACATCCACTTTGTCTGACCCAACTGTTGTGGATGACCTCATATCCAATCGTATGAATAAAGCGGGCGCATCATGAAGAAGGCCCTCCTTGGATTTTCTGCTCTTATTGCCTTGGGTGCGGCCTATCTCAGTTTCGCCCCTGTCCCGATTGACCCAGCCAGTTGGGACGCGCCAGACAATGCAGGCTATGTTGACGCTTTTGCGCCGAATACTGACTTGGCGAACCTCGCGCGTATTTCTGTCGGTATCAGTGTTGGCCCCGAGGATGTAACGGTTCTGGATGGATTGCTCTATGCTACGTCGCAAACGGGCGATATCACGCGCATTGATCCTGCGACTAACTCTGTTGAGATCGTTGCAAATACAGGTGGGGTCCCGCTCGGTATCGAGGCGTATGAAGGCGTCATTTATATTGCGGATGCGCATAAAGGCTTGCTTTCGATGACAGCAGAGGGTGTTCTGAAAACGCTCACAGATACCGTCGACGGCTCGCCTATTAAATATGCCGATGATTTGGATATATCTGACAATGGCGTCATTTATTTTTCGGACGCCTCAACTAAATTTGGGGCAAAAGCCAATGGCACAACAATGGCCGCATCTTTGTTGGAGATTATGGAAAGCCGCGGCACGGGCCGTGTGCTGGCCTATAATTTGCGCACAACGCAAACCTCTATGATTGCAGACGGATTGGTTTTCCCGAATGGCGTGGCCATGCATCCTGACGGCAGTGTTCTCGTTAATGAGACGGGTCGATACCGGGTTTTAAAAATTAATCCCGAAAACGGACGTATGTCAGATTGGATTGCAAACCTTCCTGGCTTTCCCGACAATATTAACCCAGCTCCAAATGGTACATATTTTCTAGGCTTAATTTCGCCGCGTTCAGCGTGGCTGGATGATAATGCGGCTAAACCAAATGCGCGCAAAACCGCGATGCGACTACCGGCATCAATGCGTCCTAAGGCCGAAAATTATGGACATATCGTCCAACTAGATGCGCGCGGGAATGTTCTGCGCACGTTTCAAGACCCAAGCGGGGGCTATCATGATGCGACGGGCGCAATTGTTTATGACGGCGTGCTTTATGTGACCAGCCTGCATGAAACCGATCTTGCCTACATGCCTTATCAGGAGATTAAATAATGCGAACAGCTTTTAAAATAGTCTTAGTGCTTCTTTCGTTCATCCCGCTTTATTATGGATGTTTAGGCCTCTTCTTCGGTGCGGAACTCGCCAATGAGGGCCTACCCGTTTCTGCCGCGATGGATAATCAATACCGCTATGTCTGTGCTTACTATCTGTCTTTGACGGCGTTCACGTGGTGGGTGCTGGCGGATATTGATGACCCTGCGCGCGTTACGGCGTTTCGCATCGCCATTGGCTTTGTCTTTTTGGGCGGACTGGCGCGGGCCTATAGTTACATGACGGTGGGAACTCCGGCACCGACGGATATTTCTGGCATGTATTTGGAGTTAATTGCGCCGATCTTACTCTATTTTCACAATAAAATCGCCAAGTCATCTGGGCCTGCGGTACCATAATTTACGGTCCATTTTGGAGGCGCCCCTATTTTTTCGTTTAGGCTGCATTCAATCAGGCGGCTTGAAAACTATCTTATTCACAAGGATAAGCGATTATGCGCCTTTCATTCAAAATTGTTCTTATGATCCTATCTTTGATACCGCTTTATTTTGCGGTGACAGGCATATTCGGGGGCGCCGCCTCTAATAATGGGGGTGAAATCGTTAAGGCTGCGCTGGATAATCAATATCGATATCTTAGCGGGTATTATCTCTCACTGTTTTTCCTGATTTGGTATGTTTTGGGTGATATCGATCGGCGCGGTACGGTTCTGCGCTTACTTGTCCTCGCTATATTTATCGGCGCCGTCGCACGCCTTCTCAGCTATGCTCAGCTCGGGCCGCCGCCTGCGCAAGCGATGGCTGGGATGGCACTGGAGCTCGGAGCCCCCGTTCTGGCACTTTGGCACCGCATTATTGAAAAGTCTCCCGGACCTGTTGTTCCGTAAACAGCTCATACGCCCCTCTTAGAAAGTAAATTTATGTCTGATCGCGAATTTGATGTTATTATTTATGGTGCCTCTGGTTTTACAGGTCGTCTCGTGGCTGAATATCTTCAGGCTGAATATGGCGATATAGATTTAAACTGGGCAATGGCTGGACGAAATGCTGATAAGCTCGCCTCTGTGCGCAGTGAAATGGGTGTCTCCGAAAATGTTGCGCTCATCACCGCGAACTCTGATGATCCTGCCAGCTTGGCGGCTATGGCTGCACGCACCAAAGCGATCATCACGACGGTTGGGCCGTATCAGCTTTATGGTGAGCCATTGCTCAAAGCCTGTGCCGAAGGCGGTACGGATTATGTTGATCTTTGTGGCGAACCTGCGTGGATGAAAGACATGATTGATCGGTATGATGACGTGGCCAAGAAAAGTGGTGCACGTATCGTATTGTCTTGCGGTTTCGATTCCATTCCATTCGATCTCGGTGTTCTCTTTCATCAAAATCACGCTATCGCTAATCATGGCGGTGCCTGCGAAAATGTGCGGTGCCGCGTACGCGGAATGAAAGGCACATTCTCAGGCGGAACAGCGGCTAGCTTTATGGAAACGATGAAACGTGCCCAGACGCAGCCTGAAATTCTGGATTGGCTCAAAGACCCGTTTTCATTGTCACCTGAATCTGGCGCGCCACAACCGCCTATTCACAAGCCGGTGGAAGAGGTTGATTTGGGCAGCTGGGCCACGCCGTTCATCATGGCGAGTATTAATACAAAGAACGTCCATCGCTCTAATGCGCTGCTGAATTATCGTTATGGGCGGGATTTCAAATATGGCGAAATGGTTCTGACGGGTCCAGGCGAGAAGGGCGAAGCCATTGCCAGAGGCATGGCCAAGACGAATGCCTTTGGTGAAAATCCACCAAAACCAGGTGAAGGCCCGTCCAAGGAAGAGCGTGAAACTGGTTCCTATGACGTCATGTTCGTTGGTGATGCGCCCAATGGCACACGTATTATTTCCTCTGTAAAAGGCGATAAGGATCCGGGCTATGGCTCCACGTCTAAAATGATCGCAGAAGCGGCGCTCACATTGGTCAAGGATACCCAAGGTAAAGGCGGCGTCATGACGCCCGCGCCCGCGATGGGCAAGGCTCTCTTGGATCGCCTTCAAATGCATGCCGGTTTGACATTCTCCATTGAGCAAGGCGCTTAGGCTCTTTTCGTTTACTGAGATATCGAGATGCCTACTGTGAGCTGTAAACATGGCTCGCAGTCATCTTTAAACAAAATCGAATGAAATTGACATGTAGAGCCGTCTGTATATACGTAAACGTATGAAGAACTGGTCAGACTATCCTATTTTCCTTGCCGTCGCCGAAGCGGGCTCCCTTACGGCTGCGGGTCGGGCCTTGGGTATGAGCCAACCGACAGTTGGTCGCCGCATTCGGGCGTTGGAAGATCATTTCGGGACGCCGCTCCTTAAGCGCGAGAACGGCCAACTTATTCCGACGAGCTTTGGTCAATCCATGTTGGACCATATTCGCCGCATGCAAGACGAAGCCTCGGCGATTGATCGCTCCTCGGCGACATTAGAAGACTCCCTTTCGGGTGTTGTGCGCCTGTCTGCGACGGAGGGGATCGGTACAAGCTGGCTGCCCGGCGTCATGCAGAATTTCCGCACAGAGCACCCTGATGTTTTGGTTGATATTGGTATTGGCTTTCAGAGTTTCAATTTGGCTCAGCGCGAGGCTGACATCGCCCTTCGTTGGCGCAGCCCTGGTGAACAAAATTCATTGATTGGCCGAAAAGTGGCTGAAGTTGGCTTCGGCCTTTTTGCGTCGCCTGATTATCTCTCACGGAGAGGTGCGCCCGCTACGGCTGAAGATTTAGTCGAACATGACGGTGTAATTGCACAGATTATGGATGGTAAATCTCTCTGGTTAATGGATGGCGATGGCAAAATGTTGCACAAGCCAAAGCGAATTACATTCAATACGAATTCGATTTGGGCCTTCGATCAGGCGCTTGTTCATGGCTATGGTATTGGCGCATTGCCTATGTGCGGTGTGGATGCCAAGGAATTGGGCTTGGTGCGGGTCTTGCCCGAAATCGTGCAAATGGAACCTCTCTATCTTGTGGCGCATCAAGATTTAAAACGCTCCATGCGTATTCGGGCTGTCTTTGATTATTTAGTTGGTGCGTTCCGCGAGGATGATGCCTTTTTCAAAGGCCTTAGCCCCTCTAATTATGACTGCCTCACATGTACGGGATCAACAGGATACAAGATGTTGTCTCCGCAGCGGCATCAGCATAAAGGTCTGCAAGTCGTCGCCGAATAAGGCGACGTCTGTATAGTTTGGGCTGAACATGTTTGGCTCATATTTGAATATTGGCCCATGCCGAAAATATCTGAATAGAGAATGGCTGAAAAATGACGGCTGAAAAAACAATCGACTTCGGATTTGAGACAATTCCTGAAGCTGAAAAAATTGGCCGCGTTAAAGGCGTGTTCGACTCTGTTGCCTCCAATTATGACCTGATGAATGACGCGATGAGCGTCGGTATTCATCGCGTGTGGAAAAACATGACAATCACACGCTTGAACCCGCAGCCCGGCGAACGCTTGCTGGATGTGGCGGGCGGCACAGGCGATATTGCGCGGCGTTTTATAAAAGCTGCAGACGAAGTCCGTATGCGACGCGGCGGCGCGGCGGCATCGGCGGTTGTCTGCGATATTAATGATCAAATGTTGCTCGCGGGGATCGATCCAGAGAAAGACCGTGGCCTCGATATGACGCGTATTTGCGGTAATGCGGAATGTTTACCGTTTGAAGATGCACAGTTTGACGCGGTGACGATTTCTTTTGGTATTCGCAATGTAACGGACCGTATGGCGGCGCTGCGTGAATTTCGCCGCGTGTTGAAACCTGGTGGACGTTTAGGCATTCTCGAATTTTCGACGCCGCCTGCCAAAGCCATCAAAGCCTTTTACGACGCCTATAGTTTTGCCGTCATTCCGCGCCTTGGCCAAGTCTTGGCAGGCGATAAGGATAGCTACCAATATTTAGTCGAATCCATTCGCAAATTTCCACGCCAAGAAGTCTTTGCGGAGATGATACGCGAAGCTGGCTTTGCGCAGGTCAGCTATCAGGATTACAGCACTGGCATCGCGGCCTTGCACACAGGCTGGAAATTATAGGCCTGCTCTAAACGGCGCGCATGAAAAAGGCCGCTCTCAATAAATGAGGTCGGCCTGAATCAAATAAATTTAGGAACTGCGCCCGTTTAGCGGCGCTTATTTTTCCGTGCAGCATATTTCGCATCACGGCGGGCTTTTTGTGCGCGCACCAATTCTTCTTGTGCTTTCTTCTGCGCTTCGATCGCCAGCAGCTTTTTACGCTCTTCTTCTGCTTTTGCAGCCGCCGCTTCGGCTTCCTGACGTTTACGTTCTTCACGGCGTTCGGCTTCGCGGGCTTCGCGGGCGACATTACGTTTCGCACGCTCTTCCATGATGCGGGCCTTTTCGGCCGGGTCCAGCTGTTTTTCTTTGGCGCGCTTAAGCATGGCGAGTTTCGCCTCTTTTTGCTCTTTCAAGCGGTCGTTAAAATTCTGGCCGGGAATCATGGAAAACCTTAAATTGGGATCGTGTGTATTTCAGGGCGCTATATCGCGATTGTTAACGTAAAAATCAAGGCCTGCTAGCGGCAGTGCACATATAGCCATAAGGGTGCGTTAACCGCCCATCTTGGGGTCGGCAAATTAAGAAAAGCGGGACAGTCCGCGTGGTCGATATTCGCGACGGAATACCGAAAGTAGAAAAGTTGTTTTACGCAAATATCAAGGATCGGGGTGTCAGACCAATCCATAACCACGCAGCAGCAGTTTTTGATGCAGCGGCCTGTTTGTCCCCACAAGTCATGCCATTAGACAAGGCGGTCGGCTCTCACTCCAAAAGTCCCGGCACCTCTTTGGCTCTCACACCAAAACGCTCAGACCCACCGTCTCTCGGTACTAGAAGGTGAGGCGCCTACCTGTCCCGTGTCCGAAAGAAC
>CALKXY010000044.1 GCA_938003545.1 uncultured Caulobacterales bacterium
AGTCTTCCCCGTTTTCTTCCCCGCGTGATACATCATGCCGTATCCTGCACTGCCGCCTGTGAAGCCGATGTCGGTGAACATGGCTTCGCCGGGGCCGTTGACGACGCAGCCGATGATGGAGAGCGTGATCGGGGCGGAGATATGGGCGAGGCGGGTTTCTAGGGTTTGGACGGTTTTGATGACGTCAAAGCCTTGGCGGGCGCAGCTGGGGCAGGAAATGATATTCACGCCGCGCGTGCGCAGGCCGAGGGATTTCAGCATATCAAAGCCGACTTTTATTTCCTCAACGGGATCAGCCGAGAGCGAGACGCGAATGGTATCGCCAATCCCCGCCCAGAGCAGGTTGCCCATCCCAATCGAGGATTTAACCGTCCCAATGCGCAGGCCGCCCGCCTCAGTTACGCCCAAATGCAGCGGCGCGTCGGTGGCATCGGCGAGTTGGTGATAGGCCGCGACGGTCATAAAGACGTCGCTGGCTTTGACCGAGATTTTGTAATCATGGAAGCCTTCGTCATCGAGCATGCGGGCGTGCATCAGCGCGCTTTCCACCATGGCGTCGGGGCAAGGCTCTCCGTATTTTTCGAGCAATTCGCGTTCGAGTGATCCGCCGTTGACGCCGATACGGATAGAGCACCCATTTGCACGGGCCGCCGCGACGACTTCTTTCACGCGGTGTTGTCCGCCAATATTGCCGGGGTTGATGCGCAGGCAGGCTGCGCCTTGGTCGGCGGCTTCGATGCCGCGTTTATAATGGAAATGGATATCCGCCACGAGCGGGACTTTGACCTGATCGACAATGCTGCGCAGGGCGGCGGAACTATCGGGGTCGGGCACAGAGACGCGGACGATATCTGCGCCTGCTTCTTGCAGCGCGAGGATTTGGCCGACGGTCGCCTCGACGTCATGCGTCAGGGTGTTCGTCATGGACTGTACGGCGATAGGCGCGTCTCCGCCGACTTCGATGTCGCCGACGCGAATTTTGCGAGATTTGCGCCGGTCGATCGTGCGCCAAGGGCGAATGGAATTAATATCTGTAGGAGTGCCGCTCATGTGGTCGCTATGCCATGCGAATGCGGCGACGGAAAGCCGAGATTAAGGTCGTTCGGCAGTTGGCAGATCACGCGAGAGGGTCAGGCCGTCAATCGGTTGTCCCGCCGCGCCCAATGTCCCGATCAACGCCGCGCCGTCATAAAGCTCGACTGCGCCTGCATCGCGGACCGAAACGACATAGCCGCCGTCTGTTGGCCCCTGCCACGTTTCGCCCGTGACAAAAATGCGGCTGATCATGGCCGTGCCGCTCGCGTCGCTAATTTTTATCCAACTCGGCGCGGTGGTGCGCAGCGTAAACAGGCCATCCGTCAAAACAGGTGCAGCCGGTTCAAGCGCGGCAAATTCTGGCAGCACCGTTGTCGGCGTTGTCGTTGGGGCTGCAATCGCTTCGGACTGCGTCCCGTACCATACGCCAACCATCAGCGCGACGGTCGCAACGCTCAACGCCGAAACAAAACCGCGCGGCAGGCGAAGCTGGCGCGTTAAAATAACATGTGGCGCATCGCGTAACGGTACGCGGGTCAGCGCAATATCGGCCTTATAGTCTTTCACCGCGACATCGCCGTCGAGGCCAAGGGCCTGCGCATAGGTTCGGACAAACCCCAATGCGTAGCCAATCGCGGGCAGTTTGGTTTCATCCAAACGCTCAATCGCGGCGATATAATCTTCGCGAATATGTGTGGATGCAGACAGATCAGAGATCGACAGATCAAAGCCTTCACGCCGCGATTGCAGGCGTGTGCCGAAATGATCGTCTGATCTGGTTGATATTACTGGCGTCTGGGGCATTTCCAAGAAAAGCTATAGGGCTGCGCGCCTTGCCGTAAGGTTAACGAATTCAACATTCTACGTCGAGCGGAAAAAACACGACAGCTCTATTTGTTCATAAATCCGACTGGAACATCGCCGCACATGTGGCAACCCTGTCACGTGACACAGCCGCCGCGCGGGATTATAGGGCGGTCATGATCGTCTCTGTTCTGAAATCTCTGCACACAAACCGCGCCGCGCCTGTGGTGGCGTTGCTCGTGTCGGGTGGGCTTTTGATCGGGGCGTGGACGTTCCAATATGGCTTTGGCTATGCGCCCTGCACAATGTGTTATTGGCAGCGTCATGCCCATAAAGCTGTCCTCGGTTTGGCTGCGCTTTGGCTGGGCTTGCGCGCAATTGGCGTGAAGGCAGAGGCGCTCTTAAAATGGGCCGTCGTGCTCGCCTTCCTCATAAGTTTCGGGATTGCCGCTTGGCATGTCGGTGTGGAATTTGGCCTCTTGGAAGGACCGAAATCCTGCTCTGGCGGAACGCTGGCGATGCCCGATGTCAATGCGGATGATCCGCTGGCCTTCCTCGATGAAACCATTCGCCCGCCCGCCTGCTCCGAAGCCGTCTGGCATTTCCTCGGCCTATCTATGGCGGGATGGAACGCCGCAGTCTCCTTGATAACCGCCCTCTGGGTCGCTACGTCCAGAAAGTAGGAGTGGTCAAACGCTATGAAAAAAACAAATCCTAAAATCGCAGAAATGCTCCGCGTTGATCATGCGGGCGAATATGGCGCCGTCGCAATTTATCGCGGGCAGCAAGCCGTCTTTCGCCGTCAAATGAAAACCCAGCCGATGGCCGCGCAATTGGCCGAGATGGAAGCCGAAGAGCAAAAACATCTGGACGCCTTTGATAAACTCCTCGTGGAGCGCAATGTCCGCCCGACGGCCATGACGCCGATCTGGAATGTTGCCGGATATGGCCTCGGCGTCGTCACGGCGCTGATGGGCGAAAAGGCAGCCCACGCCTGCACCGAAGCGGTAGAAACCGTGATCGAAGAACATTACGCCGAACAAGCCGAAGCCTGCGCGGTGACAGAACCGGAACTCGCCGCAACCTTCCTCGAATTTCGCGAAGACGAGCTACACCACCGCGACACAGCGATAGAAGGCGGCGCACAAGACGCGCCCTTTTACCGCGGGCTTTCTGCCATCATAAAAGGCGGCTGCCGCGCCGCAATTGCCGTGACGGCGAAGATATAATTATCACTCAGGCGGCTCTGAAGAAACGGTTTTAAGCGTATAAAACTTTAAAGCAAAAGCACCTGTAAAACCTAAAACCAATAGGATTACGCTTGAAAGCAAACTGACTGGCGGCGTCATATTACTCGAGGGCCAATGCGCTACGATAGACTGGAGAGCAATCACAATCATTGCGCCGCACAGTAGATAAACCGCTTTTGATATAAAATTTTTATCCATGATGATGTCCTCGCCGTGTAAGGCTTGTTCAAATTGACTGTATTTCCGACAAAACGCAAGGCCGCCTCATGCAAGATCGTTTCGAACGTCATCGCCAAGCCTGGACACAGGACGAAGTTCAGAAACTTCATCGCTTGGCCGAAAAAGGCATGGGCCTAAAAGCCATCGCCAAAGCCCTGACACGGTCCGAAGAGTCGACGAAGAAAAAAGCGAAATTAGACAAGCTGAAAATTCAAAAATTACGCTAAGGCTCCGCCTTAATATCAACCCCTACATCATCGACGCTATCGCGTCGGCGTGAGCGTCTAAGGCTTTGGCGCCTTCGGGGGTGAGGCCGTAAACACCGCGATCAATTTTTTCGAACCAACCGTAATGGTTGGATGCCATGCAATTGCGCGCTTTTTCAAACCCTGCCATTTTTGCGACATAGGACGCTTTGCAGGCCCCTTCATCATGCAAGACTTTGGCGCAGCGCAGCGCGCCTTGGCGGTAAGAGGTCATCAACCCTGCAGAGGTCATGCCGCCCATATTTGGATCGCCGTGACGGCTTTCGAATTCAGAAAGAAGTTTTGTTTTACGGGCTTTAATTTTGCGCGGAGTGAACGGCTTGGGTTCACAATGAACCGTGATTTTTCCGTCCGCCATCCGCACAGTAATGAGGCCGAGGCCCAAACGGCGGCACAACATTTTATTGCGCCGAACCGCGACCAAGGCGGCCTTCCCTGATTTTCGCGGCACAGCGATATAAACCTGATCTGTCATGGATTGACGGTTTATGGCTTGGTGGAACAATGAGAGCGTGAAGCCTGTTTTCAACTCGATGATAACGGGTTCCGTCTCAGCTTTGGCGCGCGGAACCGCGACCATATCCGCCGCGCCGACTTCGCCTTTCACTTCATATCCCAAGCCTTCGAAATGTGTTTTTACAGGCGCGTAGAGGTCTGTCTCTTTTATGGCGGGGATTTTGGGGATGGTCTGACGTCCTCTACGGGAATGGTTTTGCACGAATAGATAATGTTCGCGGGATATAACGTTCGTGCGCCGACGTCATTTAAAATGATGCGGGAGTCACTTTAGCGTGTGCAGCCACCCATGCGGCGCGCATTTGGTTTACGTTCAGACAGGGGCGTGTAGAGATGCGCTACGGGTTAATTCAATCGAGGTCGAACACCTACCTCACCCCGAAATGAAAGATATGAACATGGATTTTCTGAATCTTGCCAAAGGCATGCTAGCAGATAAAATAGGCGGAGACAGCGACGCCATCGGCGGCGTTATGAACAGCCTCATCGGCGGCGGCGACAAGCTCGACATTGGCGGGCTCGTAAATGGCCTGAAAGAAAAAGGCCTCGGCGATGTGGCCTCCTCTTGGTTGGGCGATGGCGCAAATGCGGATATTTCAGCAGACCAACTCAAAGACGTTTTAGGCGGCGAGCAAGTGGCGCAAGCGGCAGCGAAACTCGGTACAGATGAAGGGTCCTTACTAAACGGCCTAAAAGACGCACTGCCACAACTCGTCGACAAAGCCAGCAACGGAGGTTCCCTCTTGGATTCTGTTGGCGGCATCGGCGGATTAGCCGGCATGGCCAAAAAATTCCTCTAAGCCAGACACATATCAAAGCCAAAGGCGCGCTCTCACGAGTGCGCCTTTTTTATTTGGGTGTGAGTGATCGGGCGAACTTTTAAATTAAGCTCCAACAGCCATTGAAACGGTCTGTCCTTACCCACAAATAGAAGGCAGATGTCGATTCTACCTACATTCACCCCCGCCTTCTCTTTGGCTGATTTGGACACGCGTGCGCGGGATATTTTCCGTGATGTTGTTGAAGGTTATTTGGAGTCGGGATTACCTGTGGGATCAAAGGCCTTGGCCTTGTCGGGCGGGCATAGTCTCTCGCCTGCGACGATACGCTCCGTTATGGCCGATCTCTCCCGTTATGGCCTGCTGACCAGCGCCCATGTGAGCGCGGGACGCGTCCCAACGCAGGCGGGATTACGTCTGTTTGTCGATGGCCTGCTCGAAATCGGAGATTTAGGCAAAACAGACCGCCATAAGGTTGACGCCAAACTGGCGGCAGCGGGGCAAGACCCCGAAGCCTTGATGCAGAATGCATCCGCGATGCTGGCAGGCCTAACGGGCGGCGCGGGCCTTGTCCTTGCGCCGCAGCTTGGCACGCAAGAACGCGCATTGCGCCACGTTGAATTTGTTAATCTGGACGGCGATCAGGCGTTGGTCGTTTTAGTCCATGAAGACGGCGCAGTAGAGAACAGAATCATGGCACGTCCCGCGGGCGTACTCCCTGCTAGCTTAGAACGCGCAGGCAACTTCCTCTCAGCGCGCCTAAAAGGCCGCCGCCTGTCCGAAGCCCGCGAAGATGTGTTGGCCGAAATCGCGGCGGGCGAAGCGCAGATTGACGCTGCCGCCGCGACGCTGATCGCGCGAGGCTTGGCACAATGGTCGATACCAGAAGACCGTCGTCGCCGCAGTTTGATTGTCCGCGGACAGTCTCACTTACTTGACAATTTGGAGGCCCGAACCGATGTGGAGCGCATCCGTCAATTATTCGACGATTTGGAACGCAAGGAAGAGTTAATCGACCTGCTGGATCGAACCGAAATTGCCGACGGAGTGAAGATTTTTATCGGCTCTGAGAACCCTTTGTTCTCATTGTCGGGATCGTCTGTTGTGATCGCGCCATACCGCGATCAACAGTCGAATATTTTAGGAGCCTTGGGCGTAATTGGCCCAACACGATTAAACTATGCGCGCGTAATTCCGATGATGGATTATACGGCGCAATTGATGGGTCGCCTGCTACGCCGCTAGGCTGCCCCGCACGATATAAAGACGAAGAGAGAGACGATCATGACAATGTCTGACAACACACCTGACGCACCCAAAGACGAGTGGGATGATCTGATGGGCGAGATTGAGTCCGAAAAATCCTCGCAAAAGCGCCGCGCCGCTGCCGAGGCCGCTGCGGATAATATACTGAAATCCGCAGGCAAAGCTGACGAGAGCGCCGAAGGTGAAATCGATACGAGCGAGCCCGATGCAGGTGCCGCCGCGATTGCGCGCATTCAAGAATTAGAGCTGGAACTTGCTACGCTTAAAGATCAAGCCCTGCGTGCGATGGCCGATGCAGAAAACGTCAAACGCCGATCCCAAAAAGAAGTCGCCGCCGCGCGTGTCTTTGGCATTGAACGCTTTGCCAATGATGTGCTGGCCGTACATGACAATCTTTCCCGCGCGCTGCTGACGTTGGAAGGTACAGATAAATCCACATTGGGCGACAATGCCAAAAACCTCGTCGAAGGTATTGAGCTGACAGAAAAAGACCTGATGGCCGTTTTGGCGCGCCACGGCGTGACAGCCGTCGCAGGCGTTGGCACAAAATTCGATCCAAATGTCCACCAAGCCGTCGCAAACATTCCATCCGATGAAGACAAAGGCAATGTTGCCACGGTCATGCAAACGGGATTCAAAATTGGCGACCGCACATTACGCGCCGCAATGGTCGCCGTGAGTACAGGTAAACCCGCGTAGCCGACCACCTAAAAGCTCAATCCCACGCGCAAAATCTGCGTAAAGTAATGACGGCTGCAGAAATGCGGCGGTGGGCGGAACGTCGCGGACGTCGATATGATAATTTGAAATTCCGGCGACAGCATCCCGTTGCGCCGTATATCTTAGACTTTGCCGTAAGATCTCTTAAACTCGGAATCGAGCTGGATGGCACAAGCCATTGGACAAGGGGAGCCCAAGCGTAAGGCTGAAAAGAACAGCTGACCTAAGGGATAAAGGCTGGACACTTATTCGTTTAGAGACGCAGATGTCTTTGATGAGACGAATAGCGTCGTTGAAGCGATCTGGTTGAAAGCTATGGAGATGCGGAATGGGACATAATTGCGACACTTCCTGCTCCCCGTTTACGGGGGGAAAGGGACGAAAAATAAGAGGTACTTCGCGTGCCTGAGCTTCCTGAAGTTGAAACTGTCCGTCGTGGCCTTGCGCCGGTGATGGAGGGCGCGGTATTTGACCGTGTTACACTCAACCGTCCCGACTTGCGCTTTCCGTTCGATCCAGATTTTGTTGCGAGGGTGCAAGGGCAGCGCCTGATCCGCCTCTCCCGCCGCGCCAAATTTCTCCAAGCCGAGCTCTCCTCTGGCGAACGTCTCTTTATGCATCTGGGCATGAGCGGACGGTTTATCATTGAGGGGGATTCGAAACTGGCGAATTTCACCCATGAACATGCGGCCAACCCCAAACACCATCATGTTGTTTTCAATATGGATAATGGCGCGACAATCACTTTTAACGATCCGCGTCGTTTTGGATTTATGGAGTTGGTTGGTGTCGACGCGCCATACCGTCTCGATCATATCGGACCGGAACCTTTGGGCAACAGCTTCAGCGGACCTGTACTGCGCGAGGCCTTGAAAGGCAAAAAGTCTAAAATTAAAGCCGCGCTGCTCGATCAACGTGTCGTCGCGGGCCTCGGGAATATCTATGTCTGCGAAGCCCTTTACCGCACGGGCATCAGCCCCCGCCGCGCGGCAGGACGATTGAAAGTCGCAGAGACAGACGCACTGGCGAGGCATATTAAAGAGGTCTTACGGGCCGCAATCGAAGCTGGCGGCAGCAGCCTGCGTGATTTCAGTAATACAGACGGCAAGCTCGGCTATTTCCAACATAGTTTTGATGTTTATGGCCGCGAAGGCGAGCCGTGCAAAACTTGCGACGCGCCCATTCAACGGATTGCGCAAAGCGGCCGAAGTTCATTTTTCTGCGGCACATGCCAGCGATGAGCGAGACAGGTTGGCCTGCTCAGGTGAAACCCTAGCGCATGAAATCACTTACGTTTTGAACAATTTCGTTCGGAATTTCTTCGGCCAGAAAATGTGCATTATTTTCGTAAATATGAATATTTTGATCGGGAATATTAAACGCGGCTTGTAACGTTGGGATTTGCCCGACTGTCAAAGTTTCATCTTTCGCGCCCCACATGACCAAAACGCGGCCTTTGAAATTAGGCCACCCCTGTTGTTTGGTTTCAAGCGCCGCAAAGAGGTCGTCATTCACAGTGGTGAAAAAGCTATAAAGCGCATCATCCGCACCTTCACGCATGGGACGGACATAGCCGTAACACTCATCTTCGCTCAGCTTATATTCGCCCTTAAGACCTAGGTCGCCAAATGTCTTATCGAGTATCGCAGCACTCGTCAGACTGGACGTATAGGCCTTCATCAGTTGCGTGGTGATGAAGCCCGCTTCCATATTCGGATGTTTAAATCCTGTCTCGCCCACGATGGTATTTAACACGACTAGGTTTTGAACAGCCTCGGGTTTTGCCGCTAACATTTCCCACGCCGTGAGCCCGCCCATGTCATGCATTAAAATGGAATATTCCGTCACGCCCCGCGCCGCGAGGAGAGCTTCAATGCGCCGCGCCTGTGCGGCAGGCGTATAATCCACGTCATCTCGACTTGGCTTTTGACTACTGCCATAGCCAAGTTGGTCCACGGTGATGACACGCATATTTTGCTGCAACGTTGGAATAATTTTACGGTACATCCAAGATGACGTTGGCACGCCATGTAACAAAACGATCGCAGGGCCAGTGCCATGGTCCGTGAAGGCTATATTTCCGCCTTCGGCCTCAAATAGTTTCTGTTGCGCACGGTGATCGGCATATTTCACAGGCGCGACATATCGATCCGCCATGACCGCCGCGAGTTCGGTTGGCGCGTCTTTGGTTGCACATCCGCCCCACGCCAAAGCAAGACTCGTTGTGATCACGCCAATTAGTACATGTTTCATCGCCTGAACCCCATTTACGCATCTCAATGCATCAGTCTACTAAATGAGGGAATTGAACCAAAAATCCAAGTAAAGCTAATCAAAGGCGCGTGAGTCCACTCGATCAATATAAGCCATCAACTTAGGTGAGCTTTGAATATATTGGCTGATTGGTGTTGGAAACATCTCGCTCCGCGCATTCACGAGGAAGGCATAAGCCGTTGCATCAATCTCGCGCGGGATACCATCCAGCAGAAAGTCTTTATCTCCCAGCTGGTCTTCCACCGCTTTCAAATCAGCCAACCCCATCGCATAAATTTCTTCGGCACTGTGCTTGCCAATACCATGCGCCATCGCATTCTTTTCCATCTGTTTGAACATGGGTTTAACGATAAACCCTCGCAGAGGCTTTGGAATCATACCGAACCATGTGTCGGTTAAAAGCTGCCTGTGTTCAGGACGAACCCACCTCGGGTAAATCATGGCGGCCCAATAAAACCGCTCCGCAAACATGACATTGAAAACATGGGTGATAGCTTTACCTGACGCATCGAGATCTTCCCCGAGCGGATCGCCCTGCGTTGCTTTCAGATGCGCAATAATAAGTTCGCTGTCCCCGATGGCTTGGCCTTTATCGACAATATATGGCATTTTCTTTTTGGGCGCTTTGCGCGGGTCCATAATTTCGGTTGTCTCATGCGGGATATTCGCAAGGTTCAGATATGTCATGAGTTTCAAGCAAAACGGGCTGGCGTCGCGTAAGCCAAATTGCGGTGTAAATTTATAAAATTCGATCATTAAAAATCCCCTATTCAGTCTCTCCTAACACAGCCATACTGACAGCAGTATGTCAGGAGTGATGCACGATGAAAAAAACGGAACGCTTGTTTAATTTAATAGAGCAGCTGCGAGGGTCGCCCCGTCCTTTGACCGCTGCGAGCTTGGCGCGGGAATTAGGTGTGTCTGAGCGGACAATATATAGGGACACCAAATTATTGATCGCTCAGGGGCTCCCGATTATGGGCGAGGCAGGCGTTGGGTATATGCTCGCGCCGCATTTTGATGCCCCGCCACTGCAATTTACAGCCGACGAACTGGACATCCTGTCCATCGGCTTGCGCATTGCGTTCAGAGAGGGCGACCAGCCCATGCGGCGCGCTGCCGAAACAGCTTTTGCGAAAATCCGTGAGGGTCTTAAAGACAAAGCCGCTCTAGATTCAATCGACATCTACGCACCTAGCGGCGCAGCCATCCCAGGCTCCAATATCATTTCGTCCATACGCATAGCCATTCGCAACAAATCCATCATCCGTTTTGATTACCTAAGCCTTGCCGGGAAAAAAACGCATCGCGAGATAAAGCCAATCGCACTTTTGTTCTTCCAAGAGGCCAGACTTGTGGCTGGATTTTGCACATTGCGACAGGATTTCAGGAGCTTTCGCTTGGACCGTATTGAAAATTTTCAAGAAATGGAAAGACGCTTTACGAGTGAGCACTATGCGCTTCGCAAGTCTTATTTTGACAAGGTGAAAGCCGACATGCTGATATATCAGCAATCTTCCCATCTGAATTAAGACGCTTGTCACTCCTAGTTATTCTCGTGTAGACGCCGCCGATAGAATTCAAGGAGCCACAAAATGGCCTATGACAATATTGAAGTGACACGTGACGGTGCCGTTGCGACGATCCAACTGGATCGCCCCAAGGCACTTAACGCGTTGAACGTCGCCATGATGAAGGAAGTCGCCAAGGCCCTGACCAAGCTAGAGGCGGATGACGCCATTGGCTGTGTTATCCTGACGGGTCATGACAAAGCCTTTGCGGCTGGCGCGGATATTAAAGAAATGATGGAGGACGAATATCTGAACCTCTATAAAAATGATAAATTTGAGCAATTCCACTGCGCGCCGGCACGGTTCCGTAAGCCAATCATCGCGGCCGTCTCAGGCTATGCGCTGGGCGGCGGCTGTGAAATCGCCATGATGTGTGATTTTATCATTGCGGCAGACACGGCAAAGTTCGGTCAACCTGAAATCAATCTAGGCGTTATGCCGGGCATGGGCGGGACGCAGCGTATGCTCCGCGCCGTCGGCAAATCCAAAGCGATGGACCTGTGCCTGACAGGCCGCATGATGGACGCCGAAGAAGCCGAACGCGCGGGCCTCGTCTCGCGTATTGTGCCGCTGGATAAGCTCATGGAAACGGCAAAAGACGCTGCAGCCAAAATCGCAAGCCAGAGCCAGCCTATTGCAATGATGACCAAAGAAACCATCAATGCCGGATTTGAGATGGGTCTGGAGCAAGGCATCCGCCTCGAACGTCGAACATTCATGTCTATGTTTACAACACATGATCAAAAAGAAGGCATGGCCGCCTTTGCCGAGAAACGGAAACCTCACTTTAAAAACAGATAGGTCGGGGTGGCATCTAACCTCCCCCGCGCGAGATCATGAATTTAGAACACCTATTGGCTAGCAGGTCCTCGCGTATGAAGGCGTCCGAAATTCGGGAGCTGCTGAAATTATTGGATCGACCAGACATAATTTCATTCGCGGGTGGAATACCAGATCCTGACCTCTTTCCCGATCGCGCCTTTGAAGCCGCCTATCAAAAGGTCTTCAGCACGGATCTAAAAGATGCCGCTCTGCAATATTCAGTCAGTGAAGGTTATGCGCCACTGCGTGAGTGGCTGGCCCAATATATGGGGAAGTTAGGCGTCGCGTGCGATAGAGATAATATTCTGATCACATCAGGGTCGCAGCAGGCGCTCAACTATCTCGGAAAACTATTTTTATCCCCGAATGATACGGCTTTATTGCAATGGCCAACTTATCTCGGGGCGTTGGGTGCGTTTAACGCCTATGAGCCTGTTTTCGATGCGTTCAAAATCGGAAGCAATCGAGAGATATCCTCCTATGCAGAACAAGCGGAAAAGGCCGGGGGCACCGTAAAGTTCGCTTATATGTCGGTCGATTTTGCAAACCCCACGGGTCATACTATGTCCGAATATGAGCGCGAACAAACGCTCGACTTTGCCGAAGCCTTAGACATCGCGATATTGGAAGATGCGGCCTATCAGGGGCTGCGATATGACGGCGATGACATCCCGCCCATTCTCGCCCTCGAGCTGCGCCGCAACCCAGATATAAATTCTGCAAAGACAATCTATTGTGGCAGCTTTTCAAAGACCTTGGCGCCAGGTCTACGTATGGGCTGGGTCTGCGCCTCTAAAGATATCATATCCAAGCTCGTTTTGATGAAACAAGCCTCAGACCTGCATTCCTCAACGATCAACCAAATTGTCGTCGCGGAAGTCGTGTCAGATGGGTTCGAGAGTCATGTTGAGACGCTGCGCAAAACATATCGCAAACGCCGCGATTGCATGTTGGCGGCTTTAGAGCAGCATATGCCTGCGGGCGTTAGCTGGGACACGCCAGAGGGCGGAATGTTCATCTGGTTGAAACTGCCTGAAGGCGCAAATGGCGCTGATCTACTCGCTGAGTCTTTGAAGACGCACAAAGTAGCCTTTGTGCCTGGGTCTGCGTTTTTCCCGGACGGTTCAGGAAAGAACACAATACGACTTAGTTTTTCCACATCCTCAGAGGCCAATATCCGCGAGGGCATTATGCGTCTTGGGCAATTGCTGCGCTAGAGCAGGCGACGATGCCTAGTTTAGACTTAGAGCTCTGATGCGGGACTGAACTGTCTTCGCCGCAGCCTATTGACGAGGCCTGCCACTTCCTCTAAGTGCCCAGCAGATTTTGACACAGCCCGCGTCAACCACGCGGGCTTTGTGTATTGATAGATAAGCCTGTTATCAGGCCTGACCGACTAGAAAGTGTAACACATGGCAAATACGTCCTCCGCCAAGAAAAACGTTCGTAAGATGGCCCGTAAGACAGCCGTCAACAAAGCCCGTCGCTCCTCTGTGCGTACATTCCTGCGCCGCGTCGAAGAAGCCATTACAGCGGGTGACAAGACAGCCGCGACTGACGCGCTAAAGCAAGCCGAGCCGGCTCTCATGCGCGCTGTGTCTAAAGGCGTCTTCCACAAGAACACAGCCAGCCGCAAAATCTCGCGCCTAAGCAAGCGTGTTAAAGCTATCGCATAAGCGGTCTTGCACATAGATTTATAAAGACCGGCCTGAGGGCCGGTTTTTTTATGTCTCGAATTAAGAGACTCTCACATGAGAATAAGCTGAAGTGCAGACGACAGACTCCGGAGACACCTTCAAGCGAATTTCTTATTCGCCTCCCTTCCCGCTAAGCCTATGTGAAAACCCGTCACCAATACGGCAAGACGGATGCCTTAATCTGCCAAAACGTCGCACCCTGTGAGTCAAGAAATTTTATCGTTAAATTTTAACATTTATTTTCACAAGAAAAATGGTTGCGATTCAATGCTCTTTTTGAGTCAAGAATAGAATCGGCTCCGAATCGAATTTTCTCACGTTGACGCTGCGAAATTTCACTGGTTAATAAGGGTCAGTGATTGAGACCGCGGGGGCGGGGTCATCATTTCGGGGACGTCCCGACAAGGTCTGCGCAAACGCTGCTACCCTGTCAGGATTCCAGATATATTATTAGGTTTCAAGGGCTTGACCGTTTTCAGGCCGCAGGTTTCGTGCGGCCTTGAAACACCTCCTCGGCGAGGCAAGTTCGAATGGGGATAACACATGGGCAAAGTTGCAGAAAATATGACAACAGCAAAGACGCCCGATCTGTATACTGGTGAACCACCGCTTCAATCTGCGCATAATACGTGGAAGCAAGTGAAGACAGATTTGGCCTATGCGCTGGGTCCAAATGTTCACCGCTCTTGGACAGGCCGTTTGCACATCACCCAAGCGGATGAGAGCGTTGTGACCCTCTCTGCGCCCACGCGTTTCATCGCGTCGAAAATCGAAACACAATTTGCGGACACTGTACGCCGTTTATGGGACAAGCATGATCAAGTGGATCCACCACGCCGCCTTGTCTTTGCCGCGAACCCATCCGCCGTTCGTCCCTCCGCTGTAATACCTGGACCCAAACCCTCAACGGACCGCCCATCACTCGCCTCAAATCACACAGCCGCTGCGAACACGCATAGCGCGCCGCAAACCGATACAGCAGCCCAATCGAATACAGGCGAAAGCCCGCGCGACCGCTTTACGTTTGAAAACTTTGTTGTTGGTGCCTCCAACGAACTCGCGATGGCCGTAGCGCGCCAAATCGCCAGCCAATGCGGCGCAGGGCGTGCACCTCAATATAATCCAATCGTCATTCATGGCTCAAATGGTATGGGCAAAACCCATTTGCTCTATGCGATTGAAACAGCCATCCGCGATACGCATCCTGAAAAACGTATGCGCTTTATTTCCGCCGAGGATTTCGTCTCGACATTTGTCGCCAGTGTGCGCGGTCAAGGCCGCGAGGGCATGGCTGCCTTTAAGGCGAGCTTACGCGACGTTGACTTGCTCGTGATTGATGATGCGCATTTCATCGCAGATAAGCCCGGCAGCCAAGAAGAACTACTGCATACGCTCGTCAGCCTCGTGGATAGCGGCAAACAAATCTTAATCGCCGCAGATCGCCACCCCGACAAAATCGAGAAAGCATCAGAACGCCTCAAGAGCTACATGTCTTCTGGTTTGGTCTGTAAGATCGGCGCAGCAGATTATGAGCTACGTCTGCGTATCCTCGACCGCCTCATCGCGCGTCGCCGCTCCGGCGGGCATCTTGATCTCGCGATTCCGCAAAATGCACGTGATCATCTCGCCGCACGTATGAATGCGACGCCGCGTGATCTTGAAGGTGCCTTTAATCAGATCGTCGCGCAGAGCGAATTTCTTGGCACATCCATTACACTCGAAAGCGTACAAGAGACATTATCTGACTCCCGCTATATGATGGGACAGCGCCTAACGGTGGACCGCATTCAACGCGCCGTATGCGAAGTGTTCTCTGTCACACCAACCGATATGGTCAGCAAACGCCGCGCCCGCATCATTGCACGTCCACGCCAAGTTGCCATGTATCTGTGTAAGAAACTGACGAAACGGTCCTTGCCCGATATTGGACGACGCTTTGGTGGACGTGATCACACGACGGTTATGCATGCTGTCAAACGCATCGACCAACTCCGCGCGGATGATCCGAGTTTCAACGCCCAAATCGAAGCCGTTGAAACCTTGTTGAAGACTTAAGCCCTAAACTTAAACCTATAGCGCACCGTTACGATATAAGTGCTTCACCGCCTCACTGAGTTGAGGCGGTAAGCATTCAAGGAAGTCGACCTTCCCATCAGGAAAACTCCAACACCCCGCTTCCGGATCGGTCAGACGCCGTAAGAGAAGACAACGTCCTCCTTTCATCAAAGACCGCAGCACCGCACCCAACACGCGGGGCATTTTAGGTCCTATTCTTCACGTTAGTTACAGCCGTCGTTTCAGATTGAGCTAACAGACGATATTTGAACACTCAAGCATAGGCTCTAAAGCAAAAAGCCTGGCTCCATTACTGGAGCCAGGCTTAATCATGTTGAAACGGGGCGCAGTTGTCCAACATGACTGTTTCCGTCCCACAAGGCGGATTAAAAGTTACATATACTATCAAGATGAACTCAAAATGAATAACTGTTGTGCAACTCTATACTTATGACTATATTTTCTGAACATACGCATCACGAATACCCAATTGACTTTGGTTTGATTGGGTGTGTCTTCACTGGCGCATGAACATGAGAGATGACCACCCATATGAGTCGTATTAATAACCCTGATAAATCCCTCCCGCATCACTTACGCGGCGCTTTTCGCGGATTTGAAACCGCGTTGGGGCGGTACCTGAAACCTTACGGCATACCCATGTCGCATTTTTACATTCTCAGACTGCAATGGGATCCAAATGGGAACAGCCAAAAAGACATTGCGCGCCGCGCTTTCATGTCAGAGAGCGTCGCGTCTCAGGTTATCAAGAAAATGGAAGACAACGGTCTGTTAAGACGCATGCCAGACCGCGCTGATGCGCGGGCTCATCGCGTCCATCTTACCTCTAAAGGGCAAAAAACACGGGAAAACATCGTGTCTGATGGGTTAAGAATTTCTGATGAGAACGCACCAGAAATTTCTCCAGAAGATATGAAAACAACTATAGATGTTTTGATAAAAATTCGTCAGGGATTTGACCGGTACAACGCATCCTAAGCACCGCTTGATGCTCGAAAGATAAATTTAAAGTGGGCGACCACAGACCAATCCGCTAAGGGGCGCGCATGTTTGAAACAGCTATCTTTATCAGCGCCTTTACGACGCTTTTCGTTATCATTGACCCGCCAGGCTGTGCGCCCATTTTCGCGACCCTCACAAAAGGGACAAGCCGGAAACATCAACGGACCATGGCCTTTAAGTCCGTTGGGATTGCCGCCTTTATTTTGATCAGCTTCGCCTTTGTCGGAGAATGGTTATTTGCAAAACTAGGCATCAGCTTGGATGCACTTCGTATTGCCGGCGGCATTATGCTCTTCATCATTGGTCTGAATATGGTGTTTGAGAAGCGCACAGAAAAGCGAGAAGATCGCGCAGAAGAAATGTTGGAAGAAACAGAAGACCCTGAAGACATCTCTGTCTTCCCAATGGGCATCCCAATGATTGCAGGACCTGGAACAATGGCGACGCTTCTTATCATGATGAAAAGTTTACCCGACACTATTTCAGCACACGCAGGCCAGATCGCGATCGTTTCGGCTTTAGTTGCCGTTTTGATTATCACTCTGGTTACATTCTTAATCGCTGGCCCGTTGATGAAATTAATGGGTAAAAGTTTCACAGACATACTGACCCGTGTTCTCGGCGTCCTCCTCGCGACACTCGCGTCGCAATTTATTATTGATGGTGTCAAAGGCGCATTGTTTTAACCAACACTGCGTGCCTTGCGCGCGCAGTTGAATCCGATCCAAAAAAAGCCGCCTCCCGAAGGAGACGGCCTTCATTCAGTCTGTAAGAAAATCTACTCTTCAGCAGGTGTTTCTTCTGCAGCGGCTTCAGCCGGAGCTTCTTCTGCAGGTGCATTTTTTGCGTCTTCGATGGCTTGCTTTGCAGCCGCGTCAGCCGCCTTCTTCGCTTCTGCAGCCGCTTCTTTAGCTTCTGCTTCGGCCGCAGCGCGGGCTTCAGCTTTTTCTTTACGCTCTTCGATACGCTCTAGAGCTTTCTCGCCTGGCTTACCTTTTTCAGGGTTATTCCCAGCTGTCCATTCCCACATGCCTGCAGCACCGAGGAAACGTGCGACGCGCTCTGTTGGGCGTGCGCCTTTTTTCAACCAAGCCTGAACTTTTTCAACGTCCAGTTCGACACGCTTTTCGTGGTCTTTTGGAAGCATTGGGTTATAGGCGCCGACCTGCTCAATGAAGCGGCCATCGCGCGGGGCGCGAACGTCAGCAGCAACGATGCGGTAGTAAGGACGTTTTTTTGCGCCGTGACGGGCGAGACGTAGTTTAACAGCCATGAGAGATTTCCTTTGGTTGGCAGTTCTAAAATTAGGTTATTTCTTTTTTCCGAAAGGCGATCCCAAACCGGGCAGCCCTCCTCCACCAAGACCAGGTAGCTTTGCGCCGCCCAATCCGGGTAATTTCGGCAGTCCAGGCATATTGCCCATTTGTTTTTTAAGAGCTTCAAGCTGAGCAGGGTCCATATCCGCTGGGTTTGGTATACCTGCGGGCATTCCGCCTTTTGAACCCGGCATCATCCCGCCTGGCATCTTCGGCATTCCGCCCATGCCCTGCATCGCTTGCATCATGCCGGCCATACCACCTTTGGACATTTTCTTCATCATGTCCGACATTTGGCGGTGCATTTTCAGCAGCTTATTGACCTCTTGCACGCTCATACCTGAGCCTGCTGCGATACGTTTTTTACGACTAGCTTTTAGAAGGCCAGGATTACGGCGCTCTTCTGGCGTCATCGACAAGATAATCGCTTGTTGCTGTTTCAACAGCTTATCATCAACGCCGCCTGCGGCATCGAGTTGTTTCTTCATTTTACCCATACCGGGCATTAATTTCATAAGGCCGCCCATTCCGCCCATTTTTTGCATCTGGCCAAGTTGTTTGCCAAGGTCTTCAAGGTCGAACTGACCCTTACGCATTTTCTCTGCAGCGAGTTGCGCATCTTTTTCATTGATAACTTGCGAGGCTTTTTCAACGAGAGAGACAATGTCGCCCTGCCCCAAAATACGACCCGCCAAACGTTCGGCATCAAAGGCTTCGAGGCCGTCCAGTTTCTCGCCAGTCCCGAGGAATTTAATTGGCAGACCTGTAACAGCCCGCATAGACAGCGCAGCACCGCCGCGACCATCGCCATCAATCCGCGTTAAAACCAAACCTGTCAGCGGAAGACGCTCATTGAAGCGTTTTGCCGTTTCAACAGCATCTTGGCCTGTCAAACTATCCGCGACGAGAAGCGTTTCAATTGGATTGGTCGCCTTGGCAATGGCCTCGACTTCATCCATCAATTCATCATTGACCGTTGTCCGACCCGCCGTGTCGAGGAAGACGACATCATAGCCGCCTTTTGCACCCTCGGTCATCGCGCGTTTTGCGATGTCCAATGCGCTTTGACCTTTGATGATCGGAAGGAATCCTGTGCCAGCTTGCTCGGCCAACATACCCAACTGATCCATCGCCGCAGGACGGTTCGTATCGAGTGAGGCGAAGAGCACTTTTTTCTTTAACGCGGTCCGCAGATAGAGACCCAATTTACCAGTCGTCGTTGTTTTACCAGAGCCTTGAAGGCCCGCCATGAGGATCGCGACAGGTGGGCGGCCAGATAGATTTAACTGATTAGCTTTGGCGGCCTCTGCTTTGTCGGCATCATCATCGGAGAGCGTGCCGCCAAGCATATCAATAAGAGCGTCATTGACGATTTTAACGACCATTTGGCCGGGCTTAATCGACTTGATAACTTTTTCGCCGACGGCTTCAGTACGGACTTGTTCCACAAATTGTTTGACAACAGGCAAGGCGACATCGGCTTCTAGCAAAGCAATGCGGATTTCACGCATGGCTTTATTGACGTCGGATTCGGACAGCGCACCGCGTCCGGTTAAACCGTCAAATACATTACCTAGCTTATCACCTAAGGCTTCAAACAAGTCTTACTTTACCTTCCATCAGGACAACGCAAAATGCCGTGGCGAACGAAACTCGTCGACCACGGTACTCCGTCTGCATCCTGCACAGCGCGGAGCGCAGAATTAAAACTGCGCGAATGAGCGGGCCATTACGGGCAAAACCACAAACTGTCAAGCGATAGCCATTGGTCCCGCCAAATGCATGAAAGGCCGCAATTAACTTATTCAGCCGCAGCTAGAACTTGGCGAGGGCCCTCACGACGATCAATCCGAACAGGCAGTTGAACCGTGAAGACTGTGCCTTCGCCTAACTGGCTTTGAATATGGATTTGCCCACCCATTCGGATGATTAGGTTTTGCGTAATCGAAAGACCCAGCCCCGTCCCTGTCGTTGTCGAAGACAAACGATTATCAACTTGTTCAAAACGGTTAAAGACACGGCTGATATCGTCTTCGGGAATACCGACACCCGTATCGCGTACAAAGAGACAAATCTCGGTCAAGCCATCTCGGCCTTTAATCGAGCGAGATTGTAACATCACGTCAATGCGGCCCTCTGCCGTGAATTTAACTGCATTTCCAATCAGGTTGTTCGCAATCTGGCGCAGACGGGACTCGTCGCTGATAATACGCTCGGGCATATCGTCTGGCCAATGCAGATCTAGCGCCAGCCCTTTTTCAATCGCCGCAGGGCGGTTTAAGGCGACCAAGGCTTGCAACATTGCAAGTAAATTAAAGGATGCATAAGAAAAATGCGCCTTGCCTGCGTCTAATTTTGACAGGTCCAAAACATCATTGATAATGGTCACCAACCCTGTCGAACATCCGTCGATAATATCAACGTATTTTTCCTGCACATTCGTCATCTCTGTACGCTTAAGCAGGCCAGCCATACCAATGACGCCATTTAGCGGCGTCCGAAGTTCATGAGACATATTTGCAAGGAAATTAGACTTGGCGAGGTCAGCTTGTTTAGCGAGCTCAATATTCTTCTCTAGTAAATCGAAAAGATTATGCATGGACATCGAGAAAACGCCTAACGCGGCAGAAACAATACTGAGGGCAATGGTAGCCTGCACAGCCCGCATAAAACTGCGCGTAATATATTCATCCGGGATAACGCCGACTGGCGTCGGAAGGCTCATCGAAAGCGAATAAAGATACCAAATCATCAATGTTGTAACGCAAGCATATCCCAAAACCATGCGCCAGCCTGAAATAAATCCATTGATAATGGCTCCGCCAATCAACAATGGTAGCATAGCTGAGTTAATACCAACGCCTTCGGGAATGGCCGTCCCCGCTATGCTCACTAACGTCAAGAAAGAGTAGAAAGCTGCAAATCCAGCGAAGTTTTTCGTCCATCGTAATAGATGCGTGGTGGTCATAACAATGAAAATCGCGCTGAGGGCGATCCAATGATCAAGTGTCCACTCGCCATAAGCATAGCTCATGAAACCAATATTTATAAGCTGAGCGACCAGGAACACCCAGCCAATCATATAGACGGCACGCGCACGTAGAAAATCCACGGCCGCCATGCGGGCGTCAATGCGCAAAAAACGCTCATATGCAGATAGAATCTTGATTGCCACTCCCACTCGGCTTGATCAGACACCACAGTATAACAAATACATTAGGAAACAATTGATAGGCAAAATCCCGCTGGAGCGTCGCAAGGTCCGATCAAAGTTCAATATCGCAACAAAAAAGGCCCCCGCGAGGGAGCCTTTAAAAACTTGTTTTCGGGTTTTACCCCTTAGCTAAAAATTACGCTTTGACCGTATGTGGTGCAGATGCGTTTTTCTTCGCCGTTTCAACCAATGCCGCAAAGGCTTCTGGCTCATTGCCAGCCATGTCGGCGAGGACCTTACGGTCAATGTTGATGTTAGCTTTATTCAAGCCGTCCATGAAACGACCATATGTCATGCCATGTAGACGGGCCGCAGCGTTGATGCGTTGGATCCAAAGGGCGCGGAACTGACGCTTTTTCAGTTTACGACCAATATATGCGTATTGGCCGGCTTTTTCGACAGCCTGGTTCGCGATACGGAATGTATTCTTCCGACGGCCGCGATAGCCTTTGGCGCGTTTTAGGATTTCTTTGTGGCGTGCGGATTTGGTTACGCCGCGTTTGACTCGTGCCATGATAATTCTCCGGTAATGTAGGTAGGGCGGCGCTTAGCCGTAGGGCATGTACTTTTTCTTGATGACCTTGGCGTCGCAATTCGCAAGAACTGTTGTGCCGCGCAGCTTACGAATTTGATCGTTTGTGCGTTTGATCATGCCATGCTGTTTGCCAGCCTGGCCTGCTACTACCTTACCGGATTTGGTAATTTTAAAGCGTTTTTTTGCGCTCGACTTCGTCTTCATTTTGGGCATTTCGGTCTCCAATTATATGGTCATCTTTCGAACTGTGCCGAAGATAACGTGCCTTTCGAACGATCAGGCATGCCTATTAGCCTGATACGTTGCGTCACGACATGGGTCATGAAGGCGGGCGTATAGTCCCCCATCGGGCTTTTGGCAAGTCAAAGCCCGCAGCTCTATACATAGAAGACGCGAAACAGCCAAACTGGACAGGCGAACGTCCATAGGCCAAACATTGTTCTAGGAGAGGTGTCATGAAAATATACGGGATTATCAACGGGTTGTTTTACGTGCTCTACGGGTTTTACGGCGTTTTAATGCCACGCCACCTAGCAAAACACGTCACAGGATGGGCACCTGATCTGCTGGGTCTTCACCAAATCAGAGCCATGTGGATGGCCAGTATCGGCCTAGGCATCATCTGCATCATGGTGGCGCAACGCGGCCATCTGGCCAGCCTCACCAAAGCGATCATATTCATAACGCTTTGCTTTCTAGCAGGGCGGCTCATGGCGTTAGGGTTGGACGGCGCGGGCCCCACCCAAACCTATTTTGAAATTGGGATTGAAGTGATCTGGGCGGGGATCGGGTTATACCTTCTCTCCCGCGCCAAAGTTCGAACATAAACCGTTAGGCAAAGTTCAACGCAGACCTTTCAAAACGACCAAGGTTCGGGAAAATCCTTGCCAGCTCACCGTCATCTAAGCCGAACCATCGGCCTAGAGTGGCGGCATGTTGTTCAACCGATGTCGTTGGAATCAAGCGTCCTCGCTGACGTGTGTATTGCGGATGGCCCGTGTCAATTTCTGGAATATCCCCGTAAATCTCACCGCCGCGAACAGACCCGCCCGCAACAAAATGATGTCCACCCCAACCGTGATCCGACCCATCACCATTGCCCACCATAGAGCGGCCAAAATCGCTCATCGTAAACAAGATAACGTCATTCCACGTGCCGAGTTCGACCATAGCCGCACGAAAGGCTGCCATAGCATCATTGAGCTCTTGATGACGCTCAGGTAATCGCCGGCCTTGCGTATCATGCGTGTCATATCCGCCTTGCGCTGTGTAGAAGACCTGACGACTCACGCTTAGCGCGCCACGCAAGGAAATAGCTTGCGCCACACCGCCCAATTGACGACCCAAACCTGTATTCGGGAAAATTGTTGTCAATGGCGTGGCCGCTGCCGCACGTTCAGAATAGGCAATTTGATTATCTATCCCGCGACCCGCCATGCCAGAGGAATCCCGTCGGAAAACATTTGCATGATCAAAGGCTTGTTTGCGCAAATATGCATTTAATTTAACGCGGGCTTCATCGCCGTCACCCCCGCGTCCTAAATATGAACGTCTCTCTCCAGCATCGATATCAATACTTTGACCGACGCCTGGCACGCGGAAGGCGCGGGCACGCTGGCCTGCCAAGAACACATCAGGCGAACTTGCAGTAATCGCCGTATAAAGCGGATTAGCGGTTGCATCCGAAGCCAAGACCGCGTCGGCAAATTGCCCACCCCAGCCCAAACGCGTGCCTTCCGTGCCTAATGACATCCATGTGGATTGCTGGTCATTATGAGAGAATATACGCTTTGGCAGCTCAACACGACCTTGTTCAAAATCATCGCGCGTTGCTGGCTCCAGAAGAGGCCCGACGTTCCCGACGATTGCCGCTTCGCCAGCATTAAACATATCGCGTACACCAGATAATTCGCGCGGCAAGCCAAAGCGGCGACCATTAAAGCGGGCCGGTGTCCCAACATTTAACTCAAGAATATTATCGCGATTTCGCGAACTATCAGCGTCATCTGAATTATGACTTGTGAAAATACCCTGACGTAACCCCTTGAGAGCATCATAACTATCTTGGTCTTTAGGTAGGATTGTGTCGCTATTATCCATGCCGCCTTTCAGCATGATTCCAACAACAGCTTTATATCCGCCCACATTTGCAGCGCGTGCCGCGCCTTGACTCAGCATCGATAGGCCGAGGGTTGCCCCTGCAAAGCCCAATGTCGAGCGGGTGATAAATTGGCGTCTGTTATAATAAGTCATTATCCGCTCCTTAATTCTGAACTGCATATGCGCCGGACGCCGCGATCATTAGGATCGCCGTCTGCACACGTTTTCGGCGCTCTTCATCCGCATCATCGCCATCCGCATCCACGAGAAGCGTTGATACGACATCGACAATATCGGCCTTAGCTGCATCGGACAATTGTCCTGCCGTGAGCTTCACATTGAGATGTTCAACCAAGGCCTCCACATCTTCAGCAAGCGCGATTTCAGTTGCAAAATTCGGTTGAAAGCCAGGGAACCGATCAGGTTCATCAGCTGGACGAATAATGAAATGTGTTAGGAAATTTACGAAGCCGAGGGCTGATCCCTCATTCACAATTTGCAGTTCTGGCGCCGTTAAACCTGCGGCACCACTCTCTGAGCCAGGAGATAAATATCCTGGACGGTAAAAGTTGAAAACGGACGGGCTGCGTAATGGATGCTGACCCAATCTATCATTTGGGTTCCGCGTATCGTTCAAACGGAACTCTTCCCATACATCGATATTACTCACCTCGAAAGCACGTGTGTATTGAATGAACTTTAGGACGGGTTCGCGCACCTTACCTTCAGTGTTGTCCTGCACATCATCATGGACAGATTCATCCAATAAGATGGCCGCAATGACAGCTTCCAGATTACCGCGCTCTCCATCGCCAAATATCCGCCCATTCGGCGCTGTAAATTGCCCCGTCTCAAAGACGGTCGCAACGCGCCGTACATATGCTGGGGATGGCGATGACGCCGTGAAACGTTGGATCAGTTGGCGCGACATAAAGGGCGCGACATTCGGATGATCTGCTATTGTGTCCAAAGCCGTTTTTATCGAGTCTGTACCGCTCGTATTTTCAGGGATAGTTGTGCCGAGAAATGATTTTTCCAAAGGCGAATGGATATCATCAAAGACTTTCAATGGGCGATTTCGCCAATCCTCGACTTGATCTCGATAAGAGAAGCTAGGGCCTTCGCCTGACAGTCCTGTAAAGACGCGTGCGAGACCAATAACATCATCATTATCATAGGTTTCAGGCGACCCCGTTTTCGGTGTGCCATCCATTTCTAATTCGACAAGGCCTATCGAAAACAGCTGCAATATCTCGCGGGCATAATTTTCGTCAGGCATTCGGCCTGTGCGTTCATCCCCTTTTAAATTGCGATAATAGGTCAAATATCGCGCCATCGCCGGAGAATAGGTTACCTCATCTAATATATCGCGATATTGACCAAAGGCCTGATGGGTCAAGATGTCAGTGTAATAGGCACTGGAATATCCCTGATCAAAAAAATCATCGGTTGAGATTACGAAGATCTGCGAGAGCGCGAACATCATACGCTGACGCAGCTGGTCATCCGCCGTCAACATCGTCTGCCAGATCAAACGACTATGATTGCCATCCGTGTCTTCACGCGTGGCATAACGTGATTGCATTTCCGGCAACATAAGCGTCGCTGGCTTGCTCATTTCATTCGCAATCCAATCCGCTGCGTCAGTCCCCACTAACGCATCAATTTCTGCATCGGTTCCGCCAAAGCTCGCTTGAGTTAGAAAGCGGGCAGCTTCTTCGCGGGTTTCTAGATTGGTAAAGGGCTTTGTGACCGTTGGCGGCGGAGTTGTCGGTCCAGTGGGAGCGGGTGCAGGCCCGCTAGGGGTGGTGGGCGGAGGGGTTACCGATGTTGGAGTGGACGAGAGTGATTGCGGAGATGAGTCGCCGCCTCCACCACCGCAAGCCACAAGAAATGATGACGCCAATAAGGCGCTCAAAAGCGATTTAATTTGGTGATTCACCCTTAGTCTCCCAGTTGCCCCCCGGCCGCATAGCTATGAGATACTGAAATAGGATTAAATACGGCTTAAATCGGGCAAAAGATAACGCTGTGGTGAAGGTTTGGTTAAGGTGCGGATACTTTTGGTGCTGGCGTCGTGTGAAGCTCGAACGCTGTGTGAAGCGCGCGGACGGCTAGTTCTGTGTATTCACTATCAATCAAGACAGATATTTTGATCTCTGATGTCGCAATAACTTTTACATTGATGTTCCGCTCGGCCAAGGCCTCAAACATCGTCTGCGCAACGCCAGTATGCGAGCGCATACCAATGCCGACAACAGAGACCTTTGTCACATCTGAATCTGATTTAATCCCTGCGAACCCGATGTCGTCTTGAGCCTCATTTAGAGCGGCCAAAGCTTTATCTAAATCACGCTTACCAACAGTGAATGTTAGGTTGGCCGAGTTATCCGACCGCGAGATACCTTGGACAATCATATCCACGATAACATTCGCATCGCTCATGGCGCGGCAGACTTTCGCCACCATGCCAGGTGCATCTTTAAGACGTAAGAGTGTGATTTGAGCTTCGTCGCGCGAATAGGCGACGCCGCTGACGACGCGTTCTTCCATGGTTTCATCCTCGTGGCAGACTAGAGTTCCGGGGTTAGGGTCACCGACATTGGCCATGCTGGTCAAAACACGGATCGGCAGGTTATTGTTCATGGCCAGTTCGACAGACCGGGTTTGCAAGACTTTTGCGCCAAGCGAGGCCAGCTCAAGCATTTCTTCAAATGCGATGCGGCCCAGACGACGCGCGTCTTTGGCAATGCGAGGGTCCGTTGTATAAATACCATCGACATCGGTATAAATATCACACCGATCAGCTTTCAACGCGACAGCCATGGCAACGGCAGACGTATCAGACCCGCCGCGTCCTAATGTCGAAATTCGGCCATCATCGCTAATGCCTTGGAACCCTGCGACAACTGCAATGTTGCCTGCCTCCATTGACGGCCCAATGGCAGAGGATTCAATCTCGGCAATGCGGGCTTTAGAATGCGCCATATCTGTACGGAGCGGAATTTGCCACCCAAGCCAGCTGCGGGCTTTAAGGCCACGACGACGTAGCGCGATAGAGAGAAGACCAGAGGTAACTTGCTCCCCCGTGGCGACGATGGAATCATATTCGTCATCAATTTCGCCGCCCAACGTTTCACCTTGCATCGGTGTGTCTGCGTCTAGGCCGTCAACAAGTGCAACGAGACGGTTCGTTTCGCCGCTCATCGCGGAAACAACAACGGCAACTTCATTACCGCCTTTGGCTTCTTCTGCGACGAGGCTCGCAACATGGCGAATGCGATCCAGATTGGCGACGGAAGTTCCGCCGAATTTCATGACGATGCGGGCCACTGGCCGTCTCCGGGATGAAGTTTTCGAGAGAGACAGCCTGTGCCGCCTCTTTGATCGGCGACGTCATATAGCGACAGACGCATTGACGCAATGGCCGATAAGACCGTTAAGACACGTTGATTAGCTGCGCCTTTAATCCGTTCGGGCTCTATTATTCTTCACCTGTTGCATGCGGTTACGTATATAAGCATGGCGTCCGCCTTTTTATCCGCATTGAAAGATTATGAATGGCCCATACTGATATAGACCCTGACCGTTTATCCCGTGTCTCCGTCGATCCAGCAGAAATGGCGAGCTTCTCTCGTATGGCCGCGGATTGGTGGGACCCGACAGGCCCCTTTAAGCCGTTGCACATTATGAACGGGGCACGACTAGATTATATTAAACAAACTGTCTGTGCCCATTTCGGCCTGAATCCAGACGCCGAACGTCCATTGGAAGGCCTCCGTGTTCTAGATATCGGGTGCGGCGGCGGGCTTCTATGTGAACCTATAGTACGATTAGGCGCGAAGGTGACGGGCGTTGACGCGCTGGAACGCAATCTAAAAACAGCCAAAACACATGCGGAACAAGTGGGCATCAAGGTAGATTACCGTCACGGCACAATTGAGCAAATGGTCAAAGCGCAAGAGGCCCCATATGATGTCGTGTTGAATATGGAGGTCATTGAACATGTCGCCAACCCACCAGAGTTCATGTCGGATTGCGGCGCGATGGTGAAACCTAATGGCATTATGCTTTGCTCCACGATTAACCGCACATTGAAAGCCTTTGCCCTCGCAATCGTAGGGGCAGAATACGTTTTACGGTGGTTGCCGCGCGGCACGCATCAATATGCTAAGTTCGTAAAACCTACCGAAATTTCGCGTTGGATGTCAGATGCAGGCCTGAATATCACAGAGCAAATCGGCATGAGCCTGAACCCGATCAGCAATGTGTGGACACTGTCTGGGGATAAGTCGATCAACTATGTGACAGTCGGCACAAAGAACACGGTAAATAATTAGTTAATAAAAAGCTAATGCGATAACGCGGTGTTCTCGACAACGTGACTTAACTGTGACTGCCTTATTGTCGTCAAATATGTATATATAACAGGAGATTAAGAAGTTAATACACGTTAACGACTTTGGCTTTTATTTAATGGAACGGATACGTTCCCACAAGAGTTGATAGTTCAGATTGGCGTCATGTTAAGAATGAAAGATGGACCTATGTCCCATATTAATACAGCCCCTGTGGATATGTTCACAACTCTACGTCCGCGCCTTCTGCGTGGCCTGCTTCTAAAGGACGTAAAGGCTGTTCAAGCCTCTATTGCGCGGTTCGGTCTGCTCTCTCCCATTGTTGTTTCTCGTGCAAATGGCCGCCTTATTGTTGTCGATGGACGCAAACGCCTTGCCGCGATTAGGCGCCTAGACTTTATGGGGCGCTTGCCGCGTTCGCTTGTTAATATTCCCTATGTTGAAATTGATGAACTTCGGAACAGCCCTGCACAAACACCCGCGCTTATGTCTAACAGAGAGCTGTATACGACGGTCACAGAGATGTTCCGCAACCATCAAGACATCAATATAATTGCGGATGAGATGTTCCTCACCCGTAAATGCGTGCGTCAAATTCTGACCTTGGCGCGCCTATCAACCCGTCTGCGCCGCGCGTTTTTTGACAAAATCATCGACTTCGCACGGGCAAAAGCCTTTGCTGCCATGCCTAATCATACTGTTCAGGATCGTGCATTCATGGCGTTGGGCCCCTTTGCGGATGAAGCCTCCATATTAGATTATCTAACCAATCCGAAACCAACTGTTCCAGGCCTGCGTTTAGCCGCCTAATCAGATTCTGTTTTTAAAGGCCGCGCCAGTAATTCTGCCATAGCGCCGCCCGGTGTAATTTCGCCGCTCAGAACGCGCGCGACAGCCACACAGATGGGCATGTCGACATTATGCCGCTCTGCCAAGCGGACCAAGGCCGGGGCTGTTGGGATACCTTCTGTGACCGAATTGCGAGACGCCAGAATATTGTCGAGACTTTCACCTTTCCCCAACCGCATACCGCAGGACATATTCCGCGATTGCGTAGAGCTACACGTCAGCACCAAATCCCCCAGACCACACAAGCCCGATAACGTTTCCGCCCGTGCGCCCAAGGCCGCGCCCAAACGATTCATTTCTGCAAAGCCCCGCGCGATCAAGGCCGCATGTGCACTTTGACCCAATCCCATGCCCAGCAACATCCCACAGGCAATTGCCAATACATTTTTAACGGCGCCGCCAACTTCGGCACCGATCACATCATCCGTAGTGTAAGGCCGAAACGTCGTGCCTTGTATAAGCGGCGCAAGACGTTTTGTGCGCTCCAAATCATCTCCAGCGAGCGTCACAGCTGTTGGCAATCCTTTGACGACGTCGCGTGCAAAACTAGGGCCAGACAGAACAAAGCCCTCAGCATTCGGGACAGTTTCGGCCAAGACTTCATTCATGAAATCCAATGTCTCAATTTCAATGCCCTTAGAACACAGCACAACAGGCAGACCATCTGGCATATGCGGGGCAAACCGTTGGAGGGCCGCGCGTGTGTGTTGCGCGGGAATAACGGATAAGCACAGCTGCGCCCGAGAGAAATCGGGGGTCTCAGATGTCGCCGTAATATTTTCATGCAGAGGCGCATCGGGCAGATAAAGAGCATTTTCGCGCGCAGTATTGATAGCCTTAGCTTGAGCCGCATCACGCATCCACAACGTCACGGATTGACCATTTGCCGCCAAGAGCTGCGCAAGCGCGGTCCCCCAAGATCCTGCACCTAAAACGATTGCATGAGAGTTTGACATTAGTTCAACTTTGGTTTGGCAACATCGGGCACGAAAGCATCAGGCAAAGGACTTGCGGCAATCCCTTCCTCTTTCAGAGCCGAAGAGTCTTCGGGTGTGACAGAGCCATAGATACCGCGTGACGGTTTTTCACCATAATGTATTGCGCGGGCTTCTTCTGCAAAATCAGCCCCCACATTGTCGCAATTTTTACCAATTTCCTCACGAATTTTCGCCGCCACAGCTGTCATGGCTTTGGCGGCCTCTATGGAACGCGCTTCAATTTTTCGTGCCGTTTTCACTGCTGGTGCCATGATCGCTTTTTCTACTTTGGTGCTCCCGCAAATGGCGCAGACCAAAAGACCTGATTTCGATTGATCATCATAGTCAGAGGACGACGCAAACCAGCCTTCAAATTCATGCTCCTGCACACAGATCAGATTATAGCAGATCACAAAGCGTCTCCCCGCCACGCCGGAACGCGCGCACGGGCTTTTTGAACATTTGCGCGATCTATATCTGCCAAAACATAGCCAGGGTTGTCGTGATCAACTGCGCTGACAATCTCGCCCCAAGGCCCAATGATCATCGTACGGCCCCACGTCCGTCGTCCATCCTCGTGATGCCCCCCTTGAGCTGGAGCGATCACATAGGCCCCAGTTTCAATCGCACGCGCCCGTAAGAGCGTTTCCCAATGCGCTTTTCCCGTCGCGACGGTAAAGGCTGCAGGCGCTGTGATCGCATCAACCTCGGCGCGCGCATATTCGCCATAAAGCGCAGGAAAGCGAAGATCATAGCAGATAGACAGGCCTATCTTTATGTCCTCGACCTGTGTCGTGACAGTCTGCGTTCCAGGTGCATATGTATCAGCCTCGCGGTAGCTTTCTGTCTTAGAAATGGCGGCCTCAAACAAATGTATTTTATCATATTGGGTCGTTAGCGTTCCGTCAGGCGCAAACAAAAGGCTGCGATTAGCAATCTTTCCATCAGGCCGTAAAATAGCCAAAGACCCAATTAACAAATGCACAGACAGGTCTGCTGCCAGCGCAGAAAAGGCTGCAATGCCGACGTCTGTCTCTGGCGTGCAAACTTTGCGATGCATGTCTTCCGCATCCTTTTGCAAAAGATGCGTAACTTCTGGCGTACAGATAAATTGCGCGCCCTCGGCCGCTGCCGCGCGGATAAGCGCCGACGCCGCCACGATATTGTCTGTGACGTCGATGCCTGATCGCATTTGTATGGCAGCGGTCTTCAAAGTTTAGAGGCCCAGCAGTGCATCCAATTTACCTGAATTTTCTAAAGCGAAAAGATCATCGCAACCGCCGACATGTTTGCCGTCAATAAAAATTTGTGGGAACGTATTTCGGCCTGAACGTTCATTCATTTCCTTGCGCTTATTACGGTCCATGGCGGCAGGAATATCGATGAATTTAACATCCTTTCCCTTGAGCAACGCCTTTGCACGGACGCAGAAGGGGCACATAGCTTTAGTATACATTTCGACTTTAGGCATTTTAGGTTCTTTCTTGTTGAATGACCTATGTAGGCAATGCTGCAGCTTTTGCCACTCGTGCAAGGCATAATCCGTCAACACGTGCAGCCCCTGCACGTTTTAATGTCCGCGCGCAGGATTCTAACGTCGCCCCCGTGGTCAACACGTCATCGATCAATATCACCTTCCGCCCCTTGATGTGGTCTGGGCGGCGAACCGCAAAAGCGCCGCGCACATTGTCAGCCCGAGCGCGGGCATTAAAGCGGCCTTGGCTTTCCGTGCGGCGCGTTCTGAACAACACGTCAGGCGCAAATTGTGCAGGTGTTATTTTTGCCAAAGCCCGCGCCAGAAGCGTTGCTTGGTTATAACGCCGCTTGATCAAACGACTGGGGTGCAGCGGAACGGGCACCAATAAATCCGCATCCGTCAGCAGATCACGTCCTGCCCTGCGCATTTGCGCGGCAAAGCTGGACAGACCTACGGTACGTCCGCCATGTTTGAAGGAGAGGATCAAAGCCCGCGAGCCTTCATCATAGGCCATTGCCGCGCGCGCGCGATCATAGCTTGGGGGCTTGACCGAACAGCGCGCGCAAAGCGCCCCGCCCTGCACGGCATACTCAAATGGGAACCCGCAGGCTTCACACCACGGTGCATCCAAAAACGTCACATCGGCCCACATACGCCGCGCAATGGGGTCCGCGTCCAGACCCAGCAGAGCCTGCGGCGGTAAGAGCGTATCAATGACCGCCCCGCCCAGCTGTTTGGCGTGGCGCGCGGTGTATTGCGTTAAGCTGTCATCTTGCGCTTTGGACATGAGAGTGAGAGTAGCGGAGCGAAATGATCGAGTCGCCACAAAAAATATTCAACACGTCCGCATTGGCCCACGCCAAAGCACGGGCTTTGAACAGGCAAACGCGGTGCGGCATCTCGTTCCTCTATAAACGCGCGGCAGAAGATGCCGCTTCGCGCTTGGAGGATATCAACCGCCAATTTACGCGCGCGGTGTTGGTCGGCGGTTTTGACGGACGAGATTTGATCCAAGCCGAGTTACGCGAAGACCGACGTCCTCAAAATTTCAATCACGAAACTCAGACGGATCAGTTGAACGGCACATATGATCTCATCATCTCGCTGCTAGAGCTGCAAAGCGATGAGACCATTCCTGATACCCTCTTGCGATATCGCAAACATCTGAGTCCCGATGGATTGCTGCTCGTCGCATTTTTGGGCGGCGATACGCTGACGGAATTACGCCAATCCTTATATGCAACGGACCAACAGATATTTGGCGGCGCAACGGCGCGCGTTTTCCCAATGGTCGATTATAGCCAAGCCGCCATGTTATTGGGGCGGACGGGTTTGGCATTGCCCGTTGTCGATACGGATCGTATCCATATTTCCTATCGCGCATTAAACAGCCTGATTGCAGATTTGCGAGATTTGGGCCTGACCAATAGTTTGGCTGCGCGCGACACGCGCCCTCTATCTCGATCTTGGCTGGCTGCGTTACGCGCCACTTATGCAGAGCATTTTGCGCGCGATGACGGCAAATTGAAAGCGACACTTGAAATCCTTTGGATGACAGGCTGGGCACCACATGCCAGCCAGCAAAAACCGTTGAAACCCGGCAGCGCGAAAATGCGCCTGTCTGACGCGCTCAAAACGCAAGAAACAAAGCTCTAAGTTATAACGCCTGCCGCCCGCAGCTTTTCTACTTTCGCCGCGTCATATCCCAATTCTGAGAACAACTCATCCGCCGCATCATTCGCGCCTGGCACATGAAAGTCTGGGTCTAGCTCGCTATCTGAGAACACAGGTGCCGCACGTGGATGCACAAATGCACCTTGTTTGCGTAAACCCCCGCGCGCGCTATTTTGCGGATGCTCGGGGGCTTCATCATAAGTCAGCACAGGCGTGACGCAGGCATCGGTTCCGTCAAATATTACGGCCCAATCATCGCGCGTCTTTGACGCGAAGACGCCCTCCAATAGCGCATGTTGATCTGCAAATTTCGATGCATCATTCTGCCCGCCATAATCGGCTTTATCAATCTCCAGCAGACGCAGCATCTCTGCAAAGAATTGCGGCTCTAACGGCCCAACAGCCATAAATTTTTCATCCTGCGTCGCATAGCAACGATAATATGGCTTGGCCCCATCCAAGAGATTTACGCCGCGTTCTGGCGTCCATTGCCCCAAGCCTGAGAGCATGTGTAAAATGCTCATCATCGAATTCGTTCCGTCGATAATGGCGGCATCGACAATATCGCCTTTGCCCGTGCGACCTGCACGCAGTAAAGCCGCGAGAATGCCATTGACGAGGAACAGCGATCCCCCGCCATAATCTCCAACCAAATTAAGTGGCGGGGACGGCGGCATACCTTTTCGGCCCATCGCGCCGAGCGCCCCTGTGATCGAGATATAATTAATATCATGTCCGGCAACTTTCGCCCATGGCCCCGTTTGGCCCCACCCCGTCATGCGGCCATAGACCAGTTTTGAATTCAGGGCGTGACACGCCTCTGGCCCGACACCCAAGCGTTCGGTTACGCCGGGGCGAAGGCCTTCGATTAAAACATCCGCAGATTTAATCAGGTCTAAAACGACGCCCGCGCCTTCGGGTTTTCTCAAATCCAAAGTGATGGCCTTTTTCCCGCGATTGGAAATATTTGGAATCGCGCCCATCGGCCCGGGGCGGTTTACCAAAATAACCTCCGCCCCCATATCAGCAAGCAATTGCCCTGCGTAAGGTCCGGGACCAAGCCCTGCCAATTCGATGACGCGAAAACCTTCTAGCGGTTTGGACATATTTAAGGCTCCGTCGGATCAGCGTAACGTTGGGTGCGGTCCAATGTACGCGCGAATTTAGACTTTAGCCTATCGTTATTTGTGACGTCCGACCATTCAAGGCCGAGGCGCGCCGCATAATGTAACGCCGTACGCGAGCACACCTCGACCGCCCCCAGAGAAACCGCATGGGCGCGTTTATCTTCGGGAATATCATAATGCGGATGGCTGGCCTTGGGCGGCGTTTGAAACCAACGTCGTTCCATCCCGATCATCTTCGCCATGGCGTGTAATTCTTCCAAATTATCCGCCGTCATATGGCACATAATATAACCGCGAAACGGCAGCTTAGCTCTGTCGACATAAACGCTCAACGCAAAGTCAGCCTATGGCGTTTTCGGCGGACGGAGCATGAGAACGGGCGTGCGGGCCTTATAGGCCTCGTAATCCGCATCACCGCCCCATTTTTTATCCGCGCTTTTTTCCAACATCGGCACGCCGCTGACGCGTGTGATGAGGAGATACACAAACACAGGCGAGATCAAGGCCGCACGCTTCCAACCTTCCAAAACGGGCAGCGCCATTACCGCAATCCCAACCCAGAGCAGGATTTCCCCGAAATAATTCGGATGACGTGACCATGACCACAAGCCGTTCGTGATGAACCGCCCTTTATTCGCAAGGTCATTGCGGAAGGCTTTTTTCTGGCGATCCGCCACAACTTCAATCGTGAAGCCAATGGCCCAGAGCGCAAGACCGACATATGCGAACACGCCCAGCGGTACATCACGTCCCGATGCGACGATCCCGACGGCCGATGCCGTTGTCAAAATCACCCAAAGCGCCTGAATGGACCACGTATTCAGGAACCGCATGAAATTGACTTTAATCGCATCAAAGCGTTTGTCAGATCCGTCTTTGGCAATCCGCCTGAACAGAAATGTCCCCAAACGCAGCGCCCAAACCGTGACCAATATTGTGACGATCATCGCGCGTATGGACAAAGGCTGCGATAAGGCCGCAGCGATTAAAATCGTGGTTGAATTCGTAAAGGCCCCGATAAGGTCGTAATATTTTTCCGTCTTATAAATTTGCGCGGGAATAAATCCGATCCAATTCACCGCAAAGGCCCAGAGTGCGCAGATCATAAATACAGAAAGCGACCCAAGCTGTATCCCGCCGCGTCCGCCCAAATAGGCAATGCCCAATCCGATAAGCAGGACAACACAGAAAACCACAATGCCTTTGGATGTATTATTCATTCTATCTAACCCCAGACTTCAAACACTGGCCCATAATATTATTCACGCCATGTCATACATACGCGCCAAGGCCGCCAATAGCTTGTTTGTTCTGACCGTTCAGCAAAAGCAAGGTCAAGAGGCCAGACGTTAAGAGATGATTATTTGGCAAGGGGTAACGCTCACAGCCTCCGTTGAAACTAGGGTTTCAACATGGATGACTGCGATGCCCGATTAAGTGGGACAGTCCGCGTGGTGGTCTCCGCGATGGAGGACCAGAATAGAAAAATTGTTTTACGCAAAGACCGCACGCGTTGGGATGTCAGTCCAACACATGCATACCACGCGGCAGCGGTTTTTGATGCAGCGGCCTGTTTGTCCCTGCAGTTAGGCCATTAGACCAAGCAGTCGGCTCTCACTTCAAAAGTCCCGGCACCTCTTTGGCTCTCACACCAAAACGCTCAGACCCACCGTCTCTCGGTACTAGAAGGTGAGGCGCCTACCTG
>CALKXY010000045.1 GCA_938003545.1 uncultured Caulobacterales bacterium
CACCGAACAAGCCAACGTACGCTTGGTCGCCCGTTGTGAGAAGACAAGTTTAAACTAGCCTACAAATATAGACCCAAGGACGCATCTCTTGATATTTTTATAAGTAATTGAAACTGCACACGTTTATTTTGCGCAACACGCGGATTAAGTTTTTTAATGACGGCCAGTCCCTAATACTGTTGAAAAACTCCAAAATCGGAGATGCCCAAATTTTCGGTATCAGAGTAAAATTCCGAAAATAGTACATTGCGCTATTGCCCAAATGGGGAATAGTGAAAATTATCAAAAAGCTTGTTTCGGATGCCTGAAACCTATTATTCCCCGACAGGTTTCGTTCCTAAGTCCTATACACCAACGCCGCACCCAATCGGCCTTGTCTCGCGCCCTTAAACGCTTATCTTAGGGCTATGCCTTCAACCGTTACACCTGCGTCCGATACGAATATGTCCATGTGGCAGCCGCATCGGCCCCAACGTCCCGAAAAGATCGAGGGGGGGCGGCCTTTTCGTCTCGTCAGTGAATTTGAACCCAAGGGCGATCAGGTAAAGGCCATTCCCGAGCTTGTCGCGGGCGTAAATTCGATTGAACGGGACCAAGTCCTACTGGGTGTCACGGGGTCGGGTAAAACCTTCACCATGGCCAAAATCATCGAGCAGACCCAGCGCCCTGCCCTCATCATGGCTCCGAATAAAACACTCGCGGCGCAACTTTATTCCGAGTTTAAAAGTTTCTTCCCCGATAATGCCGTCGAATATTTCGTCAGCTATTATGATTACTACCAGCCAGAGGCCTATGTGGCCCGCACAGACACGTTCATTGAAAAAGACAGCTCTGTGAACGAACAGATTGACCGCATGCGTCACGCAGCAACACGGGCGATCCTAGAGCGAGATGATTGCATTATCGTCGCCTCAGTCTCTTGCATTTACGGCATTGGCTCGGTTGAAACCTATACCGCCATGACGATTGATTTGACCAAGGGTCAGCAGATTGAAACGCGCACCTTGATGCAGCAACTCGTGCAGCTGCAATATACGCGTAATGATCTGGCGTTTCAGCGCGGGAGCTTCCGCGTGCGCGGCGATACAATCGAGCTCTTCCCTGCGCATTATGATGACACGGCGTGGCGGTTTGAGTTCTTTGGCGATGAGATAGAGAGCATCACCGAATTTGATCCGCTGACGGGTCGGTCATCGTCAGAAAAGGAAAGTGTCCGCGTCTATGCCAATTCGCATTATGTAACGCCCAAGCCGACAGTCAAATCGGCGATGGAAGGCATCAAACACGAATTAAAAGAAACGCTCAAATTATTTGAGAGCGAAGGCAAATTACTCGAAGCCCAACGTATCGCGCAACGCACAGAATTTGATCTGGAAATGATGGCGGCGTCTGGATTTTGTAATGGGATCGAGAACTACTCGCGCTATCTCACAGGCCGCGCGCCGGGCGAACCACCGCCGACATTGTTCGAATATCTACCAGAAAATGCGCTGCTCTTTATGGATGAGAGCCATGTCTCCGTTCCGCAGATTGGGGCGATGAGCAAGGGTGACTTGAACCGTAAAACAACGCTGGCCGATCATGGGTTCCGCCTGCCGTCTTGTATCGATAACCGCCCGTTGAAATTCGAAGAATGGGACGCGATGCGGCCACAGACTGTGCATGTCTCCGCGACGCCTGCCAATTGGGAAATGGAACGCACAGGCGGCGTCTTTGTCGAACAGGTCATTCGCCCGACAGGTTTGCTGGACCCGCCCGTCGAAGTACGGCCTGTGTCGGGCAAAACGCATAATCAGGTCGATGATGTCGTAGACGAAGTCCGCAAAGTGGCGGCGCGCGGCTTCCGCTCGCTTGTCACAACACTCACGAAAAAAATGTCCGAAGACCTGACGGAATATATGACCGATCAAGGCATTAAGGTTCGCTATATGCACAGCGACGTCGACACATTGGAACGGATCGAAATCATCCGTGATCTTCGTCTGGGCGTCTTTGACGTGCTGATAGGGATTAACTTGTTACGCGAAGGTTTGGATATTCCAGAATGTGCATTCGTCGGGATTTTGGATGCGGATAAGGAAGGGTTTTTGCGGTCGGAAACGGCGCTTGTGCAAACCATTGGCCGTGCCGCGCGGAACAGCGAAGCTTCTGTTGTGCTCTATGCCGATAAAATCACAGGTTCGATGAAACGCGCCATGGACGAAACCAAACGTCGCCGCGCCCGCCAAAAAGCGCATAATGAAAAACATGGCATCACGCCAACTTCTGTCCTGCGCGGTGTGGCCGATATAGTCGGCGACAGTGAAGCCAGCCAGAAAATCAAAGATGAAGCCAATAGCTACACACCAACAGGCCTAAAGAAAGGCGCAAAAAATCGAAAACGCGCCCTCGAATTAGCGGAAGGCCAAGAGCCATATATGGGCGGAAACATGCAGGCCGCCATGGCGAACCTAGAGAAGCGCATGTTCGAAGCCGCAGAGAACTTAGAATTCGAAATCGCCGCACAATTACGCGATGAAATGAATAAGCTGAAGAAACAAGCAACGGAGGCGGAAGGGTGAAGGCCTTCGCCGTAACGACTGCGCTGCTCCTCTCGGCCTGCACAGCGGGGGATATGGGGCTAGCCAAGGTACATGCAGATATTGTGTCTGACATACCAAGGGTTCAGCATATCGTGTCAGAGAATCTGACAACGTTAAATAACCCCATCTTTTTAGATATTCGCGACGCTGATGAATTTGCTGTCAGTCACCTACCCAATGCCATCCAAATTCCCCCTGATGCAGATTTAAAAACAGCTTTAGCAAAAGTAGGAAACGTCTCGGGCCGTCCTATTGTCGTCTATTGTTCCGTCGGGCGGCGATCGTCTGTTTTTGCTGCGCGCATGCAAGAGACCTTGATCAGCCAAGGCGCAACACAGGTCAGTAATTTAGAGAATGGCATTTTTGGGTGGCATAATAACGAACATCCTCTGATGAATGCGCATGGACAAACAGATGCCGTCCATCCCTATAATACGGTATGGAAACGCTATGTCAGGCGCAAAGACAAAGCTGTTTATACGCCGAACTGAGGTCACTTACGGCAAACTGATCATATTCCTTACGGTTAAGATATTTCTGTCGTTCCGCATTTCGTGCACGATTTTCGGAATTAAGCCCGCTAGTGTGTTCCCATGAGTTCCGCTGGCATCCATCAAACGACATATGACTTCTCGCGCGCCTCTCGCTTTGGGCTGCGGGGACGTATGGTTTCGAATACGGGACTCTTGGGCGGCGCCCGGCTTATCGCTGCGGTGATGGGCGTGGCGACCCTTGTGATTACGGCCAAGGCCTTATCAGACAATGTCGCCTTTGGGACGCTGCTTTTCATACATGCCTATATGTTGTTCTTCTCTGAGATCGCCTCCTTCCATATTTGGCAGGCGCTGATCCGTTTCGGTTCGGATGAAGTCAAAGCTGAAAATGCGCCCAGACTTTCAAGATTGATGAAAACAGGCCTGATCCTAGACGCCGTAGCGGCGGCTCTGGCATTCTTGGCAGCCATTTTTTCTTTCGGCCTTTTCCTTTGGGTCAAATCTCTAATCGGCATTGAAACAGGTCCAGAGCTTTCAGAAGTGAAAGCCGTGCTCCCCCTCAGTCATCTCGTCATATTATATTGTTCTGTGATCCTCTTTCGGCAGATTAATGTCGCGATTGGGATATTTCGACTCTTTGACAAATTTTCCGTACTCGCGCTTAGAGCCTTAGTGATGCCAAGTGTACGCCTCATCGGCGTCGTGATTGCAGCCCATCAGAATTGGGGCCTTATTGGATTTTTATCCGTCTGGTTCTTGGCCTCTCTGTTGAGTTATTTAAGTTTACAAATTTTTGCTGTCGTAGAGATTTATAAACGTGGGTTTTGGCCTCTCATTTGGCGAGAGAAAATCTGCAAGGCTGCTGACTTCCCCGGTCTTTACGCCTTCATTATCAAAACAAATATCGACTCGACTTTGAACGCCTTAAAGACAAACTTCCCGAGCCTCGCCGTGATGCTTGTCTTTGGTCCGGCCATTCTCGCGGTTTACCGCATAGCCGAAGAAATCGCGCGGCTTTTGGCGCGAGGCGTCACACTCTTCGATCAAGTATTATTCCCTGAATTGAGCCGTATGGCCGTTGATGTAGATTTCAAAACCCTAAGCCGTACCACTGCGCGCGCCGCGATTGGAATTGGCATCGTCGGATTTGCCATTTCGGCCATCGTTCTGATCTTTGGAGATACGTTACTCAAGACAGCCTTTGATGAGAGTTTCTCCGAGGCATCCTCCCTTTCGGTAATGCTCCTTATTTCGACGTCGCTCATCGGTATCGCAACGCCGTTTTACACGGTATTCTATGTCTTGATGCGGCCAGGTGCAGCGATCTGGATGCGTGTCATCGGCACAGCTTCATTCATTGGTTTATTCTTCGCTCTCGCGAGTCGCTTTGGACTCTTCGCGATTGGTTTAGCGGCGATAGCGGGGGCGATTATTGAGGTGACCTGCGTTATCTTTATGACGCGCCGCATGATCCGAAAGGGTAAAGCCTCACTGCAATCCTAAAATTGAAGTGATCCTCGCTGCCGCCCGAGAGATGGGATCCCATTCAGGGTTTCCTGTGGCAGCCAAACATCCATCAGATTGAGTTTTGGCATACCGAGGCAAGCTCGCTTCAGCGTCAACTAAAGCTGTCATCGCATCCGAAACAGAATGACACACAGGCCCATATGTCCAATGTGCGTAATCTGGATTGCCCACCCATTGGGTCTCTGGAGGCGATAAGAAGACACAAGGTTTAGGTTCAGACAAAAATTCATAAACTTGGCTGCTGACATCTCCGAGGTAGATATCGGCGGCGCGCGTATAGCTCATATCCGTTGACCGTTCACTGCCTAAATCGACGTGGATATTTTCAAACTTTGAAAAGTCTTTAGTGATCTCGCGGCCCTGAATACCCTCTTTTTGAAATAGGCGAATATGCGGCGCAAAGATAACATTCATATCCGTTCGTTTTGAAAAGGTCTCCAAGAGCTCTCGGCCAAATGGCTCCCATGATGACAAATCGGGGGCGAAATGCGGATTATATAAAACAGTTGGTAGGTTATTTTCAAAAATCTGTGGTGGATTGGGGTGCATATGCTTCACAGCAAAAGGTTTGATGTAACCCGTCACATGACAGGTCTCGTCGCTTACCAAACCTAAATCCATCATGCGTCGTTTATCTTTTTGGCCTGCGACCAACACGTGATCAAAATGTTTGATCCGCGGGTCATAGCTTTTGGCACGATCCCCTGCCCCATGGGGGATGTGAATAAAGGGCGGCAGGCGGTTTGAAAAAAAGCGTAAAACCGTAGATGTGCGTTCCACAACAATAAGCGCATCTAAACGTCTCCAGATTTTCAAATGAGAGAGTAAAAAAGCCAGCTTCGGTGAAATACGTGTCCCAATAGGGCCTATTTTCAAAACTTTTATCTTTGTCCGCGTCGCACCCAAAGCCGTCAAAACGGTTTGGCACGCCTCTTGTTCAGCTTGGTCTCTCACAAAAATAACAACTGAAACTCGCGCATCCTTTTCCAACTCAGCGGCCACAGGAATGAGATGCAAAATATGATGGATTCCACCGACAAGGAGCAGTCCGATTATCTTAGGCCTAGGAGGTTTGGAAGTCTCCACCATCTAAGGCTTGACACTCACAACGACATTCACGCTCAAGCCAATTTTAGAAAAGGCTTCAAGGTTTGGAATATAAGACTGACGCTTCATGCGTGTTACATGACTCATCTAAAATGAAAAAACCACTCAACATGGAAGTGGTTTGAAGGTTTGTTTTGCAGAAATTAGTCCAGCGCAAAACGCAACGGCGCGTCTAAAGCCATTCGTCGCTTAAGCACGATCCGCTTGCATCACGAGTTTCTTATAATCACGCAGATCGCCGTCATAACGTTTGGCTTTACCCTTATTGACCAACCAAAGTTGGTCAGCGGTCGCTTCGGCAAGATAGACATCATGGGTGATGAGAAGCACGGCGCCCGGGAAATCATTCAGCGCATAGATCAAGGCTTCGCGGCTATCGATGTCCAAATGCGAGGTTGGCTCATCGAGGATAAGAACATGTGGTTTTTCAATGGACATCAAGCCGAGTAGAAGACGCACCTTTTCGCCGCCCGATAATTTCTCGACATTGGTTTCGACTTTCTCATGGGAGAATCCCATTTGCGCAGCTTTGCTGCGGGCTTGGCTAGAAGCCGTACCTTTAGGTAGCGCGTGAGAGACGTGATCGAGTACAGTTTCGCCCTCAGTCAGCTCGTCCAATTGATCTTGCGAGAAATAGCCGATTTTCAAACTAGACGAGGCTTTGCGGTTACCCGTCATCAACGGCAGGCGTTCGGCGATGGATTTAACAAGCGTCGTCTTGCCCTGCCCGTTGGCACCGACAATCGCGACGCGGTCATCCGGATCGAGACGCAACGAGACATTGCTAAGGATTTTCGCGTTCTCACCATAGCCCAAATCAGCGTTTTCAAGCTCCAACATAGGCGGAGCCAATTTGCCTTTGGGCGCAGGGAAACTGAACGGCGTTGTGCGCTCTGCAATCGGAATCGCAATATCTTGCATCTTCTCCAGCATTTTGACGCGAGATTGGGCTTGGCGCGCTTTGGATGCTTTGGCTTTAAAACGGTCAACGAAGGCCTGAAGATGTTCGCGGTCTTTGTCTTGCTTCTCTTTTTGCGAGGTCAGCTGCGCAACCTTAGCCGCGCGGAGTTTCATCCAGTCATCATAACCGCCCGGCGTAATCATCAACTCTTGATGTTCCAACGCGAGCGTATGCGTTACGGATCGATTGAGCATTTCGCGGTCATGGCTGACCATGATAACGGTATAGGGATAACGTTGAATATAACCCTCCAGCCACGCTGCACCTTCTAGGTCGAGATAGTTGGTCGGCTCGTCCAGCAGTAGAACATCGGGCTCGCTGACCAAAACACCTGCAATCGCAGCACGCATACGCCACCCGCCAGAGAACTCTTTAGTTGCACGATGGAAGTCATCAGATTTAAATCCAAGGCCCGACAGAACAATCGCGGCACGCGTATCCGCATTCCACGCATCCATATCCGTAAGGCGTTCATAAATCTCGCCAAGCAAATCAGGGTCGGTTTCCGTCTCAGAGGCTTTCATCAAGCGGCTGCGTTCCGTGTCTGCGGCCAAGACGACATCCATGATCGTATCATCATTGGCTTCAACTTCCTGCGCGACCCAGCCCAAGCGCGCGCCTTTATTCAGGCGAATAGAGGCATCATTTGCGGCCTCTTCGACTTCTTCGCGGATCAGACGCAGCAGCGTTGATTTGCCCGTGCCATTGCGCCCAATTAGGCCCACTTTCCAGCCAGCGGAAATATGAGCAGACGCCTTACGAAACAGGGGGCGACCCTGAACGGCATAATCGAGATCGGTGATAGCTAACATGAGCGTCCCGATAAGCGTAGTAGCGCGAAAGGCAAGCCGTAAGGGCTGTTAGGGCTGATTCTGCCCCTTAAAAATTTGATCTTGAGGGCGAACCTTATCACCTTAGGTCATTTACATACGGAGCCATTCCAACCCCGTCTTCGGGGCCGTTAGCTTAAGTGCAAGTTGAAACCTATCTTCGAGCGTTTCAGTTTCTCATGTGGTCAAGCAACTCATCGTTTATCTTTCCCTATGAAGAGATCTAAACACTTAATGCCAAAAGCTTACTGAGCGCAGATTTTTGCGTAATAACATCTGCAAGGCTGAAATTTTCCAATGCTTTATAAAACGCGGCTTGCGCTTCAGCTAAAGCCAATTTGAGACCACACGCTGGCGTAATACAACACGTCCCGCCGTGAGACCGCATGCACTCGACAAGGGCCGTGCCTGCTTCCGTTCCTTTTACGAGTGTTCCGATATTTATGTCTTCAGCAGGTCGGATCAAACTCATACCGCCCGATCGACCGCGCTCGGACTTCACATAGCCTTCACGTGCTAACCATTGCCCAGCTTTCGCGACATGGTGAAAAGAAATATCATAGGCCTTAGCAATATCATCAGCTGTAGCTTTCTCATTTTCATCAACCGCGAGGAAAATTAAAATGCGCAACGTATAGTCGGAAAACGTCGTGATATTCATGAACTCGGTACCCATAGCTCTATTGAGACTCTTATCTTGACGCCTTTATAAGCAAAGTATATATAATACGCAAATAAAATACTTAATATAGGTTTGTCATGGCTATCCTACGTATGATTTCTTCACTATTTCTATTGCCGGGAACGCTCGTCCTATCCGCATTAAATATTTCTATAGAGAGCGATGAAGGCATTTTTCGATCCATGATCAACATGACGTTCTGGGGCTTTATCGCCGTGATGTGCGCGCTTCCCCTTATGATTAGCTAGTCATGCCGCCCGTATTAACGGAATCTGATATAGAAAAACTTGTTCACGCTTTTTATGCATCCGTAAGAAAAGACAGCTTACTCGCGCCTATATTTGCAACAAAAATAGAGCCTGATACGTGGCCCGCACATATGAGTCATATCAGTGATTTCTGGGGGTCCATTTTTCTTAAGAACAAGAGCTTCAGCGGTAATCCAATGCAAAAACATTTAGCTATAGACGGACTCACGCCCTCCCATTTTGAACGCTGGTTATCCCTTTTTCGTATAAGTGCGGATCAAACATTATCAGTAGAGAAAGCCGACATGGTTCATGCAATGGCAACTCGTATCGCGCAAAGTTTGCAAATGGGTCTTGCCTTTAACCTTGAGAAATCAGGCGCTGCAGACAATCCATTCTCCAACTTTGGACTTCGGTCCTCACTGAGAAAATCTTAAATTTTGTCCTAACGTCAATACTCGCAGCTTAGTTTTAAGCCTGAGGTAAAAGAGAGGTTGTGCTCATTTTTATTCTCACGGAGAGAAAGATGAGACAGATTAAACAAATGCCCGATGAACCCTGTAAGTCATACTCGCCTGAGAGGAAAATCCGCATCAAATTGGATAATCTAAATAAGTAAAGACAACATCGCAGAGTTGAACTCTTGGGATATGAAAACTTATCTATGAGACGTGTCACAGGTTTTATAGAGTCCATAATTATTCATGCATAAAATATACATGAATTATTGCACATCAATCAAAAATAGTGTATGTGAAATCTAACTTTAAGGGGTTTTACATGAAACTGACTGTTCAATCTGACTATACACTACGTGTTTTAATGCATTTAGCAGTCAACTCCAAAGGCCTTGTCACGATCTCAGAGATAGCTCAACATTTCGACATCTCTAAGAACCATCTGATGAAAGTCGCACATCAACTTAGTAAACGCGGCGTTATTGAGGCCGTCCGAGGCCGTTCAGGCGGCCTTCGGCTCGCACAATCTCCAAATGACATTAATCTTGGGAACATTATCAAATTCATCGAACAAAGCTCTGTAATGGTCGAGTGTTTTCCCGGCGGTAAAAATGGATGCATCCTAAATAATGCCTGTCGTTTGAAGGGTATTTTATTTGAAGCACAGACTGCTTTTTTTGAATGCTTAAACAAGTACACACTCGCAGATCTCGTCGTAGATAACTCTCCCTTGAAACAGCTCCTTCTGGAAACAAACGCGGCTTAATTTATATCTATCATAGAAGCTGTGCTGCATTTAAATATATCAGAAGTTGAAACAAAATATTTTGGAAATTGGTACTGCGTCATATGTCATGTTTAGATTGACAGAAGTTAGATCCCTACATTTCACGATGCACGCGAAACTTCATATTTAGCTGAGAGTAAAATTTGTAGAAATCCAACCTTAGGAAAAGATACAGAATGACAACATTACGCACACTCCCCTCCACCGTAAAACCTTATGCGAAATCCCCTGTTTTTAATTCAGGAAATATTCCTCAACATTTACTCAGCACCCATGATGTTAGTGTTCACGGTCTTGACGAGAGTTCTATCACCGTTCCAGGTAAATTATTGGACGTTCACGACCTCAAAGCAGGCACATGGGGGCGCCTCAATGTCAAATCGGGTGAAATAGATTATTTCCTAGATGGAGAAGATAAGCCACTTGCTCATCTAAAAACGGGTGACACCTTTATTATTTTACCAGAAGAAAAACACTATATCGACATTTCTGATGATGCTGTTTTCTTCATTGAGTTTCTAAGAGAGCCAAAATAAAAACCGTCAGCAGCCTTTATCCTCGTTTGCCTATCACTCACCATCTATGCAGTCGTCCATCACCCAGGACGTCAAACAAAATCGGACCCCGCATAAATCTTAGCAAAGAGCGTTAGATATCAGGGTAAATATGCAGGGTGCGTGGTCGTGCTGGCAGGTTGGAGTAAATTCGCCTCACAACGGAATGCCTAAATAACAAGGAGAATCGCTAAAGTAGAGCGAGACGCCGTGAATGAAATCTGTGCAGCAGGGCGAGGATCTGAACGTGTGGGCATTCAGTCCCGCCCTGCTACGCATGCCAAACCGGGGGCGGTTTGGTTAGCGTAACAAAGCCTTCGAGGGGCTTAGTTATAGATGTACGACGCCCCTGCGATCACAGATTAAAATCACCTGCACCCAGTTCATCTGCGATGACGAAGAGCTGCATGTCTGCGATGCTGTCGCCATCAACGTCAAAGCTGACGAGCTGAACATTTATGCCGGAGCGCACGAGGCTCTCAATCATCATCTCGCCAGCTGTTCCGGTGAAGCCGTCCTCT
>CALKXY010000046.1 GCA_938003545.1 uncultured Caulobacterales bacterium
GCAGACCGTTTCAACCGCTAGACAACGCCGCAATGCACCGCTATGGGAAGCGCCCAAACAAACGCACCCGTAGCTCAGCTGGATAGAGCGCTGCCCTCCGAAGGCAGAGGTCACAGGTTCGAATCCTGTCGGGTGCGCCAATTTCCTAATTTATTTTTCTTGTAAGTCGTTGGAAAATATACTCATATTTTCAGGAACAGAAGACCCAAATGAGTAGTCTAATAGAGTTCCAAATTCATCGACAACCGCCAGAATAACGTTTGACCAGACAAATTCGTAAGTAAAACCTTCCGTAACCTGCAGGCTAAAGCTGTCTTGATCCCCAAGAAATTCAAACGTACCTGTCGTTACCAGGGCAATATCGACTTGCCCGAATTGCCCTGCAGGATAATCATCATCAATTATCGCAAAAATATCATAATTATAAGTGGAAGAGAAAGCCCCATCACTCCCATCCTCTGTAGTAACGTAGATCGTACCATCAGTCGCAGGAGAGAACAGATAAAAATCACCTGGCGTGATGAGGGGGTCGGAATCATCCATTAATGTCTTCCCCGCATATCTGACTTTGACAAAAACACGATACAGAGCGACATATTTCCGTCACGGAACCTAATTCCAAGCATTGCCCCGCCAAGCTCCACGCGTTACGCGGAGACATGAATATTGAAGCTACATCTCTGCCCGATGTCCTCGTTTTAAAACCTCGCCGTTTCTCCGACGCGCGCGGTTACTTTATGGAAACATTTCGCGAGGATATTTTTCGGAAAGAGACAGCAACAACAGTCCATTTCATGCAAGAAAACCAGTCACTTTCTACGCAAGCCGACACTATTCGCGGCCTGCACTATCAATCCCCGCCCTATGCGCAAGGCAAGCTAGTCCGATGCATTCAAGGTGCGATTTTGGATGTTGCCGTCGATATACGTAAGGGATCACCGCATTATGGTCAGTCCATCGCAGTGGAATTAACAGCTGAAAACGATCAACAGCTTTGGGTACCCGCGGGGTTTTTACATGGGTTTCGGACACTGAAAGACGATACAATTGTAAGCTATAAATGCACATCAACCTATGCGCCCAATTACGACGGCGCCGTGCTTTGGAATGACGCTGCGTTGAATATCGATTGGGGCATATTAGAACCAAGCATTATGTCAGACAAAGATCAAACCGCGACGCCGTTTTCAGAGTTTCAAACGCCTTTTAAATATAAGCCAGCGTCATGAAAATACTTGTGACGGGCGGGGCAGGATTTATCGGTTCTGCGCTCGTGCGGCGGGCCTTGGCCGATGGGCATTCCGTCGTGAATGTAGATTGCTTGACCTATGCCGCAAATCTAGAGTCGTTACGTTCCATTGAGAACCATGCGAATTACGTTTTCGAACAGCAGAATATCTGTGACGCAGAGGCGATTGATGCGGTCTTTAACACACATAAACCTGATGCCGTCTTGCACCTCGCCGCGGAAAGCCATGTCGATAGGTCCATTGATGGGCCTGAAGATTTCATTACGACCAATATTGTCGGAACATTTAATTTGCTCCGCACAGCTCGCGCATATTACGAAAAACTTTCGACTGAGAAGCAAGTTCAATTTCGATTTCATCATGTGAGCACGGACGAAGTATATGGGGATTTGGACCTAGACGATCCAGCCTTTGACGAGACAACACGCTATAACCCATCATCTCCTTATTCGGCATCCAAAGCCGCGTCAGACCACCTCGTGCGCGCGTGGGGACGAACATATGGACTCCCTGTTATCCTCACAAATTGTTCGAATAATTACGGACCGTTTCAATTTCCAGAAAAACTGATCCCCGTTGTCATTCTGAAGGCTCTAAACCGTCAGCCTATTCCCATTTACGGAACGGGCGAAAACATCCGCGACTGGCTCTATGTTGACGACCATGCCGATGCGTTATTAACGGTTTTGCAAAATGGACGTTTGGGTGAAACTTATAATATTGGCGGAAAGAACGAGCGGACAAATCTCGATATTGTCCAAACAATTTGCGCAATCATGGACACGACAATTGGCGACGGCTTTGACCATAGTCGTCTCATCGAATTCGTGGCCGATCGTCCGGGTCATGATAAACGTTATGCCATCAACGCCAATAAGATTGAAATAGAACTCGGCTGGACACCCTCCCTCTCTTTCGACGCAGGGTTTGAACAAACCGTCAAATGGTACCTCGCTAACGAAAAATGGTGGCGGCCTTTATTAAATACGCATCAGTTTGGCCAAAGACTTGGCCTCTTAACAGATGACCTGAAAGCGAACACATGAGTTTACGATTAGCCGTCATAGGTAAAACCGGGCAACTCGCGCGGGCACTTCTGCGGGAGGGCGAAGCCTCTGGCCATCAGATCATCGCCCTAGACCGTGATGCCCTAGACCTGGCCACCAAACCCATTGACATTAAAACAGCCATCGCGGCGCTACCTGCTGGTTTGGACGGGCTGATTATCGCAGCTGCCTATACCGATGTAGACGGCGCAGAATCCAATGCCGACTTGGCCTATGCAGTTAACAGCACAGCCCCCGCGGCCATCGCAAATGCTTGTGCTCAGCATGATATTCCACTGATCTATATTTCAACAGATTACGTTTTTGACGGTGAAGCAGACCAACCATATGCTCCCGATGACGATACAGATCCGCTGGGCGTATACGGAGCTTCAAAGTTAGACGGAGAGCTGGCCGTTCTCAGCTCAGGCGCACGAGCCCTTATCTTACGCACGGCCTGGGTCTATGACGGAACAGGCAATAACTTCCTGACAACCATGCTTAAAAAGTCTGAAACCCAAGATATGGTGTCTGTCGTCGATGATCAGTTCGGACGACCAACATATGCAGGGGATCTAGCCCGCGCGGTTCTCAAAGCCGCAGAAGGACTCTCGGAAGAGGCAGATCTAGAGGCAGGTGTGTATCACATTACAAATGGCGGCGAGGACGTTAGCTGGGCTGGGTTTGCTAAAGCTATATTTAAAGCTAAAAACACGAATACCAATGTCGACGAAATCCCAACATCTGATTTCCCAACCACAGCAGAACGTCCAGCTTACTCAGTATTGAACACAGATAGTTTTGAACGCATCTTCCGTCATCCGATGCCAGACTGGCAGGCTGGATTAAGAGCTGCGCTAGATGAACATGACGATGCCCTTGAAGAGAGCCGCGATGAAACAACGTAAAGGCATAATCCTCGCGGGCGGAACAGGCACACGCCTGCATCCTATGACGACGGCTGTGTCTAAACAGCTTATGCCTGTCTTCGACAAGCCCATGATCTATTATCCCCTTTCGGTTTTAATCCAGGCGGGTATTCGTGACATCCTCATCATCACAACACCACATGACCAAGCGCAGTTTCAGGCCTTACTAGGCGACGGTGCAAAATGGGGGCTAAATTTGGAATGGGCGGTTCAACCCTCCCCCGATGGATTGGCGCAAGCTCTTATCATTGCAGAACCCTTTTTGGACGGCGCACCTTCAGCCCTCATTCTCGGCGACAACCTTTTCTTTGGCGCAGGGTTTTCGCGAACTTTGAAGGCGGCGATGCAGCAAGAAAACGGCGCGACAATTTTTGGGTATCAAGTGCGCGATCCATCCCGTTACGGCGTGGTCGGGTTTGATAAAAACCGTAATGCCGTCTCATTGGTAGAGAAACCAGATAACCCAGCATCAAATTACGCCGTGACGGGTCTGTATTTCTACGATGAAAACGCGCCCAAACACGCAAAGGCTGTCAAACCATCCGAACGGGGTGAGTTAGAAATCACTGCCCTCAACTCGATCTATTTGAACCACGGCACATTGCAGGTCGAATTGCTAGATGATGGCACGACATGGTTGGACACAGGCACATCACGATCTCTTCTGGCGGCGGCGCAATTCGTATCTGTGATTGAAGAACGGCAAGGGTTTAGGATTTGTTGTCCTGAGGTAGAAAGTTTTCGTCAAGGCTGGTTAAGTGCTGACGCGCTCGCAGCCCTCGCCGTCCCCTTAAGAAAATCAGGCTATGGTGATTATCTAGCCCGTATTGCGGCAGCAGGATAGAATGAGTCGCGTCTGGAATGGAATTTTCGTAATCGCCTTAATGGGCTGTTCCGCATCTGGGCCAGATAAAGTCATTAAATCTGACGCTATTGTTAGCACAACCCTCTGTGCCGATACATATTTACTCGCCCTACCCGACTTAGAGCCACGGCTGGCGGCCTTATCATGGCAATCAAGATCTTCTCTATCCCGTGCAAGCGATACGCTCAAAGCTCTCCCTCAAGCTGATGAAGATCTTGAGCGTTTGCATCAGTGGAAAGCCGCAACCCTTATTTCCAGTGCAGGTACGAAGGGTGACGTGAACTTAACTTGGGGTGAAGATTTCAACGCCGTTTGGGAAAATTTTACATTGCTCTCAAGCGCCCTCAATGTGACCGACCCCTCTCCGGCATTTCAGGCGCAATTGCATAATCTCCCGAAACCCGAGCAGGCTCCTCGGCTGCTCTATCTTGACCGTTCGGGTGCCACGGCTGGCACAGGTACATTTGTCGATGCTGTCTTTCGGGCCGCAGGCGCAGACAATATCATTACAACAGCAGGATGGCATTCGCCTGATACAGAGACCCTTTTAGGTCTAACCCCTGACGCCGTGGTCACCAGTTTTATGAATTCGGAATATGTCGGTGTGAATGATCGGTCAGTGCGGCATAGGGCGCTTGCCGAAAAAATAGAGACGCTTCCGCAAATTAATATTCATGGCGGATTATGGCCCTGTGCAGGCCCCGGACTGATCGAAGCTACAACACAATTATCTGACGCATTGGCCGGATTATGAGCGCGCGAATTTGGTGTATCAATCTTGGTCTCGTTTGCGGATTTTCTATCCTGATTAGTCTTGGGTTTGGGTCAACAAATATTGGTTTCGGCGACGCATTGGCTGGCCTATTTGGGAAATCATCCGAGAGTATAAACACGATCATACACTCTGTTCGTCTTCCGCGTGCCTTGATCGCCGCGTGCGTAGGGGCAGGATTGGGTGCGTCAGGCGCGGCCCTGCAAGGCTTCACACGCAATCCACTTGCTGCGCCAGGGTTGTTGGGCTTTTCGGCCTGCGCGGCCTTGGGCGCAGTGCTCGCTCTTTATTTTAATGTCTCACAACTCATAATGCCTGCGGCCATTACCTTTACCTTCGCAGGTGCCATCGCAATGACAGTTTTTGCCCGCCGAAAACCTGGGGCTACGAGCCTCGTCTTAGCGGGCATCGGGATTGGCGCCCTTGCGACCGCTATCACTGGCCTTGTCATGAATTTAGCACCAAACCCATGGGCGCTGTCTGAGCTTGTCTATTGGCTGATGGGGTCATTGAAAAATGCTGATCTATCAGATGTTATGGTTGCCGTCCCTCTCACGTTCATTGGTCTCATATTGCTTTGCCTCTCTGGGCCTGCGCTCCGCGTATTGGGACTCGGCGAAGACACGGCCCATAGCCTTGGCATTTCAGTTTCAAAAACACAGCTTTTAATCGTGACCGGATGCGCGCTTTGCATTGGCTCTGGCGTGGCCGTCGCGGGCGCTATTGGTTTTGTCGGTCTATTCGTTCCCCATATTTTGCGCTTCATAGTTGGTCCAGATGAAGCGTGGTTAATCCCGCTTTCCGCACTGGGCGGCGCGACATTCCTCGTTATAATTGATATGGTGATCCGGCTCACAGCAGGACCGGGTACACCCCTTTATCTTGGGATTGTGACGTCACTCATTGGTGTTCCTTTTTTCCTCTGGCTCGCATGGCGGCAGGCATGATTACGCTCAGTGAAATATCTGTTCAGTTTGACGGAAAAACTGTAGTCCAAGATGTATCCGCAACTGCAAAACCTGGCGAATTTATCGCATTGGTCGGACCAAACGGATCTGGGAAATCGAGCCTTTTAAAAGCCATTGCGGGACTGGTTCCTCATACTGGATCGACCAACCTACCAAAAGATCATCGCACAAGGGCGAAGCAATTAGCCTATCTCGCGCAAACCGTCACCGCACCACACCGCCATCTTGTTCGGAACATCGTCACTTTAGGCCGCACACCTCATATCGGGGGGCTTTCGACGTTAGGCGAACGAGACAAAAATGCAGTCACAATGGCCATGACGCAAGCTGGGGTAACGGAATTTGCAGACCGCATGTTTGGAACCTTGTCAGGCGGAGAACAGACCCGTGTGCACCTTGCGCGCGCTCTGTCTACACAAGCCCCTCTTCTTTTAGCCGATGAACCTATCACTGCGTTAGACCCATATTACCAGCTCTCCGTCATGCAGGTCCTTCGCGAAGCCGCGCAGCAAGGCACGACCGTTATCGCAGCATTACATGATCTGTCTTTAGCTGAACGATTTTGCGACCGAATATGGGTGATGAATACAGGGCGTTTAGTTGCGAACGACACGTCTTCACGCGCTTTGACAGCGGAAATTCTACGAGACGTGTTCCGCATCACGCCTGACGGACAAATCACAGTTTAATACACGCATTTGTGTAAGACATGGTTTTAAGACTGCCCTAAAGGGAGGTCATGACTGTTCTCCTTGATCCACAAAAATTTCAAAACCCGCGTGTGACTGCCAAAGGCGAGAAACGTGCGCAGGTGTTTTTTAAATCATTGGATACGCTTTGGTTTAACACTGGATCACAGTGTAATATTGAATGCGCCAATTGTTATATCGCCAGTTCGCCAACGGCAGACCATTTCATCTATCTTACGCCTGAGGATGTCGCTCCCTATCTGGATGAAATAGATGACATGGGGCTTGGTAAAATCGAAATCGCCTTTACGGGCGGTGAACCATACCTCAACCCGTACATTATCCGCATATCCGAAATGGTTTTAGAACGCGGACATAGCTTACTGGTCCTCACCAATGCGATGAAGCCCATGATGCGTCCACGAGTTAAGGCTGGGTTATTAGACCTCAAATCCAGATTTCCGAATAAAATGACTCTTCGAGTCAGCCTTGATCACTTCACCGCAGAGGGACACGACCAAGAACGAGGCGATGGAAGTTTTCAAATCGCACTCACAGGTATGGACTGGCTGACTGAACAAGGCTTTCAAATTCATATTGCTGGCCGCGCTATGTTTTCGGAAAATGATGCCGATGCACGCAGCGGATATGCAGCCCTCATTGCAACGCATGGCTGGCAAATCGAAGCTGCCAATCCAGCGCAGCTTCTTCTGTTTCCGGAAATGGATGAACAGGTCGACGTTCCCGAAATTACAGTGGCATGCTGGAGTATATTAGACGTCCACCCTGACAGCATGATGTGCGCAACATCCCGCATGATTGTTCGGCGAAAAGGCGAACCGCGCGCAGTTGTTCTCGCGTGCACATTACTATGGGACGATCCACAATTCCAAACAGGCGAGACGCTCAAAGAGGCTCTTGGCCCCGTCGCGCTAAATCACCCCCATTGTTCAAAGTTTTGCGTCCTAGGCGGGGCGAGTTGCTCTGCCTAGGACACATATTTACTTTGACATATATTCGGACGGTCCATTTACGTCTGTTAGAAATTTATCCACGCCCACAAAAAAGGCCTCTCTGTTTTCTTGTCGGGATAAAAAATGGTCTTCCTCTTCAAACTTCATGGCAGTTGTCTTTACGTCCGCCTTTTTCAACGCTTTTTTCATCCGCGTGAACTGATCAAATTGAACATTTTCGTCCTGATCTCCATGTGCGATGAAGACGGGGACCTTAATATTATCAGCAACGTGAACAGGTGAGTTCGCCTTCCGAACATCACTATCTTTCATAGCCTCACCAAAGAACGTTTTCGCCGCTTGCCGACCGCCGCGATATTTTCGCAAATCTCGCTTTGCATCATTTATATCTGTGAGTGCAGCCATCGCGATGACGCAATCATAGAGCCCATCCGTATCCTTCGCAGCCCCCATAAGTGCCGCATAACCGCCATAAGACCACCCTGCGATACATGTCCGATTTGGATCGGCGTATCCTTTTTTAAGCAGATATCGGGTCGCGTCCTCAACATCTTCTTGCATCACAAGCCAGTTGTCTCTGCCCGCTTGTTCAAATGATTTTCCATAGCCTTCAGATCCTCGGAAATTCATCTGCATGACACCATATCCCCGCGTTGCAAAAAACTGTGCGAAATAATCAAACCGTTTTTCATCACGGCCATATGGTCCACCATGAGGCAGGACAATAAAGGGTATGTTTTTAAGTTGCGATGTCTCCGTAATACTACGCGGCAACGTCACATAAGCTGGAATTTTCTGACCATCGCGCGCTGTATATTTAACAGATATAACCTCGCCAATATCATTTGACGGGAGTGCATTGTAATTGCTTTGCAGCAGTGTCGGGTCTGAATCCCCACGAGAATATAAGTATAACCCACCCGGATCATATGGTGACGACACACGAACAATCATCGTATTTCCGTCATTCGTTTGATCCACATAATCAACCGAATACCCCTGTAGTTTTGACCGTAAAGTCGTCAGTAGAGTACCATATTCACCTAATAATTCAGTTTGCTCATTATCAGCTACGAATTTTGCGCCGATAACCGTTTCACCATCTGTGCTGACAACAACGCCCGAGGCATCATATTCATCATTGTGAAACAGTTTGCGGGTCTGACGTTTTTCTACCAAGTCATAAATATATAAGCCTAAAGTATCGCGGCCATTATAGCTCCCAATAATCAGCTCAACTCCATCTTTAAGAACGCTAAAAATCGGAGTGTCTGTTTCCAGCCCAGGGTAATCACTATGATTTTTCCACCTCTCTGACACTGGGTCGAATATCCGCAGTCTCTCGGCCCCACTATCCGTTTTGCCTCGACCAATCCGAGGAACGCCTTCATCATCTGTAAGCCAGCGTTCGACACCTGATTTACCTGTCAAAACACGGTGGGATCGGCGAGTTTCAACATTCACTTTATTAATGTCAGGATATGGGTCGAACTGCTCGTTAGAATATTGCATCAAAATGTGGTCAGGATCATCCTCTAGCCAATCAACTACGCGGTCATTAAACTGCCGAAAAATTTTCGGCTTCAAGAGTAATTTTGGATCATCTTCATCTAGAGCTTTGGTGAAAAGATGCGTGACGGTGAAGGGCGTTCCTCGGTAAACTTCGCTTTTTTCGACTGAAACGACATAACGTTTATTATTGACCCATTTCACATAGCGCGGCCGCAAATCTTTTCCCAAAGAAATGACGGCAAGTCTCGCATCCGCTTTGTCTGTCTCTCGTGTCGCCACATAATATGTGCCTTTTACATTTACGATCATCGCCAGCTGTTTCCCATCGGGCGATAGGCTGGCATCGAAAGCTAATGGTAATTCACCGAAGGCTATGGCTGGCGGTGCGGCGGTCGCCGCAGTGGTCAAGCCACCTCCAACAACCGAACACACACCCAATATAAGTGAGACCCCAAGCCCGCGAATTTTCATATGTCATTAGCCCTCTAAGTTAGAGTCCCATAAAATATGAACAACATATGATTGCAAGGATGTTTTCACCCTTAAACGTGCATGATTTCTATTAAGAGGTAAAATGCTTGGACAACCTCAACCCTTGTCGTTGATAGTGACTACCTTGCGCACCATAAAGCTGGTCTGGTTTCTCGGACATGGGTTCAAAGACGAGCTTTGCAACAGGTTGTCCATGGCGCAACAGGAACGGCACATCACGCCCACGCACTTCTAAAACGGCGCGGCTTCCCTCGCCGCCAGCTTCGGATACGCCGAAACCTGGATCAAAGAACCCCGCGTAATGGGCGCGAAACTCGCCGATTTCTGGCGCTATGGGTGCCATTTCTGCGGCTTCATCCACTGGAATTTCTACGGCTTCTCGACTCGCCAGAATATAAAACTCCTCTGGGTCCAGCACGAGCGTCCCATTAGGCGCTGACAAAGGTTCCCAATATTCAGAGGCCTCATGCGCTTTGAGCCTGCGCAGATCGACAAGTCCCGAATGCCGCTTAGCCCGATATCCAATCACAGATCCTTCGCCGTCGCCTTGCAGATCGATACTGACATGTTGCGTTCGGAGCGCGTGATGCGCACCGCGGCGAAATCGAATTTGTCCTAATCTATCACCGGGCCGCGCGAGAATTGGGAAGGTGCGCGGGGCAACTTCCATATAGAGCGGACCTTCATAGCCCGGAGGAATAGTATCGAACTGCTCGCCGCCGTCGCAAATGACGCGTGTGAAGACATCTAGTCGCCCAGTTGAGCTTTTCGGATTGGCGAGACCTACGATGTCTTTGGGCAAGTTCAAACTTTCCCGCAAGGGAATCAGATAGACGCAGCCCGTTTCCAAAACCGCGCCAGAGGTCAGATCGACCTCATGCATAACAATGTTTTTTACCGCCTCCGCAACGGTGACGCCTCGTCCCGGCAGAAAACTTGCGCGCAGACGCAACGCTGTATCCCCCAGACAGAGGTCAAGGCTGGCAGGTTGCAAGGACGGCGGATGATCCGCGTCCTCCAATAGGCCTAATACGTGTTTATCCGCGACCAATTGCGCGATGGATTGACGTGGTAAGATCCCCTGTTTCATGCGCATAGGCTATCACTGAAATCGTCCTGTGCAACGGTCCGCATCATAAATATGTTCATGCTTTTCTTATGCTTGTATAAATAATCTACTGAGTCTGACACTTGCAGGTGCGACAATCCTTCGTCAGGGTCGACGACAAGAGAGACTTGGGCCTGATAAATTGTGTCAGACCCGACATTCGCAAAACGGAGTGGGGCGTGAGCGAGAGACCAAATCAAGGGGATAACGATTTGTCGAAAGAGGCATCGATTACCCGATATGAACAACGCACGGACGACGTCGTTGTTCGCGTCGCGCCGGAATTTCTGGCTGAACAATCCAATCCTTCAGATTCGCGTTTCATCTGGGCGTATACCGTCGAGATTGACAATCAGAGCACACAAGACCTGACCGTTATGGAACGGTTCTGGCAAATCGCCGATAGCCGCGGTCAAGTCCAAGAAGTCCGTGGCGCAGGCGTTGTAGGCGAAACACCCGTTGTTCGCTCTGGCGAAACATTCCGCTACACATCCGGCGCGCCCTTAACGGCCCCGTCGGGCATGATGCGCGGCACCTATACGCTTCAAGACGAAACAGGTGTGAGTTTTGATGTGATCGTGCCAACATTTCTACTCGACAGCCCGCATGATGGTCATTGTCTCAATTAAATAAAGCTCGCGACATAAGCCTAAATTTTCACGCGGTCTTTTGTGTATTTCCCTAAAATCCATTGATACTTAATCGGCATCAAGCGTTGTAGAAAGCTCGCAACTTTTGCGTCTTTCCCAATGAGAATGCGTTTTTTGCGCTTTGCCGTTCCATCAAGAATGATCTGCACGGCGGCGTCCACAGAGGTTATCGCTAACTCATCGAAGTCCTTATCCAGCCCCTCTCGGCTGACATTATCGGGTATATAGTCCACGATAGCATTGCGCGCGACATTGGTTTTGACGCCGCCGGGATGGACGCAACAGACACCGACGCCTGTTCCAGAGTCTTTCATTTCCAATGCGAGGGTTTCCGTAAATCCACGCACTGCAAACTTTGACGCACAGTAATGCGCCTGCCCACTATAGGCGATGAGGCCGAACAGAGACGAAATATTTGTCACCACGCCTTTTGTCCGTATCAGCTGCGGTAGGAAAACTTTGGTCATGCGGATGACGCCCCAAAAATTGACATCCATCACCTGTTCCATGCTTTCCAGCGGCGTGTTCAACACATCGCCAACGCGCGTCATGCCCGCATTGTTAAACACGTAATCAGCAGGCCCCAGTGCGGCTTCCACTTTGGCGGGATAATCAATGACAGCTTGCTTATCCGACACATCCAAAACATCGACTAAAATGCGGTTCCCAGCCCCGACCATTTTGCGGGTCTCCTCCAATCCTTGCGTATCAACATCAGAAATCGCGAGCACAGCCCCCTGCGCGGCGAGTTGTTTGGCCAGCTCTCGCCCCATGCCCGACGCGGCCCCTGTAATGACGCAGACCTTATCCCGATAAATACTCATTCTGCGGCCTCCACCAAGACCTTGGAAGATGCGAACTCCAAACCCTCATGATCTAAAGCTTCCTTCATCAAGGTGACTTTATCGAATTTATAATCCTGACGGTTTTGCCAAGGATCTCGGTCGCCTTGCTTGGGCAATTTATCTGCGACGCGGGTGATGTAACCTGCATCGAAATCGACCCACTGACGCGGGATAAGGTCATCCGGCGCGCGTGCTGTTACGCTATCCAGCCCATTTGCATCCATATGATTCATGAGGCGGCACCCGAAACGCGAGATCAAATCAGCACGCAACGTCCAACTCGCATTTGTATAACCAAAGATCGAAACCATGTTCGGAATATCCGAGAACATCAAACCTCTATATCCGAATGTTTCGCCAATATTTTGTGGTGCGCCATCAATCGAAATACCTGTGTCTCCCGCAACAATCACATTCAAACCCGTCGCCGTAATGATAAGATCAGCCGCCAGAACCTCTCCTGATTTAAGTAACACGCCTTCAGACACAAAGCGGTCGATATGATCGGTGACAATGCTCGCATCACCCGCTTTCATCGATTTAAATAAATCCGCATTCGGCACGAGGCACAGACGCTGATCCCACGGATTATAGGTCGGTGTAAAATGTGTCTCTACATCAAAATCTGGCCCCAGTTCTTTGCTAATTTGCTTCAATAAATACTCACCCGTTTTCTTAGGCTTCTTTTGCGCCATGTTATAAACATAGCGTGCGTAGATAATGTTCTTAGTGCGGGTTATTTTATACGCCGTCTTTTCTGGTAGAATTTTGCGCAGAAAATTTGCGACTTTATCCGTATCAGGGCGCGTTGCGATCCATGTCGGACTACGCTGCAACATCGTCACATGTTCTGCCGTATCTGCGAGAGACGGAACCAGCGTAACTGCCGTTGCACCCGATCCAATAACGATAATACGTTTGCCTGATGTGTCGTAGTTTTCAGGCCAATGTTGTGGATGAATGATGTCGCCTTTAAAATCATCCCGCCCGTCAAAATGCGGATTATAACCTTCGTCATATTTGTAATACCCAGCGGCCGAAATGATAAAATTCGCGGTGAGACTCGACGTCTTTCCCGCCGCATCAATCAAAGTCACAACCCAATGCGCCTGCGCGGAATTCCAGTCTTGAGAGACCACTTTGGCATTATATCGGATATGATCTTCAATTCCGAATTCAGCTGCCGTGTCTTTAATATACCTTAGAATCGCAGGGCCGTCCGCGATCGCTTTGCCATCCGTCCAAGGTTTAAAATCATAACCCAATGTGTGCATATCTGAATCGGATCGTATGCCAGGGTAACGGAACAAATCCCACGTTCCGCCCATTTGCGAGCGCGCCTCAACAACAACAAAGCTGCGGGTTGGGCATTCACGCCGATGATGACACGCCGCGCCAATGCCAGATAATCCAGCGCCAACGATCAAGGTGTCAAAATGTTCTCTCATAATACATGTGTAGGCAGCACCGTGCAGGATGTCAGGGTCGAATTACAAAACCCGCGCATGCGAAAATGCTCACAGCCGCTGTTGAAACTAGGGTTTCAACATGGGTGACTGCCGATTAATGCGATGCCCGATGAAATGGGACAGTCCGCGTGGTCGATATTCACGATGGAATACCAAAAGTGAAAAGTTGTTTTACGTAAATACCGAATACATTTGGTTGTAAATCAAATGCACGGCCACGCGGCAGCGGTTTTTGATGCAGCGGCCTGTTTGTCCCCGCAAGTCATGCCATTAGACAAGGCGGTCGGCTCTCACTCCAAAAGGCCCAGCACCTCCAGATGTCTCACCATCCGACGCTTAACCCCACCGTCTC
>CALKXY010000047.1 GCA_938003545.1 uncultured Caulobacterales bacterium
CTATGGTTTCAACATGGGTGACTGCCAAAATATGCGATGCCCGATTAAGTGGGACGGCCCGCGTGGTTGATATTCGCGATGGAATACCAGAATAGAAAAGTTGTTTTACGCAAATACCGCACGCGTTGGGATGTCAGTCCAACACATGCATACCACGCGGCAATGGTTTTTGATGCAACGGTTGGGGGTCCCGCAGTTGAACGTACCGGTCAGACACTCAGGGTGTAAATCCCAAGGCCCCGGTTGACGCCCAGCGGTCAACTCTCATCGCAAAAGGTCCGGCACATGTCTGGCTCTCACACCAAACCGCTCAACCCCACCGTCTCTCGGTACCAGAAGGTGAGCTCCTACCTGTCCCGTGTCCGAAAGAACTTCTGTAACGTATCATAGGTTTTGGGACCAAGGATCATTCTCTTGGATTTTATTGTAAAGGGTTGAAGTGGAATGATTATTATTTTGCGAAAACAAGGATTAAGTTTAAAATACCAAATTTCCGTCCATCCCAGCGAAGGCTGGGATCCAGTGCGGCTATGTTGGATATTTGCGCGTATATCTGGACCACAGCCTTCGCTGGGATGAACGGGGATTAAAAAGCTGGAAGGTAAAACGTCTTCTTCGACCCATCCCAAGACCGCCTCAGGACGTCGGTTCCAAACGCTCATATCTCGAGGATCTTTAATACCGTTTCGAACATTAGACTAAAGGCCATACCTCTCCATATGCCCGTCTTGAGGTCACCCTTATAGATTACGATGATGAGGCGTATGAAATTATGGACCTGTTCAGGTTCACCTGCTAACGCGCACGCATGAACATGAAGGCTCTCCGAATACGAATTATGGGCCCGGTCGGCCAAACCCTTATCAAATAGGGTCTCCGTCCGGGACACGCTCCTTTTCGCCTTTAATTTTCCCTCTCTCAAAGAGACATCCATGACAGATTCAACAGATACAGGCTCTAATTCCGTACGGGATTACCGAGAGACGCTGTTCTTGCCCAAAACTGATTTTCCAATGCGCGCAGGTTTGCCCAAGGCCGAGCCGAAATGGTTGGACCGTTGGAACCGCATTGATCTGTATAAATCACAACGCGCCGCCGCGAATGATGCAGGTCAATGGACGCTGCATGACGGACCACCTTACGCCAACGGTCATATCCATATGGGTACGGCGCTGAATAAGGTTCATAAGGACATCATCAACCGCAGCCAGCAAATGGCGGGTCACGACGCGAATTATGTACCGGGTTGGGATTGTCATGGTCTTCCGATTGAATGGAAAGTCGAAGAAGAATTTCGCTCTAAGGGCCGCACCAAAGACGACGTGCCACCAAGCGAGTTCCGCGCGCGTTGCCGCGAATATGCTGCCGAATGGGTTGGCATCCAAAAGGCCGAGTTCAAACGCCTTGGCGTGATTGGCGATTGGGATAATCCATATCTAACAATGCGTCCCGAGAGCGAAGCCGACATCTGCGCCGAGCTTCTAAAAATCGCGCGCACAGGTCAGCTTTATCGCGGGTCAAAACCGATCATGTGGAGCCCAGTTGAGCAGACGGCTTTGGCAGAAGCCGAAGTTGAGTATGCAGACCGACGTGCGACGGCGATTTATGTGAAGTTTCCTGTTCGGAGTTCTGACGTAAATTTGTCTGACGTCGATAATTCGACTGACAACCGCGTTGCAAACAATATGGATGAAATTGCAGATGAAAATGCGATGTTCGCCGATTTATCAGACGCATCAATTGTTATCTGGACGACAACGCCTTGGACAATCCCTGCCAACAGAGCTGTTAGTTTTTCAAATCGAATTTCTTACTTTGTCTACGAGGTTGCTGAGATGGAAGAAAGTGAGTTTGAACCTTGGTCAAAGCCAGGTGATAAACTCATTGTCGCTCAAGATTTATGGGAAACCGTTTCTAAGGCGGGGTTGATTAAATCAGCTAAGAAGCTGCATGTTGTTGATATGAGCAAACTTAATTCGGTTGTTCTTGATCACCCGCTCAAAAATATGGCCGGTTCCGAAGGCAAATATGATTTCCCGGTTCCGCTCCTAGAAGGCTCACACGTCACTGCCGATGCGGGTACGGGCTTTGTCCATACGGCGCCGTCTCATGGTGAAGATGATTATATCGTTTGGACGTCGAACCAGATGAAACTCGAAGGCATGGGTATCGACCCAGTCGTGCCAATGACCCTTGACGATAAAGGTTGCTACACCGACATCATGCCGACGCGGTTCCAAGGCCTCAATGTGATCCGCACCTCTGGTAAAAAACGTGGCCAAGACGGCAAAGCCAATGGCGAAGTCCTCAAAGCCCTCGTCGAGTGCGGTAACTTGCTCGCGCGTGGTGTTTTGACCTTGCGCGACGCCCATAGTTGGCGGTCCAAAGCGCCCGTTATTCGCCGCGCCACGCCGCAGTGGTTCATCTCTATGTCCAAAGACGATCTACGCGGCAAAGCGATGGCCGCGATTGAAGACACGACATTCTATCCGCCGCGCGCCAAGAACCGTCTGTCCACTATGGTTGCGGATCGTCCCGATTGGTTGATCTCTCGCCAACGCGCATGGGGCGTGCCGATCACGCTGATGGTCCACAAAGATGGAACACTTCACACCGAACGCGACGATGCCGACGCGATTGATGCGCGTATCTTGGCGGCTGTTCGCAAGGACGGCGTCGATGGGTGGTTCGACACGGATGCGTCTGTCTTCCTCGGTGAAGACGGCACCACAGACCATGAGGACTGGGAGAAGGTCACAGACATTCTCGACGTGTGGTTCGACTCGGGCTGTACGCATGCGTTCTGTTTGAAGACTCGCGATGATCTGCCTGACCGCGCGGACTTGTATCTTGAAGGCTCCGACCAACATCGCGGGTGGTTCCAATCGAGCTTGCTTGAGAGCTGCGCTGTCTACGGCGAAGCGCCGTATAAAGCTGTCATGACCGATGGTTTCGTTGTTGATAATAAGGGCCTGAAAATGTCCAAATCCCTCGGCAATACAATGAGCCCCGAGGACATTAACAAGCAATATGGTGCGGAAATTCTCCGCCTCTGGGTGGCGTCGTCTGATACGACGAATGATCTCAAAATCGGTGACGAAATCATCAAAACCAATGTCGATGCTTACCGTAAACTCCGCAATACATTGCGTTATATGATCGGTGCGCTGGATGGATATTCTGACGCGGAAGCTGTGCCTTACGCAGATATGCCAGCTCTAGAAAAATGGGTGCTACATCGCTTGTCTGAACTGACGCAGCAGCACAAAGGTTGGGTCGCGGACCATGACCACAAGCGCATTTTCTCGACGCTGTTCAATTTCTGCACGGGCGATCTCTCGGCGTTTTACTTCGATATTCGCAAGGACGCGCTTTATTGCGATCCGCTGGAGAGTACGCGCCGCCGCGCCTGCCGCACGGTCATGAATGAGATTTTCTTGAGGCTCACGACATGGCTCGCGCCAATCATGTGCTTTACGATGGAAGAAGTCTGGCAAGCCCGCTTCCCATCAGAGGACGGCTCCGTGCATTTGGAAACCTTCCGCGCGGCACCCGCTGAGTGGAAGAATGACGCGATTGCCACCGCCATCACAGGCATCCAAGCCTTTCGTGACGAAGCGTTCGAATCCATCGAAACGTTACGCCGAGAAGGCGCGATCAAATCCTCATTGGAAGCCAGCATTCGCGCAGGCAAAACGCGCCTGACCTCCGAAATGGATATCTTGGGCCTGACGGATGCGGTGGATTACATTGATCCTGCGAACCCGTCTGATGTGTTGGCGGATTATCTCATCGTGTCAAAATGCCAGCTGTCCATCGAGAGTGACGACATGCTCGTCACCGATTTGAAAGCTGCAGAGGGGTGGAGGAAATGCGATCGTAGTTGGAAATATTTCCAAGGTGAGGGCGATATTACTGCGCGCGATGCGGCCGCTGTGTCTGCTCTTGAGGAATAGGTATTATCGTTTTTCGATAATAAATTGACAATTTCAGTCTCTTCACGTATCGAATAACGATAAAGGAGAGACTGATGAAACTTAAATCCATTTTTGCAGCCACATGTGCCAGTGTGATGTTGCTAACCGCCCATTCAGCCTTTGCGCATGACGTGAAGGTAGAAACCGAAAAATCCTATGACCTATCTGGATTCGACAGGATAACCGTCGCTGGCGTGTACCACCTCGACGTTGTCGTCGGAGGGCGCTTTTCTGTTGAAACTTCAGGCACCCAAAAAGATATGGCCAAAATCGACGTCTATGTCGAAGACGGCGCGCTCATCTTGGGTCTCAAAGATGAAGACAGCAAAAAAGTGAGAACCCGTAAGAATAGCGGCGTTAACGCCGTTGTGCGTTTGCCTGCGCTCAACGCCATGGAAATCGCAGGTGTTGTGACGGGCGAGGTATCCAAAATCGACGCGGATCTGTTCGAGCTCGACTTTGCAGGTGTCGGTGAATTGAATCTGAGCGGTCAATGCAAAGACCTTGAAATCGACATGGCTGGAATCGGCGAATTAGACGCCAAAGACCTAAAATGCGAAGACGTTGATGTTAACCTCGCTGGAATGGGTGAGGCCTCAGTTTATGCGTCCGAACGGATCGACGCAAATGCTGCTGGAATGGGCCAGATCGAGGTCTATGGAAAACCCGACATTGTGCAGGAATCCTCGGCCTTCATGTCAACGGTCCGTATTCGCTAATTTCCGGGTGAGGATGGAGGCTCTGAAAAGCGGTTAGGCCTCATAATTCAGCAAAGGTTAATGATCATTAAGGCTATACTGCCACAAAGCGGCCCTAAAATTGCTTATAGGGTAAGTGAAATTAGAATCTGTGGGAGCCTCACGTGAAAAACCTCATCAAAACCGCCTCTATCGCTAGCTTGGTGGCTGGTATGTCCTTCGGGATGGCTGTGCCTGCAATGGCGCAGTCTGCAGATGTCAGCCCAACGCTTCTGATCGAATCAGGGCCCAGCGATAATCCGCAATATCGCCGAATGATTTTCGTGAAATATCTCTCCGGCAATTATGTAAGCGTAAATTACCGGGCTTATAACCGGGCTGAATTCACGCAGGTTCCAAATACAACAGCCGCTGACATGATTCAAAGCTGTGCAAATGGCGCATCGACATCATTATCAGAAATCCGTGCATTTGAGCGAGCCGAAGCGAAACGGAAACGCAAAGGGCAAGCGCCTGAAGTCGTTCGTTTCTGTGTGAAAAACGTTGCTAATTGGGAAGGCGGCGGCCGTTCGACATATTTGGACCCGATCTTCAATGGCATGCCGCATGCGGCAGGATTGAATAATTAGCGACTCGCAATTCACGTTTAGTTTTAAGCCTTTAAACCTAAATCGTGATTTCGATTACATCTGATCAAGAATCTGCGCCCGCCCCTTTGAACCCAGAGGCGAGCGCCCCTATGTTGTATCCATGAAAAAGATATTGACAGCCTTACTCACAGCGACCGCTTTGATCGGTGCGCCGACGGCTCTGACATCGACCGCATCGGCGCAAGACGTTACGCGTGTCGTCCCGAGTTCGCAGACTCAGGTTCAGCTTTCCTATTCTCCCGTTGTGAAAGAGAGCGCGCCAGCGGTGGTCAACATCTTCACCTCCCGCACGGTTAGAACACGTGCACGGTCGAGCTTTTTCGATCAGATGTTCGGCATGCAGCGCGCGCCGCGTGACCGCGTGGAAAACTCACTCGGATCAGGCGTCATTGTTCGCGGCAATGGTATCATTGTCACGAACGCCCATGTGGTAAAAGGCGCGGATGAGTTAAAAGTCGTCTTAAATGACCGCCGTGAATTTGAAGCGAAAGTTGTCGCGCAGGATGAAGAAACGGATCTGGCGGTCCTTCGGATTGATACAAAAGGCGAAATGATGCCAACCTTGCGTGTTGGCGCGGATAGTGAACCCGAAATTGGCGACATTGTTCTGGCTATCGGCAATCCATTCGGTGTCGGTCAAACGGTAACGTCTGGGATTATTTCTGCCTTGGGCCGAACAAATGTATCGGATATTTCAAGTGCTATTCAAACGGATGCCGCCGTAAATCCGGGTAATTCTGGCGGCGCGCTAGTGAATCTAAATGGCGAGTTGATTGGTGTAAATACGGCCATTTTCTCGCGTTCAGGTGGCTCCAACGGGATTGGTTTCGCGATACCGTCAGAGTTGGTCGAGCGCGCAATCGATTCTGCACTGTCAGAGGGCCGCATTGTGCGGCCTTGGATTGGGGCACGCACGAATAGCGTCGATGCAACAATGGCATCCGCGCTCGGGCTTGACCGCGCCAAAGGGGCCGTAATCAATGAAATACTCGTTGGCGGTCCTGCGGATAAGGCTGGATTAGATAAGGGTGACGTCATTTTATCGGTCGCGGGAACGGCGATTAATGATGATAGTGGGTTGCGGTTTAAACTTGCGACGATGCGCCGGGGGGAAACAACGCCCATTGAATATGTTCGCGACGGACGCACACGTACGGCGAGGGTGCGCGTAGATACGCCGCAAGAAAGCCCAAAGCGCGACGAGCGGGAGCTGGAAGGCGTGCATCCCTTCAACGGTGCAGTGGTCGTAAATATGAGCCCTGCTCTGGGAGAGGAACTCGGATTCGATCCTTATTTATCAGGCGTTATGGTGTTGCGTGTGCGGCGCGGATCAGCGGCAAATTACAATCGCCTGCGTCCTGGTGACCTTATTTTGAACGTGAATAATTTCGACATCGATTCAACCCAGCAATTAGATTCCGTACTGGTGTCAGAGCCTTCAGATGCCGTTTGGGATGTACAAGTTGACCGTAATGGCCGTATCGGAGCCTTGCCAATTCGTTACCTGCCGCCGCAAAATTAACCCCTATTCAGGCCTAACAACCTCCTAATTTTTGCCTAAACGGCGGAATTCTTTACATTCTTGCTAATTTACCTCTATCACGCTCTTGGGGAGCTTTTTTAGGGAGGGCACGAATATGGCTGGACGTAAGCTAGACGATTATAAGCCAATTAAATTTTACGCTGAAAATACAACGGCAAAATCTGCTGGATTTTCAAAGTTTGAAAGTGACGGAAGTCATTATTTCTGCCGCTATGTAGACGGCGACATCGCTATGTTAAGTCAGGCGTATTCAGGCAAAGCTGGACGCGATAACGGTATTGAATCGGTCAAAAAGAACGAGAAAGTTTCCAGCCGTTATAAATTCGAAACACGAGAAGGCGGCAAGCATGGTTTTGCTCTCATGGCTGGTAACGGTCAGGAAATTGCTGTCAGCTCAAACTTCAAAACGGCTGCAGCTGCGGAACGCGTCGCGGGCCGATTAACGGGACGTGTCAAAGCGAAATCAAAAGCAAAAATAGCGACGACGAAACCTGCGGCTAAAAAAACAACAACTAAAAAGTCTGCGAAGACGCCGACAGCTAAAGCGGCCGCCTTCACGCGGGCGGATCAACGGATCGAAAATTATAAACCTCTCGCTTTTTATGAAAAACATGGCGGTAAGGCTGCTGGTTTTAATCAGTTTGAAGAGGGTGGCGCATATTACTTCAACTATGCCGAAGACAGCAAAGTCGTTCTAATTTCAGAAAGCTACACGTCCAAGCGCGGGCGCGATAATGGCGTGGCATCGGTCACTAAAAACATGAAGCTAAAGACCGCTTATGAGCACCATGTCCATAAAACGGGTAAGCATTATTTCGACATCAATGCCGCTAATCGACAGGAGATTGCGACATCGCGTTGGTACAGCAGTGAGAAAGCGGCGCTTGCGGGCGCAGCTACTCTACGCGGGGAAAGCGTCAAGAAAACGAAGACAGCGAATGTAGAGCAGAACTATATGCCGCTAGCGTTTTACAAAAAACACACAAAAGGCGGTAAAGACGGTTTTGAGAGTTTCAAAGGCGAAGATGGAGAGCATTACTTCGCCTATTTCGAGAATAAGAAAATTGCCCTGATCTCGGAAGGGTATCCAACTGCCGCCGTGCGCGACAAAGGCCTCGCCTCTGTTCAGAAAAATATGAAAACAGAGAGCCGTTATGTTTACGGCAAAGGCGCAGATGGAAAGCCTGGCTTTGCGTTGCGTGCGGGCAATAATAAAGAAATCGCGCGATCCGTTGCATATGGATCTGCCGCGGCCGCTATCGCAGGTGCTGCTTATCTTCTAGGCACGCGCCGCCGCGCTGCAGCTAAGCCGAAAACCGCATCAAAACCTAAGTCTAAAGCAAAAGTGGCCGCGCCTATTGCCGCTGCAGCTGTCATGGGCGCAACCGCTGCGGCGGCTTTACCAAAAGGGAAAGTTCGCGTTGCCAAAATTGGCGGAGCGAGCGCCAATACGAGCGGTACAAAACCAAAAGGCACGGTCCCTGTCAAAGCCGCGGCAATTGTTGCCGCGCCTGTCGCCGTCGCGGCTATCGCCGCTGCAGCAATAGCGCCGAAACCTGCACCGACACCCGAACCTGTGGCTGTCGCACCTGTGGTTGCTGCCGCTGCGCCTGTTGCCGTCGCGCCTGCTACGAGCGGCGGAGGTATATGGGGATGGCTAAAGTGGCTGCTCTTGGCGGCTGCTGCATTACTGGCGATGTTCTTGTTGTTCAAAGCCTGCACAGGTGGAGAGAAGACCGTGAAAGCGGCTGCGCCAGTTGAAACGCAGTCAACGGCTCTCGCTAATGTGGTGACATGTTGGGACGGGTCAAAAGCTAAAGATGATGCGGCATGTCCGATCGAACCACCCGCCAAAACATTCACCTGCTGGGATGGGTCAAAGGCTGTTGATCAATATGCCTGTCCCGTCGATCCAAAGATCGAAGCCGCAAAAGCTGCGGCGGCAAAAGCTGCTGCAGCTAAAGCGGCTGTTCTGGCAGCTGCGCAGGCTGCGAAACCCAAGCCGAAGGCAACTCTTGCCTCTGTCACATCAGGCAAGATGACTGCGCCTTCTGCCGCGGGTCGTATTTGCGGGCCGTCTCCGAATGTATTGTTCAATGTGGACACTGCAACGCCAGTCAACGTCACCTATCTTGGCTCTAATCCGCAATTTGGGAATTCATTGACATATACGCCGCAGGAGTTTTTCCAGCGCCTACAGGTGAAATATAACACCAATTCAGATGATAAGTCTTTCTTGGACCTATTAGCCAAGTCATTGGGCTACGCGGCCTTTACGGATATGGACGCGTCAATGTTCAGCAATGATAGTTTGGCGAATGGATCTTCTGGTCTGTTGGGCTTTGGACCACAACATGCGCTGCAATATTCCACGCTCAATATGTCGGATGTGTCCAATCTGGAAGCGTTCAAAGTGCGCTCAGCCAATGGTTCAGATGTTCATTTCATGAAGCGATGTGGTAATTTTATGTATGTATGTCAGCCATAAGTTCGGCCACATAACGACTGCGAAGCGGAGCTCTTTAGCTCCGCTTTTTTGTTGGCCTAAGCGCAACCCGCAGGTAGGACGCGCACATGATGTCCTTCCTCACAGTTGCGCTTGGCGGCGCATTGGGTGCTAGCGCCCGCTACGGCCTCGGCCTGGCTATGACGCGAATGTTTGGGCCTGGCTTCCCTGTGGGAACGTTGATGTGCAATGTTATCGGCGGTCTCTTGATGGGGGTGCTCGTTGGCTGGCTGGTGCGCGATACGCCAGATAATGCGGAAACCCTCCGCTTATTTGCAGGTGTTGGCGTGTTGGGCGGCTTTACGACATTCTCTGCCTTTTCATTGGATGCGATGCGTATGCTGGAGGGAAAAGCTTTTGGGCCTTTCCTCGGATATGTCGGGGCGTCCGTTAGTCTATCAATCCTCGCCGTTGCCATCGGCTTGTTTTTAATGCGAGGTGCAGCATGAGCGGTGTTCACAAAATTACGATTCCTGATCATGATGCAGGCGGGCGATTGGATAGATGGTTCAAACGTCAATTCCCGCACATCCCGCATGGCAAGGTCGAAAAGCTCCTGCGTAAAGGCGAAATCCGCCTCGACGGTAAACGCGCCAAAGGCAATGTTCGTATCGAAGGCGGGCAAGTTGTCCGCGTACCGCCGCTGCCTGATCCATCGGACATGGCAGGACCGCCGCCTGTAGCTGATGCAGATGCTGAACTTATTCGCAGCATGATCATTTATGAAGATGATGATTTATTTGCGCTGAACAAGCCTGCAGGCTTGGCCGTGCAAGGTGGAACAAAAACAGCGCGCCATATCGACGGCATGTTACCCGCTTTGGGAGACGGTTGCCGTTTGGTTCATCGTTTGGATCGCGATACGTCTGGCGTGCTCGTTATCGCCAAATCTGCTGCCTCTGCAAAATGGGTTGGCCGCGCCTTCCAAAGCCGCCGTGCAGAGAAAATCTATTGGGGCATTACCAATGGCGTACCGCGTCCAGTTTCTGGCGAAATTAAAGGCTACATGGCCAAGGGCCGCCTCGATAATCGCTTCGGTAATGTGAATGAAGGCAAAGAAGTCATGATGGCCGTACGCCATGGGCATGAAGGCGCAAAGCACGCGCGCACGCTCTATGATGTGCGCAGCCAAGCTGGCCAGAAGGCGGCTTGGGTTGCAATGATGCCGTTGACGGGAAGGACGCATCAATTGCGTCTGCATATGCAGCTTCTCGGCGCGCCGATTGCGGGTGACCCCCGATATTTCACGGATCGTCCAATGCCAGGTAGTTTGGCGCACAGACTACATTTGCACGCACGCTCACTCGAGCTTCCACGCGAAGGCAAGGCATCTCTAAAGTTTACCGCCGAGCTTCCGCCTCATATGAAGAATGCATTTAATACACTCGGCTTCGATCCGAAAAATGACGAAGTCGACTGGGAAGACTTGATGTGACTCAACTCACTGAAACCCTCCAGGGCCTGTACCGAACCTATCAATCAGGCGACTTTATTCGGGCGGAAGTCGGTATTCGTAGCGCCTTGCAGGCATGGCCTAATCAACCAGATGTCTTACGTCTTGGCGCATTGACGGCGCTAGGGGTCAATCAAGTCGTCACGGCTGATCAACGCTTATTCAAAGCGGAGAAGCTGTCGCCTATGACGGCTGAACTCGCCAATACGCGCGGCAATATTTTAAAAGCCTCGGGTGAATGGGCTGGGGCCGAAGCGGCATATGAAATGGCCGAACGGTTAGATCCGAATTATGGTCCCGTGAAGGCAAACAAATTGGATATGTTTATTCAATCAGGGCAGCCCCGCCGCGCATTAGACCTACTCGAAAATGATACTAGTTTTGGTGAAATGGGAGCATATGCAAAATCGCAAGCCTTAGAAAACCTCAGCCGACATGAGGAAGCTTTAGAGGTACTCGAGAGTGAACCTGCAGGGCGGTATGAGGAGCATTTCATGCTGCAGCGCATTAAATGCCTGGCCGCATTGGATAGATTGGATGAGATGAAAGCGGCCTTTGACTCCCTCCCGCCTGCGTCTCGTTTCGCTTCCGATGCGCTGGGTCTTGTCGTAAATGCCTATGAAATGCGGAATATGCGCAGTGACGCATTGGATGTGATTGAGAAAATTTCAGCGTCCCCTGAGGCATCTCCACATGTTTTAATTCGGGGTGTAAATTTGCTACGACGCGCTGGACGCACAGGCATGTCGAAAGCTGCTCTGGATACCGCAAATGAACGATTTACACAAAACCCTGACGTCATCACTGAACAGGCAAATGCGGCACTTTTGAATGGTGAAGCGGATATAAGCTGCGATTTGTATAAAAAAGCCCTCAGTTTGAGGCCAGCTGACCTTGGCGCTTTGATGGGGTTTGCTCAGGCGGCAATCGTGTCTGGAAATTATAGCCAAGCACAAACTGCGATCCAAGGCGGTTTGGCTCAGGCGCCTAACAACCAGTTCCTTTTGGCGCTGGCAGCAACTTTGATGCGGGCGATGGGGCAGGATCATACCCAGTTTTACGACTATAAGAATTTTGTTCGAACTTATGACCTCGTTCCGCCCGACGGATTTTCAAATATGGTTGAGTTTAATATAGCTCTTAAATCTAAACTCGATGAGCTGCATATTTATACAGGCACGCCAGTCAATCAGTCGCTTCGCGGCGGCACGCAAACAGAGGTCGATCTCGCATTAGTGGAAGATCCAATTATTCAAAGTTTCTTCAAAGCCGTAGATGCGCCTATTCGTGATTATATGAGCAGGCTTGATAAAACTTTGCAGCATCCGCTACACAGGCGGACTCGCGATGAGTACCGTATTAACGGGGCGTGGTCCGTGCGTCTGTCCGAGGCAGGACATCATGTTAATCACGTGCATCCAATGGGGTGGCTCAGTTCTGCCTATTATGTCGATCTGCCGTCATCGGTAAATGCGCGGAGCCGTGAAGGTTGGATACAATTTGGGGAACCTTCACTTGATGCCGATCTACCCGCCGAGCATTTCGTGCAGCCCAAGGCTGGACGTCTTGTCCTGTTTCCGTCTTACATGTGGCATGGAACTGTGCCGTTTAAGGGCGCTGAAACGCGCTTGACCCTGCCTTTTGATGTCGTGCCTGCATAATGGCCAAAACGATGCGTAAACGTTTCTACAAAATCGTCACGGTTGATGAAGAGGGTGGGGTTTGGCGTGTTTTGCTGGATGGCATGCAGGTTCGTACGCCTGGCAAGTTACGCCTGACGCTGCCGAGTAAGGTTTTGGCGGAACGTGTCGCAGGGGAATGGGACGCGCAGACTGACCGTATTAACCCCAGTGTCATGCCGCTCACGCGTTTGGTGAATGTGGCAATAGAACAGACGCCAGATCGTCGGGATGACCTAATTGCAGAAGCGCGGCGTTATGCTGAAACTGACCTCATAAGCTACCGCGCGCCGCAACCTCGCATTCTGAAAGAACGGCAATCGGCGGCATGGGACAGATGGCAGGCTTGGGCCGCAGAGCAAGGTGTTGAGTTTATCACGACTGAGGATCTGCAAGCCGTGGTGCAGCCTGAAAGGAGCTTGATCGCTGTGGAAAATTTCGCCCGAAGTCTGGATGACATTCAGCTGACGCTCTTTGTGCATTTGATCGCTGTATATGGCTCTGTTGTTCTGGCGTTGGCGGTTATGAAAGGTGCTCTGAATGGGGAGGCGGCTTTTGATATATCGCGCGTGGACGCGATTTACCAAATCGAGCTATGGGGAGAGGATGAAGAGCAAGCCGATATAACCGCTGCTCTTCGTGCAGAAACACGCATATTGAGTGGAATTTTGGAGATTTTATAATGGCAAACCCTGTCACAGTTACTGAGCGCCCAGGCGGAAAATATACGCTGGACGTCGATAATGGACGCCATAAATTATACGCCGATGAACCCCTTCAATATGGCAGTGCGGATCTTGGTCCCTCTCCATTCGAATATCTTTGCGCGTCGCTAGGCAGCTGTACGGCGATCACCTTGCGTATGTATGCGGGGCGTAAAAAATGGGACATAGAAAACATCTCTGTCACCGTCACACATAGTCAACGGAAGCTATCGGAGGGCGACACAAAAAACGTGTTTAACCGTATTTTGACGGTCACGGGTAATTTAGAAGAGGATGCGCGCGACCGTTTGGTTGAGATCGCAAATAAATGCCCCGTCCATAAGATGCTCGAACATGGCAACATCATCGAGACATCCCTAGGTTAAATCTTATAGGTTTATGAGCATTACACTCAGGTCAAATATCATTGGCTTGAGTATAATGCCGACATTACAGTTAGCTAGCGCGGCATTTCCGCATATACCCTATCTTGCGCAGACAAGGGGCTTGCGCCGCGTGGAGGGCACGGTAAACTGCCCCTATGCCTAATTTATTCAAATTACTGTTTTCTCCTACGGGCCGCATCGATCAGCGAGATTACATTATCGGTCTCGTCGGTTTGGTCGTGATTTTCAGCGTTTACGGCTTGCTGATTAATGCGCTTGGTGGATCCATGGGGGGGTTCTTCGCCGTCCTAGCTTTTCCCTTTGTTATTCTTCAAATTGTCTACAGTGTGTATGGTAAGCGCCTGCATGATATTGGACGTACGCTCTGGCCTGTCACAGGTTTGATATGCGCCATTCTGGCCGCGATGATTATTGTAATGTTGGTCTATGGCGGCGCCGAATATATTACAGCATTCAGTGAATACAGCCCTGATAATCCGCCACCTGAAGATTTGGCCGAACGATTAAACGCGGAATTTGGACCGCGTCAGGCAGAGGGCGAAACGGTTCTTAGTCTTACTGTTCTTGCGCTTTTAACCGTCTTTACCCTTTGGCTTGCGCTTGCAAAATCACAAGCTGGTAAAAACAGATACGGCGAGCCGTCTTCCTAATATTATTCGATTACCCTTGATTTTTTGTAATATTTCGCCATCTTCATATTGTTAAACAATAAGGAGGAGAGATTATTATGGGAAATTTACTATTTTCACCGTCAGGCCGTATTGGTCCAGGCGAATTCATGAGCGGCGTCATGATTTTGGTGGTGGTGACACTCGTTTTAGGTTTGCTGACCGTTTTTGCGCCTGCACTCGCGGCGCTTAATATCGTCGGTTTAGTGTTTTTTTGGTGCTGGGTCGTTTTATGGGTCAAACGCTATCATGATGGCGGTAAATCAGGTTGGATGTGTTTCGTCCCCATTATTGTGTGGCTGATGCTTGGGATGATTATCGGTATGATCTTGCCCGGCATGTTTGAAGATCCAGAGGCCGCAGCTGCAATTGCTGAAGCAACTGAGGATGGCGATATTATGGGCGTCATGAAAGCGAGTATCGGCGGAGGCATGACAGTAACGGGCCAAATCGTGAATGCAGTTGTCGGTGCAGCTTTGTCTTATATCGTGGCGTTGGTCTTCAACGGTATGATCAAGCAAGATATGCATGATAATCAGTTCGGCCCATATGGCGTCACGTCCGATACATTTTCATAGAGATGTGAGTTAAATATTTTGAAAGCCCGTCAATTTGACGGGCTTTTTTATGCGTGGATTCAGCTGTGCGTCGGACTGAAGATCGTTTCAAAGCTTGATTTTAAAGCTACGTCCAACTCTTCCATTGTAACATCGCGCCCCAATGAACTCAGGCTGGCGACGCCATGCTCCCGTATGCCGCAGGGGACAATGCCGTCGAAATGGGTGAGGTCGGGGTTCAGGTTGATACTAATGCCATGAAAGCTCACCCATTTTTTAAGGCGTACGCCAATAGCGGCAATTTTCTCTTCCACCATAAGGCCTTGCGCATTTTCCCTAACGACCCAAACGCCCACGCGTCCCGTACGCCGTTCAGCGGTCACGTCAAATTCAGCCAGTGCGTCGATGATCCACTGCTCTAAGCCTCGAACAAAGGCCGAGACATCGCGTCCCCGTTTTCGTAGGTCCAGCATCGCATAGCCTACGCGTTGTCCTGGTCCGTGATATGTATATTGCCCGCCGCGGCCTGTTTCATGAACCTCAAAGCGATTAGGCGCGACAAGATCAGCGGGATTAGCCGATGTTCCCGCCGTGTAGAGCGGCGGATGTTCTACCAGCCAGACCAATTCATCGGCGTCGCCCGCAGCAATGGCGGCGGCACGCGCCTGCATGCGCGCATGGGCTTCCGTATAGGGGACGCGTTCGGACGCGACCTCCCATGTGACAGAAATAGGGCTATAAAGTGAATTAGTTATTCGAAATCTCTATTTTATCGAATTCTTTTTCTAGGACGGCGCGGGCCTCGGGGATTTCACCAATTCTGACAACTTCATTGACGAGAGCCACTTGCGATTGTGCAACTTTCATCATTTTCCGCATGTTCCCAATACTCATTTTCATATTCTCAGGGTCCATATTTTCCAATGATTTGAACGCGGCGTTCAAACGTGGAACAATTACGCGGATGTCCTCGACGGCAGCTTCTGCCGATGGGCCATCTGTGACTGTCTTTAAGAGAGTCGTCATATTGGAGGCTTCGGTGTCGACAAACTCAATGATTTCTGGGACGTCCATTTTAGACAAATCTGCTGTGGCCATGAGTTCGAGGCGTTCTGCCTTGGCCTTAATAGCTTCCGGGCTTTTAGAATCGTAAGAGGCGTCCCCGCAGGCACTCAAGGCGATGAAGCTAGCGAAAGCAGCTCCTAAGAGATGATTTTTCATGACAGGTCTCCACATTGCGTTCACTTTTACCTTAGCCTGTCTTCAGGACTGAAAACAGGGTGAAATTCGCCCGTATTAGGGCTTCACAAGTCGATCTTACGCCCCTATAGACCGCCAACCTTAATGTGCGGCCGTGGCGGAATTGGTAGACGCGCAGCGTTGAGGTCGCTGTGGGGTAA
>CALKXY010000048.1 GCA_938003545.1 uncultured Caulobacterales bacterium
GCCCCTTATATTTTTGTCATACTCTCTTCCGGCGTTTTACCGGAAAACTCCAATTAAACGTCCGTAAGCTAAGGCTTAGGCGAAAAGCGGCGCAATCCAGCGGCTCCAGGTTCCAAGTATGAGCACGAGGCCCATGAAAACAGGGGCGATAAATCGTACGAAGAACATTACAAAGCGCCCGAGACGTTCACCTGGGCCTGAAAGCTCTTCGGCCAGAATAGCTTTGTTAAGGCGCCAGCCCGTGAACAAGACCACGAGCAACGCAGATAGAGGCGCAAGAATTGGACCTGCCAAACCAGTGTCGATGAAGTCGAAAAATGCGCTATTATAAAGTGACCCAAGGCCAACTAACATTATCGCTGCACCCGTAATCCAAGCCGCTTTCTTTTTCGTCCAGCCTGTTTTCTCAGCAAGGAATGCAACAGATGGCTCAAGGAGCGATACAGATGATGTGATCGCCGCAAAGAACGCCAAGAAGAAGAACGCTGCACCAACAATCATGCCGCCAGGCGCATTTGACATCGCCGTTGGAAGAGTTGTGAAGAAAATCCCTGCCCCCGCTTCAAAATCGAGATTATTTGCAAATACGACGGGGAAAATGGCTAGACCTGCAATGATCGCAACAAGCGTATCGACAAGAGACACTGTGACGGCTGATTTTGGAATCGACACATCGCGTGGCAAATAAGAGCCATATGTAATCATGATTGCATTACCAATACCGATCGAGAAACACGCTTGCCCTAATGCAGATTGGGCAACTTGCGGCGAAATTTTACTGAAATCAGGCGTGAACATGAAGGCAAGTGCATCCGCCGTTCCGCCATTTTCAATAGAAGAGATGATAGAATAGGCTGCGAGACAGATCAGAAGTAAGAAAAAGATCGGCATCAAAAGACGCGCTGCCAGCTCAATACCCTTATTCACGCCTCTTGCGACAAGCCAAGATGTGACAAGGCCAAAGAACAAGAACCAGGGCAAAACTTGCGTGTTAGGTTCGGATAACATCGTACCAAATTGCTGCTGAATTTCAACGGCTGGCATGCCTTGGAACGTCCCGAATAAGAATTTCGGAATATAAGCAAGTACCCAAGCGGCAACAACGCAGTAAAAGCTCACGATCAAGAAAGACGCGACCATCCCGAACCAAGCGCCTGAGCTCCACACTTTCGAAACGCCTGACCTATTTGCAAGATCGTCGTTAGAGCCGACAGCCGACGCCGCATTACCCGCGCGGCCAATGATATACTCACTCATCAAAACTGGAATACCGACAAATACGATACAGGCGATATAGATCATCAAAAAGGCTGCGCCGCCATTCGTGCCTAGCTCTGCTGAGAAGCGCCAAAGATTACCCAAACCAACGGAACTACCAACAGCTGCCATAATAAACGCGAAACGCGATGACCACTGGGCCGTACCTGGTTCAATAGGAATACTAGTCATTTGATAACCCCAAAACTCTTTTGCGCTCTATGTCGCCTCATAATGTGGCATAAAGGGAATATCTAAGGGGTCAAGATAACGGACTGTGAAGATTATAATCGATAACTATATCTTAGGTTGTGCGTGAGATTAAGACTTATGACGACCCATAACACAATCCCTCGGTTCAGAATCCTTTTAGCGGATGATAATGACGCTAATCGACTCATTTCTCGAACAATATTAGAACGCGCCGGACACAACGTAACTACCGCACAGAATGGGTCACATGCGCTAAGTCTTGCGAAAATCGCGGCCTTTGACCTCATAATACTTGATATAATGATGCCTGTTATGGACGGAATGCGAGCGTTGCGACGCCTAAGACGAGATAAGTCACCAAACCGAGAAACACCCGTATTTGCGCTTACGGCCTATTGCAGCGCGGAAGATCGTCAACGTTATTTCCTAGCAGGGTTTAATTCCGTTCTCTCAAAACCCTTGCGCCCAGGCGATCTCGAAAATGCCTATAGGCGACATAAAGACCCGCGCGTCTTGCCTTTAGTTGAAAAAGCCGAAATCCGCTCTAGCGCCAATGTTCCACTGCTAGACCTCGAGATGATTCTACAGTTGTCAGAGGCAGGCACCCCAGAACGTATTGCTGCGATTCAAGCACGGTTTTGGACGTCAATTGAAACCAAATGCGAAACTATGAAACGCGCCCTCCCCGACGCTCTACGCGGTGATGGACATTTTCTGTCTCAATTTCGCCGTGCAGTTCACGCAGTGAAAGGCGCAAGTGCAGCGATCGGTTTAGGACGTGTTGCCCATATCTCGCGGCGGCTGCAAAATGCACCGCCTGCAGATATTGCCCCCCTCATGAGAGCCTTTGCAGATGCGTTGACTGAAAGCCGTCCTGCTCTCACGAGAGCCTTAAGTCGTCCTGGGCAACTCGACGCCGCGATGGAGGTGAGCAGAGAGGATCAAACCAAAACCGCCCATAACAGCCAAAATCACAGTGCCGCCATATGAAATGAGCGGTAACGGCACGCCAACCACAGGCGCCAATCCCATGACCATCCCCAGATTGATAAAGATGTAGAGAGTGAATGTCGTTGTCAGGCCTAAAATCATCAGCTTTGAAAACATTTCCTTACATTGCAAAGACAGCCAAATACAAACCGTGATGACGGACATATAAAGACCCAAAGTCATCAACCCGCCAATTAACCCGAACTCTTCGCCGATGACTGTAAAAATGAAATCTGTTCGGTTCTCAGGCACATATTCGCCTTGGCGCTGCGTGCCTTTCATAAAGCCTTTGCCATGAACACCGCCGCTACCCAGGGCGATTTTTGATTGTGTGATGTGATAGCTTGCCCCCGCTGGATCGCGGGACGGGTCTAGAAATGTGAGGATGCGTTCTTGCTGATACGCTTTCAGTCCAAACTTGAAAAACAGCGAAATTGAAACCGCAGCAAAAACGCTGGCTAAGCTAATCACACGCCATGAAATACCTGCGAGGAAAACGATGGCTACGCCTGTCGCGGCCAAAAGCAGCGTCGTACCAAGGTCAGGTTGGCGAAAGATAAGCGCCATAGGCACAACCAATAAGATGAGCGCCCCCATTAAGCCCCAAACATCACTGACTTTCCAGTCAGGCAGATCATGATAATATCGCGCCAAGGCCAATACGATGGCCGGCTTCATAATTTCTGAGGGCTGCAAGCGTGCAACGCCAAAGTCCAACCACCGTGCAGATCCGTTCACTTCAACGCCAACAAATTCAACACCGACCAAAAGTATAACCCCGAGAACATATATTGGATAGGCCAAACGGTACCAAAGGCGGATGTCAATCATGGCGACACCAAGCATAACAACGCCGCCAAATGCGATGCGGGTCAGATGCTGGAACGCGCCGCGTTGCCAAACTCCATCTGTTGCCGCAAAAATCATCGCCACACCAACCAAACCAACCAAGCCGACAAGAGTCATCAACAGCCAATTCACCTCAAACAGCTTCGTAGTCAGCGACCCGCCGGATGTAGAGCGAGATCCTCGGAATGACGGGCTTTGAAACGCCATTACTTTAGCGCCCCTTGCTCATTTGCACCTGTTGACCCAATGCCATCTCGGCGTAACGCCTCGCCAAGGACTGCCCGGGTAATATTTGCTGCGCGTTTTGAGCCCGCACCGCCATGTTCGACAATCGTACCCACCGCAAAGCGAGGACGATCAAATGGCGCATACCCTACAAATATAGAGTGATCACGGAGCTTCCAAGGCAGTTTAGAGTTCTTACGGATTCCTGTGGCGCGTTCTGATGTGCTAATGCCGCGCACCTGTCCAGTTCCTGTTTTACCAGCCATTTGAATCGTGTCTAATCCTATACCTTCAGCAAAAGGACGGTGGCGATATGCTGTTCCACCTTGTTCAGATGTAACAGCCCACATGGCATCGCGAACATAGGCGAGATGACGTGGATCAAAGTCAAGGGCGTCGAAGTTTTGCATCTCTTCACCAATAATCAATTGGGGCATCACCGCCTCCTGCGCATTGGCAATTCGAGCCGCCATCACAGCAAGCTGCAGGGGCGTAGATAAGACAAAACCCTGCCCAATGGAGGCGTTCAGCGTATCACCCATTCGCCAACCTGTGCCTAAACGATCCTGCTTCCATTTTGCCGTGGGTACGATTCCCGAGATACCGCCGCCAACGCCGATTTGATATTTTTCGCCCAACCCCAATCGCCTTGCGACATCAGCAATTGCTTCAATGCCTACAACTTGGGAAATGTCATAAAAATAGGTATCACAGCTGTTTTTCAACGCGTCCCGCATATCCATTTTGCCGTGGCCCTGCCGTTTCCAGCAATGGAAGTTACGATTACCAAGTCTAATTTTACCCCCACAGAACACAGGATCCGCTGGGTCGATCAAGCGCGATTCCAAAGCCGCCAACATAACCACCATTTTAAACGTCGACGCAGGTGGATATCCGCCTGCAATGGCTTTGTTATATTGTGGTCGCTTTGGGTCGTTATTGAGTTTGTCCATATCCGTTTGCGTCAAACCAGACACAAAGAGATTGGCATCAAATGTCGGCATAGAGAGCATCGTGCGGAGCTCTCCGGTAATCACATCAATGACGCAAATACCGCCGCTATCATCGCCCTCATCCTCTGTCGCGAATTGCTTAGCCGCAAATTCTTGAAGACCTGCATCAAGGGTCAGCCAAACATCCTTGCCAGATTCTGCGCGTGTTTTTGGGTCAGGCCATTCCCGCACAATACGTCCGCGCGCATTAACTTCGACTTTTAGCTTTCCAGAAGACCCGCGCAGTGTTTTTTCTTGCGAGGCTTCTACGCCTGTTTTGCCGATACGGAATGTGGGTTGGCGTAAAAGCGGGTCATCATCAACTTCAATATCTTTGTCCCCTGCGCGGCCAATATATCCCAAGACATGAGAGAACACCCCATTTTCAGGATAAGCCCGCCCTTGCCCAGCTTCAGAGACTATGCCCGGTAAATCGTGTAGACGCATGTTTAATGCACTGAATGTTGTCCAATCCATATTATCTTTAACGAGGATCGGTACGAATTTTGGATTTTGGCGAATATCCCTGCGGATACGCTCTCTCTGGCGATCAGAAAGCGGACTTATCTGCGCGACGCGGTCCAAGGTTTTTTCGACTTCCGGCGTTCGTTCTGGGATCATAACAAGCCGAAAGTTTTGGCGATTCTTAGCCAACGGTAGGCCAAAACGATCCCGTATTTCACCGCGTTCAGGCAAGAGCATATTGAAGTTGAAACGATTATTTTCTGACAAGGCCCGATAATCTTCAGCCTGCAGCACTTGAAGTTGATAGAGCCGTGCCGCCAAGACTCCAAATACCCCGACACCGCCCGCACCCAGCATAGCCGTGCGGCGCGTTATCTTATTTTTGTCAGATTGACTTTTTTGAGGTGTAGAGGACATCTAGCTGTCCCACTCTTCACCATCTGAAAACCGTTTCGCAAGCAGGCCGCGCAGCACTAGGACGATGGGCAACGCGACTGTTGCCGCGATGATTTGACGGCCAAAAGAGGTGAAGTCAGGCAACGCGCTAAATACAAACCATCCGGACACACCGATCAATATGATCGCCAGTCCACATGTCGCAAACCAACATAGAAAAAGACTTATAAATGCATATGGCGCACTTCGCAGTTCTGGTCTCAACACACCCCAGATGACGGTATAAACGAGCGCCCACTGCCCCACGATTCCGCCCGTCGCCCAGTCGGTGAAAATCCCGCCCAAGAACACCAAAAGAAGGGACACCATTCTATTTGCATCTCTCGGCCATATCGCAAGAACGAGTAATGGAAAAAATTCGAAACCCGCTCGAAACCCAAAAACAGTCACGCCTACAATAGAAACCGCACCCGCGAGAAATAGAGCTATGCCTGCAATAATCGCTGGCCAAACGCGGCGAATGGGGGCTTGGGCATCTAAGAAGGTCATTGAACCTCCTCAATAATATTATCCGTCTCAGCAGGCGGGAGAACTCGAGTATAAGGCGAAACCCAAACCCAATCAATTCCAGCTCTTCGGCTCGCCAGTCGCACACGCAAACCTCCAGCCTCACCCGCAATGACTTCGCCGACTGCTAAGCCGCGTGGAAGCGCCCCGTCATCTCCTGATGAAATAACTCTATCTCCCAAAATCCAATCTTCGCGTTGGTTGATAAACGCCAGTTTTGGACGAGGTGAATTATCTCCTGCGAGGATAGCCGTTGCCCCAGATCGTGCAGACGCGACTGCGATGCGGCTATTCAAATCCGACAATCTCAAAACGCGCGAGGACGCAGGACCAACATTAATCACGTGTCCGACCAAACCATCCGCTGACATCACAGGATTTCCAATCATCACGCCGTCCTTTGCACCGACATTCAGCAAAACAGAACGAACAAAGGGACCATCTGTTTCGCCTATAGCACGCGCTGCAATCTTTTTGAGGGGTACATCTGTTTCAGTATCAACGCCCAGAATTGCTTCATATCGAGCGACCTTCATAGCGAGGTTTTCATAGCGCGCTTGACGGTCCCGAAGTACAGAAACTTCCGCCTTCAAGCGTTCGTTTTCTTCAAAGGCAAAAGCGCGGTCTGTGAATGACCCAAAGAAATCCTCGATCCCTCTCAAAGGGACCGACAGGAATTCAGCCAGTGGGGCAACGCCGCTTTGCGTGGCCGTCTCCAGCTTAGAAGCCTGACGGTCCTCACCGCGATTAAAGCTGATAAGGAGACTGGAAACTAAGATAGCCGCCAAAAGTGCTATACGGGTCCAGCCGCTATTGGGTCGCTCCCGATGGCGCATGTTCGCCTCCGTTAGAGATTAGACGCCAGCTTCGAGGACGATTTTCCACTTTTTCAAATTCTCAACAATCGTACCTGATCCACGCACAACGCAGGACAATGGATCATCCGCGATTGAAACTGGCAAACCCGTCCGTTCGCGCAGCTCAACGTCTAGATTACGAAGCAATGCACCGCCGCCCGTAAGCATAATCCCCTTATCAACAATGTCGGCTGCCAATTCTGGCGGTGTGGCTTCCAAGGCAAGTTTTACAGCTTCAACAATTTGTTCAACAGGCTCTTCAAGGCTTTCAGCGATCATAGCTTCATTAATCGCGATTTCGCGCGGAACGCCATTCATCAGATCACGGCCTTTGATTTGAACCGTCAGGCCTTCATTGTCTTCAGGCATCGTGGCGGAGCCAATCTCTTTTTTCACGCGTTCTGCACTCATTTCGCCGAGCAGCAAATTTGTGGTCCTACGGACATATTGGATAATTGCATCATCCATTTTATCGCCACCAACGCGGACAGAACGCGAATAAACCATACCATCCAAAGACAAGACGGCGATTTCTGTCGTGCCACCACCAATATCAACAACCATCGACCCCGATGGCTCGTGAATAGGCAGACCCGCACCAAGCGCAGCTGCCATTGGTTCATAGACGATATAAACTTTGGAGGCACCTGCCTGTTGGGCGGATTGATAAATTGCGCGTTTCTCAACTGCGGTCGCTCCGGCTGGCACACAGATCACAACCTTTGTGCCGCCCCACGGAAATCTCTTTTTATTGACCTTCTCGATGAAGGCTTTGATCATGGCTTCCGCAACTTCAAAGTCAGCAATTACACCGTCTTTCATTGGACGGATCGCTTCGATATTTCCGGGCGTACGCCCGAGCATCATACGCGCATCTTCTCCGACAGCATGTACGACTTTGCGCCCGTTACGGATGGAATAGGCAACAACAGAAGGTTCATTTAATACGATATCTCTGCCCTTGGCGTAGATCAGCGTATTAGCTGTACCCAAGTCGATTGCGAGATCAGTCGAAAATCGATCGAAGATGGACATGGTCGTTCCCATTCGGTTGACCGAAATAATTTCGCGAAATTACACCAGCCCAATTAATATAGTGAATCAGTCGTAACCGATAAACACTCATCGTAGTTGATTATTAACCTTTACCTAATTTGCAAGCGGCGCAGGCCTTTAAAGCGAAAAAACACTGCTTTTTTCGCGTTAAAGCGGTGAACGCGCCTCTAAACGTCGCTTTGCCGCCCAAGACAGGCCGATTGCAACAACTGCCAGTGCAGCAAAAATAATCGCCATAACACTACCTGAGAGTCCTGAAACAATGCCTTGGCTGATCAAAGCGACGACAATTATCTTTGGAATAATGCCGATGGCTGTCCCCATTGCGAAATGGCTAAACTTCATGCGCGACACACCCGCTGCCAGATTAACAAGAATGGCTGGGCCCGTTGGAACAAGGCGCACAACGAGGCTGGTCATGAATCCGTTCTTGCGGACGGCAGCGGATATTTTTTGAATCAATTGCGCATCTAGGCGCTGCAAGCGTTCTGCCCCAACCAAATGCCCAATCCAGAACCCCAAACTAGCCGCCGCTAAACTCCCAACCCAAGCCAACGCACCGCCTCTCCAAGGCCCAAAGGCCAGAACGGCGCCCGTTACGAGCATCCATTGCGGCGCACCGATAAAAGCCAGGCCGCAAAACAAGGCAATTGTGATCGGGATCGCCCATTGCGAGTCCCGTAATGTTGCCATCATTTCAAAAAGGTCAGTTTGGTTCACACCTAAAAATTGCTTTGCCAATAAGACCAAAACAACTGGAGCCAGAAAACTGGCAATGACCCATAAGGTTGCGCGGGACATCAAAACGCGAGTCCTTTGACGCTAGCCAAGAAGGCTTCACGATCTTTCCTATTCGCGAGGATTTGACCTTTTGGCGGTTGATTACGAAACCACGTCATTTGACGCTTTGCAAAGCGGCGACTCTCGCGCTTGGCATCTTCGACCGCTTCATCAAGCGATCCTACCCCACTGAAATATCCGCGAAGTTGACGCAATCCAATCGCTTTCATGACAGGCAAACGTTCATCATAACCTTTATCAAAGACGGCTTTCGCTTCGTCCAAACCACCCGCACGCAACATAGTGTCATACCGCGTATTTATACGTTCATAGAGGACTTCACGCGGCGGTGTCAGAACACAAAATCTTGCAAAACGTGACGGAATAACGGGAAAAGTTTCAGCCTGCCAGACCGAAAGAGCCTGCCCTGTTCCATTTGCGACATTCACAATGCGTTGCAAACGCTGCGGATCGTCGCCCAAAACACGAGCGGTCGCAACTGGGTCAAGAGACACGGCGAGATCACGCAAAGCGGTTATCCCTTCACGCGATAAATATTCAGCCGTTTCGGCATTCACCGCTTCCGGCACGGGCGGAATATCAGCCATGCCTTGCAAAAGCGCCCGAAAGTATAACCCCGTCCCGCCGACAAGAATGGGAGCTTTCCCCCGCGCCAAAACCTCAAGAATTAAGGGTTCGACATCGCGCAACCATGCTCCTGTAGAATAGCGCACATCACCAGAAACATGTCCAAACATATGATGGGATACGCCCTGCATCTCCGATGCAAAGGGGCGTGCAGACAGAACGTGTAGGTCTGCATAAACCTGCAAGGCGTCGGCGTTTATTACCTCCCCACCCACAGATTTTGCAATCTCAAGCGCATAGGCGCTCTTGCCGCTGGCGGTTGGTCCTGCAATACAGATTACAGGCTTCATTTTCAAAGCAGATTCCATGTCAGATACGTCCATAGACACGATCACAACGCTTGTCCTAAAAAAGCGTAACCCAGAACAGTTACAAGCTGCCCATGCGGCCTTGGGGATGGAGGTGACGCGCATTTTGTCGCCTGGTCTCGCCGTAGAAGGCAAAACGAAACAGATCGATTCTCACGCGGCTGCCGCTATTCTTGAGGCAGCCGGCATAGAAGCAGATGTTAGTGTCTCATCGACAAAGACCCGTCGAAAATCCCTGCTCATATGTGACATGGACTCTACGCTGATCGGTCAAGAATGTATTGATGAGCTTGCAGATTTTGCAGGCGTTAAAGACAAAGTTAGCGCGATCACAGAACGCGCTATGTTGGGTGAAATCGGATTTGATGGCGCTTTGCGAGAGCGCGTTGGGTTGCTGACGGGACTGCCGCTTGAAACACTTCAAACCTGTTTTGATGAACGCATTCACATAAACCCTGGCGCAAAGACGCTTTGCGCTACAATGAAAGCCGCAGGCGCAACGACATTAATCGTATCAGGCGGGTTTACGTTTTTCTCTGAACGCGTGGCTGCCGCCACAGGATTCGAAGACCATCAAGCCAATATATTGCTAGATGATGGCGCGCGGCTAACAGGTGACGTCGCAGACCCTATATTGGGACGCGAAGCAAAACTGGACGCCCTCAAGGCGCATGTCGATGATCCATCCAATGCTGTTGCCGTCGGCGACGGGGCAAATGATCTCGCCATGGTAACAGCGGCAGGATTAGGGGTTGCGTATTATGCTAAGCCAGCTGTCGCTGCGGCGGCGCAATCCGCCATTAGGTTTACGGATTTGCGCACGGTTCTATATTTCCAAGGTTTTACCGAGGCGGAATTTGTAGAACTTGGCTAGGGCGCTTAGGCGACTAGGTTTAAGTGGTTGGGTTCAACGCATAAAAGATGTAATTGCCGTTGCGGTTAACCAGTAACGTTACCGGTTCATCCAACTCAGAGGCCGCTTTCATCGCGGTTTCAAATTCTGCAGGTGTCTTGACAGCCTCAAATCCGACTTCCTCAATGATATCACCTTTCAGGATTTTCCCGCTAGCGGCGGCGCGTTTACCTACCTTCACGACACGTACGCCGCTCACATCATCGTCAATACGGTTACGGTCGCGCACGTCTTCGCTCAGGGCTTCAACAGAAATGCCTGCGATCGAACGTTCTGCATTTCCAGCCGCGACTTCTCGGCGGACTTTCTCTTCAACCGTGACCTTCTCTTCCAAACGTTCAATCGTGACACTAATCGTCTTTCGTTTTTTCTTGCGCAGAATTTCAATCGCGAGCGGTTTGCCTATTTCAGCTTCCGCGACACGGCGTGATAATAAGCGAGAGGCAGGCAAAGGCTTACCGCCCAAGGACAAGATCAAGTCACCGCGTTTCAAGCCAGCCTTATCCGCGGGGCTGTCTTCGACAACAGATTTGACGAGCGCGCCTTGCGCTCTGTCCAAACCGTAACTGCGAGCGATACCATTATCTACGGCTTGCGGGCGAACGCCTAGATAGCCTCGACGCGTCTCGCCAAATTCGATAAGTTGGGTTGCAATGGATTGCGCGAGTTCCGCTGGGACTGAAAAGCTGATCCCGACGCTTCCACCTGTCGGAGACAGAATTGCCGTGTTCACGCCAATGACTTCGCCGTCCATATTGAATAATGGACCGCCAGAGTTGCCTCGGTTGATCGCGACGTCAGTTTGGATGAAGTCATCATAATTTCCAGAGGAGATGTTTCTGTTACGTGCGGAGATAATACCCGCGGCGACAGAACCAGAATATCCAAACGGGTTACCAATCGCGATCACCCATTCACCGACTTCGGCCTCATCACTATTGCCCCATGGCACAGCGGGCATATCGACACCTGTATCAATTTTCAGGACGGCAATATCCGTTGCAGGATCACGTCCGATCAACTCGGCTTCATATGTATCACCATTTGGGAACGTGACCTCGATCAGATCAGCATCCTCAATCACATGATTATTTGTAACTATGTGACCTTCGGCATCGATAACAAAACCAGAGCCGAGGGATTTGCTGACCCGTCCATCGCGATCATTTCGCCCGCCAAAGAAATCATTGAATCGTTCTAGCGGAGAGCCTTCTTCGAAAGGCTTGGCCTCTGTTGTATCAATCTCAATCGTCTGCGCTGTTGATATATTGACCACAGCCGGCGAGAGACGTTTTGCCAGTTCCGTGAACCCGTCTGGCGTAGCGCGGGCCTCAGCCATTTGCGGCGTCACCATGACAGCCGAAAGTCCGAAAACAAGAGAAAGTGCAGCCGAGCGAAGTAAGGTCATATGTCTACCCTAGCGATATGCAGGAGCCTGCCAAGGGGGCAGTGCCGCGAGGTGGCTTACATTTGCGTCATTGAAGGACTATTTTTGCGCCATATGCGAGGAGACAGGTCCCAACAAAGACGCCGACAGCACCCGCAACATGCAGGTCTCGATCCGAGACCTGCTTCATCATTTCATCATAAGCACGGCGCATTGCGCCAGGCATCAGCGCCCACATCAAACCCTCCAGCAAGATAAACCCGCCGAAGGCTATCAATATAACAGCCCCCAAGACCTTGGCCTAACGGCGATTGCCGCCTTGGTTATCAAGATACCCAAGGAAATCACTGTCAGGTGACAGCACATATGTTGTGCTGCCGACAAGACCTTTTTCATAAGCCTGCATGGAACGATAAAAGGCGAAGAATTCCGGGTCTTTATTATACGCCTCGGCATAAATCGCATTTCGCTTTTGGTCGCCCTCACCGCGGATAATTTCCGAATCACGGCGTGCATTGGCAAGAAGGATTTCGACTTCCTTATCCGCCTGCGCTGTGATGGTTCGCTTGGATCTCTCGCCCTCACCGCGTTTTTCAGCAGATTGTTCCTGACGGTCGGCTGCCATGCGGTCAAAGACGCGCTGTGCGTTTTCTTGGGGTAAGTCAGCACGTTTGATGCGGACATCTTCGATCACGAGCCCAAATTTACCGGCAAGAGCACGAGCGTTCGCACGTGTCTCAATCGCATTCATCAGATCAACACGTTGACCTGAAATAATTTCTTGGGACTCAACGGAACCAAGAACGTCACGGATTAAGGAATCCAATACGTTGCTCAACTGAATTTCCGCACGCTTGCGCGTTGCAAAAGCCTCATAAAACGATCTGACATCTGTAATCCGATACCGAATAAACGCATCCACTAGGAGGCGCTCTTGGTCGGATGCAAGAATAGGCTGAGCCTTGAGGTCCAGGACAAGGTTCTTGCGATCATAATGCGTTACATTTTCAATCAACGGCACTTTGAATTTAAGGCCAGCATCTTCTTCGATACCATAGGCGTTTTCCGTCCGCACAGGTTCACCAAAACGGAGCACAAGGCTCTGCTTATCTTCATTTGTCGTGTAGAAACATTGACTTGCAACAATCACAGCGACAAGGGCGATCCCGCCAAATAGGATTAATTTAGTCTGGTTCATGACTAGTTACCTTTCTTGTTCAGTTGATCGAGCGGCAAGTATGGGACAACGCCCGACCCTGCATCACCGTCCAGAACAATCTTCTCTGCGTCACCGTAAACTTTCTCGAGGGTTTCAAGATACATGCGTTGACGCGTAACCTGCGGGGCTAATTTATACTCGCCATAAATGAGTTTGAAACGCTGCGCTTCACCTTCGGCGTCCGCGATAACACGGTCACGATAACCTTCAGCTTGCTGTATTAATTTCGCAGCTTCACCTTCGGCTTCAAGAACTTTCGTGTTCCGATAAGCTCGCGCTTCGTTGATTGCACGTTCTGCCTCTTGGGATGCGTTCACAACATCGAGGAAGTCATCTACGACTTCTGTCGGTGGATCGGTCTTTTGGAACTGAACATCGTTTACAAGTACACCCGCTTCATATTCGTCAAGCAATTCTTGAAGACGGTCTCGGACTTCGCCGCCAAATTGCTGACGACCTGTTGTGATAATCGGGTCGAGTTCATTCTTACCAATAATCTCGCGCACGACAGATTCAGCCGCAGACTTCACGAGGTCTTCTGGCTGATCAACTTTGAAAAGATAGCTCTCCAAATCCTTGATAACCCAGAGCACTGCGAAGTTAATGTCGACGATATTTTCGTCACCCGTCAGCATCAAAGATTCTGCGTTATTGCTAATACCAACAATCGTTTCTTGCTGGTTCGTGACATCGCGAACTTCTTTGGTTTCAATCGGATTCGGCAGTTTAAAGTGCAAGCCTGGACCTGCTGTCCGCTGATAATCCCCAAAGCGGAGGATGACAGCCTCTTGGTTACCTTGAACAGTAAACACAGATGTTAGGAGCACGAGGATAAGCGGCACGAGAAAAAACATCCAAATCGGAAGTTTGAACTCGGGCATCTGGCTTCCGCCGCGATTACCACCATTGCCGCCACCGCCGCCTGGACGTGTGCGGGCTTTAAATCCTTCGATCACATTATCACGGTTTGGACGCTGTGGGCGCTTCGGACGTTGCCCGCCACCCCATGGCGAATTTCCGTCGCCTTTGCCGCCACCTTCACTGGAACCCGGTTTTGGGCCCCATGGACTGTTATTATCCGCCATGTCTTCTCCGAAATTTCTTAGGTCGTATGTGGCGTGAGACGCCACAGGTTTCAAGGTTCATACGTGCGTTATCGCCTAAAGGACGCGGTCATAAACCGCGACGAAAAAGGCATGGTCATCTTTCGGCCCATGTATCGGACCCTCGCGGGACGATAAATGCCAATGATCCGATGATATTTCAGGAAAGACAGCGTCGCCCGCGACCTCAGCATCAACCTGCGTGATATATAATCTATCGCAATGCGGTAGGAGTTCTTTGTAGAGCTGTCCGCCCCCGATCAACATGATTTCGTCAACGCCTGCACGCCCAGCAAGTTCAAACCCTTGCCCGATCATTGCCTTCACATCCGTAAACACTTCGGCCCCTTTTGCCGCATAAGCAGCATTGCGCGTCAGAACGAGATTGGGTCGTCCTGGCAACGGAAAGGGCAAACTCTCCCATGTTTTCCGTCCCATTAGACAGGGCTTACCCAACGTCACACGTTTGAAATGTTTGAGATCGGACGGTAGCCGCCACGGCAAATCTCCTTCGCGTCCGATAACCCGATTACGGTCCATAGCGACAACAGCGCAGAGTTTGGGATTCGTAGACATAGGCACAGCCCTAGCCTAAGCTCATATACTATGTCGACTACTCGCAAGACTTCCGGATTTAAATTCAGCCTCCCCATCATGACGCTGGTCTATGTCTTGTTGATCCCATTTATCAATTGGTCATTTACATGGGCGCCCATGTGGGAGCTTCTGCCGGGGTGGGCGTTCAATCCCGTTACGATTGTCACTGGCCTCGTTTTGGTCGTACGAGATTTCGCCCAACGCGAAGTGGGTCACTTTGTCCTGATTGCAATGGCCGTCGCGCTCATACTGACAGCCGTGGCTGCTGGCCCCGAATTAGCCGTGGCGAGTGGCGGCGCATTTGCGATTGCGGAACTCGTCGATTGGGCGCTTTTCACCTTCACCAAATACCGCCTCTCAACCCGCGTGTTGCTCTCATCAGCCGTTGCCGCGCCTTTGGACACAACACTCTTCTTATATGGCGCAGAGATGATCCGTCCTGATCAACTCACAGGACCGAATATCACGATGAGTATCATCGGTAAGATGTTGGGCGCTGTCGTCATCTGGTGGATTGTAAAAAATCGGTTCGAAGAGGCGCCAGAAGATACCAAAGAAACCAAGCTCACAAACACTACACATTAAACACGCAAAAATGTGAACGGTGGTGAGTAGTTTGATAACGCGTCTCGTCCTATGTCGCCTTCATGACACGCACCACACCTCTCGCTCTCTCGATTCTTTTGTCTCTGGCTCTCAGCACAGTTGCATCAGCCTTTGAACGGCCAGACCTCACGGCTGAAGAGATCATCGCATTGGAACGCGGCGAAGCTATTATTTCCGTGTGGAAAGACCGCGAGCATAAGAAAAAACCAACCGTGTCACGGGGCGGCATCGACATCATGGCGTCATCCGACGACGTCCTTGCCATTATGCTTGACTGTGGCCGTGCGCTTGAGCTCTCTTCTGACATTCGCCTCTGCGAAGTCTTGGAAACATCAGGAAATGGAGATTGGGACATTCGGAAACAAAAATTCGCTGTTAGCCCTGTTCTTCCGAAATTCAATTCAACGTTCAGAACAAATTACGTGACAGATGAAAACCGAAATCACGTCATGGAAATTGAACGCATATCAGGAGACCTGAGCGTTCAAGACGGACGTTGGGATATAATCGCACTCTCGCCCACTGAAACTCGTGTGATCTATCAAGCTGCGATCAAGCCCAAGCTGCCGATTCCCGCAAAAGTTATTCGAAAACAAGTCGCAATCGGTATCCCTGACATTCTCCGAAATCTTCGCGATGTCTCGGAAAATGACTTTATAATCCGAACTTCAAATGCCGGAACGCCAAAACAAGGCGACATGTAATGCGCGGCATTAGCATTGTTATTCCCGTCTTGCGCGATGATGCTGCCTTACGGCGTCTTATCCAAACATTGGGGTCATTAGATGTTGCAGAAATCATTATTGCGGATGCGGAAAATAAGTCAAAAACCCGCCCCATTTCAGATTTAACCAAATCCAGAAATGTAAAATGGATAACCGCTCCGAAAGGGCGCGGGGCACAAATCGCGGAAGGGATTGCTACGGCAACACAGCCCCTTGTCTGGGTTTTACACGCAGATAGTCAACCCGCGCGCGGCAGCGCAGCAGAAATAAGACGGTTACTACGCGATCCTTGGACGTCACTGGCCTGTTTTCCGCTCACCTTCCGCCATCGTTCAAAATCGCTTAAGTTATTTGCCGCAATCAGCCGTGCCGAGACGGCACTCACTACATTTGGCGATCAAGGTTTTGCTTTTCGACGCGAGGACTATTTGCGTCTCGATATTGATCTCGCGAAATTTCCACTTCTTGAGGACATTGCACTGCGCGCTGCGCTCAAACGGCTCGGGAAAGTGCGTAAGTCTAAGTTAAAATTATCAACATCCGCACGCCGTTTCGAACGTTTGGGCGTTTGGAAAACACAATATCGCAATGCAGGCATATTATACAGCTATTGGCGGGGGGCTTCCCCCACCGCGCTATATGCTCGGTATTATGAGCTTACTCGTCAAACAACTCCAACGTCCCCGCCGTCATGGCTTGTACGCCAAGTTTCAACGCCGGTTCGGGCTGAGGTGCAAAAAACGGCGAGTGATTACCCGGCGGCATCGCGCCCTTTCCCTCTACCCCAGCTTTAAACGCTTTAGGCTCTGCCCCGCCCGTCCAGAAAATCAGCGTTTTGATGTCTTCGTCATAGCGGTGGAATTGAGAGAAATCCTCACCCCCCATGCTCGGAGGTTGGGTCGCGACCTTATCTGCGCCAATAGACTCGCCAACGGCAGCCATAACGCGCTCCGTCATGTCAGGATCATTAAATGTCGACGGCGTGTAATCGCTCTCCATTTTAATTTCAGGCATCAAATCTTCAGGCAATCCCGCAGATAAAGCCTGAGAGATCGCGATACGCTCGATACCGTCCAGCAGTGTCTTTCTCACGTCATCATCATAGGACCGCACGGTGATTTGCAATTTGGCTTCATCTGGAATGATGTTGTGTTTGAAACCCGCACGGAAGCTACCCACCGTCACGACACCCGCTTTGAGAGGGTTGACCTCGCGCGAGACCAATGTCTGCAGCGCGTTGACGATCTGCGCGCCAATCACGATCGGGTCTTTGCCCATATGCGGCGCAGAACCATGCGCCCCGACGCCTTTGACCGTGATGTCGACAGAGTCCACATTCGCGAGCGCATATCCAGATGTGTAAGTGATCATGCCCGCAGGCGCCCAACCGGACGTATGGGTGGAGAGAACATAATCAGGTTTCGGAAATTTCTTGAATAAGCCGTCTTCCAACATGGCTTTTGCACCAAGACCAATTTCTTCGGCGGGTTGCCCGATCAAGACCAAGGTCCCGGACCAATCATCTTTGCGTTCAACCAATTGCCGCGCCGTACCGATCAAGATCGCCATGTGGCTATCATGGGCGCAGGCATGCATGACGGGGGCATCTTTGCCCGTATGGGTTTGGCCCATAACTTTGGACTCATAGGCAAGGCCTGTTTTCTCTTCCAACGGCAGCGCGTCCATATCCGCGCGCAACATAACGGTTGGCCCGTCGCCATTTTTCATAACCGCTACGACACCATATCCGCCAACATCTGGCAGCATTTCGCCAACGTCCTTCATGACCTTTGCCCTCACCCAATCATCGCCAACACGTTCCGTGACCGTAAAGCCGAGACCTTTTAGCTCTTTGGACAGCCGCGCCGCCGACTCTTTTTCCTTGAAGGAGAGTTCAGGATTTTCATGGAAATGCTTATACAGGTCGAGGACATAGGCATGATCCGAAGCCACAGACGTGGTCAAATCATCCGCGGCATAAACAGGAGCTGCGGCCATCATCGCGCCGATACAGGCGGTTGTTGTCAGGAAACGTTTCATATCATCTCTTTTGCTTTTGGGCGATCTCACCTTTTTAGGTGACCCAGACCGTAAAGCGAGGCAAGTCCCAATTCTGAATTGTGAAGCGAGCCAATATGTCCGACGATCTACCAATCTTGCCGCCCTGCCCAGAATGCGGCGGCATATATGCCTATGAAGACGGCGCGCTATTGATCTGCTCGGAATGCGCACACGAATGGAACCCTGAACTGCCAACACCTGGTGAGCGCGTCTATAAAGACGTGAATGGGAATGTCTTGATCGACGGCGATTGGGTCACGATCATCAAAGACCTAAAGGTCAAAGGGACATCAAAGGTCGCAAAGGTTGGGACGAAGGTACGGATCAACCGCTTAGTCGACGAAGATCATGACATTGATTGCAAGATCGATGGGATTGGCGTGATGAAGTTGAAGACTATGTTTGTGAAGAAGGCTTAAACGTAAACTTGGGTCACACCGACGCGAGCAAAGCTCGCCCGGTGCCCATGTCGTGATGGTTCACCAAGGTATAGTCTCATCGCCTTTGAACAACTCACGCCAATCAGGGTTGTCTGTTTCAATTAACTTCACACGCCGCGCACGTGTAAGTTTCTTGACGAATTTCTCACGATTAATCGCGTCTTCTGCGGTATTGAACACTTCAAAATAAACGAGACGCTTGATGTTATAGCGAGCCGTGTGGCTTTTGGAGTTTAGTCCCTGTTTATGCTCTTGAACACGGCGGATGAGATCGTTCGTCATACCAGAATAGAGTGAACCGTTTTTGTGGCTTGCCATAATGTAGAAGTAGAAGCTTCTTTCAGTAAGCATAACCTAAGCCCCACCTTCACGACATGGGCACCGGGCGAGCTTTGCTCGCGTCGGTGTGACACGTAATTTAAACCGCAACTTTCCCAGCGATATGCGGGTGCGCTTTGTAGCCTAAAATTTTCACATCCTCATAGGTAAACCCGTCAATTTCGGTCACATCAGGATTCAACTTCAATCGGGGTAATGCCATCGGGTCGCGTGATAACTGTAACTCAACCTGCTCGAAATGGTTCGAGTAGATATGCGCGTCGCCGAAGGTATGGACAAAATCGCCGACCTCAAGATCACAGACCTGCGCCATCATATGTACCAATAACGCATAGCTGGCGATGTTGAACGGCACGCCGAGGAATATATCCGCACTGCGTTGATAAAGCTGACAGCTGAGTTTCCCATCTGCGACATGAAACTGAAACAAACAGTGGCACGGCGGCAGGGCCATATCGTCAACATCGGCGGGGTTCCACGCACTCACGATATGGCGGCGAGAGTTCGGATTTGTTTTGATGGCTTCGACAACGTTTTTGACTTGATCGATCACCGCGCCATCAGGCCCAATCCAGCGCCGCCATTGTTTGCCATAGACGGGGCCAAGATCACCATTTTCATCGGCCCATTCGTCCCAAATTTTGACACCATTCTCTTGGAGATATTTGATATTTGTATCACCCGCGAGGAACCAGATCAGCTCATGTACGATAGACTTCTTGTGCAGCTTCTTTGTCGTGACCATCGGAAAACCTTCCGACAAATCAAACCGCATTTGATGGCCAAACACACCGCGTGTGCCCGTGCCCGTGCGGTCGCCACGGTCAACTCCGTTGTCCATAACGTGTTTTAGAAGGTCGAGATATTGTTGCATAGCAAATCTCTAACCCGTCCTTGCCGAGTCGGCGAGTCGGCTTATCCACAGCGTTAGAGCTGCCCTACTACATCCGCGATGGCATCCAAAACCGCGCCGCCAAGTTCCGCGCTGCGGTCTGGGCTCCACCCCTCTTCGGCGTCGGTCGCATCGGCATTATCTTTGAACGGCATTTCAAGCGTCATCGCGAGGCAATCATAGCGATGCGCCGTAAAGTTCGTGCACATCGTAAGGTTACCCGTTCCCGGTTTCGATAGACCATAGCCATGCTTTGTCTGGAAATCAGGCGATGCAGCTTTATAGGCCGTCAAGAATGCGGCCAGATCATTGGCTTGCTTCTCAGTATATCCTGGAATGCCTTCTGCGCCTGCAATGAAGTTATATGGCAGCGATTCATCGCCGTGAACATCAAGGCAAAGAACAGGCTTATCCGCGTCCATCGCCGCAATAACGCAATGCACTTCCGGCGAGGTTTCGGGCGTTGAGACACCCCATTCGCGATTCAGGTTCGCGCCCGCAATGTTTGTACGCAAATTCCCTGCTCGCGACCCGTCAGGATTCATATTCGGCACAATACGGAAGGTTACATCTTTACGCAGCTGCATCGCGACCGTGTCGTCTTCGTCCAAGAGACGCGCGAGGAAACCTTCCATCCACCATTCGGCCATGCTTTCACCGGGATGTTGGCGGGCAATGATCCACATCGTCTTGTCGCCCTCGCCTATGCGCAGACAATCTATTGCTTGGCCTTCAAGTGATGTTCCCAATACATCCAGCGAGACGCCGTCATATTGCAGACAATCCGAGATAAGCTCTGCGTGGCGTTCCATCGAATAAGGTGCGAAATAGGCGTAATAAATCGAGTCTTGTTCCGGCGTATGATCCCAAATCAAATGACCGTTCTCATAACGCGTTGCGTCCACGCGGAACCAGCTTTCACGGTCATAACTCGCCACGACACGATATCCATCCCATCCGCCCGTAAAGGCCGCATCGGCGGCGTTAGTCAGGCGGAATGTGCACGCTGTCGCTTTCGCCCCTGTCACACGGAAATGGAACCATTGATAGAAATCGGACTTTGTATCTTTGCGAATGGAGAGACGAATGTCGCTCGGGTCATCCGCACGCTCGACAATGATGTTACCAGAGTCGAATGCAGCATTAATATGAAGGGTCATTCGGATGTCCTTTAACAGACGTTTTAAAATTCAAAGTCATCGGGTGCGGCAACGGCGGCTTCAATCGCGTCCCCAATTTTCGCGGCCTCTAACCCCTTCCAGAACACACGCCAAGCCCCTGATGCATTCTCCGCGCGCTGCATACCGTCGCATTGGCGCATATACCATGTGTTGAACGGGTTCCCCATGCGAGACCGCCACACAAAAGATGGTACATCTGCGCAGGCCGCGTCCCAAATATCACGCGCAATGCCGTCCCCGCGCGCCTCGCGTAGGACAAAGAATTTAGAGAGATAAGGCTGCCCCGCTTGCTGCGTAAATAACGCACCGCCCAGATAATCAGATTCCACGAAGCCTTTGTATAAATCAGTCTCAAAAAACGTGGGTTTCAATCGTTTCTCAAAAGCCGTTTCGAGCGCCCGCGTTAGGTTTTGCTTTGAATATCCCTTTAGGCTCGTCTCGGTCTGTATATCTACACCTCGGCGTATCAATGTTCCTGACCCGCGCGTCGTGAATAACTCGCTCAACAGGTTCAAAGGCGATGCGATGATGTAGCTGCGTTTTGTCTTGGCTATTTTTTCTAGCTCCAGCACGCAATCCAAAAACCGAATTTGCCCCGCTGAAAACGTCTCTGTTTGCATAAATTCTGGAAGCTCATCTACCGTCAGATTGGCTTTGCGAATGCCATGTTGGTTCAAGCCACCCGAAGGTTGAAGGAAGATGATTTTCTTGGGCTGTAATTCTGACACCAGGGTCGACAAGTTCATCTTGCCTCGCCGTTCAGTCATTTCCAAGATCGGCATTTTGCCTTTTCCGGCTGTCTTGCGCACTTCTTTAATCAGACCATAGCTCGCCGTATTTAGCTTTGCTGCGCGAACGCCAGATCGGTCCAAATCACGGTAAAGGCGTTGCGCCTGAAATTCTGTCGTTGTCCGCGCATCATCCATCGCACCGACAACAATCAGCGGCGTAAGCTGCAAATTAGACAATATCCGCAACGCCGTGATCAACGCCTCAAGCAGTGGATCCTTTAGGCACCTTGGGTCCAGCACCAACATGGCAAAGGTTTCTGCATCTTGGCGTGCGAAGAGTTCGGCGTAGAATTTTGCTTCATGCTGCGCGCCCACAGCCGAAAGACTTTGCAGGACAGTTTCGCGCACGCTCATGATGACTCGCCTGCGAGGGCCACGGCATAGCGCCGCGCGGCCTCTTCCAATTGAGCGATTTCAACATATTCATCTGGTTTATGCGCCTGTTCCAAATTCCCCGGACCATAGACAACAGCGTTAACTCCAGCTTGGCTTAGCATGGACGCCTCGGTCCAATAAGGCAGATCAACAATCTCCGTGTCGCCAAACACGTCCTTAAAGGCGGACATGTCTTTGGTCGCAAAGGGTTCAAAGGCTACGATGGTGTCTAACGCCCCCATCTCCGCAAGCGCATAAATTTCAGCCTCACGTTGACGCACATTATCACCAGGTGGTGGACGCAGTGACAGCCAGAGTTTTGCCATCGTCGGGATCACATTATAAGCGCCGTCGCTTTCAATCTCGCCAATATTCACGCAAAGCCCTTTGAACGGGGCCTCGCCAAACTCCATATGTGCATCCGCATAACCCCCGATTTTCGCTGCCAAACGCGCCGCCGCCAATAAAGGTCGCGGCGTAACATCCGCCAGAGAGCTATGCCCGCCGGGCCCTGAAAATCCTGCTGATATCGCCAACATACCGCGATGCGCGCGCCCAACACGGCAGGATGTCGGCTCGCAGATTATGGCGCGTTTCACGCCGTCTAAACGCCCAGAGGCAATGACGGCGGGCATAACTTCGCTGCCATGTTCTTCATCGCCAGAAAATAAGACCGCCACATTTTGCGGCGTCACGGTTTCCAGCGCCGCCAAAATACAGGCTGCCGCGCCTTTAATATCGCTCGTGCCCAAACCCACGACTTTGTCGCCGTCTTTGCGCAGATCGAGCGGGTCCGCCGTCCACCCTTCTCCGCTGGGCACCGTATCAATATGCACATTCAACAGCGTATCGGGCCGCCCCCAAATCGCGAGCACATAGCCAGAATCAGATTTCCCGCGTGATCGCGCGACTTGGCCAACATGTAACTGATCAGGATTAAAGACGCGCAGAGATTCTTCTAAATATCGGACGCAGACCATCTCGTCGCCCGACCCATTGCGCGTATCAAACGCGACAAGGCTTTCTAGGTGGTCCAGTAAGATTGATGTGTCGATAGCGTTGATGTGGCGACTCCTTATAGGTTCAACTAATCCTCTCGCGCAGTCGACGCAATGACCCGTACGAATTTTCGGTCCAACTGCGCACCAGCCATGCTTTTCCATTGCATATCAACGCCTATGCGCCCATATAGATTTGGCTGGCTTGCCAGATATGACGATAAACGCGCATGTAATAAGCGGACTGGACCCGGGGGCGGTACCCGGCGACTCCACCAATAAGCTCTTTCCGGTCTCCACGGATTGGAAAGAGCTTTTCAGTGGGGTCGAAATAGGATCGACAGACGTCTAAAGATGTTAGCTTTCGTTCGTGTGAGCACCGATAAATGCTCGTATATTATAATTGCAAATGACAATTATTCTGAGGATTTTGCTCTAGCTGCGTAAGCAGTT
>CALKXY010000049.1 GCA_938003545.1 uncultured Caulobacterales bacterium
CTCAGCTTGATGTACACGCTGACGCCGGAACAATGTAAGTTCATCATGATTGACCCGAAAATGCTTGAGCTGTCTGTCTATGATGGCTGCCCGCACCTTCTTGCGCCTGTCGTCACCGAACCAAAAAAAGCTGTTGTCGCGTTGAAATGGACCGTGCGGGAGATGGAAGACCGTTACCGCAAAATGGCCAAAATGAACGTCCGCAACATGGCGGGCTTTAACGAGAAAGTTGCAGAATTCAAAGCGTCCGGCGAGACCATGACCAAGACAATCATGACGGGTTATAACAAGGATTCCGGAGAGCCGGAATATGAAACCGAAGAATTGTCCTTCGAGCCCATGCCTTATATCGTCGTCATCATCGACGAAATGGCCGACCTGATGATGGTGGCCAAAAAAGACATCGAAGGCTCCGTACAACGCCTCGCACAAATGGCGCGAGCGGCGGGTATTCATGTTATCATGGCAACCCAGCGTCCATCGACGGATGTGATCACGGGTACAATCAAAGCCAATTTCCCCGCGCGCATTTGTTTCCGCGTTGGCTCCAAAATCGACAGCCGCGTTATCCTTGGCGAACAAGGCGGCGAAGCCCTGCTGGGTAATGGCGATATGCTGTTCTCAGCGACGGGTCGTCCGCGCCGCCTGCATGGTCCATTCGTGTCGGACGGCGAAGTCGAACGCATTGCCAACTTTATGAAAGCCCAAGGCGCGCCGAGTTATCTCGACGATATCACGACCGAGCGTGAAGAAGGCCCGTCTGATGCCAAACTCGCAGGCGGCGGATCAGAGGGCGGGTCGCTCTTTGATCAAGCGGTTGCCATCGTTGCACGTGACCGCAAAGCCTCGACTAGCTATATCCAACGCAAACTCTCCATCGGTTATAACCGCGCCGCGGACCTCATTGAGCGTATGGAAGGCGAAGGCATGATTGGCGCAGCGGGGTCAGGCGGGAAGAGAGAGATTTTCTTGCCCGAGGAAGAGGCGTTTTAAGTGATTTCTAGCTCATCCCAATTAACCTGCATGCTCATCGTCTCGGGCTGTTCAGCCATACCATAGTACCACCAGGTTTTATGAGGTGGAGCCGGCAATTCATCTAGAAGCAAGTGCATAAATGCTTCACCAAAGCGGGAAATAGGCACGCAGGGGATTGTTTTCATTCCTCGAACATGAAGTTTCAAATCATCAATAAGCTCAAGTGAAAGGACTTCTACGTCTGTAAAATCACCATGCGCAAGGATTTTAGTAATAGCCTTTTGAGACAGCCTGATGATGAGGTCGACTTGTTCTTCTGTCCATCTATCATCGGCAAAAAAAGCCAAGTCTGGAATGGCTGCAGCAATCTGCCATTTTGGGATGCAATCATCTAACCATTGCAAACGCTTCTCGAAATTATACGTTTTCGCAGCATCAACAAGATGCCAAAGAAATATTCCGCCAACGACATCATATACCCAAAAGTTTCTACCTCTAAAACAAACGCCAGACATTTTGGCCATAGGTCAATTCCTTTGTATCTCAGTCCACACCCGCAAACGGATTATCCACACTCTGACTCGGCTCCGTGAACCATTTCGGCCCGTCTGCAGTCATATAAAAATGATCTTCTAACCGCACGCCAAATTCGCCTTCGCCGTTGTCTTTATAGAGGCATATCATCGGCTCGTTTGAGAAACACATGCCGGGTTCTAAGATCGTGTCGTCTCCCCAATTCAGATACGGCCACTCGTGAATGTCGAGGCCGATGCCGTGGCCTGTTCGGTGCGGCAGGCCTGGTGTTTTATAGCCGGGGCCATAGCCATGCACTTCTAATTCTGCGCGCGCGGCGAGATCGACATCGCCGCAGCGTGTGCCGAGTTGTGCCGCTTCAAACGCTTTAGCTTGGGCGGCTTTTTCAGCATCCCACACTTTGCGATGCTCTTCTGTTGGATTGCCGAAGACATAGCTGCGCGTAATGTCGGAAATATAATCATGCAACTGACAGCCCGTATCGATCAAGACCATATCGCCAAAGGCCAAAACCTTTGGCTCGCGGACGCCATGTGGAAACGCGCTATCTGGGCCAAAGAGGACAATCTTGAAATAGCTGCCTTTGGGCGCGCCGACTTTGCGGTGCGCTGCGTCGAGAAAAGCGCCGACTTCTGTGGTTGTGATGTTTTCGTGCAGCATAGAGGCGGTGGCTTTGTGGACCGCGAGCGTCATCTTTTTAGCGCGGGTCATCAACGCGATTTCTGCGTCTGATTTAATCATGCGGCAGGCCGCCGTGACGGAGGCTCCATTGGTGAAGCTATAGTCTGGGCTAGCTTTCGCAATGCCGTCGCTGACGAAAAACGGCGTGGCTTCGTCGATACCAATCGCGCCCGATGTTACGCCTTTCGTCGCCAAATGATCATTGATCAAGCCATAAGGAGTTTCATGTTCTTCCCATGTCAGGACAGGGCCTTGGACGGTCATAAATTGCTCAAGCGTGCCTTTCTCGAATGCGGGGGCGATATAAACGGGACCACCATTGGGCAGAAGCAGCGCACCCACCATACGTTCCGAGCCATGCCAGCGCGTACCTGTGAAATAATAGAGCGACGTGCCCGCATGAAGGTAAAGCGCGCAAAGGCCCTGCTTCGCCATGAGGGCCTGCGCCTTGGCGATACGCGTTTGGAATTCCAGCTCTGTAATCGGCTCAACGCCCGCCGTCATATCTGACAGTTTGGCCAAAGCCTCTTCTGCTGTCCATCCGCCTACACCTTTGGTCATATGCTCGCCTTTGATTGTGTGTGTCGGTGGGGCCTAACAACTCGCTACATAGAATTCTACAGCTAGGCTCTGGCTCCTTTGGCGGCGTCGCGCGTATCTATCCTATGAGCCACCATGATATTGACAGAAAATTCCCTGATGATTTTATCCCCGCAACGCCGCGCCCCGATAAAGGCACACTAACAACGTCAGAAATCGTTGCGATGGCGTGGGATGATGAAACCAGTTTTGACAACATCCTTGCGCAATCAGGTCTATCCGAAGGCGAAGTCATCAAAATCATGCGCGCTCATATGAAGCCCAGCAGCTTTCGGATGTGGCGTAAACGGGTCAGCGGGCGCGCAAGTAAACACGCACGGTAAGACATTTGCTTTACGCGGAAATTATGCAAGTTAAAGTTTCGCGCACATCCACATTGTCATTTATAATATGGCTAAAAAACGGACGACCTGATGACTAAATCGCCTTGGCTAAGCGTACTCGTGCCTGTCTATAATTCCGAAGCCTATCTGTCCGCATGTTTAGACTCTTTGATCACTCAAGACCTGCAGGATGTGTGTATTCATTTATATAATGATGGGTCGACGGACGCGTCATTTGAAATATGTCAGAGCTATGCTGACCGCTACCCAGAACAAATAAAGTTCGAGTCTTGCCAAACCAACCAAGGTATTTCATTCGCCCGCAATCGTCTGTTGGACCTCGCGGATGGAGATTATGTTTGGTTCATCGACTCTGATGATTACGTTCTTCCCGACAGCGTCTCGAAAGCGCGGGTCTATATCCTGCGAGACCAGCCAGACATGTTGCTTTGCGATTATATGAAGGCCCAAACCGCGATGACCACATTTCCGGGGACAACGCATCATTCCACAAATTTACAGGCTTTGGTGGCGGGTAAATTTAAATATCGAAAATTACATTGCTGGCACAAAATCATACGGCGCGAGGTAATCAAACAAACGGCGCCTTTTCCAAACGGCCACGTGTTTGAAGACATTCACCGCATGTCGCGCCTCCTGCCTCATATAAAATCCTACACCTATCTGGCGGAACCTTTGGTGCATTACCGCGTGAGGGACGGCAGTATCATGGATAGCTTGCGTGGGTGGGAGGGTGCATTTGACATTCGTAAACATGAAGACCTGCTAATCGCATTACAGCAATTAGAGTGCCTCAGCGCCCTCTCGATGACAGATTCAATGCGATTTTACATTTCGAATTATGTGACCCGAGAATATATAAAAGCGGCTAAACGGTTTCGAAAATGCGCAAAAACGAATGAGAACGACTTTAACATGCAGGCCTATAGACGTGACATGGAGGCCTGTTCTCCACTGAACTTTGAAACTGTCGCCCGGGAATATCTAAAACGAAGAAAAATCCTCCTCTGGATAAAACTCATGCGCGCAAGGTGAGGGCTTTGGTGCAATGTCTGCTTTTCTCAAAATTGTGAATAGACACACCAGTGTCTAAGCTATGAAGGCTAAGTTCAACATCTTCAAATTTATTCAAAATGAGAAAAACCCACAATATGCGTTTTATATCTTCGAATTTATGTACCGCTTTTGCGGCAGGGTTTTTCCTCATGACCCCTTTAGTCCAAGCTCATGCGCAAAGTGAAACCCAGGCCCCCTTAACAATGGGTGTCAATCATGTTGGACTCACCGTTAAAGACCTTGATGCGACAACAGGCTTCTTTGTCGATACATTGGGGTGGCGTCGCGCGGGAGGCGTTGCCGATTATCCTGCAAATTTTGTGACAGATGGTGCAGTATTTGTCACCTTATGGCGGGCAAAAACACCAGAGACTGCGACAGAGTTTAATCGGAAAACAAATGTCGGATTACATCATTTGGCGCTTACTGTTGCAGATGTTGAAACCCTTGAAGACCTGCATGAGACATTCAAAGCCGACCCAAGCGTCCGTATTGAATTTGGACCAGAGCTAAACGGTAAGGGACCGACGGTTCATATGATCGTTTACGAACCAAGCGGCGCACGCATTGAATTCGCCGTACCCGGCGGAAAACGGCGCGGCGAATAAGGACTCGTTAGCGAAGCCGCGCGCATATTTTCAAAGCCCATTTGTGACAGCATCAAGTATAATTAAGAACACGACAGCCCACGTAATCGGCCTTCGCAACGGAAGAGCGAATAGATAAAGCATTTAGGCAAAGACCGATAGGTATTTAGGTTTAAGCCACATTCCTTAATGGTGATGCCCGCCTACGCCATGCGCATGGCCGTGGGCGATTTCGTCGGGGGTGGCGTCGCGGCTTTCTGTGATTTCGACATCAAAGTTTAGGTTTACACCTGCGAGCGGGTGGTTGCCGTCGATGAAGACTTCTTCGCCGAGGACATTCACAACGCGGAACATAGGCGAGGCTGGCTCGTCATTAATTTTAAATTGAAGTCCTGGTTTCACATCTGTACCCGGCGGAAATTGTCCGAGCTTCACATTCATTTTAAACGCAGGATTGATCTCGCCATAAGCATCTTTGGCAGGCAGCGCGATGGACTTTATATCACCAACAGCCAGCGACGAGATGGCCGCATCCAGAGCAGGCAAGATGGTCCCGCTCCCCGCGAGATATAACATAGGGTCATGACCACGGGAACTATCAAGGACCTCACCGTCATCATCCTTAAGCGTATAGTGAAATCCGATGACTTTGGTCATGATGGGGTCCTTTTGTTTTGAAGGGCCGCCATAGAGGGTGAAACACAAAGGCTCAATAATAAACCTAATGCCAACTTTCACTCCACGTCAGCATGTTGGAGTAGAGTTTAAACTTCTCACGCCCCTCAACCGATAGATCATCGCGATAAAGCCCAAGCAAGTATTCCAAGGCATAATTATAAAGACGACCTGCCGCGAGTTCGATGTAAAATAGACCTTTGGGTTTATCTTGAGCAATACCAACTCCATCACGAAGACCTAAGCCATAACAGTATTGGGACTTTGGGTAACCTTGATCTGCTGAGGCTTTGTATAGATCGACTGCCGCCGTATGATCGCCACGTTCCCAAAATCGACAAGCCTGCTGGTATTGAGCCTCCGGGACACCTGCATCAGAACTTTGCTTCATTTTTGCATTAAACCAAGTGTCCAATTCATCGGATGACATTGCGGGTGGAGGTAAATGTGCCTGTAAATAAGCGAACTTTTTGGACTTATGTTTTTCAAGGTCTTTGAGTTTTGTAGTCGTAATTTTGGAGATCAGTTCATACGTTTCGGCGTCACAGTAACCAAGCACATCTATAAGGCACTCAACTAAATTGGTCTTACTTTTAGTCTCGTCACTATCCATTATTCACGCTCCTCATTTTATAACTTAGCAACAGGCCTCGTAAAATTTCGTAAAGGTTGCGTCTAAATAAAAAACCCGCCTCTCTCGAAGCGGGTTTCTTTATTCAATTTAACATGGTCACACCGAAACCTTACGATTTCGGCTAGCGATTGGAATTGATCCTATTGGATCAATTCCGGACATCGCTAGTCTTCGCGGCGCTTACGTGGACGACGTGTGCGCTTTGGCTTGTCGTCTCCGCCATTGTCTTCCGCAGGGGCTTCGCCCTCTTCGCGTGGGATTTCTAGGCCCGTTTCCTGATCAACGAATTTCATCGACAGACGGACCTTACCGCGATCGTCAAAGCCCATGAGCTTGACGAAGACTTCTTGGCCTTCGGCGAGGAAATCAGACGGGTGATTGACGCGTTCCGGTTTGATTTGGGACACATGGACAAGGCCGTCTTTTTTGCCAAAGAAGTTCACGAATGCGCCGAAATCGACAACCTTCACGACTTTACCTTTGTAGATCGCGCCAGCTTCTGGATCAGCGGTTAGGCCGTGAATCCATTCACGAGCCGCGTCGATGGATTTCTTATCCGTCGAAGCGATCTTAATTGTGCCATCGTCTTCAACAGAAACGCGAGCGCCTGTTGTGTCTACGATTTCACGGATGACTTTGCCGCCTGTACCGATGACGTCACGGATTTTATCAACCGGGATTTTCATCGTTTCGATGCGTGGTGCAAATTCACCAACTTCTTCACGGGATGAGGCAAGACCTTTGTTCATCTCGTCGAGA
>CALKXY010000050.1 GCA_938003545.1 uncultured Caulobacterales bacterium
GTTACCCAGCATCATCCAATGACAAGCGCCGCTCCTCACCGAACAAGCCAACGTACGCTTGGTCGCCCGTTGTGAGAAGACAAGTTTAAACTAGCCTACAAATATAGACCCAAGGACGCATCTCTTGATATTTTTATAAGCAATTGAAATTACAAATGTTTGTTTTGCGCAAGACGCGGATCATTATTTGAATGTCATCCTGCGCACCCCCGCAGGACGCCGATGTAGGACCAAATGCATATTATGAGCGTTATAAGAACGGGTCTAGCCAGTGGTCCACAAAGACCATTCGCGGCACGCCTCTATGCCTGTTGCGGACTATACGTCTTCGCGTCTCAACCCAGCCCTTGCCATTCCTCCCTTAACCGCCCATATGCCCGATCTTGAAGAGCCAACCTGAAGTCCTGGTCCCTGATGACCATATTGACACGCGCGGTCATAAATCGCGTGAGCGTCGCTGTGTGTCTCGGAATGAAGTGCGGGACCCGCGCGAGATGATCCGCTTTGTGATCGGGCCAGGCGATACGGTTTACCCTGATATTCTCGGCAAATTGCCAGGACGCGGCGTTTGGGTCAGTGCCACACGCGAAGATATGGAGGCGGCCATGAAAAAAGGCGGTTTCAAACGCGGGTTTAAAGGCAATTGCAATATACCTACGGATTTGATTGATCAGGTCGAGGACGGTCTCCGCCGTCATGCGCTGTCGCTTATTGGAATGGCAAAGAAATCTGGCAAGCTGTTTATCGGTTTTGACCAAGTCATGTCCGCCGCCCGCGCGGATGCACTGGGGTGGCGCATCGAAGCCTCGGATGGCGCGGCAGGGGCACGCGGTAAAATCCGTACCTTGTCCAAAGCTGTGGCGCGCGAAGTTGAATTGGCTTTGCCGCGCGTAGTGGGTTGTTTCGACAGCACTGAAATTGGCGCGGTTGTTGGCCGCGAAGCCATCATTCATTGTGCAATACCACATGGTAGAATCGCGAAATCTCTGGGCTTTTCAGCCCGTCGTCTGAGCGGCTTCCTGCCCCTCGTACCGGAGGGCTGGGCGGATGCTCAGCACGAAGCCTTCTAATGCGCTTATAGGTCCCGTGACCGGGGCGGTTATGCCCGGCTAGACAGTTTCAAGGCGTACGGTGATTCTATGTTGCCAAATGCGCTCATTCCCTTAAGTTACGCGGACTTTCCGCGCGAGCAAGGAACCGACACGCGAAACGGCCACCCGGCGTTATGACCCGGCCCCGCTTCGCAGGATAAAGATATGACAGACAGCAATAACAACAAACCCGGCGCAAAACCCGGTGCAAGACGTCCATTGACGCTTGGTGGGCCAAACCGTAGCCCGCGCCGCTCCAGCTCCTCTTCGGCCGTTGTGGTGGAGAAGAAGAAGAAAATCATCATGCGTCCTGGCACTGTCAAGCCAGGAGCGCCTAAACCTGCTGCGCCCGCGCCTGCACCTGCGCCAGCCGCAAAAGGGCCAAAGCCGCCGATGACGCCGATGGCACCAACAAAACCAGCGGCAGAAAAGCCAAAGCCTGCGATGGCGCCAAAACCGCAACAACGTAGAAACGTCGACGTCGCTGCAGAATCCGCGCGAAAACTCGGTCTATCCAAAGCGGAATTCCTTAAGCGCCAAGCCGCGCTAAGTTCTGCGCAGAAACAGCAAGAAGAGCGCGCGCTCCTACGTAAGGCAGAAGAAGAGGCCCGTCTCGCCCGTGTCGAAGAAGAGCGGGCGCTCCTAGAAGAAAAACGCCGCGAGCAAGAAGCCATCGAGATGAAACGTCTTGAGGAAGAAGAAGCTGCGCGTAAAAAGATTGAAGCTGAAGAAGCGGCTAAAGTTCAGAAGAAAGCCGTCGGCTCTCCGCTGAATAAGAAAACGGACGAGAAATCCGATACGCGCTCCGAGCTAGAAAAAGCGGGTGGCCGCGTGAAGAAAAAACGTGCAACGCCACCGCCAACCCGTTCCAAGGGTGAAACAAAGCGTCGCCGAGGTAAGCTAACAATCGTCTCGGCTCTGTCGGGTAATGATGATCGCCAACGCTCACTCGCGTCTATGAAACGTGCGCGCGAACGTGAAAAAGCCCGTCAACGCGGCGGTGGTCGCGGCGCAGATAAGGTTCAACGCGAAGTCACGATTCCAGAAACGCTAACAGTGGCTGATCTGGCGAACCGTATGTCCGAACGGGGCAATGCAGTTGTCAAATATTTGCAAAACCAAGGTGAGAGCCTCGGCGTGAATGATGTTATTGACGCGGATTTGGCCGAATTGATTGTCGAAGATTTCGGCCATACGGTGAAACGTGTCTCTGCTGCGGATGTGGAACATGACTTTATCATCGACGACACACCGTCTGATGAAAAAGATCGTAAGCCCCGCGCGCCTGTCATCGCGATCATGGGTCATGTTGACCATGGTAAGACATCTTTGCTGGATGCGTTGCGGACCACAGATGTTGCGTCTGGCGAAGCCGGCGGAATCACGCAGCACATTGGTGCTTATCAAATCCAATTGAAATCTGGTGATAAGATCACGGTTCTGGACACACCAGGTCATGCGGCGTTTAGTCAGATGCGGACACGCGGTGCAGAGGCTGTTGATATTGTCGTCTTGGTCGTCGCCGCGGATGACGGCGTTATGCCGCAGACGATTGAATCGATCAAATATGCGCAGAGTGCAGGCAAGCCAATCATTGTCGCCATCAACAAGATGGATGCCTATGAAGCGAACCCGCAAAAAGTTGAAACAGACCTGCTGCAGCACAACATTATCACAGAAAGCATGTCTGGCGATACACAAGCCATTCCTGTGTCTGCGAAAGAAAAAACAGGTCTACAAGATCTGGCTGAAGCGATTGTCAACCAAGCTGAGCTGATGGAATTGAAAGCTAATCCAACCCGTAATGCGGATGGTTTGGTTATCGAATCCAAAATCGAAAAAGGACGCGGCGCTGTCGCAACTTTGCTTGTTAAACGTGGTACGCTGAAACGCGGCGCTGTTATTGTGGCTGGCGAACATTGGGGCAAAGTCAAAGCTCTGATGGACGAAAAAGGCAAGACACTGAAGACGGCAGGTCCATCCGAAGCGATTGAGCTAATGGGTCTCGACGGCGCACCAATGCCAGGTGAGCCTTTCGCGGTTGTTTCCGATGAGCAAAAAGCCCGCGAGATTTGTGAATATCGCGTCCAAAAACGCAAGGATGCAGATATCGCAGTTCCAAGCGCCATGGCGTCAATGGAACAGATGATGGCCAAGTTGCAAAACAAGGAGGTCTCTGATCTCCCACTGCTGGTTAAGGCCGATGTCGAAGGGTCCGCGCAAGCCATCAAAAGCGCGTTGCAAGCCCTTGGTAATGATGAAGTCCGCGCGAAGGTCGTTTATTCGGCGGCGGGTGGTATTTCCGAAAGCGACGTGCTCCAGGCGAAAACCTCTGGCGCACCGATCATCGCTTTTAACGTTCGTGCCAATCGCCAAGCCAAAGATTTGGCGGCTCGCGAAGGCGTTGAAATTCGTTATTATTCGATCATCTATGAATTGCTGGACGAGATTAAAGGCGCGCTGGAAGGCATGCTTGCACCAGAACGCCGCGAAACCTTCATTGGTTACGCCGAAGCTCTGGAAATCTTCGACATCACGAAACTTGGTAAAATTGCGGGTTGTAAGGTTACCGAAGGCCGTGTTGAACGCGGGGCAGGGGTTCGCTTGCTACGCGATGATGTCGTCATTCACGAAGGTTACCTCTCCACGCTTAAACGTTTCAAAGATGAAGTGCCAAAGGTTCAGGCCGGTATGGAATGTGGTATGGGCTTTGAGGGTTATCATGATCTGCGCAAAGGCGACCAAATCGAATGTTTCACAGTTGAGATGCTAGACCGCACACTCGACTAGAGACCAGATGATTCCGAAAGGTTTAATCATTCATTGAATTAAGAAAGCCGTCCTATGGGGCGGCTTTTTTTTGGAAAAATTATGGCCTTTGAATGTTGTGCTGTCCCCCGACCGATGAGCGTGACCGTTATATGCGTATCAGCTGGAACGCGATGACAGGCGTTCACACAACGCGGAGGATAGCCTTATTTTACGGCTGTGGATTACAATATTATATGCCACGTAAAATAACGCGGGACGCCAGCGAACAAATCCTTTTCATAGATATATGTAAAAGAAAGCAGAGGGCGGAGGTTTGCTCAAGCAGAGGTATTCCTAAAACATGCGTTTAAGGGGACTCGTCTGCCTATAACGGATAGACAGAAAATAGATCAAAAATATTTAGGGTGTTTGTTCTGGGCTCACCATTTCAACAACGTTGGACGTGTTGACGACGGGCGCAATTTTTTGCTGTACGGTGTTTATGATAGTTTCAGCATTGGATAGATCAGATGAATCTTGCTCCAAATGTGCTTCAAGGCCTTCAAAAAAGTAACCCGGTTTAACATTTAGAGCCTGACAAAACCCCCAAAGGCGGCTAGCGCCAATCCGATTTACCCCGCGTTCGTATTTTTGAATTTGTTGGAAGGTAATACCAACTTTATTGGCTAAATCGGTTTGACTTAGTTTGACGGATTTGCGCAATGCTTTTAATTTTGCGCCAACGAATACATCGACCTCAGTGGCCGTTCTCACATCTTTTTTCATTTTCTGCCTTTACCTGCTGAAGTTGCCCCAACAGCGAAGTCGACTGTGTGTAACAATCACTATCATTACTAGTTTTGATACTTAGGAATAACAAGTGACAAACTTATCACCTATTCGTTACTTACCGTGTGATCTACTATTTACAAATACTGGCTGAGTATCCTCTGACTAATATGGCAGCTTTCCGTTGCGTGAAGACATAGTTCGACCCTGTAAACACGATTGTGCGTGATATTAAGTCATGCATATTTTGCGTCATTAGATTCTGTCACAACAGCCTTTGGCCCTTTGAAAACGCTGTAGAACCTCTACATAGTCAATATGTCCAAAAACCGTCCGCCTTCACAACGTCAATTAAAAGCAGGCGAATTAATCCGCCGCGCTTTGGCGGATATTCTGTCTAAAGAAAACCTGCGTGACCCTGACTTACGTGGTGTATCCGTGACAATTTCAGAAGTGCGGGCGTCCCCCGACCTCAAACACGCCATTGTCTATGCTGCGCCTTTGGGTGACGAGCATGACGCAGATGCCGTTATAAAAGGCCTGCAGCGTTGCGGCTCATTCCTGCGCGGGCGTTTGGGTAAAGAAATGCAAATGAAATCGACGCCGCGCCTGCGGTTTATGAAAGACGAGAGTTTCGAAACAGCCGAAGCCATGACACGCTTGCTGCAGGACCCGAGGATTCAGCAGGATTTGGATAAGGCATAAAGTACTTTTGTTTTCAATTTGAGCTTGCGATCTTATATTTGCGTTATAATAGTGTACCCTTATCATAATGGGGATTAATCTAATGAAAAAAATGATTTTGGCTGGCTTGGCTGTGACAACAATAGCATTGGCTGGTTGTGAAACTACATCAAGTAGGCCTTACACGCCTTCCACCAGTAACATTGTGTCGATAAAAGACACACTTGGCGCAACGAATAAAAAAGTTGGGATTAGCGGATTTTCCGTCGGCGAAGGTGTAAAAGATGAGTTAACGTGTCGTGCGATGGGAGCACTAGATGTTGGTTCTGGGAAATCTCCTGTGGAGTTTATTGAAGAAGCATTCAAAACTGAAATGTTTCAAGCTGGCGTTTTCAGTTCAAGTGCGGCTAATGGGATAACTGGCACATTAACTGAATTCAAAGCTGATTCATGGGGTAAAGGTCAGTGGGATGTCGGATTGAAGCTATCTTCTGATAGCTATCCAGAAGGCTATGAAATTTTAACTAGTTACGAATTTAAATCTAGTTATTCGGCTGTACGGGCATGTCAAAATGTTGTTGATGCGTTTACGCCTACTGTACAAAAATTAATCAATGATGCGGTTACGCATCCCGACTTTAAAAAGTTGACGAACTAGATTTACAAATTGCGCAAAAAGGGCTTCCTGCTGGGATGCCCTTTTTGTTTGCGGGAAACAATATGGACCCGAATGGACGCAGCCGCCGCAAAGGTAACCCTGTTCATGGCTGGGTTGTGCTGGACAAACCTTATGGCGTGGGCTCGACGCCGATGGTCAGTAAGGTCCGTTGGCTGTTCACAGCCAATAAAGCGGGTCATGCGGGAACACTGGACCCGCTGGCGACGGGTATTCTGCCGATTGCGCTGGGCGAAGCGACAAAGACGGTTCCATTTTTGATGGATGCCGAAAAATCCTACATGTTTGAAATCACATGGGGTGAAACGCGATCAACGCAGGACGCAGAAGGCGAAGTCACGGCAACGTCTGATATACGCCCAGCAGATGCAGATATAATCGCCGTTTTGCCGCAATTCAGAGGCAATATCGAACAAGCGCCTCCAAAGTTTTCAGCTATAAAGATCGATGGGAAACGCGCCTATGATCTGGCCCGTGCAGGGGAAGCGGTGGTGATGAAAGCGCGTCCCGTACGGGTGGACCGCTTTGACCTCATTGCCTCGACACAAGACACCGCCACATTTGAAGTCGACTGCGGAAAGGGCACTTATATTCGCTCGCTCGCGCGGGATTTGGCGGCAGAGTTGGGCGCTTGTGGATATGTCTCGGTTTTGCGCCGCACACGGGTCGGGCCGTTCACCCTGAAACAGTCAATAAAGCTGGACGAATTGATAGAGATGTGCGATGTGGCCCGCGTCTCAGAGGGGCTACTCCCCGTCTCGACCGCACTGGACGACATCCCGGTGCTGGCCGTGACAGCCAATGATGTAGTTGATCTGAAACATGGACGCGGAATTGCCGCGCCGGACAGCCTCTCAGATTTCGCCCTCTCGGGGGATTGGATCAGAGCGGAAATGGACGGTGTTTTGATTGCGTTATGTTCGCCGCAGGCGGGGGTTTTAATCCCCAAACGCGTTTTTAATATGTAACACACACGGAGAAATACGATGTCGATCACACCCGAGCAAAAAGCTGCTTTGATCACAGAATACGCAACTAAACCTGGCGATACAGGTTCCCCAGAAGTTCAAGTTGCGATCCTTACGCACCGGATCGTCGCCCTGACAGAACACTTTAAAACAAACAAAAAAGACAATCACTCTCGTCGTGGTCTTCTTTTGATGGTCAACAAGCGCCGTAGCCTGTTGTCATATGTCCAAGGTAAAAGCGAAGAGCGTTACCAAGACCTTATTAAACGTTTGGGTCTACGCCGTTAATGCAAATTGCGTCTATGCCGATTCAAAAAATGAACATCCTTCGTTCAATTTTGGAAACATTTCGGAAAAACATAAACGCAAATTGTTTGGCTTGACCTAACGTTAAACCTAAGGGTCGCCAAATGGCGGCCTTTCGCGCACTTATCTTTCAGAAAAAGATTAGGCGCACCCACTCCGACCACGCAAATGACTGCAGGCGGAAATTGCCAACAGGCAACGGCCACATGGCCAAAGTAAGTACGATGAAAGAAAGAAACTCTACGTATGTTCGATAAGAAAACAGTATCACTTGATTGGGCCGGCCGCACGCTGACCCTCGAAACCGGCGGCATGGCCCGTCAAGCAGACGGCGCGGT
>CALKXY010000051.1 GCA_938003545.1 uncultured Caulobacterales bacterium
GCAAGTTCCCAAGCTCTCGGTTCGCGCTATTCGGCCTATAGGTGTGCCCTTCCTTGTTATCCGGGCGAAGCCTCTCCCCCCACCAATCAAAGAACGCTCGGCCATGTTTTCGGTTAAGTTCATCCATGGCGAGGTTGCCGCATAGAGCCACAAAATGTTCTACAGAGCGGGACTTCGTAGCGCGCCAGCGAACAATCTGTTCAGGGGATTTTCGGCTAGTTTCGCTTATACTGAGTTTGTCACAATAGAGCTTAAAGGCATCACGGATCGTTTCTTTCGGACGCTCTATCGTGCCCAAGACAGCCTCAACTTCACGATCTGTTCGCTCCTTACCGTCAATGTAGTTTAATCGTTCAAGAAGCGTTTCTGATGGCTCAAAAACTTCAATCTTATTGAGTGGTTTAAACTCAAATCCAACGGCGCGCGCACGCCGCCTAGCGGACCGATAGCGGCACATTTCCGGCGACTCTTCGGCAACAGTTCCTGTTTGTTGAGCAAGACCTGTTTCCCAAAGATGTTCGTCGGCATCCATCATCGCGTCACGTCTTTCTCGTGTAATAATGAGCGAGTCTGTGTGGAGTGAAGCCTTGATCGTACTGCGCTTGTCGATCTCTTGATATCGCGCTGGAACGCGCCGCACATAATACCAACGATAACCGCGCTGTTCCAAATAATGGTTTCTTCGAATGGACATGGGCCAATTGTACCTCAGTCTGTACCCCAAAATGTACCGCAATTAAGAGGAAGCTTGAGGTTAGTTCAGGACAACACTAGAAAAACCGAAGTTAATCAGTGACTTACGAGAACTAAAACTGTGGTAAATGGCGCACTGGGGAGGATTCGAACCCCCGACCCCTTGATTCGTAGTCAAGTACTCTATCCAACTGAGCTACCAGTGCATCGCCTTGTGAGCGAGCGCGCCTTAAAGCGGAAAACGCGCTGGTCTGCAAGGGGTTTTTACGGCTTTTTTCAGCTTAATTTATAAAATCCCACACCTATACCGCGAAACACCCCGCGTTAACGCTCAGGCGACATCTCGCGCGGCTGCGGCGCCCAGTTCTACGAGGCCAACTACGCTCTCATAAAGCTAATCTTCCAATCTTAAGGTCACGAGCGTGCGTGTAGACATTTTGTTCTTCACGTTTTTCGTTATGAACAAGCGAGAGAGTAAGTGCGTTGGAAGTGAAAAGGTTTGCGCCATGACAATGAATCGACGCCATATTCTAACGGGCTTAACCGCGACGGGCGTTATGGCATGCGCGCCGAACCGCTCGACCTCGACGGAGGCTTTTGATGCAGAGGTCATTATTCTAGGCGCAGGTCTGTCAGGGTTGAACGCCGCGCGCGCACTCTCCCAAGCGGGACGCGACGTTCTGGTTTTAGAAGCCAATGATCGTATTGGCGGACGCGTCTTCACCTTAAATCACAGCGACGGATTTACAGAAGGCGGCGCGGAAACAATCGGCGCGCATGACACACGCATCTTGGACACGGCTGCGGATTTAAATATCGAGGTAAAGCCCACCCCAGATGTTTCGCCCCAGACGGGATATTGGATCAATGGCGAGAGCTTCACACCCGACCAATGGCGCGCCGCCAATCCCGATACTGTCCACGCCCCCTTTGCAGGAGACAGGCACAATAGCCCGCTTTTCCAACACGCGGCCAAAGCCAATCCTTTGTCGCGCGCAGATAATTGGCAAGACCCGGCCTTTACCAATGCCGATATTTCAGCCGAGGCCTTTCTGGAGGCGGCAGGTTTTGACGCCGACGCACGCGCTGTCATGGGCCGCGCTTTGAATGGGACTGCGTTATCGTCATATTCCATGATGAATATTTATCGTGAACTCAATCTGCGTAGCCAATCTGGTGGCACCAAACCCAATCTTTCCATCACGGGCGGCGCGCAAAGATTACCCGAAGCCATGGCGCAAAGCCTGCCCCGCTCGCCCAATCTGAAAACCTATGTCAAAGCCCTCGAGGTCTCGGACACGCATGTCACAGCAACAGATCACACTGGCCGTATTTGGCGCGCGCCGCATATGATTTGCACGCTTCCCTTTGGCGCGCTGCGTCACCTGAACATCAATGCACCGTTACCCGCTGCGCAGAAAGCGGCCATTGCGCGCCTGCCTTACACGCAAATCTTGCAGGTCCATTTCCGTGCCAAATCTCCATTTTGGGAGACCGATGGTTTGCCCGCAGACATGCGGACCGATAGCCCAATATGCCGCGTTGTTGCCGCCCGAAATGAAGCTGGAAATCCCACGGGCTTCTTCCGCGCGACGATCACGGGCGGCCGCATACAGAGCCTTTATCAAAACGGCGCAACAGGATTTTACCAACGATTCCGCGCGGAATTGGCGCGTTTGCGACCTGCAACATATGCCGCAATCGACATTTTAAATGTCGTCAATTGGACCCAAGACAACCGCGCATCTGGCGGCGCATTTATGCATTGGGCCCCTGGGCAAATTGCACGATGGGCAAACATAATGGGAGAGCCTGCGGGAAGACTACATTTTGCAGGCGAACATTTGAGCGTTTCACATATGGGAATGGAAGCGGCCATGGAATCAGGCGAACGCAGCGCGCAAAATTTACTGGGGCTATAATTCGCAGAATGATAAGATCACATAGCCTGTCAGCAAAATCATATCTTTGAAATAACCATGGGGCGTCCCTTCAACCCACATTCGAATATGTTTTCATTGAAAACCGCACACCCAATTTTATCTCTCAAAAAAAAACAACGTCAGTATATTTTGAGACAGCCATAGATGTATAATTTTACGCCTTACCCCAATTAGAAACTTGGGCGAATGTGAACGCTTCACCTATAATCTCGGATCAACTTAAATCCTATTTAAAGCCATGCGAGAACGCTCACAGCCTCCGTTGAAACTATGGTTATTAGATCGTATAATTAACCTAAATCCCACGCCACGGACCTGCCAATAACTACTTGCCTATAAAAAAAACCTTCTAACATTATTTCAGTCACTGGATCATATACCCAATATTCAGTTATGTACTCATCGTCACGACTTTCACAATATTCGATAACTTTCCCTACTAATTTTTTCTTACTCTGGACAAGGATATCATTGTGACCGCTAAAAAATATGTATAGAATTTCGCTTAAATTTTCATCGTGCTTTTGGATCATCTTAGCGAATAAACTAAAATAATAAGAAGGAACAACTCCTTCGCCTAAATTGTAAATAATTTCAATAATGTTATCGTCAGTCCATTGTATTCCTGACGTATGCCATTGGAATTTCCCTTCGATAAGAGAATCAAATACTTTCGCAGCTTGTGATTGCCTTCCTAAAGACCTAATCGAAACAGTAACATCTCTAGCATCAAGAAAAGGAAGGCTCTCCAGAATATCATCACGCGTAATCATTAATTATACTTCCAGGAAGAGTTGGGAAAGAGGTTCGTAAATTTCCAGATATGAATCCGAAATTTATTTCTCTTAAAGAAGGTTGTAAGTTACTACCGCCTCTTAAATAGCCTTCACCTATTGTCCCACTACTTTTCAAGGAAAATCTACTTATTCCTGTTGCATTATGCACACGTAAGGCGCGCTCTGTGATTCCTAACTGCTGTTTGTGCGATAAAAATTTTGTGGAATTTACCGATGAATCTTCCGAGGCTTTTGTAAGTGCTTGAAAGTTAATTATTTTTACCTTTCCAAACCAAGAATTCACTATGATTTGGAATAAAAGAAGGCGAAGCTATCTTTGTAATAAAACTAATACTTCAATCACAAAACATCATATCAAAATTTACATCAGTGAAAATATACCCAATATGGCCATCATTCCACTTGATGCAAAGCCAAGAAACGGCTTGGGAGGCTCCCCCAAGAAACCACCAAACGTGTATCTAGCAGCTAATAAATCAAGAAGAATGAAAAGGAAAAACCCAACTATAAAGCCAATTTTACCTGAGAAAGCCACATAAAGAATTATTACAAAAAAACACAAGTAAACGATATTAGGTATTAACTTCATTAGGTTGACTCTTAAGCTCTATTCTAAACTAGAATATTATTTTACCCACTGCAATTTGCGTTTATATGATGTGGCCCTAGCTTTGTAGACCCCATTTTCGTAAAATAATTTTTACATTGAAATTTACATCATAAACTTTTGAGTTACTCCCCAAAAAACGTAAAACACCTAAGCTTTATCCTAATATATTGATAGAAAATTCCAATAATGCTTCATTGGAAAATTCATTTTAACAAACCAATAATGATCTAAAAATTTTACATTCTTTATCGTACAAGCCCCAAGTCTTTTCATTTGTTAATAGCCAAAATAGTACTATTTTGCGGTCCTGCAACGGCTCTAATACCTTGCACAATAATAGAATGATTACACCGCAAGCCAGCCCAATTACATATCGAGCTCTTCGAAAAATACCGCGGCTTTATGCGTCACGTCTGCCGAGAAATAGGATTATTAGGCCCGCGGCCCAGCTCACCCATTTTTCGACAACATCTGCTATGGGACCAGCAATATTATAGGCCGTCACCGCAAGGGTGAACCCTGTCACAATCGCCGCGAAAACAAACATATCTCGGACTTTCAGTCCCAAGCATTTGACGAGGATCACAGGTCCAAAGGCCGCGCCCAAAGCCACCCAAGAAAAGAGAACACGGCTGAAAATATCTTTCGGTAAAGTCAGGGTCAGAATAACGGCAAATATGGCAATACCGACCATTGCCAAACGTCCAAAAAACAACGCGCGTTTTGGGTCGGAATATTTAATTCCACTGTCATGCGACACAGCAGAGGCCGCCGCCAAAAGCAAACTATCCACGGTGGACATGACAGCGGATAAAACGGCCGCAATCACAATGCCCGCAACAACAGGCGGAAGATAGGCTTGAGCCGCCGCGAAGAACAAGCTCTCGCCGCCCGTATCGACTTTCAACGCGCGCCCCGCAAAGGCCAAGCCAATCAGACCAGAATAAATAATAACGCCCCAGCCCACCGTAATCGCCGCCGCTTTTTTTCGTTCCCCGTCGGTTCGTACCGCCATGATGCGGTTCAAGAGTTGCGGTTGCCCCAATGCACCGAGGCCTGTTCCGAACAGACCCATCGCCAAACCGATTCCTGCCATACCCGCCGCACCATTGGTAAAGCTGAAATATGCACGCGGTTCTGTGGCGTGAAGTGTGTCAATAATCGCGCCAACACCGCCCGCCGCAGAAACGGTCGCAAGCGGCACAAGAATACAAGCCAACATCATAACACCCGCCTGTAATGCATCGGTGACACTGGCGGCCCAAAATCCGCCGAGCAAACAATATATCACGATCACGACTGCGCCTAATGTGACGGCTTCGGCAATGCCAATTCCAAAGACTTCATCGAGCGCATTACCTGCCGCTTGGAACTGGCTGGAAATATAAAAGACGAAACAAAACAGAATGAGCGCGGCGCAGAGTAAACCCGTGATGCGCTTGGCTTTAGGGGCCATACCCTCGGTGATGAAATCAACAATAGTAATATGTCCTTTCGCCGCTGTTTCTGCATTCAGGCGCGGCCCCATGACGAGCCATGTCAGCAAATATCCACCAAATATTCCCGGCACCAACCACAGGCCAACAGCCCCCTGCGAGAATACGAGTCCTGTGAAGCCTAATAAAACCCAAGCCGAACTGGTTGAGGCAGCATAAGATAATCCTGCCGTCCATGCGCCTAAACCACTGCCTTCGCGTCCGCCCGCAATGAAGAAATCCGAGTCATCAGAGACACGCCGCGACGCCCACCATCCCACGCCCAAGAGGATGATTTTATAGGTGATTAATGTTGCCAGAACGATTGTTGTTTCAGTCATATTTTCGTCGGTTCCCCTGCCCTTTAATAGGCATATAGGTTAACCTAAGACATCTATTGACCGAAGTCAGCCGCCTTTCGATACGCGGCGCTAGAGTAGAGTTTCAAACCCACTAAGCCTTGATTTATTCAAGCCTGGCACGGAATAGACCTCTATGACCGATACACCCAATCTTCCGCTCGATAGGCCACATCCTGGTATTGCGCGTTTAACCCTGTCCCAACCGGCGCGGCGCAATGCGATCAATGCCGCAATGTGGGCGGCCATCCCGAACATCCTCGTAGAACTCGAAGCGGATGAGACCCTTCGCGCCCTGATCATTACGGGCGACGGAGCGCATTTTGCGGCGGGTGCCGATATTTCAGAATTTGGCACACTTTATTCCACGCCAGAAACATCGGCAAAAATCAGTCGTGATATTCAGACCGCATTTGACGCTGTTGCAGCCTTTCCAATGCCAACGATTGCGATGATACGCGGCGCCTGCGTTGGCGGCGGTTGTGGTTTGGCGTTGTGTTGTGATCTGCGCTTTGCGGATAACACTGCGATATTTGCGATCACCCCGGCCAAACTCGGACTCGTTTACCCCTTCGGAGATATTGCCCGCTTGATTGATGCCGTGGGTGTTGCACATGCCTCGGATATTTTATTGTCAGCGCGCGTCATCAAAGCAAAGCCTGCCCGCAAAATGGGTCTTATTCACCGCGTTATTGGCGTCGAGGCCTTAGAGGCCGAAGTGATGAAATATGCCGACGGTCTGAAGGCGCTCTCCCCGGAAAGCTTACGCATAACAAAATCGATGATTTCCGCCTATAGAGCAGGACAGCGCACAGATACGACAGAAACCGACGCACAATTCTTAGCTGGGTTTTCTTCAAAAGATTTTGGCGAAGGCTTCCGCGCATTTTTGGAAAAACGAAAACCTGATTTCAATTAATTTATGCCTAGCATAAAATAAGCCAATCACACATTGGCGCGAGACAATTAATCAGCCGCGGCCAATAAAGCGCGCGATAGGACGTCCAACTCCGCATCGGACGTATAGCCGTGCATGGAGAACCGGAAGCCTTCCTTGCGCGCGTCACAGTGAATGCCGCACTCTGATAAATTATGTTGAAGCGCCCCCCTATCGCGCGGCGCAATGACAAGCGTTGCCCCGCGGCGGTGAGACATCATCGGAGAGACAATCATAGGCTCTGGCAGTTTCTCACACAGCTCTGACAGGCACGTATCAATCCGCGCATAAACAGTATCAAGTTCAATCAAGTTCCAAACTCGCATTGCGGCATTTGCCAAAACAAAAGGCGCAGGTGATGGCGTTCCGCCAAAGAACCGCAGCGCATCGGGTGCATAGCGAAAACTCTCAATATCCATCTCAAATGGGTTCTCATGTGAAAACCACCCCACATCCATTGGGTTACACTGCGAAATCATATACGGCGCGGCATATAGAAAACAGGCGCCAGGCCCAAAGCAAAGAAACTTCACACCCGTACCAATGGCAAAATCAACACCCCACGCGCTGGGGTCAACAGGCACAGCCCCGAGAGATTGGGCCACATCCACAATTGTTGTCACGCCCTTAGTGCGCGCCACAGCGCAAATATCCTGAACAGGTAAAAGGTGAGATGTGTTAGACGTCGCATGGGTCACATGAACAATAGCGACGGTTTCATCTATGGCCGCCCTCCATGTCTCTATTTCGGTGGGATCTCCATCGATAAAGCGAACCTCATAACCCACACGCGCAGCCTGTTCGAAGACAAAGCCGATCGTTGGGAAGTCTAATTTCGAGAGTAAAATCACATTGCGGTTTGCATGTTGCGGCAGGCTATATAAAATTTTCGTCAAGGCGCTAGATACATTCACTTGCGGGCAAATTGTCGAAGGTTGAACCGATAAAAGCGCCGCGAGGCCTGTTCGAAATTCATCAAATACAGGCATCCAATCCGCCCATGTCGTACCCGTCTTCCAAGGCGCAAAGAACTGCTCGGTTAAAGCCGCCTCGCTTTGTTTCGGCAAGCACCCCACGCTATGCGAGAGAAAGTAATTTTCGGGAACGTGAAAGAGATCACGCATAGGGTTTAGGCTCCAGTTTTGACCGCTTCTGACCGTAACTACCTCCCCAACGGTCCGTCATTTCAGCTCTAACCGTCCAAAGCTCGGGGAAGAATTTTTGCTTTAGGCCTTCATTTAAAATTTCAACCGGACGCCCCTTGAGTGAATTGGCTGCCACACCAATAGATCGATAAATTAATTGCATATGCGCATTTCTGAATTTCTGAAATTGCTCATCAAATTCAGCGAGAGCTTCGGCAATCATATAAGCCGCATCATGAGAATACTGACTGTCGTAAACTTGCTCCAGCGTTCGCGCGCCGTCTTCCAGATAAATGGCTTTATAGGCCGCCCATAAGTCTTTCGGCATTTTCAATAGAACACGAAACCCGGGGCTTTCTTGACCGCTACCATTGCCAAGCAAAAGCCTGATGTCTTGATAATCTTTTGGCGACATTGTTTCCAACAAGGCCAATTGTGCAGTCATCATTTCCTGACAAATATGTACGCGGCGGAACAATGTCAGCGCCTTGAGCGTGCGCCCCGCCAACATCTCATCATGAATATCGAGTAGAGTTGTCGCCATGAGTTTCATCCAGAGCTCTTCAACTTGATGGACAATCATGAACTGGAGTTCGTCAGGGTTGCAGAGAGCTTCGGGTTCTTTTTGGCACGCCAGTAAACGTTCTGTATTCAAGTATATTTCATAATCCCGCTGGCCTGCGCCGCGCATCATGGTTTCATATTCGGATCTATTCATTGTCTTTCCTTCATTCAGCTGATGTCGTCAGTCAAAGGAAAGGAAATTAGGCGTGGCCGGTCAGCCAGTCTTTCAGCACATGCTGCGCAAGGCGAATTTGAAAGTCATTGAACATAATTTGAAGATGTAGAGTTTAAGAGGATTTGTAAATCGTCATTTTCCTTGAAACGGGATGCATTTTAATTTGGGTAGACAGAAGTTTTTATGATCGAATAATGATCCACGCCTTCCTCGAAACAGCGCCGCGTGGTCTTCCTTCGCGTAAAACATTTTCCATTCAGTATTCCGTCGCCGGTCTCGACCACGCGGATTGTCCTTCCTATCAGACATCGCATCATGCGGTAGTCACTTGATGGGCGGTAAGCCTACTCGTTTCCGCTTTTTTCAATCACGGCGCTTTCGGCAAAGCATATGCGACGGTTGCAAAGGCGGATGGGTCATCATGCCCTTCGCCAAAAATGCGCGCTTCAATAACGGCTTGTGTCTTGCCCAAGCGCAGCAATGTGCCTTCGGCGCGCACCAATGGCCCCACACACGGGCGCAGAAAATGCATATTCAAATTAGAGGTGACGGCCATGGGTGTAATTCCCAATTTCGTGAAAATACAAACATAGGCCACTGTGTCGGCCAAGCTCATCTGCGTAGGACCACTGATCATATTTCCGGGCCGCATATGCCGTGCATCAGAGCGAAGCTCCAGTGCCGCAAACCCTGCGCGCATGATCGTCACATCTGCACGGACATCATTGCCAGAGAAATGAGAGGCAAACATGGCATTGACGGCATCGATGTCTGTGAAGGGCAGATTGATTTCAGTCATGTTCGATCACAATTCTTTGTATTCACTTAGGCGCTTTCAAGGCTTGACGGATAGGAAGCTCTGTCGTGAACTTCAATTTTTCCATCGCAAAACTTGCTGATACATTGGACAAACTCACACGTGCAATCAGGGTTTGATACACCCTGTCATATTCAGACACACTGCCTACCATCATTTTCAAGATATAATCCACATCTCCAGCAAGACGATAAAACTCAACGATTTCAGGGATGTTAGCGACTGCAGTCGTGAATTTATCAGACCATGTCTTAGAATGATCATCCGTACACACAGACACAAAAACTGTCAGAGGCAGGCCTATTTTTTCATTATCAACAAGGGCCACACGCCGTTCTAGAATGCCATCGTCTTCCAGCTTTCGAACACGTCGCCAACATGTGTTGAGAGAGACGCCTATCTCCTCAGCAATGGATTCCAATGAACGTGTGGCATCATGTTGAAGTATTTCCAAAATACGCACATCATTAATCGTAATATTTTCCATAGAAAGCTCCGAAAAGGGCGCCCTATAAAGGCAGGTTACTGAAAACTTCATCAAGAAGTCGCAATATAATCAAATAATAACGTCATCGTGAAAATATTGTGTGATAATTTTTTCGCATTTAAGAGTAAAAGTCAAAACTATTATGAAAAACAGTAAAAATATCGGCGTTTTTCGTAAACTCTTCCCCCTGCGCACCCGTTACTTTCAATCCAAATCAGGAGTCCCTCATGAAAGCCTTTACAGAGCATCCGGAAACCGTCGGTGAGACATATTTTGAACATATGCACTCATCGTTTAGCTTCGGATCTCGCATGTTCATCGCGAGCCTCGGATGCTTCATGCACGGCATCTTCCCCTTTCTTTGCGTCAAAACAGGCAGCAAAACGATCTGCACATTGCATGATCGTATGGTTACGCATCGCGATAAGCGCGACTTGGAGCCCCCTTGCCCCACGACTGAAAAAACGTCTGCCTAAATGGTCAACTGGCCTGACACATCCGCCGATGAGAGACCCGTTAGGAAACCCCTTGCGGCTCATTTTTCTGCGGCTGGACATTTCCTTACTAAAGGAAAGCTCCCAGGCTTGCTGCTCGCGACATTCATTGCCGCTATCAGCCTATTGATTGAAGCCCGCTTTGGCGGTCCTGTCATGCTCTACGCCCTTGTGTTGGGCGGTCTCTGCCATTCAGCCGCGACTCATTCTTCGCTGAAGCAAGGCGTAAATTATTCTGCCAATCAAATATTGAAAATTGGCGTCGCTCTCCTCGGCGTAAAAATTACGGTCGTGGATATTGCAAATCTTGGATATCAAACAGCGGCATTAGTTATACTTTCTGTCGCTGCAACTATGACAGTCGGCACAGCCCTTGGCCGAGTCATGGGGTTGAAATCGGATCATGCCGTTTTGTCAGCAGGGTCCGTCGGCATCTGCGGATCATCAGCGGCTCTGGCTATCGCCTCCGTGCTTCCTCAGAATAAAGAGACTGAATGCAATACGATCATGACCGTCATCACAGTGACGATGTTGAGTACTCTCGCAATGGTCCTATACCCATTCATCGCCTCCGCATTAAATTTGACAGATACGGAAGCTGGCATTTTCATCGGCGCGACAATTCATAATGTCGCACAAGTCGTAGGAGCCGGTTTCATCGTGTCTGAACCTGCGGGTGAAATCGCAACCATCGTCAAATTGATGCGAGTTGCCTGCCTCTTACCTGTCATTGTGATCATCAGTCTTATTTTCCGTAAACAAACAGTTGCCGAAAGTCAGGACGGCAAAACTATTGGTAAAAGACCACCTCTTCTGCCGTTTTTCATGGTTGGGTTTATCCTTATCATGTTGGTCAATAGCCTAGGATTTATACCTTCATCTTTTAGCGAGGCCCTCAGTCAAATCTCTCGTTGGGCGCTTATCATCGCTGTAGCAGGTCTTGGCGTGAAGACATCAGTCAAAGAGGTCATTGGCGTCGGATTTAAACCGGTCTTGGTTCTAACTACGCAAACTATATTTTTGGCAGCCTTCGCGCTCCTCGCCATTAGCTTCACCCTAACTTTATAAAACCTGCTCGTCCCTACCTCAGGCTTCAACATAAGAGACTGACATGCTGAACACCTTACCCATGCCCGCTGCGGATGCTCTTCATGGCGTTATGGCGCGTTACGCTGCGGACCGATGTTCGGAGAAAATGGATTTAGGTGTCGGCGTTTATCGCGATGCGACCGGAGCCTCACCCATTATGCGTGCCGTCCTAAAATCTGAACGCGCCCATATCGCAGAGCAAACCACTAAACGTTATGTTTCGCTTCAAGGGGATGAACATTTCCTCACAGGCTTGCAAGCTCTCACCTTTGGAAACGCGCATAAAAACACACTTGCGAAAATCCAAACGGTTGGCGGAACAGGGGGCATTTATCTGGGCATTAAATTAGCTGCGATCGCCAATCCGAATATAACAATTATGATCGGCACGCCCACGTGGCCTGTTCATTTCACGATTTGCGACATGCTAGGCGTAAAAACCAAAGCCTTTTCCTATTTCGATAAAACAACTCAAACTCTACAATTTGAATCCATTTGCGATATCATTACGGGCGCAAACCCTGATGACATGATAATACTGCACGGTCCTTGCCATAATCCATCGGGGCAAGACCTTTCAAAGAGTCAGTTCCATCAAATCCTATCCTTGTGTGAAAAACACGGCGTCATTCCTTTGATTGACGCCGCCTATTACGGGTTAGGTGCAGACCTTGAAGAAGATTTAAAACAGCTCTCGGAAGCTCTTTTTCATGTCCCTCGCGCCATGTTGGTCATGTCGTGCTCAAAAGCCTTTGGGCTTTACCGCGAACGCACAGGTGCTTTGTTTATAAAAGCGAAAACACCCGATGAATGCGGCATTCTTCAGAAAACAATCGAAAAAGTTGCGCGCAATACATATTCAATGCCCCCCGCACATGGCGGAGCCGTTGTCGGACGCATTCTTACCGACCCTGAGCTCACAGCTGAATGGAAAGCTGAATTAAATCAGATGAGACAAAGACTAGAAGGCGTAAGGGCAGAGCTGATCAAAGCCGCAAGAGGGGATGCACGTATGGCAGGTGTCGCCACTCAAAAAGGTATATTCTCACTCCTCCCGATCAGTCCAGAAGACGTGGATAAAATGGCCTCAGACCACGCAATTTATATGCCCAGTTCAGGCCGCATCAATATAGCTGGATTTAAAGTTGGAGACGCAGACAGGTTTTGCGATGCACTCTCGCGACTTTAACGTCGTATCACCTGTAATTCTGAGTCTGGCTTTAAACTCTATATAGATTAACTGGCCGATTTAAGCGGCCCGGTAACCCACTTTTTGCTCAGCCAGCACAATGGCAGAACTCGCGTCGACAACGCCATCTAATGCCAAAAGGCGCGTGTCTAAAAAGTCTGAGAGAGCTTTGATATCTGCGACATGAAGATGAATCAGATAATCAATAGCGCCAGATAATTTATAAAATCCGCTGATCTCAGCATAGCTGGATAAGCGCGCCCGAAATGCGCGGGCCGTTTCCACATCCTGTCGCTCGACCTTAATTTGAACGACAGCATGGATCGCTTGGCCCACTGCAGCGGGGTCCACATCAACCGTAAATCGGCGAATGACGCCACTGGCTTGCAAGGACTCGACCCTACGCTGACAGGCAGACGGCGATAAATTCACTTCTGCGCCTAAATTTACCCAGCTGATCCGTGCGTTCTCAGATAGCGCCCTGATGATCAATCGATCAGCTTTAGTTAGCATGAAAACCTCAAATTGTTTCAATGCAGCGTCTTATTACTGCAAAATATATTCATATTAAGCATGAAATCACAGCCTAATCCCACAATACCTTCGGTATAATGCGTGCAAAGTCAACATCAGGAAAAATCATGTCTCATTTAAAAAGCATCGACCACGTTACCTATGCCTGTAAAAAAGGCATGATTGAGAAATGGGCATGGTTCCATATCGAGGTCGAAGGCGGCACACTCATCAAGCGCATCGATGACGTTAAACCAGATGGGAAGTCTTCCATGAAAATCTGGTGTATTGATTATGGTAACTTCGGTATCGCCCTTATCGAAGGTATTGACCGTGAAGAAAAATCCCAAGTCACAGCGTTCACTGACTTACATGGGGATCACTCTTGCCAACATGTCGCGTATGATTGCTACAGCTTGGACAAATTCATCTCACACATGAAGACACTCGGCGGCCATCCTCGCGGCGACGTTCTTATTCAAGACGATGGCTTTGGTATCCTTAAGCAGATGTTCGCGAAAGGATTTGCGTCTGGTCATGCAGGCGAAGCAACTTTCCCAGAATATTGCGAGCGTCCACGTAACGCGTCAGAAGCGCGTGATATGGAAATTACATTCTCCGAAATGGCTGGCGAAGGCTTTTACGCTCAAGTTCAAAAAGCCATTGATGAAAATGACACGGCGCCCTTCTTCGATTTCAAAAAAATGCCTGAAGATTGGAACGTACCAGCCGTACAGGAAAAAACAGGCACATTGCAAAGCGCCTAAACCTATCAAAATTCATCAACAAAAAGCCTCGACAATAGTCGGGGCTTTTTTATGGGCTCAAAGGGAACCGTCAATCAGCTTCATAATGCCCGAGAAATCCAAACCCTCCGCGCCGCGGGCCTCCATGAGCGTATATAACGCCATGGCCTGTGCGCCTAATGGTGTCGCAGCACGTGCGGACTGAGCTGCATCCTGAGCTAACCGCAAATCTTTCAGCATCATCGCCGCCGCAAATCCAGGTTGGTAATCCCGATTGGAAGGTGCTGTTTCAACAGGGCCCGGCGCAGGACAATAACTTGTCATGGACCAATTTTGCCCTGAAGCGGTTGAGGCAATGTCAAAAAATGTTTGCGCGTCGAGGCCTAGCTTTTCTGCTAAATTAAATGCCTCGCATGTCCCAATCATATGAATCCCCAAGAGCATATTATTGGCAATTTTCGCGACCTGTCCATTCCCCGCACCGCCCGCATGGAAGATGTTTTTACCCATGATGTCCAGCACAGGCTTTGCCCTAGAAAATGCAGTTTCCGTTCCGCCGCACATAAAGGTCAGCGTCCCCGCAGTTGCACCGCCAACACCGCCAGAAACAGGCGCATCGATCATAGGAAACCCTCCGGCCTCAGCCTCTGCAATGACCTTACGTGCCGTTTCCACATCAATTGTAGAGCAATCGATAAAAAGCGTACCCATTGCGGCATGATCCATAACGTCGCGATAGACCATCTCTACGTGCTTTCCCGCTGGCAACATCGTCACGACGACATCAGCTGTCCCAACAGCATCTTTTGTGTTCGCAGTTTTCACACAACCCGCATCTACCGCCTTTGCAAGCGCGGCGGCGTTAATATCCAACGCGCGAACGGAATGGCCTGCCTTTGCGAGATTACTCGCCATGCCAAGGCCCATATTTCCAAGACCAATAAAAGCAATCGCGCTCATGACAAATACTCCAACGGCTCTATCGCATGATGCCCCAAAACCCGTGCGATCTGACTTTGTGTCACGCCGCCTATGTCATGTGACCATTTAGGGTTACGGTCCTTATCAATTAATTGCGCTCGAATACCTTCGTAGAAATCCTGCGTTTTCAGGAAACCCAAAGAGTAATCTAATTCACGCTGCATCGCCTCACGGAATGTAAGTTTTCCGCCACGGCGCAGAGCTTCCAATGTTACTGATAGTGCCAAAGGTGACTTCCGGCGTAATGTCTTGGCCTGTTTTACAGCCCAATCGGAAGCATCCGTATCTAAAGCCCGTAAAATTGCTGGTACTGTCGGCTCATTAAAACAAGTGATTGCGGGCGGTAGAATATCAGTTTCTGGCGGCCGGCGTATAAAATCCACCATGACATTCGCAACGGCACTATCGCTTCCATCGAGATCTGCCTCTGAAAGAGCTGTAATTAGGTCGTCATGACGATCCGTCGACACATAGGCATTTGCAACGCCCAAGTCACACGCCGCAGCTAAATCTAACTTCGCACCTGTCAGCCCCAACCAATTTCCGACTGCGGCACCCAATCGGGGTAGAAAATATGTTCCCCCTACATCAGGGAAATAACCAATGCCCGTTTCAGGCATCGCAAATAAAGTATTATCCCCCGCGACGCGTAAGCGTCCATGCACGGACAGACCAACCCCGCCACCCATCACAAAGCCATCAATAAATGCGATATAGGGTTTAGGGTAGCGCGAGATATATTCATTCAAGATATATTCGGTTCGCCAAAAACGCTCTGCGCGTTGATCTCCTGCTTTGCCACTGTCGTGCAACATGATGACATCACCACCTGCGCAAAATGCGCGCTCTCCTGCGCCGTCGACAACAACTGCGCCAATATCAGCATCAACCTCAAACGCCTGCAATGCACGCGTCATATCTGCGCACATATCTTCGGTCAGAGCGTTCAGCGCCTCGGGGCGATCCAAAGTAATGTGACCGATGGAGCCGCGTTTACGCGTTAATATGTGGCTCATTAATGTCTCCGATACCCTCTAATTCTCTTTACAATCGAGAGAACATTTTGAGGCGCATATTTCAAATTTAGAATTTTTAATCACTGGCGCGTTAGACTCCGCCCAATAATCATACGCATAATTTGGTTTGTCCCTTCAAGTATTTGGTGGACACGCAGATCACGGACAATTTGTTCCAAGGGATAATCTTTCAGATAGCCATATCCACCATGTAGCTGAAGCGCATCATTCGCTATTTTAGAGCACATATCTGTCGCGAAACGCTTCGCCATAGCGCAAGCGGCACTTGCATTTGGAGCTTTGTGATCCAGTAAATCTGCAGCGCGATAGAGCATAAGACGGGAAGCCTCTAATTCTGTCGCCATATCCGCCAGCATAAATTGCGTATTTTGAAACGCGCCTATCGCCTTACCAAATTGCTTACGTTCCTGCGTATATTCCAATGTTGCATCCAACGCCTTTTGTGCCCCACCTAAGCTACAGGCCCCTATATTTATGCGTCCGCCATCTAAGCCTGACATGGCGAAACGAAACCCCTCGCCCTCAGCGCCGACACGATTAGAAGCGGGGATACGACAGTCTTCAAATATAACTTGAGCTGTAGGTTGGGCATTCCAGCCCATCTTTTTCTCATTCGCCCCAAAAGATAAGCCGGGGGTGTCTTTTTCGACGACGAAACAAGAAATTCCCCGCGCGCCGTCATCACGGGTTCGGGCCATGACGACATATATATCTGACCACCCCGCGCCGGAGATAAATGTCTTTGTGCCATTCAGGACATATGTATCGCCATCTAAGACAGCTTTCGTTGATAAGGATGCCGCATCTGATCCTGCACCTGGTTCGGTTAAGCAATAGCTGGCAATTAATTCACCCGCCGTCAGGCGTGGGACATATTTGGCGCGTAAGGCGTCGTCACCATATCTATCGATCATCCAAGTGGCCATATTATGGATGGTCATCATAGCCGTGTGCGATACGTCGCCTGCGGCAAGTTGTTCAAAAACCAACGCAGAATCAAGCCGAGACAGTCCTGTCCCGCCAAATTCCTCGCGCGTATAAATCCCACAAAACCCGAGCTCGGCTGCCTTCGCAAACACGGCGCGGTCCAAAAATTTCTCTTCATCCCACATAGAGCTGTGGGGCGCGAGTTCAGCACTCGCAAATTGCCGCGCCATATCTTGGATGAGAATCTGTTCTTCGCTGAGTTGGAAATGCATATTATTTTACTCCGTCGCAGGCCATATTTCGAAATGACGCATCCACATTAAATCTATTGCCCGAAATAACGTCTCAAAAAAAAACCTTAGTGAACTCTGACGTTGAATAGGCCTATGAAAAAAATATTGAGGGGAGAACTGCAATGCAATCTATCGCTAATTGCTCGCGAGACGGTTCTGCGGCTCTAACTCTCTCATGATTATCTATCCAAAATGTGGAATGATGAATGCGCTGTCTTCGGTCTCGCCTTCGGGCCAGCGTTGCGTGACGGTTTTGACCTTGGTGTAAAATCGCAAACCTTCCATTCCATATTGATTGGCGTCGCCAAAGGCTGAACGTTTCCAGCCGCCGAAACTATGGTAGGCGACAGGCACAGGGATTGGCACATTTATACCAACCATACCGACCTCAACACGGTCAGCGAATTCGCGCGCGACACGCCCATTTTGCGTAAAGATCGCGACGCCATTTCCATATTGATGATTGGACGGGAGCGCGACGGCATCCTCAAAATTCTTTGCCCGCACAATCTGTAGAACAGGCCCAAAAATTTCGTCGTGATATGTCTGCATATCAGCCGTCACATTATCAAGCAGTGTCGGCCCAACGAAGAACCCGTCTTCATGCCCCTGCAATTTAAACCCACGTCCATCCACAAGAAGTGTCGCGCCCTCAGCAACGGCTTTATCAATGTTTGCCTCAATACTGTCTTTATGCGCCTGCGTTACGACCGGACCATAATCAGCATCTGGGTCTGTTGAAGTGCCCAATGTCATGGCGTCTAACTTGGGCATGAACGCCTCTAGGAATTTCTCTGCTGTGCCTTCACCGACAGGGACAACGACAGGCAAAGCCATGCAACGTTCGCCCGCGGAGCCATATGCGGCGCCGAGAATATCTTTCGCCGCCTGTTCCATATTCGCATCAGGCATAATAATGCCGTGGTTCTTCGCACCGCCCATACATTGCGCGCGTTTGCCGCTAGCCGTTGCACGGGCATAAACATATTGCGCAATATCCGACGAGCCGACAAAGCTGACAGCTTTAATCGTCGGATGATCGCAAATGGCATCCACGATATCTTTATCGCCATTGATACATTGCAAGAGACCAATAGGGCCGCCAGCTTCGACAAAGAGCTCGGTCAGGCGCATGGGCACGCTTGGGTCTTTTTCCGATGGTTTGAGAATACAGGCATTGCCTGTCGAAATTGCCATGCCAAACATCCACATAGGAATCATAGCGGGGAAATTAAACGGCGTAATTCCGGCCACGACGCCAAGCGGTTTCCGTAAGCTATAGACGTCAATGCCTGGACCTGCGCCATATGTGTGCTCACCTTTTTGACTATGCGGAACTCCGCAAGCAAATTCGATGACATCAATGCCGCGCATAACATCACCGCGCGAATCCGCGACGACTTTGCCATGTTCTGACGACAACATATGGGCAAGGTCTTCCATGTTCTCTTCGACGAGTTGTTTATAAGCGAACATAATCCGGGCGCGCCGCTGCGGGTTTTCCTGCGCCCATTTACGCTGCGCTTCTGCCGCAGAGGCAACCGCGCCGTCGAGCTCAACGGGAGTCGCCATAGAGAGCCTTGCCTGAACCGCCCCCGTATTTGGGTCAAAGATATCTTTGTAGCGTCCACTTGTGCCGTCGACACGCGCCCCGTCGATGTAATGCCCAATTGTTTTCATGGTCTACCCCAATCTTTTGTTAGGGGCGTTATAGGCGCTTAAGACTGTGATGCCAGCCATTGAAATGATCAAGCACGGGCATACCCTTGCGGGAACGCCCATAGTTTTCATGTCTATTGCAAGCGTGTGCTAATGACGGACAGAAATGCCCTGTTTCGCGTCACGAAGAAAGTGACTGAGATAAACATGGCGAGTGACCCTCACCACGGCACTCACGTGATATACTTTGGAATCCCCTTAACCCCTCAAGGCCACATTGCGCTCCTTGGCCCAATGCGCGTCTAAATGCTCACGCGCAATTTTCACATTTCGTAAATTCCCCCGCCAACCAATATCGAACACATCACCAATAATTGGGATCAACCCAATGAGCCAATCAATGAATATATTGCCCAGCATTCGAATGAGATGACGTTTAGGCACCTTTAGGTTACGTGCGCCCATGACTATAACAGCTGAAACACCAAGGCTGATTGTATCACCAATACCAGGGATTAAGCCAATAATCGTATCCAACCCAATCGGGACAGGGAGTAGAGGAACATTAAACCGCGCATCCATGAGATGTGCGAGAGATTCCAGCTGCGCTAATTTCACGCCCTCAAGCTCTTGCTTGAGACTCAATGCGTCCAACCTCGACTGCGCGGCAGGGGTAATGATTTCGGGCGCAGCGCGGGATGTCGTCGATTGGGGCATAAAGGCCTGAGTCTAAAAGTTTAAAAACAGCCTAGGCGTCAATGCTTTAAAACAAATAAAAACTCCAGCGGCCAATCAAGTCGCCGCTTGGAACATATCAAAGTTCTCATTCATCGCGACATTTGCTTGGCTAGCAGCCGCCACTTCGGCATTGACCGTATTGGCCGCTTTCCGCCAGCTGAATATCTTCGACAGTGGAGAACCGGCCACGCAATACCAACGCCGCACGGAAGGGTCCCATTTCGCGCCCAGCCGTTTGGCTAGGTCGCGGTCTTTATAGGCTACATTTAGAAAATGCTTCGTCACACCCTGTTTCGAGGCTGCTTTTGCGTGGGTCTTCACTGGGGATCGTGTTGCCATGTCACCGCTCCATTTACGTTCTATAAATAGAACATAAGCAGAACAAACGGAATAATCAAGGGATATATTCCTACATCAACGTCAAACAGCGGATATCCATAAAACGCGGGTTAGCGTTTTTTGAATACTAAGGTCATACGATCTGATTCACCAATTGCCGCATGCTTGGCCTTCAACGCCGCATCATCACCCGCACCTCGCAGAGATGGAGGCAAACGCCAAACGACATCATCGCCCGAAGGTTTATCTTTCGGATTGGCGTTGATTTCTGACGATTTCACAAAATCAAACCCTGCAGCATCAAATGCTGCAATCACATTAGCTTGCTTTAAATAGCCGGCACTTCCGTCCGCCCATGTGTCTTCGGAATCCGCAGGTGCGCGATGTTGAACCACGCCAACAATTCCACCCGGCTTCAACAAATCTCGCGTCGTTGTCAGAGCTTGCGTCATATATTGCCCTTCGCTTTCAAAGCGGGACAGATTGTGGAGCGCGCGCACGAAAATAACAGCGTCTAATTTTCCAGACATTTTACCCGGCGCGATGCTAAATGTTGTCGCGGAAATTTCCGGCCCTCCCGTCGTCGATAATGCCTCGGTCTTTGTCACAAATTCGACAGGCCATTTCTTCATTCGTTCAATAAAAGCCTCATTGGCGAAATCGAATTCTTGCCACATATCTAAACCGTAATCGATGCCGACCAATTTTCCTTCATCGCCCAAATATGGAACAAGGATTTTTGTGTACCAACCGCCGCCAGGAAGAGCTTCAGCAACGGCCATACCTGGAGCAATACCGAAGAATTCTAATGTCTCTGCTGGATGGCGGCTGCCAAAACGTGCTTTCGCTTCTGCAGGTTGGGCAGCCAAAATACCGGCGAGTTTAGCCGAGTCGAATGCCGCGGCTTTTTCATAGGTTACAGCAGAACTCGGTGAGCTTTCATCCCCATAGCCAGCATCCGTTTCAGCTGACTTATCTGCATGTCCGTTCGAGCACGCCACGAGGAATAAGGCCGCCGCCGTCAGTGTTAGAATTTTACGCATAATCTCTCTCCGATTAATTTAGATCATATCTATCAGGGAGGCCGCTACGCTCCAATGGGCTGAATCAATCGCCTATGATCACCAATTCGTTACCACGCAAACCCTCATTTGATGGGGCTTCCCATTCCATTTCCATGAAATCGAACATCTCGCGCGTAACCATCATAGCGAATGTCTCGCCTTTTTCCACATTACGGCTTTCAACCCGCGCCCAGCGAATATCCTGCGGAACATCAACCCAGTGCACTGCACATGGGTGAGACAGGGCTTTGGCCCAATCCGTAAAGGCTTTCCGGTGGTCAGATTTCGTGAAACCTAAATCCAGTACAACCGACAGCCCACGCGATAAGACGCCCTCGGCGGTTTGGCGGATGACCCTCTCTGCGCGGCCAATGCGTTCCATCGCCCAATCGAATGTTACGCCATCTTTTGGGGCATCCATCCAGAATAGGCCTGTCATCCAGTCATCAATAGAGAACCGTAGCGCCCCGATCTCGTCACAGAGCTTTCGTGCATATGTCGTTTTCCCGGCCCCTGTTCCGCCGGTAACGAGTATAATTTTTGGCTTAAGCTGCGTCATCCACTACTTTTCGTTTTTCGTAAAACTGTCCATATTTACGATATTTTGAGAGGTAAGTTGGAACAATAGCTTCAATGGTTTCAGGGCGAATACCCAGAGCCTCAAAACCTTTAGCATCATCTGAGACGACATTATCGACTTTTAAGTTTTCAACTTGGTCCCGTGTCAAGAACGGCTTCACGAAAGGTAGAGCGCCTGACATTTCGCCGCCAAACCCCATCATATTGGCCGCGAACCAAGGTATGGGCGCGAGAATACGTTTCTTATCAACCGTCTCCAGAATGAATTGAAGCAGCTCTTTGAACGTATATGTATTTGGCCCGCCTAGTTCAAAAGTCTCTCCTGTCGAGCCTTGCGTGACGGACACCGCCACAGCATTTGCGACGTCTTCAACATAGACAGGCTGAAACGTCGTCTTTCCGCCGCCGATCAAAGGCAACGCAGGCGCAAAGGATGTGAGACCAGCAAAGCGATTAAAGAAATCATCTTCTGGCCCAAATAAAATAGACGGACGCAAAATATCCGCCGTCGGAACATGTTCGCGCAAGGCCGCTTCGCCTTCGCCTTTTGTACGCGCATAATCGCTCTTGCTGTCTACATTCGCGCCAATGGCTGATACGCTGGCAACATTAGTAATCCCCGCTGCGGCGCAGGCTTCGCCAATGACGTCGGGGCCGCCTACATGCAGGGCCTCAAATGTCTGGCGACCACTTTCAAACAATACGCCGACCAAATTGATCACCGCATCAGAACCCTCAACAGCCCGCGCTACAGAGGCTGGAAACCGCAAATTCGCTTGCATCAATTGGACTTGACCAACATCGCCGACAACTTTCAATTCATGCGCCGTATGCGGATTACGGACCGCCGCGCGGACACGCCAGCCACGCGCGGTCAATGCACGCACAACATATCGACCCAGAAAACCTGAGGCGCCGAAAACGGTAACAAGACCAGGGTTTGCAGCCATGAGTAAAGTGTCCTTCGTGAACAATCGTCTTTGTGACGCCGTAGCGGCACAAATATTGAAATGCGGATTAAGCCTTTGGCGCGGGGGTGTCCACTGTGCTTTTTACCCCATCCCACCTAGCGTCGTGAGCCAATGGTCCGACGCGGCTTCTATCAAATCAACCACATCGCGAAACCCATCTGTACCGCCGTAATATGGATCAGGCACATCAGCGCCATCTGGCAGAAACAAAGACAGCTTTGTTGTGCTGTCTTTGGGACAAATAGCCTTAAGATCCGATAGGTTTGAGGCATCCATTGCAAGGACATAGTCAAAGTCATAAAAATCTTGAACACGGACCTTTCGCGCGGTTTGACCTGCGAAGCTATAGCCCCGACTTTCGCCTTCGGCACGACTGCGAGGGTCTGGCCCTTTGCCTGCATGCCACGCGGCTGTACCCGCACTGTCGATGTGAATATCCGTCCCTGCAGCGCGCGCTCTGAAAACAGCTTCAGCTGTCGGAGAGCGGCAGATATTACCTAGGCAAACGAAGAGAACAGATGTCATACGCACATTATGACCCACCCATTGCACATTGTCATCCTAACAGGCGCTGGAATTTCCGCCGAAAGCGGAATTGATACATTCCGTGATGCGGGCGGGTTATGGGAAAACCATCCCATTGAACATGTTGCTACGCCAGAAGGATTCAAAGCAGACCCTGTATTGGTCCACCGCTTTTACAACCTCCGCCGCGCGGCCCTCTCAACGGTTAAACCAAATGCTGCGCATGTCGCGCTTGGGCAGCTGCAACGCGAATTTAAGGGGCAGGTTACGTTGATCACCCAGAACGTGGATGATCTACATGAACGCGGCGGCTCCAGTGATGTCATCCACATGCATGGCGAATTGCTCTCGGCCTTTTGTTCCGCTTGCGATCACCGCTGGCGACAAGTTGAAGATTTATCGCCGCAGTCGCCCTGCCCCGCCTGCCAAACGCGAGGCGGACCACGGCCCGACATCGTTTGGTTTGGCGAGATGCCCTATCAAATGCGCAGGTTGGAAACCGCCGTGAAAGCCTGCGATTTATTTGTCTCAATAGGGACATCCGGCGCCGTTTATCCTGCGGCAGGGTTTGTGCATTTGGCCAATACATTCGGCGCGCAGACATTGGAATTGAACCTAGAACCGTCGCAAGGCAGCGCAGCCTTTGATGACGCGCGGCACGGTCCCGCGACAGAACTCGTGCCTGAATGGGTGCGGTCAACCCTCGCCTAACCCTGAGTCTAAATCAGGCGCTTCCAATTTTCGCGTTTGACTCATCTTTGGGAAGATAACTTTCCATAAAGCAGCAACACCAACGGCAGCCGCGCCGCCAGCGGTGACTGTAAATACCGCACCCCAGAATGTAGCCATTGTCCCCGCGCGAAATTCGCCCAACTCATTACTCGCGCCGAGGAAGATGGCATTCACCGCATTGACGCGCCCGCGCACGCGATCTGGCGTCCAGAGCTGCAATAGGATTTCGCGAATATAGACGCTGATCATATCAAAGGCACCGACGAACATCAGAGCAACAATAGACACCCAAGCCAAAGTTGAAATACCGAACACGGCCGTCGCCGCACCGAACCCTGCAACACTCAAGAGTAGGATTGTTCCTGCATGGTTACGCACAGGGAACGCCACAAGCCACGCAATCATGATGACCGCTCCGACAGCAGGTGCTGCGCGTAATAGGCCCAATCCGACAACACCGACATTCAATATATCGCTGGCGTAAATCGGGAGAAGCGCGACAGCACCGCCTAGCAGCACCGCGAACATGTCGAGCGAGATTGCGCCCAGCACGACCTTTTCTTTCCAAATATAATTAAACCCGCCCAAAATCATCGACCAACTGGTTCGGTCGGTTTCCATATCCTGATTAGGTTTGGGGATCGTCAAAATTAAAACTGTTGAAATTGCGAACATGATTGCCGCGACGCCATAAGCGACTGGACCTGAAATTCCAAAAAGCAGTCCACCTGCCGCAGGACCGACAATCGACGCCAATTGCCACGTCAACGTAACCCATCCGATGGCATTCGCAAAATCAGATTTGGGCACAACATTGACAACCAATGACGAGGACGCGGGCGTGTAAAATGCGCGCGCCGTTCCAAAAACTGTCAATGCACTCAACACAAGGATAGGCGAGAAATTCCCCGTCACGGCCATGGTCAAAATTGCAGCCGCGCAGATCATTTCCAATGTTGTTGCTGCTGCCATGACGCGCCGACGACCTAACCGATCCGACGCCAGCCCCGTGACCAGCACCAACAGCAGCGCGGGCAGAAATTGCACCAAGCCAATTAGTCCCAAGAACAGCGGGTTTTTCGTCTGTTCCCATAATTGCCACCCGACCGCGACGGATACGATTTGCGCAGCGGAGGACGTAATAAAGCGCGCCCAGAAATAACGTTTAAACGCGCTATGCCGAAAGGCGGCGAAGCGGTCTTCATCTGTTGCGGAAGCATTCATCGTTGCGCCATATCTGTCTCTTGCGATAATGACCAGACCCAGCGTATCAGACGCAAATGAGTTACCATATTTATATCGATGCTGACGCCTGTCCTGTTCGGGATGAAACCTATCGTGTTGCGCGCCGTCATTCGGTCCCTGTGACAGTTGTCGCCAACCAATTCATCCGCGTCCCCAAAGAACCAGGATTCACATTTCGTCTTGTTGATGATAGTTTTGACGCGGCAGATGATTATATCGCCGAAGCCGTTGATACACATTCAATTGTTATCACCTCAGACATTTTGCTAGCAGAACGCGTATTGAAATCTGGCGGGCGAGTTCTCGCCTCGACGGGTAAGCCCATGACATTTGATACAATCGGAAGCCAAATTGCCGTCCGCGCGATTATGGCCGATCTGCGCGCAGGGGCAGAACAGCCAACACTCGGAGGACCCGCCCCATTTTCCGCGCGAGATCGATCACGTTTTCTGGAGGCTTTGCATCTGATGCTGGTCAAACCTCTCTCGTGAAAATAAGAGACGCCTAATTAAAATCGCATATTCTTGTGAAAGACCTGTCCATGGCCTCTACATTTTCAAAACTCTCGACCGCTGGCTTAGTTGCCTCTGCTTTAGTTGGGTGCGGGCCAGAGACCTCTACCCTCGCAGCCCCCACTGTGCTGACTGTGACATCTACGGAAACCTTCGACGCTACCGAAAATCGGTTGCGCAATAGTCTTACCGCTCGCAAGTTAAAGCTGTTCACGGTTGTTGACCACGGCGAAGGTGCAAAATCCGTTGGCGAAGACATTGGGCGGTCCAAGTTATTTATCTTTGGCAATCCAAAAGCAGGTACACCTTTGATGATAGCAGAGCCGAAACTCGGCTTGGAACTACCAATGAAAATCCTCATTCACGAAGCGCAGGGCGAGGTTCATCTGCATCGTTCGGACGTTGCTACAACGGTGCGTCAATATGGCGTTATCGACCAAGATAAACGCCTTGGTAAAATTAATGAAACGCTGGATTCAATCATGACCGAAGCCGCGCAGCCTAAACCGGCCCTATAGATACCGAACGTCTTCACTTCCTCCTCATATATTAACGCCTGAGCATTGACGTCTGAGCGTCCGCGACTATGTTGCGCCCGCTTTTCACAGGATATTCGCCATGAACTCGACACAACTCGAAACCGCCATTGAAGCCGCTTGGGACGATCGCGCCGCGCTTTCACCTGACACAAAGGGTGAAATGCGAGACGCCGTAGAAACTGCAATTGCCGGCCTAGATAATGGTACATTTCGGGTCGCGTCCAAATCAGAAACGGGCGAATGGGTCGTGCATCAATGGCTGAAAAAAGCCGTACTCCTTGGGTTTCGATTAGAAAAAAACCAGATCATGACGGGCGGTCCGGCCAATGGAAATTGGTATGATAAAGTTCCATCTAAATTCTCTGGCTGGGAAGACGCCGATTTTGCAAAAGCTGGATTTCGGGTTGTCCCGCCCGCAGCTGTACGGCGCGGCGCTTATATCGCGCCCGGCGCAGTATTGATGCCGAGCTATGTTAATCTTGGCGCACATGTGGGCGCAGGGACAATGATCGACACATGGGCCTCTGTTGGCTCTTGTGCGCAAGTCGGCAAAGATTGCCACATCAGTGCTGGCGCAGGCATTGGCGGCGTGTTGGAACCATTGCAGGCCAACCCAACCATCATCGAAGATAATTGCTTCATCGGCGCACGCTCAGAAGTCGTCGAAGGCTTGATCGTCCGCGAAGGGGCCGTCCTTGCGATGGGTGTCTTCATTAGCCAATCCACAAAAATTTATAACCGCATGACAGGCGAAATTACATTTGGCGAAATCCCAGCTTATTCCGTCGTTGTACCCGGCATGATGCCAAGCAAAGACGGAACACACAGCCTCGCTTGTGCTGTCATTGTCAAGACCGTCGATGCCAAAACGCGTGCGAAAACAGGCGTGAATGAATTACTTCGCGACTAGGCAAGCGCGTTCGCTTACAGCCGCTCCTCGGTATTTTGGGGCGGCTACCGAAATATGCGATGTCCAATGAAATGGGACAGTCCGCGTGGTCGATATTCACGATGGAATACCAAAATAGAAAAGTTGTTTTACGCAAAGACCGAGCGCATTTGGTTGTAAATCAAATGCACAGCCACGCGGCAGCAGTTTTTGATGCAGCGGCCTGTTTGTCCCCGCAAGTCATGCCATTAGACAAGGCGGTCGGCTCTCACTCCAAAAGTCCCGGCACCTCTTTGGCTCTCACACCAAAACGCTCAGACCCACCGTCTCTCGGTACTAGAAGGTGAGGCGCCTACCTGTCCCGTGTCCGAAAGAAC
>CALKXY010000052.1 GCA_938003545.1 uncultured Caulobacterales bacterium
CCGTTCTGCCTCAAACTCGAGACTTATATCGCGCTTGCAGGCATTGAGCATTCCCGCCATGAAATCATGGATCCGCGCCAAGCCCCAAAAGCGAAGATGCCATACATTGTGAGTGATGGGGTTGAGATGGGGGATTCTGAGCTCATCATCACTCATTTGAAAGCCCAATATGGCGATCCTCTGGGAGAAGGCTTAAGCGGTGAACAGAGGGCCATCAGTCATGCTATGTCTGTCATGCTCGCCGAGCGTTATTATTGGGCCGCTATGATTTATCCGCGTTGGGTGAAACCTGATCATCGTGCTCTGCTAACGCAAACGTGGTTCGGAGCTATTCCCAAACCATTGCGGGGCTTCATTACGAAGAAAATCTATAAAGACATGGAGAAAGTCGCTCAGGCGCAGGGCGTCTCCAAGCACACAGAGGCCGAAATTTACGCCTTGGGGCTAACTGATGTGAAAGCCCTGGAAGCTCAACTTGGTGACAAGGACTTCATGCTCGATCATAAGCCACGCGAATTAGACGCTAGCGCCTATGCGTTTTTATCAAACACAAGGAGTGATATATTCAACACGCCGCTTAGCCAATATGTCCAAAGCCGGCCAAAACTACTCGCCTATATAGACCGTGTAGATATTGCCGCCTATGGAACCCTGTGGGGACGATAGACGGATGTCACTGACTCCGAAGGCCTTAAGTGGATATATACTCAAAGAGTTTGAAGGGGTAAGTTGTGTAAATTCATGGGGTGAAACAAGTTTCTTTTTTAACCCAAATGACCGACTGCCGAGAGGGACATATTTTTGCACATTAAAAGAAAAAGATGGTGATAATGATAAGGGCTCTAATATCAATCGTGCAGATGTTTACCGTTTCAATTTTGGGCTACCAGAAAAACAATTCACTGAGTTGTTCGGAGGAAAACCTAAACGGCCCGCAAAAGGTCAGATCATCAAAGGACCATGGGATTTTACAGCTCTTAATATTCTTATGCCCCACCCAATTTATGGTTGGATGGGATGGGTCGCGATTTTAAACCCAACTCATGAGTCCTTCTCAGAGATAAAACCCTTGCTAAGTTTAGCTTACTTAAAGGCCGTAAAAGGGTTTGAAAAACGGACCAATGACTAGATTTCAGGTTATCCGCGCCCCGCTAAAGCTGACGTGGTTGAACGTTTTCCGATCGCCCAGATTAGGTCTCGGCTAACGTCCGCTAAGGGGATAAATCACCCAAATTTCGTGTAACAAATTGCGAACACATTGTGTAACATTGGCTTCGTCACGGGCTACTTAACTCCCTGAAATAATTATATTTTACTATAAGTATTGACGCCTCTCGGCCGCACCATTTTTCTGACATTGCAAAGAGCGTAAGCCTTTGGAATGTATAGGTAAAATTCAGCTAACCTCTTCGTTCCTTAGTCCCCCTAAGTGATTTGCTTGACTTCTTGCTATACAAATGGCGGGACAGGAGATGGCAAAATGAGGTCGATTCAGTATCAATCTCAATCTCTGTTCATTATTTTGGAACCAGAAAATGACAAGGTCACCTATAGTGGAGAATAAGGTATTGGAGAATAAGGTTTTTATAGGCCACCCCGTCGTTATTCTGGCGGGAGGAAAGTCCTCTCGTATGAATGGAGAAGACAAGGCAAAAATTCTTGTGCATTCGGACCGTTTAATTGATGTTATATATGAGACGCTTCGCGAGCAGGCACATGATGTCTATATTTCTGGCCCTCAAAATTACGGATTGAATGCAGACGTTATACCTGATTTACCTCGCGGACCCGAAGGCCCTGTTGCGGCGCTTTATGCATGCTGCAGTCATCTGACAGGTAAAGTTGAAGGGTTTTTTACAGTACCCGTTGATGGACCAGATTTCCCGCGAGACCTATTCTCGCGTCTTTTTTCTCTGAGTCATAGTTCTGTCGCATCCGATGGGCAAAGATTGCATCCCGTTTACGCATGGTGGCGCATAGTTGATCTTGAGAGGTTTTGGTCCAGCCATTCAACTGATAATACTTACGCGTTGAAATTTATCGCCAAGGCTTGTGATTCAGTGCCCGTTATTTGGGAAAATTCAGAAGGGTTTAGAAATATAAACACGCCTGAAGATTTGGATGATTATTTGAAATCGAAATGGTGAACGTCTGGCAATATGCATTCAACAATTTCTTTGGCTTGAACGGACGGAGCCTTAACTTTGCGCCGAATGAATAACTCCGTAGCGGAGAGGGGGGTAACGATCCCGCTATCTTGTACCGCTAACGGTTGAATGCATCCGTCTGCTGTAAACTGACCCCTTATGTAGGCTTCACGGTTTCCGTTTGCAGGCAAGCCGACGGCGAGCGGATAGTGTCGTTTCGCGTGTTTAAATCCTAAGAGCGGTTTTAAAAAAAGATGTGCGCAGACCCAAGCCGACGTCGGGTTTCCAGGTAATCCTAAGACACGTTGTTTTCCACGCCTAGCCAGCCATGTCGGCTTCCCGGGTTTAACAGAAATTTTCTCAAAGGCGGTCTCAAACCCTTCGGCGACAAAGGCCGGTTTCATTAAATCATAGTCTCCGACGGAGGCTCCGCCGATTGGAATAATAATGTCTGCTTTGCAGTTTTTAATACGAGAGCGAATGTCTTTTAAATCATCCGTCGCAATACCGAGGTCGATTGCGGCGAAGCCCCATGATTTGAGAAGGGCCATGATTCCTGGCCCGTTTGCATCAATGATTAGGCCAGGGTGATCTAACGTTGAGCCGACACGCCTTAGCTCGTCGCCCGCACGCAATATTGCCACGCAGGGATGTTTTTTGACGGCTATATTGGGGTGATTGCAACTTGCTAAGGTGAGAATATCTGCAGGAGAAATTTGATGACCCCTCTTAAGTAACATTTGCCCTTTTTCAAAGTCTCCGCCAGTGGGTCGAATATAATTGCGATTTTCAGATAATTCTTTGAACCATACTGTATCAACATCACGCTCTGCATGCTCCTGAATTTCAATAAAGTCCGCACCTTCCGGCAATACGGCACCCGTAAAAATTCTGACGGATTGGCCTTTTTCAAGCCTTGGCTGAAAGGGCTTGCCTGCGCGAGATTCCCCCACAACGGTCAATTTTAGGTCATTGTCTGCTTTCTTGCAGGCGTAGCCGTCCATGACCGAGACGGAGAAGGAGGGGTGGTTGAAAGGCGCTGTTAGATCGTTTGATAAGTAACGCCCAACCGCGTGCTCAAGGGAAACAATTTCGGTTTCCCAATTTGGAGCCTCCGAGGACAGTAAGTTGAGAGCATCATCAACTGAAATCACTGTGTGGAATCCTCGTCGTTTTTCTCTCTTTCTGACAGCTTCGGGATAAGACCAACAAGACTACAGGGGCGATAGCGACTGTCGAACTGTTGTGAAATTATCTTATCCCAACCATCTTTTACAGCCCCATTTGAACCTGGCAGGCAGAATATAAATGTGTTTTTTGATACACCCGCAATCGCGCGAGATGCGATTGTAGACAGGCCAACTGTCTGAAAGCTGATGTGATGAAAAAGGACTGAAAATCCCTCTATCGTTTTATCAAACAGGGGCTCAACGGCGTCTGGTGTTACGTCCCGTCCCGTGAGGCCCGTTCCGCCAGAGCTTATGATGGCATTGACATTCGGGTCGTCGATAAATCTCTGAACCGTTTTGCGAATGATCTCTACGTCATCAGGAATTATGACTCGGTCTGAGAGGTTGTGTCCTGCGGATTCTATGCGTGCTTTGAGCAAAGCACCTGATGTGTCGGTATCGAGTGTTCGGGTATCAGAAACGATAATGACAGCAATCCCTATGGGGTGGAATGAAAGGGACTGATCAATACCAAAATTCATTTCATTGTGATCCCGAAACTGCACTGGCGGCTCATCTGTGTTTTCATTTCAGTGTCAACGTATGCCGTTGATGTACCATTTTATAAATGTCTCAACGCGCGCTTCTTGGGTCGAGTATGGACCCGGTTGATAGCGGCTTGATTTGATGCCAGCATAATTGGCTTCCGTTATAATTTTATCTTGCTTGATCGTAACATCCCAAACCCACATCAGGTTTTCGACATCATAATCTTCGCCTTCAACGGCAGTCTCATCGACCAACCAAAGCACTTCAATGTCGGTTTCCGTTGCCGTGCGCGGCGTGAAACGTGCGACCATAGCAAAATCATTTGAGGCTAAAACATAGCCTAGCGGATTGAATGAGATTGACGTAATTCCGTTGTCGAAGGTTTTGAATTGCCCCATCAGGATTTTGGAAGCGGGGTGTCCGTCTTTTGTCTCAGATTGGTAATCCCTATCATTGACAGGTAAGCGGACAAGCTGCGCCATATCCAAAGAAGTTTCGTCTCGGTCAATCATGCTCGTGGGATGGCCTAGCGATTTTGCCTTGGTGTTCCATGCATCTACTATGGGTTGATATTTGGCAACAGCGGCCTCGCTGCCTGAACCCGGCCCTGCGCCAAGGGCGAGCAATTGGTCACGAGAATGAACACTGCAATATTCGGCATGAGCCGGTGCGCAGTGATAACATTCTAAGAAATTTTCAACGACAAGTTTCCAATTACACGCATTTGGGTATTGTCGACGCGCTGCCACTTTCGCATTTTTGAAACCATGAAAATTTAAAGTCTCAGAAAACCCGCCATATTCTTCTTCGAAATCAGGCGGTGTGCCTTTGGAAAGGCATAGAAAAACAAAGCCGTTAAATTCTTTAATATGGCAAGCGTGAAGGCTAAACAGGGACGGATCGAACTCTTGCGGCATTTGAGGAGGTGGCCGTAATGTGCCGTCCAATTGATAGGTCCAGGCATGATAGGGACAGGTCAGTCGTTTTTTATTTCCCTGTGCTTCGCTGCATAATTGTGATCCGCGGTGGCGGCAGACATTGAAGAAAGCTTCTATTTTTGACGTCGTGCTACGTATAACGATTATGGATTCTTTACCGATTTCGAAAAGGAAGTAGTCACCAACATTTGGAATGCGTGAAGCGTGGTCAGCCAGCACCCACCTTTCGCCAACCAGTTTTTCCATATCTCTTTTGAATATCTTGTCGTCTTCGTAAAAGGGACGTTCTAGCGAGAATCCCTCTTGTCTAGCGTCGATCAAGTCATGGATGTTTTTGCTGGATAAAATCATGGAAATACCACCGTTCTCATGCCGTTCAGAAATACACGCCTGTCAATGTGAAGTTTAACAGCCTTTGCCAGTGCGCGTGATTCCACGTCGCGGCCAATGGCAATCAAATCCTTCGTTGATTTACTGTGATCTACGCGTTCAATAGTTTGCTCAATGATGGGGCCTTCATCCAAGTCTGGTGTTACATAATGCGCCGTTGCGCCAATGAGTTTTACGCCCCTGGCATGCGCTCTGTGATAAGGTTTTGCGCCCTTGAAACTGGGTAAAAAACTATGGTGAATGTTGATGATTTGGGCTGGGTATTTCGCGCACATTTCAGACGACAAAACTTGCATGTAGCGTGCAAGAACGATGAGTTCCGTCTGTGTGTCTTCAATGATTTTTGTGAGTTTCGCTTCTGCTTCAGGCTTAGTCTGTTTCGTGACGGGTATGTGATGGAATGGAACGCCTGCGCGCTCGGCTAAATGCTTTAAAGTTTCATGATTGGACACAATGCCTGTGATGTCTGCATTTAATTCTCCGGTTCTGTAGCGGTAGAGCAGGTCACTGAGGCAGTGCTCAAATTTTGAAACCATGAGCAGGACTTTAGGGCGCGAGGAAGCTTGATATATATTCCAGTCAATCTGGAATTTTTTTGCAATCTCTGAAAACGATTCATTTATATTGTCTCCCGCGCCAGTGTGATCGTTTGTAAGCTGCAATCGCATGAAAAACTGTTTAGTTTTCCGGTCGCCAAATTGAGACGCTTCTTCAATAAAGAAGCCGCAGTCATATAAGTGAGAGGTTACTGCCGCTACGATTCCAGCTTTATCTTTGCATCTCGCAGTGAAGATCCATTTGTTGCTCATCGTTTTTCCTCGCGTTGACAGTTACAATAAACTTCATCATAATTTCGTTGTCAACGAAACAATATTGTCATATCAAATGACATATTCCGCAATAAATGCGAAGGGGAGTGTGACGCGCATGTCTGGATCTGCATATGATATATTGTTTGAATCGGTCCAAATCGGTCCTGTTAAAACGAAGAATAGATTTTATGCCGTGCCTCACGCAACGGGGCATAGTTCCTTAGAGCCGAATGGCTCTATCGCCATTCGAACGACAAAAGCTGAAGGTGGATGGGGCGTTGTCTCAACTCAGCTCGCGGAAATAGATCCCAGCTCCAGCCTCTCTAATTTGCCCGTCGAGACGTTTTGGGGAACGCAAGAAATAGATGTCAATAAGGTCTTGGTTGACCGTTTGCATAAGCTTGGTGCTTTGGCGGCTATTGAAATTGGGCATACTGGAATGCGGTCGCGGAACCTCTCTACAGGCGAGCCTGTTTTAGGGCCGTCGGCGTTACCGATCTTGAAGCCCGTTGTTCCGGTCCAAGCTAGAGCTATGGATTTACAAGATATTCGCGACCTAAGGAAGCGCCACCGGGATGCTGCCATTAGGGCAATGGAATCCGGATTTGATATTATTTACGTCTATGCCAGTCATGACGCTTCTATTTTATCGCATTTTTTGTCGAAGCGTTACAATTTCAGGACTGACGAATATGGCGGCTCGCTTGAAAACCGTGCTCGATTTTTGAAAGAGGTTATTCAGGATACGAAGGAAGCTGTTGGACACAAATGCGCTGTGGCTGTTCGTTTGGCTGTTCATGAATTTAACGATAATAACCCTCTGACAGAGAAGAATGAAGCCCGCGACCTTATTGGTATGTTGGCCGAACTTCCTGATTTATGGGACGTCAATGTGGGCGGCTGGAGTCGAGATTCTTCTAGTTCGCGTTTTGAAGAAGAGGGCTTTCAGGAGCCTTATACCGGTTGGGTCAAATCGCTTACGACAAAGCCCGTTGTGGGCGTTGGTCGCTATACCTCGCCAGACAAAATGGTCTCTTTGATTAAAAAAGGAAAATACGACCTGATTGGTGCCGCGCGTCCATCCATTGCGGATCCCTTCTTGCCGAATAAGATCAAAGAAGGTCGTTTGGAGGAAATTCGCGAGTGTATCGGGTGCAATGTGTGTGTGTCTTATGATGCTTATTCATGCCGGATTAAATGTACGCAAAACCCAACCATAAGCGAGGAGTGGCGCAGGGGATGGCATCCAGAATATGTCAAACCGGCAGCAACAGAGCAAACGTCTCTCGTTATTGGTGCGGGTCCTGCAGGTCTTGAATGTGCTTTGGTCTTGGCAAAAGCAGGGCATAATGTCGTGTTAAGCGAAGCCTCGACCACACTTGGCGGACGGGTGATCAAGGAATCTAAATTGTCAGGCTTGGCGGCTTGGTCCCGCGCGGCGGATCATCGTATCTATATGTTGCAGCAAAAACCCAATGTTGAAATCTATATGGATAGCTTTTTAAGCGCCGATGATGTTCTTGAGTTCGGTGCAGACAATGTCGTTGTTGCGACAGGATCGAGCTGGCGAAAAGATGGCGTGGGTAGTACGAATTTCAGGCCAATTGACGCTTTAACGTCAGCCAATATTTTTACGCCAGAGGATGTGTTCAACGGAACTGAGCTGCCTAACTCCATACTGATTTATGATGATGAGCATAATTACCTCGGCGGTGTATTGGCCGAACAACTTGCCCGTAATGGTCATGAGGTGACAATCGTGTCTCCGCTAACAACGATATCTGCTTGGACAGGTTTCACATTAGAGCAGTCTCAAGTTTTGACGCGGTTACATGGGTTGGGCGTGGTCTTGCGTCCAAACCAGGTCATCACGCAGGTTGCAGGAAGTCAGGTCTCGCTCGAAATGGCAGACACGGGCGCGATTGCGTCCCCCATTACATGTGAAGGTATTCTGCTTGTGACGTCTCGGAATGCCGATACGTCCTTATATGACGCGTTGAAGGGGCATGAGGGGGCGGCGGAGTTGAACCTTCATTGCGCTGGAGACTGCTTGTCTCCTGGAACAATACAGGCCGCTATCCTTTCGGGGCATAAGATAGCAAAAGAAATTTTAGGCGACGCTGGGGCGACTGAATTTGTCCAACGTGAAGCGCCAGTTTTATTTGATTAGATAGGCGGTTCATCGTGCAAACATCCATTCATTCGCGTGACAAAATCATCAGTATTTTTTCGGCCATCATTCCGACGATGGTCGTCGGGATTCCAATAACGATGCAACCAGGTTTCGTTGAAGGCCTTGTCAGCTTTATGGGAATTAGCGAGGTTAAGGCAGGCTATATCATGGCAGCAGAGTTGTTCGGCTTAACTGCGGGCACGGTACTTTTTGCTTTGATTGCGACTTTGATTGATTGGAAACGGGTCATGGGCGGGGCGATTGCCCTCCTTATCGCGGCAAACCTCTTGACCATTTTTATGGGGAATGAAGGCAATCTCTTACCTCTTCGAAGTCTCGCAGGTGTGGGGGGCGGATTGATTACGGCAGTTGGCTTTGCGTCATTGGCCAATACTCAAAAACCTGGGCGAAATTATGGGTGGTTGATTGCCTGCGTCATTGGATTCAGCGCCGTCGGTTTTGCTGTTTTGCCACTTATATTTAAGGCAGGTGGATATAAGGCTTTGCTTTGGGTTTTCACGACTATTTTGGCGATCTGTATGATTGCATCACGTTTCGTCACCTCCGATCATAAGGAAGTGCGAGTGGCTGATGGAGCCGATGCTGCAGGAAAGTTGTTTTCACCAATGGGTTTGCTTGCCCTGGGGTCTGTATTGTTATTCTTTATCGCCTATATGGGCGTGTTTACCTACATGTTCTCCATTGGGGGCGGGAATGGTTTGGATGATACGCAAGTCATAAGCGTCTTATCTATTACTCAGTTCTGCGGGGTTGCTGGTGCCTTAACGATTTCTTTTCTGGCATCTCGTGTACGGCATCGATGGCTCGCAATCGTGATTTATACAGCAGGCATTATCGGCATATTTGCCTTTAAACTAGATATAGCCTTCGGCGTTTTCTTGCTACTTAATGCCGTGTTCCAATTTTGCTGGAATGCGGGGCAACCTTTATTGCTTGCAATTATCGCCTCTCGCCAGTCCAGTGGTGCAATTATGCGTTTCGCTATTCCGCTACAATTTATCGGCATGGCCATTGGGCCTGCTATCGCTGCAACAGTTCTCGATAAAACTGGCGGCTATGGCCCCGTTATCACCGTTTCCGGTATTTTGGCGTTGTTGTCATTCATGATGATTACGCCATTCATTTTAAAACTAAAAAGAAGAGAATTAGGGGGCAGTCATGGCGTCTAAACCAGTCATTCTTGTTATCGGAACGGCCGATACAAAGTCAGAGGAAATGCAATATCTGGAGAACCGGATTAATGCATTGAATGTGGATGCCGTGATTATGGATGTGGGCGTTTTGGAGCCTGCCAGCTTCCCAGTCGCCTACACAAATGAAGACGTGGCTAATCATGCCGATACAACCATTCAGGCGATTATAGATAGCGGCGATGAAAATTCGGCGATGACGCTCATGGCGCAGGGAGCCTCTGCGCTGACGGCTAAACTTTATGCCGAAGGTAAGATTGATGGCATGATCGCGCTTGGCGGCTCTATGGGTACCGATCTCGCTTTGGATTGTGCTGCTGTTCTGCCGATTGGTGTACCGAAATTCGTCGTATCTACGATCGCTTTTTCTCCAACAATTGCGGCTGAACGTCTGTCTCCGGATATCATGATGATCCTTTGGGCTGGCGGTCTTTACGGTCTCAATGCGGCGTGTAAAGCTGTCCTGAGCCAAGCGGCAGGCGCTGTGGCAGGCGCAGCGCGCGCGGTTGAGAAACCGACGAATGAACGTCCTGTCGTTGGCATGAGCTCGCTCGGGTCATCATGTTTACCTTACATGAAAACGCTGTCGCCCGCGTTGGAAAAACGCGGTTATGAGGTCGCAGTCTTCCATGCCACGGGTATGGGCGGTATGGCGATTGAGCGATTGGCGGAACAAAATTATTTCTGTTGCGTTATGGATTTAGCTTTGTGTGAGTTGTCAAACGCTGCCCATGGCGGCGTTTTGACGGCAGGTGAAAACCGCCTCACCAATGCGGGCAAGAATAGTATTCCACAAATTCTTGCCCCAGGAGCATCCGATATGGTCGATATTGCGACATGGGGTGACATTCCTGATAAATTCAAAGGCCGTGACTACCACGCACATAATCGTCTAATCGCATCAGTTGCGACGACGGCAGAAGAGCGCATAGAAACAGCGGAATTGATCTGCTCTCGCATTTCGGACGCGAATGGCCCGACGGCCTTTGTGCTACCGCGTCACGGTATCCATGCTTGGGACAAAGAAGGTGAGCCGATGCATGACCCCAATACGATGTCAAAATATGCGGACGCCTTTGTTGCGAACATGCCGAAAAATACAGAGCTTCATGAACTGGATGCGCATCTCTGTGATGAGATATTTTGCGAAACAGTTTTGAACATTTTTGATCAATGGGTAGAGCAGGGGCATATTCCTGCTGGCAAGCCCTCCACATAACTTCTGACTAATAAGAGATTACCCTATGAAAACACGTGCTGCGGT